>JAIRKE010000001.1 GCA_031260295.1 Azonexus sp.
GGGTACGACAACATCCCGGCGCCGGCGCCGTGCGGCCGGATGAAGATGATGCCGCAGCCTGAGGCCCAGCGGCCGGCCTACCGCATTCGCCAGATGCTGGCCGACCGCGGATATCAGGAAGTGGTCAATTTCGCCTTTGTCGAGACCGCTTGGGAAGCCGATTTCGCTGGCAAGACCGAGGAAAGCGAATTGATCCGCTTGGCCAATCCGATCGCCAGCCAGATGGCGGTGATGCGTTCGACGCTGATTGGCGGCTTGGTTGCCAATCTGGTCACCAATCTGCGGCGCAAGCAAGGCCGCGTGCGCCTGTTCGAACTGGGGCGCTGCTTCAGCCGCGACGCACAGGGCGCTCCAGTGGCCGGCTTCAGCCAGCCGTGGCGTCTGGCCGGCCTGGCTTACGGCGGCGCTTTGCCGGAAGGTTGGGCGGGTGGTGCGCGCAAGGTTGATTTCTATGATCTCAAGGGCGATCTTGAAGCTCTGCTGGCGCCGGCCGAACTGCGTTGGGAAAAGGCGGTGTATCCGGCCTTGCATCCCGGCCGCGCCGCCCGCGTGTTGCTGGAAGGTCGAGAGATCGGCATCCTCGGCGAATTGCATCCGCAGTGGGTGCAAAAGTACGAATTGCCGCAGGCGCCGGTGGTTTTTGAACTAGATTTCGCCGTCCTCAAGATGGCGCGGGTACCGGCCTTCGCTGAAGTATCGAAATTCCAGCCAGTCATTCGCGATCTGGCGGTCGTGGTCGATCATGACTTGCCGCTGCAGGCCCTACTCGATGGCTTGCAAAAGGGCAAGCCAGAGTTGGTTCGCGATGTCCAGTTGTTCGATCTGTACGCCGGTAAAGGGGTGCCGGAAAACAAAAAAAGTCTTGCTTTCCGTATAGTTATGCAAGATACTCAACGCACTTTGCTAGATTCGGAAGTTGATGCTGCGATGCAGCAACTGGTGTCCTGTCTTGAGCGGGCATTCGGTGCTCAACTGCGTGCCTGATGGAAAAGACAAAGATGACGCTGACCAAAGCCGAACTTGCTGATCTGCTTTTTGAAAAAGTGGGTCTCAACAAGCGCGAAGCCAAAGACATGGTCGAAGCCTTTTTTGAGGAAATCCGCAATTCGCTGGAAACCGGCGACGGGGTCAAACTGTCGGGCTTTGGCAATTTCCAGTTGCGCGACAAGCCTCAGCGGCCTGGGCGCAATCCCAAGACCGGCGAGGAAATTCCCATCACGGCCCGGCGGGTCGTGACTTTCCATGCCAGTCAGAAGCTGAAGTCGGACGTTGAGCTAGCCTTCGATGGAACCCCAGCCTAAAGTCTCGTCCGGCGACGAACTGCCGCCCATTCCCGCCAAGCGCTACTTCACCATCGGTGAAGTCAGCGAGCTATGCGGCGTCAAGCCGCACGTGCTGCGCTACTGGGAGCAGGAATTCAACCAGCTCAAGCCGGTCAAGCGGCGCGGCAACCGGCGCTACTACCAGCATCACGAAGTCCTGCTGGTGCGTCGTATTCGGGAACTACTTTACAATCAGGGGTTTACCATCAGCGGCGCGCGTAATCGCCTCGACGAAGGGGGGGGCGTCGGTAAAGGTGTTGCGCTGGAAAGGGAGTCGGGGCAAAGGCCGACCGGGAATTTGCGTCAGGAATTGCAGTCGATTATCGACATGTTGCGGCTTTGAATCGCTACGACTTCAGGTATAATAGAAAGCTTGTCGGGGCGTAGCGCAGCCTGGTAGCGCACTTGCATGGGGTGCAAGGGGTCGCGAGTTCGAATCCCGCCGCCCCGACCAAATTAAAAGACCGGCTTTTGCCGGTTTTTTAATTTCTATTCGTTGATTTATACGGCCAGACAAATTAAATTATCGCCACCCTTAATGTTCTGGAGGTAATCATGGATTTGTCCACTTTGTCCATTGCCCAATTGCGCGATTTGCAACAGCAGATTCCGGGCGAGTTGAAGCGTCGTGAGTCCAAGGAAAAGACCGTTGTTCTCAACGAGGCGCGGGCTTTTGCCAAGGCGCGGGGCTTTACCCTTGAGGAGCTGATGGGTAAGGCGGCGGCCACGGTCAGCAAGGTGCGCGTGAAATATCGTCACCCGCAGAATGCCGAGCTGGAATGGACCGGACGGGGCCGTAAGCCGAAATGGGTCGAGGCGTGGTTGGCCAACGGTGGTAGCCTCGATAGCCTTCTGGTTTGATTGATGCATATTCTGCTCAGTAACGATGACGGTTATTTTGCCCCGGGTTTGGCCGCACTGGCCGAAGCGCTGACCGGACTGGGTGAAATTACCGTTGTCGCGCCTGAGCAGAATCGGAGTGCCGCCAGTAATTCGTTGACGCTCGACCGGCCGCTATTTCTCCGGCGGGCGGACAGCGGATTTTGCTTTGTTAACGGTACGCCGGCCGATTGCGTTCACTTGGCCGTGGCGGGCATGCTGGACAGGTTGCCGGATATAGTCGTTTCCGGGATTAATCACGGCGCCAATATGGGCGACGACACCATTTATTCGGGTACCGTCGCGGCGGCGACCGAAGGATATTTGCTCGGGCTGCCGTCGATCGCCATTTCGCTGACCAGTTTCGCGGGGCGCCATTACGCAACGGCGGGGCAGGTGGCGCGCGAATTGGTCGAGCGCTTTATCCGCGATCCGATTCGCCAGCCGGTGCTGCTCAATGTCAATGTGCCGGATATTCCCTATGCCGAGTTGCAGGGTATGGAAGTGACCCGCCTGGGACGGCGGCACAAGGCCGAGCCGGTGGTGCGGATGACCTCGCCACGCAACGAAACGGTATTCTGGATCGGCGCCGCCGGAGGCGCCGCCGATGCCGCGCCGGGCACCGATTTCAACGCAATCGAGCGCGGCTGTGTGTCGGTGACGCCGTTGCAAATCGATTTGACGCATACCGCGCAACTGGGCGCCGTGCGCGACTGGATGAAGTGATCGCGTGGTGTTGCACGGCATTGGCATGACCTCGCAGCGGACGCGGACGCGGATGATCGAGCGGCTGCGCGAAAAAGGCATTCGCAACGCAGCCGTGCTGGCGGCGATGAACGCCGTGCCACGCCATCTGTTCGTCGAGGAGGCCCTGGCATCGCGTGCCTACGAGGACAATGCCTTGCCGCTGGGCATGGGGCAGACCATTTCGCAGCCTTATATCGTCGCCCGGATGATCGAATTGCTGCTCGACGGGCGTCCGTCGCTCGGCAAGACCCTTGAGGTCGGGGCGGGTTGCGGTTACCAGGCGGCGGTATTGGGGCAATTGACCGACGAGGTCTATGCCGTCGAACGTATCGCGCCGCTGCTGGAAAAGGCCAAGACCAACATGCGTCTGCTGCAGCAGTTCAATGTCCGCCTGAAGCATGCCGATGGCCAGATGGGATTGCCGGAAGCGGCGCCCTTCGATAGCATGATCGTCGCAGCGGCTGGCTCGCGGGTACCGCCTGCGCTGCTCCAGCAACTGGCGCCGGGTGGCCGGCTGGTATTGCCGGTCGGGACGACGGAGCAATACCTCAGTTTGATTGAATGCACGCCTCAGGGATTTGTCGAAAAGCGGCTGGATGCCGTTCGGTTTGTCCCGCTTCTCGCAGGAACGCAATGACTCGAGTCCTTCTTTTTGCCTTGTCCGTCCTGTCCGTCGCGCTGGCCGGCTGTTTCAGCCAGCAGCCGGCGCCGGCCGTAGACCGCAGTTTGACCGCCCAGGCCAAGCCCCAACCCAGCGGTCCCGGCTATTACACCGTGAAGCGGGGCGATACCTTGTATCGCATCGCTATGGAACACGGCCAGGATTACCGCGATATCGCCGCCTGGAACAATCTCTCCGATCCGGCGGCGATCAACGAAGGGCAGATTCTGCGGGTGCTGCCGCCCGTTGCCGCGACCGCCGACAGTAACGGCGCCGTGGTGGCCTCCCCGATCGGTGGCGGTGGCGGTGTCGAAGCGCGTTCCCTCGATGCGCCGGCAGCGGCAGCGTCGGCGGGTGGCCTGAAGCAGGAACCACGAGTCGGCAAGGAGCCGTATTCGGACGAAGCCTATGCCCGCCTGAACCGCCCGGCCGACACATCGCCGCGGCCGGCCGAGCAGCCGCGCGTCGAGACGAAGCCCGAACCGGCTACGCCGCCAGCGCCGGCAACCGGGCCGGACAGTGTGCCATGGATCTGGCCGACCGCTGGCAACGTCATCGCGCCGTTCAGCGAGGCCAGCAACAAGGGCCTCGACTTCGCCGGCAAGGCCGGCGACCCGGTGATCGCCGCCGGCGAGGGCAAGGTCGTCTATGCCGGTTCCGGCCTGCGCGGCTATGGTGAGTTGGTGATCATCAAGCACAACGCCACCTTCCTCTCGGCCTATGCCCACAACCGCAAGATTCTCGTCAAGGAAGGCCAGCAGGTCGCCCGGGGCCAGAAGATCGCGGAAATGGGCAATACCGACGCCGATAGGGTGAAGCTGCATTTCGAGATCCGCAAGCAGGGTAAGCCGGTCGATCCCGCGCAATACCTGCCGAAAAGATGAGCGAACCGGGTACCCGCGTCGACGACGAAGATTTCGCGGAGCCGCAGGATCCTGCCCTGCTGCCCGAGGATGAAGTCGAGGCAGCAACGCCCGAACTGGAGTTGCTCGAAGACGTTACCCAGTTATATCTGAATGAAATCGGCGCCAAGCCGCTGCTGACGCCGGAGCAGGAAGTGGCGACCGCCCGCCGGGTACGAGCCGGCGATTTTGCGGCGCGGCAGAAGATGATCGAGCACAACCTGCGGCTCGTCGTGAACATCGCCAAGCACTATCTGAACCGAGGCATTCCGCTGCTCGACCTGATCGAGGAGGGCAATCTCGGCCTGATCCACGCCCTGGAAAAATTCGATCCAGAGCGCGGTTTTCGTTTTTCCACCTATGCCACCTGGTGGATTCGGCAGAGCATCGAGCGCGGCATCATGAACCAGTCGCGGACCATCCGCTTGCCGGTGCATGTGGTCAAGGAAATCAATCTCGTGCTGCGCGCCATGCGCCACCTGGAGTCGGCCGAGCGCCGAGATGCGACGGTCCAGCGCGTAGCGCTGTTGCTCGACCGCCCGGTCGAGGAAGTGCGCCGCATCCTGTCGCTCAACGAGCACATCGCCTCGCTCGACGCGCCGCTGGAAATCGATCCCAACCACACGATGGCCGAATTGATTCCCGACGACAGCGGCCGCGATCCGGAAAGCCTGCTGCAATCGAGTGAGGTCGGCGGCCTAGTCGATCATTGGCTGGGTGAGTTGAGCGAGCGCCAGCGCTCGGTGATCGAGCGTCGCTACGGCCTCAGCGGGGCCGAGGTGGCGACCCTTGACCTGATTGCCAGCGATCTCGGCCTGACCCGCGAGCGGGTTCGGCAGATTCAGATGGAAGGTCTGGATCGCCTGCGCAAGATCATCAAGCGCGGCAATATCACCCGCGATTCGTTGCTTTAGCGAGCGTCGTTGCCGCCGGTGACATCGTTCGCCATGCGCTGCCGAATCGCCTCGGCCAACTGAAAAACCGACATGGCGTAGAAACTGGAGCGGTTGTAGCGGGTGATCACGTAAAAATTCTCGAAGCCGAGCCAGTATTCGGTGGCTTTGCCGGGCGAGACGAGATCGACCAGCGTCGCCACCGCCTGCGGGTCGGCCGTGGCGACGACGCCCTGGCGTTGCAATTGGTCGACCGGCAGGCTGGGGCGAATGCCGGCCTCGATCCAGGCCGGGTCCGGCTGACCGGGGAGGCTGGCCGGCACGGCGATCGGCTGGCCGGGCTGCCAGCCGTGCTGCTCGAGGAAGCGGGCGACGCTGCCGATGGCGTCCTCGACACTGCCGCTCAAGTCGACCCGTTGATCGCCATCGAAGTCGATGCCAAAGCGCCGCTGGCTGCCCGGCATGAATTGCGGAATGCCGATGGCGCCGGCGAAGGAACCCTTGACCGCCAGCGGATCGAGATGGTTCTCGCGGGCCAGCAGCAGGAATTGCTCAAGCTCGGTACGGAAGTATTCGGCCCGTCGCGGATAGTGGAAAGCCAGCGTGGTCAGCGCCTCGAGCACGCCGAAGCCGCCCGTGTTGCGACCGTATTCGGTTTCGACGCCGATGATGGCGACGATGATTTCCTCGGGCACACCGTAAAAAGTACGGGCGCGGACCAGCGTGATCAGGTGCTCCCGCCAGAAGCTGACACCGTTGTCGATGCGCCGCTCGTTGATGAAGCGCGGCCGGTAGCGTTCCCAGGAGCGTTGCTGCGGCGAAGCGGGCGGCGCTATCAGTTGCAGTACGCGCGGATTGGGGCGGATTTGCGTGAACTGGCCGAGCAATTCGGCGCTGTTGAAGCCGTGGCGTTGTTCGAGATCGTGCGCGAAATCGATGATTGCCGGATTGTCGGTGAAGGCCGGCAGCGCATCGCCGGCGACGGCGTGGGCGGACAGCCCGGCACACAGCAGGGCGGCGAAAAAAAGCTTCAAGAAAATCTCCGTCAGGGCAGGCGCGCGATGGCGGCGCGCAGCATCTTCAAATCGCAGGCGGTGCCGTAGCGGGCTAGCAGGTAGGCCTCGACGACCTGCGCGACCGGCTCGGCGAGTTCGGGCCGCTCGGCTTTGAGGCGGACAGCCAGGGCGAGCGGGGTTTCCCAGGGCGCGCAGTGTACTTGTCTACGGGCCAAGTAGCGCAAGACTTTTTGCCACAAGCGTGCCGCCGGGTCGCGGTGCGGCCGGTGGTACAGCGCCCAGGCCAGGCTGGCCGTCAGCAGCAGGGCGGTAGCGGTACCGAGGGCGATGGCGAGGTCGCGCCAGTCGGCATCGGGCAGACCGAAGCGGGCCAGCAGGTCGCGTTGCCGCTCGCGGTCGAAACCGATCACCTGCTGGTTCCAGGCATTGTTGATCGCCTCCCAGCGGTGGCGCAGGGTGCGCAACCAGTCGGTACGTACCTGCAGTAGCGCCGGCAGCGGTTCGCCGGCCGGCAGCGCGTCGGCGATGCCGGCCTCGATGCGGCTTGGTGACACGGCGGCGGTCGGGTCGACGCGGACCCAGCCGCGACCGGCCAGCCAGACCTCGGCCCAGGCATGGGCGTCCGACTGGCGGACGACCAAAAAGCCATCGACCGGATTGCGCTCGCCGCCCTGGTAGCCGGTGACGACGCGGGCCGGCACGCCGCCCGCCCGCATCAGTACGACGAAGGCGGCGGCAAAGTGCTCGCAGAAACCACGCCGGGTCGTGAACAGGAACTCGTCAATGCCGTTTTCGCCGAGCAGCGGCGGTCGCAGGGTGTAGAAAAATTCGCGGGCGAACAGGTCTAGCGCCTTATCGATCAGCGCTTGCGGCGAACTGTTCTCGGCTCGCCAGCGGCGGGCCAGGTCGACGGAGCGCGGATTGTTGCCGGGCAGGGCCAGGTTGCGTTGCAGCACTGCTTGGGTCTCCTCGACGTTGAAGCGGTAGTCGAGAACCGAGCTGAAGCGGTGGCGCTGGCGATTGACCACCGGCTGACGGGCGTTGACGGTCAGCGTGCCACTGAGGATGGCATCGGCTGGCAGTGTGCTGGGTGCGTCGAGGGCCAGTAGCCAGCGCTGGCTGTGACCTTCCAGCGTGGTCTGGTAATCGACTGGTTGGCTCAGTAACGCGAGTTGGGGGTGTGGCGTCACGCCAGGGTAAGGGCGCCAGATCCGGCCATCGAATGCTTCGAGCACCGGGCCGCGCCAGTACAGCTTGTCGCGCGGCGGCAACGCACCGTCGAACAGCACGCGGAAGGCGATCTCGCTGCTTTGGGCCAGGCTGGCGATGTTGCCCGGGGTCATCGTTTCCGACAGGCCGGTGCGCCCGGCGTGCGCATCCTGCGGCAGACCCCACAGTGGTCCGGGAATGCGCGGAAATAGCAGATAGAGCACCAGCATGAAGGGTAGGGACTGAGCGGCGAGAACGGCGGCGTGGCGTAGCGTACCGCGCGTCGTGGCGGCGCTGCCGCCGTGCACGCGGATCAGCGTCGCGGTGACCAGCCACAGGGCGGTCAGTAGCCACAGGCCGGTGGGAATGCTCTGTGAGTAGAAATAATGGGTTAGCAGCAGGAAGTAACCGAGGATCACCACCACGATGGCATCGCGCCGGCTTTTCAGTTCGAGCAACTTGAGCGCCATCAGCATGACCAGCAGTGCCACGCCGGGGTCGCGTCCGAACAGGGTGTGGAATTCGGCCAGGATCGCGGCACAGCCGCCGGCGACCAGCAGCACCAGCAGCCAGCGCCCGGGCAGGCGCCGGTCTTGCCACCACAGCCAGCCGCCCCAGGCGAAGGTCAGCGCAACACAGACGCTCAGCCACGACGGCTGGTGCGCGAAATGTGGGGCGACGGTGGCAACCGCGGCGAGAAACAGCCAGGGCGTCGCCGAGTGGTCGAGGGCTTCCTTGGCCGGCGTGCTCATAGGGTTGCCAGGGCCAGGGTTTCGAGGCAGCGGCGCCGGTGCTGCTCGCCGGTTCCGGCCGGAATATCGGTACCGGGCAGGCGCAGGGCATAGCAAGCGCCCAGCGCGTCGGCCGCTAGTACCCAGCCGGTGAGCAGTGACAGGCGGGTTTCGGCTGGTAGGGCGGGATTGGTCAGATCCCAGTCGAGTCGCAACTCGACCTGGGCGCCACCGGCGAATTGCTTGACCAGGAGCGGTCGGGACGGGGCGCGGGCGCTCGCCTTCCAGGCCACGTGGCGTGGCGAGTCGGCCGGCTGGCGCAGGCGGAAACCGGCGAAATCCTCCTCCCCGCCGTCGTTACCGTGTTCGCCACCGCGCAGGGTCGGCACCGCCGGTGGCAGCGGCGAGGCCAGCGGCGCCGGATAGACCAGGCAGCGCATTTCCGGCTGCAAATAGCTCCAGGCGCGAAACAGGCCAAGCGGATAGCGCGTCCACAGCCGCACCCGTGGCAAGCTCAGCCAACCGCGCCGTTCGGCGGGCAAGGGCAGGCTGACGCGCTGCATCTCGTTACCGGCGATGTCGGCATGGGTCGATCCGGCACCAGGCGCGGCTTCGAGTTCCAGCCCCAGGCGCGGACTGTTGCGCTCGTTGCCGAGGCGTAGCGGGAAGTGCGCAATTTCACCGGCGAACACGGGTTCGCAACGGCCCGGCGTGACGATTAGGCCGTGCAGGTTGCGGAAGGTGTGCACCATGCCGTTCAGGGCGATGCCGGCGAGCAGAAAAACTAGGGCGTGGCCGAGCGCCAGCGTGTAGTTGATGGCGCCGATCAGCATCACGACCAGGGCGATGGTGAACAGCAGGCCGGCGCCGGTCGGCAGGATGAAGACGCGTCGCTGGCCGAGCCGGGTCGGCGCCGTACCGTCGCTCTGCCAGCGGAACAGGCGTTGACGAAGGGTGGCGAACAGGGTCATGGCGGCTTAAGGAATGGCGACGCTGCGGATCAGTGCGGCGATATCCTCCGCCGAAGCATGGTCGCTCCCCTGGAGCGAACGCAGGCGGTGACGGGCCACTGACGGCAGCACCGCCTGCACGTCGTCGGGCAGGACCATGTTTCGCCCAGCCAGCCAGGCCCAGGCGCGGGCGGCGGCGAGCAGGCCGAGCCCGGCGCGCGGCGAGAGGCCGTGCTGGAAGGCCGGTGCCTGCCGGCTGGCTTCGACCAAGGCCAGGACGTAATCGATCAGCGGTTCGGCGGCATGCACGGCGGCGACTTCGCGTTGCAGGCCGGGCAGGGTGCTGGCGTCGAGCAGCGGCAGCAACTGGTCGAGGTGCTGGCGCTGACCGCCGCCGGCCAGCAGGCGGCGCTCGGCGGCTTGGTCGGGATAGCCGAGTTCAAGGCGCATCAGGAAGCGGTCGAGTTGCGATTCCGGCAGCGGGAAGGTGCCGATCTGGTGCGCCGGATTCTGCGTGGCGATGACGAAGAAAGGTTGCGGCAGCCGACGCGTTTCGCCCTCGGCGGTGACTTGGCCTTCCTCCATGGCTTCGAGCAGGGCGCTCTGGGTTTTTGGCGTGGCCCGGTTGATCTCGTCGGCGAGCAGCAGTTGCGAGAAAATCGGGCCGGGCAGGAAGCGGAATTCGCTGCGCTCGCGCTCGAAGATCGAGACGCCGGTGATGTCGGCCGGCAGCAGGTCGCTGGTGAACTGGATGCGCGAAAATTGCAGGCCGAGCAGATGGGCCAGGGTCTGGGCCAGGGTGGTCTTGCCCAGACCGGGCAGATCCTCGATCAGCAGATGCCCGCCGGCCAGCAGGCAGGCCACGGCCAGGCGGATTTCCGTCGATTTGCCGAGGATGATCTCGTCGGCGCGGGCAAGAACGGGAGCCAGGGGGCGAGGGCTAGCGGAGAGCAGAGGTGTCGACATGGGGACTTTCTTCATGACCATAGAGGCGGATTCTAATGCTTGAAGCGCGGCGAGGAATCGGACGATAATGACAACTCAACGTGCGCCGCCCAATGCGCCGGATTGCAGAGAGAGAAAGATACCAGTGACCAGCACGGCTTTCATCACCCATCGCGACTGCCAGTTGCACGACATGGGTTCGCATCACCCGGAGTGCCCGCAACGTCTCACCGCCATCCACGATCACCTGATCGCCCAAGGCATCGACGCCTACTTCGTCTACCACGACGCGCCGCTGGCCACCTTCGAACAACTGCTGCGCGTTCATCCGGCCTCCCATCTGGAGCGCGTCAAACGCGCCTCGCCGGAACACGGCATCGTTCATCTCGATCCTGATACGGCGATGAATCCCCATACCTGGCAGGCGGCCCTGCGCGCCGCCGGCGCCGGTTGCCTGGCGGTCGACCTGGTGCTCGGCGGTGAGTGCGAAAATGCTTTTTGCGCGGTGCGTCCGCCAGGCCACCATGCCGAGAAGACCAATGCAATGGGCTTCTGCTTCTTCAACAACATCTCTGTCGCCGCCCGGCATGCGTTGAAGGCGCACGGCCTGGAACGCGTCGCCATCATCGATTTCGACGCCCATCACGGCAACGGCACCGATGACTGCTGCGCCGGCGATGAGCGCATCCTGATGTGCGGCATCTTCCAGCACCCCTTCTATCCTTATTCCGGCGCCGACCATCCGGCCGCCAATATGTGCAACGTGCCGCTCGCCTCGGGGTGCGGCGGCGATGAATTCCGCGACGCGGTGCTGCAAGCGTGGACGCCGCGCCTCCAGGAGTTCAAGCCGCAGATGATCTTCATCTCGGCCGGTTTCGATGCCCACTATGAAGATGACATGGGTGGCCTCAAGTTGGTCGAGAAGGATTTCGCTTGGTGCACCGAGCACCTGAAGAAGCTGGCCGCCGAAATGTGCGACAAGCGTCTGGTCTCAATGCTCGAAGGCGGTTACGTGATGACCTCGCTGGCGCGCAGCGTCGGCGCCCACCTGCGGGTGCTGGCCGATCTCTGAGATCGGGTCGTTATTGGGAAAGAGGCAGGTCTGGGGTAGAATTCGCCCTGCTTTTCCCTCGTTTTCTTGTTTCCAACGTTTACCCGGATAAATCCATGGCGTTGATTGTTCAAAAGTACGGCGGCACGTCGGTCGGCAACCCCGAGCGCATCAAGAACGTTGCCAAGCGCGTGGCCAGGTTCCGCGCCCAGGGCCACCAGGTCGTGGTGGTCGTCTCCGCGATGAGCGGCGAAACCAACAAGCTGATCGCACTGGCCAAGGAAATTTCGGCCAACCCCGATCCGCGCGAACTGGACCAGGTCTGCGCCACCGGCGAGCAGGTCACCATCGGCCTGCTGTCGATGGCCCTCAAGGAAATCGGCGTTCCGGCCCGCAGCTACACCGGCGGCCAGGTCAAGGTGCTGACCGACAACACGTTTACCAAGGCGCGCATCCTGTCCATCGACGAATCCAACATGCGTCGCGACCTCGATGCCGGCATGATCGTTGTCGTTGCTGGCTTCCAAGGTGTCGACGCCGACGGCAACGTCACCACGCTGGGCCGTGGCGGTTCCGATACCTCAGGCGTTGCCCTGGCGGCAGCGCTGAAGGCCGACGAGTGCCAGATTTACACCGATGTCGACGGTGTCTACACCACCGACCCGCGCGTCGTGCCGGAAGCCCGCAAGCTCGACACCGTCACCTTCGAGGAAATGCTGGAAATGGCCAGCCTCGGATCGAAAGTGCTGCAGATTCGCTCGGTCGAGTTCGCCGGCAAGTACAAAGTCAAACTGCGTGTTCTTTCCAGCTTCCAGGACGAAGGGGAAGGTACGCTGATCACCGTTGAGGAAGACAAGAATATGGAACAACCGATCATTTCCGGTATCGCGTTCAACCGCGACGAAGCCAAGCTGACGATGCTCGGCGTTCCCGACAAGCCGGGCATCGCTTATCAGATCCTGGGTGCCATCGCCGAAGCCAACATCGACGTCGACATGATCATCCAGAACGTCGGCCACGACGGCACCACCGACTTCTCCTTCACCGTCAACCGTGGCGACTTCGCCAAGGCCCAGGGCATCCTGGAGAAGGTCAAGGCTGAACTGGGCGCCCGCCAGGTGACCGGCGACAACAAGATTTGCAAAGTTTCCGCCGTCGGCGTCGGCATGCGCTCGCATCCGGGCGTCGCCTCCAAGATGTTCAAGGCGCTGGCCGACGAGGGCATCAACATCCAGATGATCTCGACCTCGGAAATCAAGATTTCCGTCGTCCTCGACGAAAAATACCTGGAACTGGCCGTCCGCGTGCTGCATCGCACCTTCGGCCTCGACCAGTCCATTTGACCTTCCGGCGCGGACCCGATATCATCCGCGCCTCCGTTGCAAGACGGTTAGGAGACGTGGCCGAGAGGTCGAAGGCACTCCCCTGCTAAGGGAGCATGCGGGCAAAACCTGCATCGAGGGTTCGAATCCCTCCGTCTCCGCCAAGTGCCGCAAATACAGCCCTTCGGGGCTGTTTTTGTTTGTGCGGTCGGGCTTTTTAGCATAAACCGGGTATTCAGGTTGTTCCAGCCAAATTCCGGGAGCCAGCGGTCGCAAGCTGGCATCCACGGCGAATAGAGTAGTATGGTCGGATAGTCATCGACTCTGCCGGGAGGGAGAAATGAACGCCATGCTGTTCTCTGCCATGCCGTTAGCCTACCGCCGGTTGTCTGTCCGTGCGGTTGGGAGCGCGTCGTGAACGGGCCGGCTATGAGTCGGGCCGATTTTCTGCGCCTGGCGGCCGGCGCTGCGGCTGGGTTACTGTTCGGCGGCGGGGCGGTAGCGGCCGCGCCGGTCATGCGGCGGCGCTCGATTCCGGTTAGCGGCGAAAGCCTGCCGGTGATCGGACTGGGTACTTACCGGGTTTTCGATGTGGCGCCCGGTTCGGCGGAATATGCCCGCCTGCCCGGCGTGCTGGAGGCGCTGTTCGCCGCTGATGGTTCGGTGATCGATAGTTCGCCGATGTACGGCCGCGCCGAGGAAACCATCGGCGAGTTGCTGGCCGCTGCTGGCAGCCGACGCCAGGCTTTTGTCGCCAGCAAGGTGTGGACCGAGGGCCCCGATACCGGGCGGCGGCAGATGGACACTTCGTTGCGTCTACTGCATGCCGAGCCGCTCGACCTGATGCAGGTGCACAATCTCGTCGATTGGCGCAACCAACTGGCGACGCTGCGCGAATGGAAGCAGGCCGGACGCATTCGCTACCTCGGGGTGACCCACTATCACTCGGGCGCTTACGATGAGCTGGCAGCGGTGCTGCGCGCCGAGCGCCTCGATTTTTTGCAAATCAACTATTCGCTCGATGAACGCGAGGCCGAGCGCTTGATTCTGCCGCTTGCCGCCGAGCGCGGCCTGGCGGTGTTGATCAATCGTCCGTTCGGTGGCGGTGGGCTGTTGCGCCGCCTGCGCGACCGGCCGCTGCCGGCCTGGGCGGCCGAGATCGAGGCCGGAAGTTGGGCGCAATTGCTGCTCAAATTCGTCTTCAGCCAGCCGGCGGTGACTTGCGTCATTCCTGCCACCGGCCGGCCCGAGCACATGGCCGACAACGCCGCCGCCGGGGTTGGGCGCATTCCCGAGCCGGCCTTCTGGCGGAGCCGTGGCGATTTCTTGAACTCGTGAGAAGGGTGTGGTTTTTTCTTGTCATTCCCGCTTTCGCAGGGAATGACGAAGGAGAATGATGGCCGGACTGCTCGCCCGGCTGGTGCCGTTTCGCCAAGGTGAGGCGGTGCCGGTGCTGCTGGCCACTGCCTACGGCTTCGCCATCCTGTTCGCCTATTACCTGCTGCGTCCGGTGCGTGACGAGATCGGCGCTGCCGACCGCGGCAATCTGCAAGTGCTGTGGACGGCGGTGTTCCTGGTCATGATGCTGGCCGTGCCGTTGTACTCGATGGTCGTTGCCCGCCTTTCCCGGGCGGTGTTCATCCCGCTGACCAACCGCTTTTTTGCCGTCAACCTGGTGCTGTTCTATCTGGCGCTGCTGCTCTTGCCGGAGTCGGCACGGCCCTGGATCGACCGCGTCTTCTACGTTTGGGTCAGCGTCTTCGCGCTGTTCGTGGTCGCCGTCTTCTGGGGCCTGGTCGTCGATCTGTTTCGCGATGAACAAGGCGAGCGCTTGTTTGGCTTCATTGCTGTCGGCGCTTCGCTCGGCGGTATCGCCGGCTCGACGACAACGGCGTTGCTGGCGCCGGTGCTGCCGGTGTTCCTGCTGCTCCTGCTCGCCGTGCTGCCGTTGGAAGCGGCCGGCCGCCTGGGCCGCGCCCTCGACCGCCACGCCGAGCAGGCGCCGGCAACGCTGCGTCGTGCACCGCCCGCGCCCATCGGTGGCAGCGCCTGGAGCGGCATCGGTCCGGTCTTCCGTTCGCCGGCCCTGCGCCGCATCGCGCTGTGGATTTTGCTGATGACCTTCGCTTCGACCATCCTCTACTTCGTGCAGTCGCATCTGGTCGGCGAGGCCATTGCCGACCGTGCCGCGCGCCGAGCCTTCCTGGCGCGCATCGATCTCGCCGTCAATGTCGTCACCATTGTCACCCAGCTCCTGCTGACCGCCCGTATCCTCGCCCGCCTCGGTGTTGGGGCGACGCTGGCCGTGCTGCCGGCCATCGCTGTGCTCGGTTTTGTTGTCCTCGGCAATACCGGGGCCGGCGGTGCCCTGGCGGCGCTGCTGGTGGTTCGCGTACTTTACGACAGCAGCCGCCATGCGTTGGCCAAGCCGGCACGTGAGGTTCTGTTCACTAGGCTGACGCGCGAGCAGCGCTACAAATCGAAAGCTTTCATCGATGCCGCCGTCTATCGCGGCGGCGATTTGCTCAGTGGCTGGATCTATGCGGGCTTCGGCGCGCTCGGCCTGGGCGCGTCGGCCATCGCCCTGATCGCGGCGCCGGTGGCGGTGCTGTGGGGTGTGTTGGGCTGGCAACTCGGGCGGGTGCCAGCAGAAAAGGAGCAATAGGCGAATGAACGGTGAACGCTGTCCGTGGTGCGAGGGGTCCGAACTCTACCGCCACTATCACGATACGGAATGGGGTGTGCCGCTGAAGGACGAGCGCGCGCTGTTCGAACTGCTGCTGCTCGAAGGCGCCCAGGCCGGGCTGTCGTGGGCGACGATCCTGAAAAAGCGGGAGAACTACCGGCGTGCCTTCGACGGTTTTGACCCGGCCAAGATCGCCGCTTACGACGAAGCCAAGGTCGCCGCACTGCTGGCCGATTCGGGCATCGTCCGCAACCGGGCCAAGGTCGCCGCCGCCGTCGGCAATGCCTGCGCCTGTCTGGCGCTGCATGCCGGCGGCGGCTCGCTGGCCGATTTCTTATGGCAGTTCGTCGACGGCGAGCCGATCGTCAACCATTGGACCCACCTTGCCGAGGTGCCGGCGCGCACGACGCAGTCGGATGCAATGAGCAAGGCCCTGCAAAAGGCTGGCTTCAAATTCGTTGGGAGTACCATCTGCTACGCGCTGATGCAATCGGCCGGGCTAGTCAACGACCACCTGACCAGTTGCCCACGCCACGCCGAGATCGCCGCCGGCCTGGCGTAACGCTGAGCGCAGCGGGCCCGGCTGGGAATCACCCCCCTTTTTTTGTCACCCACCATCACAGGAGAAGCTCATGAGCCAATACCAAATCGCCGTCATTGTCGGGAGCCTGCGCCAGGACTCCTTCAACCGCAAGCTGGCTACCGCCATCGCCCGCCTGGCGCCGGCCGAATTTTCCTTCAAGCAGGTGGCGATCGGCGACCTGCCGCTCTACAACCAGGACGATGACGACCGCCCGGCACCGGCAGTGACGCGCCTGAAAGGCGAGATCAAGGCAGCGCAGGGCCTGCTATTCGTGACCCCGGAATACAACCGCTCGATTCCCGGCGTGCTGAAGAATGCCCTCGACCACGGCTCACGTCCCTACGGCCAGAGCGTCTGGGGTGGCAAGCCGGCCGGCGTCGTCGGCGTCTCGGTCGGGGCCATTGGTACGGCGCTGGCGCAGCAGCACTTGCGCAACATCCTCGCTTACCTTGATGTGCCCACCTTGGGCCAGCCAGAAGCCTTCATCCATGCCAAGGATGGCTTCTTCGACGCGGACGGCAATATCGGCGTCGGCAGCCGGGCCTTTGTGCAGAGCTGGGTCGACCGCTACGTGACCTGGGTCAAGCGCCACGCCGGCTGATTCTCCGCTACCCGCAGCCGTAGGTTGGTGGTGAGCGAAGCGAACCCCAACAGCTCAAGGGCGCAATAAGCAAAGCGCATTACGCCATCCCGCCGGAATCGATTGCTCGAACGACCGGCGCAATGCGTTAAGCATGTTGCGCCCTGCTTGCCCGTCAGCAGGCGGTACGCCGGGTCTTATGTAATCCAATGGCATGCATATGCCCATCGCCCGGTTCTCTGGCCTTGCCAGTCCGCGAGGCGGCGTTCTCTGCTTGCGCAATCAAGACTACCGGAGGCTTCGCATCCGGCATATCGGGCGTTGATCGTAAACATCTCGGTTTCTCCCAGTTCAGCAAGTTCCGGCGCTGCGGCAGGCGGCGATTTCGGGGGTTGCTGGCGCGACCGGCAGGTTGTCCTGAATCCAGCCCTTGATGCCGGCCTTGACGTTGTAGACGGTAGCGTAGCCGGCCTGCTGCGACAGGAAGCGGCTGACGGCGCGGGTACGGTTGCCGGTGCGGCAGATGACGATGACCGGCTGGTCTGCCTTGGTGTAGGGCTTGATCTTCTCCAGCCAGGCCGCTGGGTCGGCGTAGCCGCGCTCATCGAAGAAGGTATTTAACTTGCTACCGGCGACGATGCCGGTTTCTTCCCATTCTGCTTGCAGACGGATGTCGATGACTGGCACGCCTTGTTGCATGAGCTGGGCCAGTTCGGCGTTGTCGATGTCGATGACTTCGGCATGGGTGGCGAGGCTGGCGAACGCGAGGCTGCCACTGAGCAGCAGGGGGGCAAAGAACGGGCGCATGATGTGCTGGAGAGAGGGATGGCGTGATTATAAATCTGGCTCTGTAACAGCCGTTACCGGTCTTGGCCGGTGTATGCTGGAGAGTCTGCATCGCTTGCCCTTGTTCGCCGGGCAGGCAGGTGCAGAACCAAGCGCCGATCCACGCGGCGGGACGGAACGTGAACGATGACAAGATATCGTTCCGCTTCTGGCGTGCGGGCCGGTACATAAAAACAGAGTGCCCAGGGAGGCGCAGCCGGCCAGCGTCGGTTTTCCGGCGCTCCGGTTGATCGACCGGGTATTTAGGAGAGCATTACATGAGCACACAAAATTCTTCCGCCTTCACCGAAACCCGGATGATGTTGTCGGATCCGACGGCGCTGGGCGTATTCGGGCTGTCGTTGACGACTTTCGTTGCCTCGTCGGCCAAGATGGGCTGGACCAGCGGTTTTTCCTTCATCATTCCGTGGGCGATCTGCCTCGGGTCGGCCGCCCAGATCTGGGCGTCCAGCGTCGACTTCAAGAAGAACAATTATTTCGGGGCCATCGTGCTCGGCGCCTATGGCCTGTTCTGGGCCGCCGTCGCCATCCATTGGGCGATGACGCTCGGCTGGTTCGGTCCGGTCGGCGAGAGTGCCGATCCGCGCCAGTTCGCCTTTGCCTGCTTCGCCTATCTGTTCTTCTCGTTGTTCGTGATGGTTGCCGCGTTCGAGGCCAACAAAGCCTTTGCCGCGATCCTGGTGCTGATCAACGTCTTGTTGTTCTCGCTGGGCATGGCGTCGCTCGGCATCGCGAAGGAAGTCTTCAATCCGCTGGCGGCATGGTCGGAATTTCTGATTTCGCTGATCGGCTTCTACGCAGCCGGCGCCATCTTCCTGAACAACTACTTCGGGCGCGTGGTGCTGCCGCTTGGTGCGCCGCTGGGTCTGATCCGCAAGGGACCGGCACAGTAAGGCATCCTGGCGCCGGATTTCCCGCATCGCCTGCCGGCGGGCGGGGAATCCGGGCCGCCGGCTCAACGCCGGAACAAGGAAAAATTCACCGCGGCTTGACCACGACCGTGCAGGTCATTCCCGCCGACAGGCGGTGATCGGCAGGCAGGTCGTCGATGCGCACGCGCACCGGAATGCGTTGCGCCAGCCGCACCCAGTTGAAAGTTGGATTGACGTCGGCGAGCAGTTCGCGCCCGGTCGCCGCGTCGCGGTCGGTGATGCCGCGCGCAATGCTTTCGACATGGCCTTTGAGGTCAGGCAGAGCGCTGAGGAAGCGCAATTCGACCGTGTCGCCGACCGCGATCCGGGGTAGCTTGGTTTCCTCGAAATAGCCCTCGACATAGAAGGAATTGGCCTCGATCAGGGCCAGACGGGAGGCGCCGGCGCTGGCGAAATCGCCGACGAAGACGCGCAGGTTGGTGACGTAACCGTCCGTCGGCGCGCGCACCTCGGTGCGTTCGAGATTGAGTCTGGCCGTATCGCGTGCCGCCTGTGCCGCCTGGTATTTGGCGGCGGCGATGCTGGCGAGGGAATCCGCCGATTCGCGGCTTTCGCTGGTGACGATGGAGCTATCCAGGTTGGCGCGGCGCGCGGCTTCGCGGCCACGCATGAGCTTCTCGGCGTTTTGCGCGGTGAGCGTGGCTTCGGCTTGCGCCAGGGCGTCGGCGTAGCGGTTTTTATCGATGGTGAATAGCACCTCGCCCTGCTTGACGAACTGATTGTCATGCACCGGCACACTGGTCACGATGCCGGATACGTCCGCCGCGATGTTGATGACGTTGGCCTTGACGCGGCCGTCGCGCGTCCACGGCGCGTAAATGTTGTCGTCCCACAGGTATTTGCCGAACAGCAGGGCGACGATGACGATCGCGGCAGTGATGGCATAGCGGGCAAAGGTTTTCATGAGGTATCCAGAAGATCAGTGAAGCAGAATCAGGCTCAGCCCGCCCCAGGCGCAGACGAACATGCAGACGCGAAACAGGGAGCGATGCCAGACGTGGCGATAGATGTTGTAGTGGGCGCACAGCCAGTCGAGGCCGACTTGCACGACGGCGGCGAGCAGCCCGACGATGAGCAGGCCGGGCACGAAGGCGCCGAGAATTTCAATCTCACGCGGCATCGGGAAGCTCCTTGGAAAGCGAGGCGGGGTCGTCGAGCAGGCCGACGCGCAGCAGATGTAGCTCGGTCCGCAGGCGTGCGGCGTCGGGTATTTCGGTGCAGGCGCGCAGAGCGTCGTCGAGCGCGGCGATGGTGGCGAGGCGCGTGGTCTCGTCCGGTCGATGAAAGAATGCCGACATTCGTTTTACGACGCGCTGTATTGCGTCATGCACCGCTACAGGGAAAGACTGTGTTTCGAGTTCGTGGCGCAGGCTGATCACGGCATGGCCGAGTTCGAGCAGTGTCAGCGCCTGGTTGGCGATGGCGCGTTTTGTCGCGTCTGGTTTTCCGCCGAGGCCGAGCTGGTGGAACAGGTCGTGGATACGGCTTTCAAACTCGTGGCGCAGCGTGACCGATGCAGCGCTGCATACCCGCTCGGCTTCCTCCCACAGCGCGGCGAGGGTATGGCGCAGCGATCCCACGCGATGCTCCGGCAGAATCAGCGCGAACATCAGGCTGGCCAATAGCAGGCCGATGATTTGCGCGCTGGCGTCGTTGATGAAATTGGCGATGTCGAAGCGCATCTGGTTTTCCGGTGCGACCATTTGCGCGAACATCATGTTGAAGCCGGTGCCTATGCCGGTGCGACCGGGCAAGGTGGAGATATACGCGCCGATGGCGACGAACGGTGCCATGCCGACAATGAGCATGGGGAAACCTTCGACGCGATCGAGGATGAAGAAGGCGCAGATGAAGGCGAAAGGTCCGCCGAGCAGGAAGCCTTTCATGATGGCCTGAATCATGCGGGTCGGCGTCGGCGACGAGGCGGCGAGGCCGCAGAAAATCGTCGCCAGCAATACCGCGCCGGTTGCACTCGGCCAGTTCAGCGCGTACCAGGCGAAACCCAGTATCAGCAGGGTGGCAGCGTTACGCAGGCCGGCGGCAAGGGCGATGATGCGCGGCGTGCTGGAGTGGTATACGGGAGCAGGGAGATCTTTCTCGTTTTCGCGATCGCGGTTGTTGGGCAGCGCCATGTAGATGGCGACCAGCGCGCGATACTCGGCGGCGAAACGTTGCAGCAGTTCGAGCGCGGTATCGAGATCGAGGCGGCGGTACGTGTCCAGCATGGCGCCGTGTTCGGCGCGCAGCGATTCGCAGATGAGCGGCAGACCGCGCAGCAGCAGATTGAGCTTGCCCAGCGTTACCTCTGCCTCTGCCGCGTTGCGCGCCGGCTCGTCGCCGATCATCAGTGCGTCCGTGAAGGCCTGGAACAGCGGTTGCAGCAGCGCCGGAATCGGTGAATCGGCGCGGTTGCGCAGGCGCTCCATGAGTTGGTGCAGGGTATGAAAAGTGGTTAGCGTCGCCACGGTGGCGGTGTGCAGCGCGTGCAGTTTGCGGCTGCGCAGGCGAATGTCGCCGGCTTCAAAGAGGGCGGCGAGGCGTTCCGCTTCCAGCACGGCGGCGTCGGCGGAGATTTGCAGATGGCGCTGTTCGAGTTCTTCGCGCGTGATCCGGTGGCGCATCGCGTCGCGGCATAGCGTGGCGAAAGCCGTGTAGAGGCCGCGTACCCTGAACACGAGCTGGTCGCTCTGGTGGTTGGGAAAAAGTACGTCGTTCACTAGCGCGTAGCAGAGAATGCCGAGCGAGATTTCGGTGACGCGCGCGATCGTCACATCGAATACCCCGAGCGGATGGCTGATCGACGGCAGCACGATCATGCAGGCGGTGTAACCGGACAGCACGAAGCCGTAGGAGCGGGCATTGCGCATGTAAGCCGCGCCGGCGGTGCACAGTCCTGCCCACGTCGCCAGCGCGAGGAACAGCAGGGGCGCATGCTGACCGAACAGACCGATCAGGGTGAGCGCCGCGATCGAGCCGACCAGCGTGCCGATCAGCCGGTAAGCACTTTTTTCCAGCGCCATGCCGGTACTCGGCAGCGCGACGATGAATACCGTGAGCATGGCACTGCGCGGTGAATCGAAGCCGAGGAAAAAGGCGATCCACAGTGCCAGAAAGGCCGCCAGCAGAACCTTGATGACGAACAGCCAGCGTGGCCATTCGCTTGTTCGCCAGTCGGCCAGCACCGCGAATAGCGGATTGGCGCGGATGGGATGTGCGGCTTCGTTCATGCTAGTCCGCAAGATTATCGAGCTGGCGGCGCAGCATGCGCTCGCACTGTTGCAGCGAAACTGCGTCGATGCCGGCATAACTCCGTTCGACGATGGCCCGGTATTCCGGCGAAATGCTCTCGACCAATGCGCGGCCGGCGGCGGTGAGCGAGATGACCACACCGCGCCGGTCGGTGTCGCTGCTGCGGCGGTCGATCAGACCGCGCGCGGCGAGGTCGTTGCAGATGCGCGTCATGTTGGCTGGTTTTTCCGAGCAGGCTTCGCCAAGCTCGGAGGCCCGCTGAGTTTCGTCTGCGGAGCCGTAGAGCACCATCAGCGCGGTGTAGCCGACGGTGGTTATGTCATATTGCCTGAGCGCCGCGGCAAGCCTGTCCTGGGTGCGCTTCTGCACGTGGTAGGCGAGACGGTTCAAGGTTACGAGTCGCACGGGATAATCCAACATGCGCTCGCCACAACGCGCGATACGGTGCTCGGTGGACTTGAAGGTTTTCATGGTTGTTGCTCCTGCGGTGGCAAAGCGCCGCTCCATCCGCCGCCCAGGGCGAGCATCAGGTCGGCGTAGCTCTGTAAGCGGTACGACATGACGACCGCTTGCATGTCCTGTTGCTGGATCAAGTCGACTTCGCTGCTCAGGACCACCAGAAAATCGGTGAGGCCGGCCGCATGGCCCTTACGGGCAAGGTCGTGCGCCCTTTTCGCGGCAACGACACCGGCGTCGCTCAGACGCTTCTGCTGTTGCGCCGATTGCGCCGAAGCCAGAGCGCCGGCGACGTTTTCGAGTGCGTGCAGCACCGTCTGGTTATAGCTTTCCACGGCGACGTCGTAGCCGGCGGTATGCGCCGCCAGATTGCCGCGCAGGCGGGCGCCGTCGAAGATCGGCAGCGAGATGGCCGGACCGATGCCGCGCACCGCCGAGTCGTTATTGATGAAGTGACTGAGGCCGACAGCCTGGAAGCCGATGAAGGCCATCAGGTTGATGTTCGGGTAGAAGGCGGCCTTGGCGACATCGATGTCGCGCGCTGCCGCTTCCGCGCCCCAGCGCCGTGCGGCGACATCGGGCCGGTGGCCGATCAGATCAGCGGGTACGTTGGTCGGTAGGTGCAGCCAATCGTTGTTAGCGAGGTTCAGCGTCGGGCGCTGGATGTCCTCGCCCGCTGCCGGCCCTTGGCCGATCAGCGCCGAAAGCTGGTGGCAGAGCAGGGTGATCGCTTCCGCGTGCTGCTCGATCTGTGTCTGTAGCCGTGGAATCGCCGCTTCGAGCTGGCTGATTTCGACTTCGGTTGCCAGGCCGGCGGCTTGCTTTCGGCGCGTGATGTCGAGCGCGCGCTGACGATTTTTGAGCGTCTCCTCCAGAGAATTTTTCAGTGTGTAGCGTAGCGCCAGTTGCAGATAAGCGCGGACGATGCGGTTCTCCAGTCCGAGCCTCGCCATCTGCGATTCGGCCTCCGCGACACGGGTTTCGGCCACAGCGGCGGCGAGCGCGCTACGGTTGCGGCCCCACAAATCGAGGTCGTAGCTGACATTGGCGGTGAGGCTGTTACGCCAGTCGTAATTGCCGGCCCAGGGCGGCGGAATGAAATCAGTGCTGGAGAACAGTTCGCGCGAGAACGAGGCGCTAATGCCGCCACCTGGCAGCGTCGTTGCCTCGGCGATGTTCGAGATGCCTTGTGCCTGCCGCACGCGCGCCTCGGCGATGCGCAGACTGGGACTGTCGTGCAGGGCGGTATCGATCAACTTGTCGAGTTGGGGATCGCCGTAGCGTTCCCACCAATGCTCGGAGGGCCACTGCGCTTGTGTCGGGGGCAAGCCGGTTTCCAGCGTGTTGGCATCGAGCAATTTCGCCTGCGGCGCGTTGTCGCCCATGCTCGCGCAGCCGGCAAGGCCGATCAGGGCGGTTAAACCGATGAGAGGAAGAATGCTACGCATGATGTCTACGCGCTTTTCCAGAAACAAAACAGTTTTATTTTACTTAAAAATATTTCATTAATAAATTATTTGTTGTTTCTTGTCGGTGGTCATGCCAGCGTAATGGACGGTACCGAATTCCGGACGGCGGCGGGGGCGACCGCATGGGATAATCCGCGCTTTTTCGCCGCTCGCCCGCATGGCACTCAAATCCACCATCTTCAAGGCCGAACTGCAACTGGCCGATCTCGACCGCGGCTATTTCGCCGAGCATGCGCTGACGTTAGCGCGCCATCCGTCGGAAACCGACGAGCGGATGATGGTCCGGCTACTGGCCTTCGCTCTCAACGCATCGCCGACGCTGGCTTTCGGCCGCGGCTTGTCGACCGAGGACGAGGCCGACCTGCAGGATGTCGACGCCACCGGTGCCATCGCATGCTGGATCGATGTCGGCCTGCCGGACGAGAAGGACATCCGCCGCGCCTGCAATCGCGCCCGCCAGGTCGTCGTATTGGCCTATGGCGGGCGGGGCGCCGACATCTGGTGGCAGCAGACCGCCGCCAAGGTCGGTGGTCAGAAAAATCTGCACGTGCTGCAACTGGCGGCGGAGGAGGGTAAGGCCCTGGCTTCCCTGGCCGAGCGCAGCATGAAGCTGCAATGCACGATCCAGGACGGCGTCGTTTGGTTGGGTAGTGACCGCCAGCAGGTGGAACTGCATCCGGCGGTACTGCAGGCCGGCATGGGGGAGTGAGGAGCGGCTGACGTCCGGCCGTCATGCCGGTTCAGCGCCGGAATCGTGGAACCAAATGCCCTAACAGGCTGAGACAGGCCGAGCGCCACCTCGCCGTGATATCGCCGGGCCAAGCGGTGCTTGCTCATCGGTTGGCGGCTGGAGAGGCAGGCGGTCGGTTGCATGTCAGGCCGGACGGATGCTTCCCAAGTTGAGCCTGACGCCTTTCTTCATCTTGCCGATGACGTGCATTTCGCAGGCCTTGCAGTCGAACTTGAGTATCAGTTTCTCGCTGCCGTTGATGAGCGTCATCGGGTCCGGCTTCAGGTGCTTGATTTCCTTCGGACAGAGGTTGAAGCTGTAACGCAGGCAGTGGCGGGTAATCATCAGTGAGACCATGCCTTTTTCGTGGCCGGCCTCGTAGGCCTCCTCGATCAGCTTGACGCCGTGTTTTTCGTAGAAGGCGCGGGCCTTGGCGTTGAAGACGTTGCCGAGATAGCTCAGTTCTTCTTGCGGATAGGGGGCCGGCATCGCCGTCGGTGTCGCGCGCGGTGGGCGCGGGTGGCTGGCGATACGGGCGGTTTCCAGCCGTTCGGCGGCGGTGCGGCGCAGCGCGTTAATGGCGCCGAGCGGTAGGAACCATGGCTGCGTCAACGCCAGTTCGACCGCTGCGGCGGCGAACATCGTGTTGCCAAACTTGCCGAGGTTCTCGCGCAGCTTGTCCATTGCCTGTTCCGGGTGCTGCGCCAACTCGCGGCCGATCTTGCCGTCCTTGGCCAGTTCGGCGCTGGCCGTCACGCCGTCCTCGTCGCGTAGTGTCAACACAAAGTTGTCGGTCGTTTCGGCCAGGCGCGGCCAGACGCGCACCCGGCGCTCGGCCGATTCCTTTTCCAGCGCCCGTTCGAATGCTTGGTCGCGGTTGCGGAACAAGGTGGCGCCTGCGGTCAGCTCGGCCGGCATCTCGGCTGGGTAGAGGCGTCGGCCATCGACGCGGTTGATGCGCATGCCCTGGGCGTTGCCGTGCGCATCATAGAAGCAGACGCCGTCGCCGTTATGGAATTCCTCTGTAGTAGCGATTTCGAGCCAACCGTCACCGAGCGCGGCGACTTCGCCAATCAGTTCACCGACGAAGGCCGGCGAGTCGAAAGCGCCGATATCATCCTGGCGGCCGGTGGCGAAATAGTCGGTGTAGCCGCGGTTGAAGGTCTTGTCCGGGCGCGGCGTGAAGGTGAAGGTCGTCTGCCCGGACGAGGCGCGGCGGTACTGCGGGTTGCCGGCGATGATCTCGTCGAGCAGTTGGCGATAGTGGGCAGTGATGTTCTTGACGTAGGAGAGATCCTTCAATCGCCCCTCAATCTTGAACGATGAGACACCGGCCTCGATCAGCGCCAGCAGGTTGCCGCTCTGGTTGTTGTCCTTCATCGACAGCAGGTGCTGGTTCTCGCGGATCGTCCGGCCCTTGTCGTCGACCAGGGTGTAGGGCAGGCGACAGGCCTGCGAGCATTCGCCGCGATTGGCGCTGCGCCCGGTATGAGCGTGGCTGATGTAGCACTGTCCGGAATAAGCGACACACAGCGCGCCATGCACGAAATATTCCAATGCGATGTCGGTTTGCGCGGCCACGGCGGCGATTTCGTCGAGGCTCATTTCACGCGCCAGGATGATTTGCGAGAAGCCGACGTCAGCCAGGAATCTGGCCTTGGCCGGATGGCGGATATCGGCCTGGGTCGAGGCGTGGAGCTGGATCGGCGGCAGGTCGAGTTCGAGCAGGCCCACGTCCTGGATGATCAGGGCGTCGGCGCCGGCGGCGTATAAATCCCAGGCCAGCCGCCGGGCGCTTTCGAGTTCCGTGTCGTGCAGGATGGTGTTGAGCGCAACGAAGACCTTGGCCCGGTAGCGGTGAGCGAAATCGCATAGCTGTCTGATTTTGGCGACATCGTTGCCGGCGCCGTAGCGAGCGCCAAAAGTCGGGCCGCCGATATAGACGGCATCGGCGCCGTGCTTGATGGCTTCGATGCCGAATTCGGCGTTTTTGGCCGGGGCGAGCAGTTCGAGGGGATGGTGGGTACGGGTCATGGCGGTCTTAGTAGGTAAACCGCCCAACGAGTTCCTCGATGTTGAACTCACGCAGGATGGCCTCGGCCCGCTGGCGGGCGTTTTTCCGCGGTGTGCCGCGCCGGCTGGCGATGATCAGCTCGTTTTTCATGGAATGTTCCCAACCGACCAACTCGGTGACAGTCACATCGTAACCATGCGCTTCGAGCAGCAGGCAGCGCAGCACGTTGGTCAAGTGGCTGCCCAGTTCGCGGGTATGCAGCGGATGCCGCCACAGTTCGGACAGCGGTGTTTTGCCTAGCGATTCGTTCTTCCTGGCCCGCATCGCGGCGGCGACTTCGGCTTGGCAGCAGGGGACAAGGACGATGTGCCGGGCCTGTCGGGAGAGGGCGAAACGGATCGCATCGTCGGTCGCCGTATTGCAGGCGTGTAGCGCGGTGACGACATCGACGCGAGCCGGCAGTTCGCTCGATGCCAGCGACTCCTCGACCGTGCAGGCGACGAAGCGCATGCGCGGAAAGCCAAGCCGGACGGCCAATTCGCGGGATTTGGCGACCAGCTCGGGGCGGCTTTCGATACCGATGATTTCGCCGCTGGCACGATTCTTGATACATAGGTCATACAGGATGAAGCCGAGATAGGATTTACCGGCGCCGTGATCGACCAGGGTTTCGGCATCGGCCAGCAGCGGCTCGATGAATTGGACGAGGTGATAGACCTGTTTCAGTTTGCGGCGGCTGTCTTGGTTGAGTTTGCCGTCGCGGGTCAGGATGTGTAGTTCCTTGAGCAGTTCGATGGACTGTCCGGGACGAATCTCCGGGATTGCAGGCAAATTCGCGGCAGGGACGTTCGGCTTCTTCATGGGGCGCGATTATCGCATTCAACGATCGCTGACTTTCGTGTCAACCGAATCGAAATCGCGTCGTTATTCGCAACATGGTGCTGGCGCACCGAACTTCTACGGAGAACCAAATGGGTAGTCTGAGCAACGAATCCTTCGAACAATTCCTGGATTCCCTGAAAGAGGCTGGCATTGCAATTTCCAATGAGGCTGAATTGCGCGAGCGGCTGGCGGAAGCCCAGCGTTGGCGTTACGCTTTTCAGACACTCGCCGCCAATGGCAAGACCATCGGCATCTGTTTCGAAGACCGTTCGCAAGGCAGCAACGAAGCTGAGATCGAGCGCGCCTTCAATGAATTCTCGTTTTCCGAAAAGAGCCGTGCTGTCTTTTCAGCCAGCCTCAAGCACTGACCGGTATTTGCTGTCGCCGCCTTGCACAATGGCGGGCAGGTAAAAAGAAACGGGCGCCGTAGCGGCGCCCGTTTTACGTCTACCCTGTCGCGGCAGGGCGCTGCGTTCAGCGGCTGATCGGCTTGTAGCGGATGCGTTTCGGCTTGGCGCCTTCCTCGCCCAGCCGCTTTTTCTTGTCTTCCTCGTATTCCTGGTAGTTGCCGGTGAAGAAAGTCCATTGCGACTCGCCTTCGGCGGCCAGGATGTGCGTGCAGATGCGGTCGAGGAACCAGCGGTCGTGCGAGATGACCAGTGCGCAACCGGGGAATTCCAGCAGCGCGTCTTCCAGCGCGCGCAGCGTTTCGACGTCGAGGTCGTTGGAAGGTTCGTCGAGCAGCAGCACGTTGCCGCCGGTCATCAGGGTTTTGGCCAGATGCAGGCGGCCGCGCTCGCCGCCGGAGAGCTTGCCGACCTGTTTGCCCTGGTCGCCGCCCTTGAAGTTGAAACGACCGATGTAGGCGCGGCTGGGCATCTCGAATTTGCCGATTTGCAGAATGTCGCTGCCCTGGGCCAGTTCTTCAAAGACCGTTTTGTTGCCATCGAGACAATCGCGTGACTGGTCGACGTAGGCTAGCTTCACCGTCTGGCCGATATTGACCGCGCCGGAATCGGGCTGCTGCTGGCCGGTGATCATCTTGAACAGCGTCGACTTACCGGCGCCGTTGGGGCCGATGATGCCGACGATGGCGCCGGGCGGAATGGTGAAATTGAGGTTGTCGATCAGCAGCTTGTCGCCGAAGGACTTGCTGACGCCGGTGAACTCGATGACCTGGTCGCCCAGGCGCTCGCCGACCGGAATGAAGATTTCCTGCGTCTCGTTGCGCTTCTGGTACTCAAAAGACGACATTTCCTCGAAGCGCGACAGGCGGGCCTTGGATTTGGCTTGGCGTGCCTTCGGGTTGGAGCGCACCCATTCCAGTTCCTGTTTCATCGCCTTCATGCGGGCGGCTTCCTGCTTCTGCTCCTGCTCCAGGCGGGCTTCCTTCTGTTCCAGCCAAGACGAGTAATTGCCCTTCCACGGGATGCCCTCGCCGCGGTCGAGTTCGAGAATCCATTCGGCGGCGTTGTCGAGGAAGTAGCGGTCATGGGTGACGGCGACGACGGTGCCGGGGAAGCGGACGAGGAATTGTTCCAGCCATTCGACCGACTCGGCGTCGAGGTGGTTGGTCGGCTCGTCCAGCAGCAGCATGTCGGGCTTGGCGAGCAACAGCTTGGCCAGTGCCACGCGCCGCTTCTCGCCGCCGGACAACACGCCGATCCTGGCTTCCCAGGCGGGCAGGCGCAGGGCGTCGGCAGCGATTTCCATCTGGTGCTCGACGTCGGCGCCCGAGGTGGCGATGATCGCCTCCAGCCGGGCCTGTTCCTCGGCCAACTTGTCGAAATCGGCTTCGGGGTCGGCGTAGGCGGCATAGACCTCATCGAGCTTGGCCTGGGCCTGCATCACTTCGCCAAGAGCTGATTCGACTTCTTCCCTGACCGTCTTGTCCGGATCGAGCTGCGGCTCCTGCGCCAGATAGCCGATCGAGATGTTCGGCTGCCACTGCACTTCGCCGTCGTATTCCTTCTCGACGCCGGCCATGATCTTCAGCACGGTCGATTTGCCGGCGCCGTTGAGGCCGAGCAGGCCGATCTTGGCGCCGGGAAAGAAGGAGAGGGAAATGTCCTTGATGATCTGCCGCTTGGGCGGGACGACCTTGCTCACGCGGAGCATCGACATCACATATTGAGCCATGAAACTGTCCGAAAACGATGAAAGGGCGACAGTGTACCCAAGAGTGCGCCCAAAAACAGCCGGGCGCGGATACTTGCTCAGGCGGCGATTTATTATCGCTTTGATTTATTTATTGTTGTTGATCGCCAGGATGTGTCGTTTGGCATAAACGGGAGGCTGGCCAAATTGATCGAAAAGGCTAAACTACCGTTCCTATTTCCTTTCCAGCGCTTGGGATGATTCGAATTTCCTTTCGCCAGGGCATGCTGGCGGGCGTTGCCCTCATTGTGCTGTTGCTTGGCGGCGTGGCTTTGCGTAGCTGGATGCTGGTCGAAACGCTGGTCGAGCAGAATCGCCGCAACAGCGAGCAGGCGATTCTGTTGACGGCCGCGATCCAGGAATTGGCCGAGCGCAGCGTCGATATCGAGCGCAGCGCGCGGCAATATCTGGTGCTTGAGGATCCACTGTTTCGCCAGCGTTTCGATGAACACCTGAGCCAGTCGCTGGTACTCGTCGATCGCCTCGACAGCTTGACAGCCGAGCCTCTGACGCCCTTTCTCGGCGGTTGGCGGATGGTCGCCGCGGCGTTGCGTGGTGGCCTTGACAAGCGGATTGGCAGGGATGAGCTGGCGCCTTTCCTGGCACGCCTGATGGAATTGAACGATTTGCTCAAGCAGGCCGGTCAGCGCTGGATCGAAAGCCGGAACACGCATTTGCTCGGCGAATTGGAAGCGCATCGTTTGCGCCTGGGGGGGCAGATTCTGCTGGCCTTGGGCGGCGCCTTGCTGGTCGCGCTGGCCATGGGCTGGTGGCTGGTCCGCCCCGTGCGGCAACTGGAGCGGGCCATCGGCCGCCTTGGCGCCAGTCGTTTCGACGAGGCCGTGCAGGTCGGCGGGCCGGACGATCTGCGCCAGCTCGGCCGCCGCCTGGACTGGCTGCGCCAGCGCCTGGCCGATCTGGAGGCCGATCGGGAGCAGGCGCTGCGTCATGTTTCGCACGAATTGAAAACGCCGCTGACGGCGCTGAAGGAAGGCATTGCCTTGTTGCGCGAGGAAGTTCCCGGGCCGTTGGGGGAAAATCAGCGCGAGGTCGTCGATATCCTGCAACATAATGTGCATGGTTTGCAGCGCCAGATCGAAAGCCTGCTCAGCCTTAACGGGACGGCTTTCGAGGCGCGCAAGCTGCATCTGGAAAGCGGCGATCCGCACAAGGTTCTGGCCGGCGTGGTCAAGCGCCGCGAATTGCATGCCCAGTCGCGGCAGGTGAGTGTTGTCGTCGAGGCGCCGGCCTCGGGTCCGGCGCTGATCGATGCCGACAAGCTGGCCGTGGCGCTCGACAACTTGCTGTCGAACGCCATCGATTTCAGTCCCGAAGGCGGCGAGGTCAGGCTGGTTCTGGCGCGCTCCGAAGGCGTGCTGCGTTTCGAATGCATCGACCAGGGACCGGGGGTGGCGCCGGAAGATCGCCAGCGTATCTTTGATCCCTTCGTTCAGGGCAAACGCGAGGCGCCGCTGCCGCGCCAGGGCAGCGGCGTCGGTTTATCCATCGTGCGCGAACTGGTTGGCGCCATGGGGGGCGTGGTGGCGGTGATGCCAGTCGAACGGGGAGGGCATTTTATTGTGGAAATACCGGATGAAAATTGACTTCCCAGAACGGGCGGCGCTTGGCCGCCGCCGATCGATCAGTATCCTGAGCCTGCTTGCGCTGTTGGCGGCCGGTTGCGCCCAGACGCCAGCGCCGGCGAGCCACGCGCCGGCCGTCGAAACACCACGCGTCGCGCCGCCCTTGGCCTACTACCAATTGCTGGGTCGCCTGAATGCAGCCGAACTGGCCAGGGAACGCAGCCTTCTGGCAACCTTGCCGGCCGAGCCGGCGAACCAGATCCGTCTGGCCATGGCGCTTGGCCATCCGCTTGGCCAAGCCGATACCGCCAAAGCCTTGGCGCTGGTCGAGCAAATCTTGCGCTCGAACGAGCCGGCCGCCGTCGAATTGCACCCCTTGGCGCAATTGCTGGCCGATCAGTACGGCGAGCGTTTGCGCCTCGACAACGAGCGCCAGCGCCTCGATAACGAACGCCTGCGTCAGGAAGGAGCGCTGGAGCGTCAAGGCCAGTTGCTCAAGGAAAGCCAGCGCAAGGCCCAGGAACTCCAGGAAAAGCTCAAGAGCCTGGCCGATATCGAGCGCAGCCTGTCGGCGCCTCGGCCGCGAGTGGAGCAAGGCGCCCAAGGAGGCCAGCGATGACGGCGGACGGCGCCCATATTCTGGTCGTCGACGACGACGAGGACATTCTCCGGCTGCTGGCGATCCGCCTGAAAGCGCGCGGTTTCAAGGTGTCGGCGGTGGGTTCGGCGGAAGAGGCGCTGGCCCGGATTGCCGTTGAGGCGCCACGGGTCGTCGTCAGCGACGTTCGTCTGCCGGGCCGCGACGGGCTGGCGCTGTTCGAGGAAATCCGCGCCACCCGGCCCAGCCTGCCGGTCATCCTGTTGACCGCGCACGGCACCATACCCGATGCCGTGGCGGCCACCTCGAAAGGGGTGTTCGGCTACCTGACCAAACCCTTCGACAGCCAGACGCTGCTGGCCAAGATCGACCAGGCGCTCAACCTCTCGACGCCGGGATTGGCTTCCGACAAGCGGACCACCAACAGCACCGGAACGGCGGGCGACTGGCTCGAAGGCATCGTTTTTTGCAGCAACCGCATGGCCGAACTGATGGCCGAGGCGCGCATGGTCGCCCAATCCGACGCCAGCATCCTCATCCGGGGCGAAAGCGGCACCGGCAAGGAAATTCTCGCGCGCGCCATCCATCGCGCCAGCCCGCGCGCCGGTGGCCCTTTCGTCGCCATCAATTGCGGCGCCATTCCCGAGCAATTGCTGGAATCCGAACTGTTCGGCCACGTCAAGGGCGCCTTCACCGGCGCCGCTACCAGCCGCGTCGGCCTGATCCAGGAGGCCAATCGCGGCACGCTGTTCCTCGACGAAATCGGCGACATGCCGCTGTCGCTGCAAGTCAAGCTGCTGCGCGTCTTGCAGGAGCGGGTCGTGCGCCCGGTCGGGGCGACCCGCGCCGAGCCGGTCGATGTCCGCCTGCTCTCGGCCACCCACCGCGATCTCGATGCCGCCATGGCCGAGGGGCAGTTCCGCGAAGACCTCTATTACCGGCTCGACGTCGTGTCGCTGACCCTGCCGCCGCTGGACGAGCGGCGGGAGGACATCCCGATGCTGGCCGCCCATTTCGTCCAGCAGGTTGCCGCCAAATACGGCAAGCCGATCACCGGCTTCGCGCCGGATGCGCTCGAAGCCCTGGCCGCCGCTTCCTGGCCGGGCAACGTCCGGCAACTCTACAACGTGGTCGAGCAAAGCTGTGCCTTGACTTCGACGCCGCTGATACCGCTGTCGCTGGTTCAGCGGGCGCTCCGCGTGCCGGCCATGGAAACCCTGAACTACGCCGAGGCCAAGCAGCGTTTCGAGCGCAATTATCTGGTTCAGCTGCTCAAACTGACCGACGGCAACGTTGCCGACGCCGCCCGGATTGCCGATCGCAACCGCACCGAGTTCTATCGCCTGTTGCAGAAACACGACCTGACGCCAGCCATGTTCCGGGGCGAGGGCGTGGGCGGCGGCGAACGATAGTTGGCTGTTGGCGGCAGCGAATGAACGCTCAATCTGTTGCCAGCGTTGCCAGCGTTGCCAGCGTTGCCAGCAGCGCCCCTTCATCGACGGTATCGCCCGCTGCGACATGCACTTCGACAACCCGCCCGGACCACGGCGAAGGAATGTCCAGCGCCACCTTGCCGGTTTCCAGCGTCAGGATCGTTTCGTCGCGCTCCACCCAGTCACCGACCTGTATCGCCAGTTCGAGAATGAAGACCGGACCGGCGGCGCAGGAGCCGCAACTTTGCCAGCATTCGGGAAAGCGGGGCATATGAATGGCGTGACGGGGCATGGATGGAAGGATTCAGGTAGCAGCATGCGCGATCATAAAGCAGCTTGCCCGGGGCAGCTTTCCGGAAAATAGCTGACAAATTCAGTCAGGTTTTTTAAAATTGCTTTTTTTGGGCAAGGGAGATCGGGCTTCATGTTCCGGGTGTTGAACGAGGATATCCGCGCGGTTTTCGGCCGCGATCCGGCGGCGCGTTCCTTCTGGGAAGTCCTGACCTGTTACCCGGGCATCCACGCCCTGATCCTGCACCGTTTCGCGCACTGGCTGTGGGGCTATCGCCTGCGCTGGCTGGCGCGTTTCGTCGGCTATCTCGCGCGCTTCGCCACCGGTATTGAAATCCATCCGGCGGCACAGATTGGCCGGCGCTTTTTCATCGATCACGGCATGGGCGTGGTCATTGGCGAAACCGCCGAGATCGGCGACGACGTGACGCTCTATCACGGTGTCACGCTGGGCGGCACGTCATGGAACAAGGGCAAGCGCCATCCGACGCTGGGCGATGGCGTGGTCGTCGGCGCCGGGGCCAAGGTGCTCGGGCCGATCACCATTGCCGCCGGGGCCAGGGTCGGTTCCAACGCAGTGGTCACCAAGCCGGTGCCGGCCGGGGCCACCGCCGTCGGCAATCCGGCGCGGATCATCGACCATTCGGAGGAGGGCCGGCAGCGTGAGGCGCAGGCCGAAAAAATGGGTTTTTCCGCTTACGCTGTCGGCGGCGACCAGGACGATCCGCTGGTCAAGGCCATCCACGGCCTGCTCGATCATGCCGCCGAAACCGACCGCCGGCTGGAATCGCTGCTGCGCGCGCTCGACGCCCAGGGGGTCAAGTGCGACAAGGATGTACAGGCGGCAGACGGTTTCGATCCGCAATACCTGAGCAAAATAGTTGACTAATTTTGTCTGGTTTGTTTATAGTTGACTACAACACTGGGTTATTGACCGGAGTACTGCAATGCGTTTGACTACCAAAGGTCGCTTCGCCGTTACTGCCATGATGGATCTAGCCCTGCGCGGGGCGGAGGGGCCGGTTGCGCTGGCCGGCATCAGCGAGCGGCAGAAGATTTCGCTTTCCTATCTCGAACAACTGTTCGGCAAGTTGCGCCGCTGCAAGCTGGTCGATAGCGTGCGCGGCCCCGGCGGCGGCTACTGTATTGCCCGGCCGCTGAACCAGGTGACGGTGGCCGACATCATCCGCGCCGTGGACGAACAACTCGACGCCACCCAATGCGGTGGCCGCGAGAACTGCCACGGCGAGCATCCTTGCATGACGCACGACCTGTGGTCGACGCTCAATTCAAAGATGTTCGATTACCTCGCCTCGGTGACGCTGGGTGAACTGGTTGAGCGGCAGAAGCTGAAGCTAGCCGCCCAGTCGTCGGTCGCCATCGAGGACAAGCGTCTTGGCCCGCAGCCACGTCTGCGCGGTACACGGGAAAAGGCCGCTGCGGCCGCCTGATCGCCATGTTCCAGCCCATCTATCTCGACCACAACGCCACCACGCCGCTCGCTCCGGCCGTACTGGCGGCCATGCTGCCGTGGCTGGAAAGCCTGTGCGGCAATGCGTCGAGCCGGCACGAGTACGGGCGGCGGGCGCGCCAAGCGGTCGACGAGGCGCGGCAGAAGGTGGCAGCCGCGCTCGGCGCGCATCCGACCGAAGTGGTTTTTGTCAGCGGCGGCAGCGAGGCCAACAACCTGTTCGTCAAGGGCGCGGCGGCCAGTCGCAAGGCTGGTGTCATCGCCGTCAGCGCTGTCGAGCATCCTTGCGTGTTGAAGCCGGCGGTGCAATTGGCCCGGCAAGGCTGGACGCTGCGCGAAATAGCGGTCGACGGTGCCGGGCGCATCGACGGCGAGGATTATCTGCGCGCCCTGCAAACGAAGCCGGCCCTGGTGTCGGTGATGGCGGCCAACAACGAGACCGGTGTGGTGCACGATGTTGCCGCGCTGGCTGCGGCGGCCCGCGCCACCGGTGCCTGGTTCCACAGTGACGCGGTGCAGGCCTTTGGTAAGTTACCGCTCGATTTCCGCACGCTGAATGCCGCTGGCGTGCATGCGCTGACCGTGTCGGCGCACAAGATCAACGGCCCGAAGGGCGCCGCGGCGCTGATCGTCGACAAGCGCGTCGAGTTGCAGCCGCAGATCGCCGGTGGCGGTCACGAGCGCGGCCTGCGTTCAGGTACCGAGAACGTGCCGGCCATCGTCGGTTTCGGCGTTGCCGCGGAACTTGCGGCGCAAGGCCTTGCCGAACGGGCGGAACGTCTGCGTAGCCTGCGCGAGCGTCTGGAATCCGGCTTGGCGGCGCTGGGCGCCCATGTTTTCGCCGCGTCGGCCGAGCGCCTGCCCAATACCACCTGTTTCGCTTTCCGCGATATCGATGGCGAGACGCTGGTCGGCAAGCTCGACCGCGCGGGTTTTGCCGTGGCCAGCGGCGCTGCCTGTTCCAGTGCCAATCCGGAGCCGTCGCACGTGTTGCGGGCGATGGGCGTGGCGCCGGAATTCGCCCGCGGCGCGGTACGGGTCAGCCTCGGTACCGGTAACGAGGTCGCCGATATCGAACAATTCATCAATGCCGTGCAGGTTACAGTCGGACGCCTGCACGAACTGACGGCAATGGCCGTCTGAATAACCCGACCCTAGCGAGAATGACGATGAAACTGCCCATCTACCTGGATTACTCGGCGACCAGTCCGGTCGATCCGCGCGTTGCCGAAAAAATGATTCCTTATCTGTGCGAGCTCTACGGCAATCCGGCCTCGCGTTCGCACAGCTTCGGCTGGGTGGCCGACGCGGCGGTGGAAGAGGCGCGCGAGCAGGTCGCGGCGCTGGTCAATGCCGATCCGAAGGAAATCGTCTGGACTTCCGGGGCCACCGAGTCCAACAATCTCGCCATCAAGGGCGCCGCCAATTTCTACGCCGGCACCAAGGGCAAGCACATCATCACCGTCAAGACCGAGCACAAGGCCGTGCTCGACACCGTGCGTGAGCTGGAGCGCCAGGGCTTCGAGGCTACCTATCTCGATGTCCAGGCCAACGGCCTGCTCGACCTGGAGGTGTTCAAGGCGGCGATCCGTCCGGACACCGTGCTGGCCTCGGTGATGTTCGTCAACAACGAGATTGGCGTCGTCCAGCCGATCGCCGAGCTGGGCGAGATTTGCCGCGAGAAGGGCGTGATTTTCCACGTCGATGCCGCTCAGGCCACCGGCAAGGTCGACATCGACCTTGCCCAGCTCAAAGTCGACCTGATGAGTTTCTCGGCCCACAAGACCTACGGCCCGAAAGGCATCGGCGCCCTGTACGTGCGCCGCAAGCCGCGCGTTCGTCTTGAGGCACAGATGCACGGTGGTGGTCACGAGCGCGGTTTCCGCTCCGGCACGCTGGCCGCGCACCAGATTGTCGGCATGGGCGAGGCTTTCCGTTTGGCCAAGGAGGAAATGGCGGAAGAAAGCAAACAAATCAAAAAGTTGCGCGATAAACTTCTGAAAGGACTTGAAGATATTGAGGCGACCTACGTCAATGGCGACATGGTCCATCGTGTGCCGCACAACCTGAACATCAGCTTTGCCTACGTCGAAGGCGAATCGATGATGATGGCCATCAAGGACTTGGCGGTTTCCTCCGGTTCGGCCTGCACCTCGGCCAGCCTGGAACCGTCCTACGTGTTGCGGGCGCTCGGCCGCGACGACGAACTGGCGCACAGCTCGATCCGCTTCAGCATCGGCCGGTTTACGACTGAAGAAGAAGTCGATTACGTAATCAATCTATTGCACGCGAAAATTGGCAAGTTGCGGGAACTATCGCCGCTATGGGAAATGGTGCAGGAAGGCATTGATTTGAGCACCGTTCAGTGGGCCGCCCATTGAGTCGTCTAGTGGCGGAAATGAACCACAGAATTCAGGAGAAATAACATGAGCTATAGCGTAAAAGTCATCGACCATTATGAAAACCCGCGTAACGTCGGCTCCTTCAACAAGGAAGATGATGGCGTCGGTACCGGTATGGTTGGTGCGCCGGCCTGCGGCGATGTGATGAAGCTGCAGATCAAGGTCAACAAGGCTGGCGTGATCGAGGATGCCAAGTTCAAGACCTACGGTTGCGGTTCGGCGATCGCCTCGTCGTCGCTGGTTACTGAGTGGGTCAAGGGCAAGACCGTCGACCAGGCGCTGACCATCAAAAATACCGAAATCGCCGAGGAACTGGCGTTGCCGCCGGTTAAAATCCATTGTTCGATCCTGGCCGAGGATGCCATCAAGGCAGCCGTCGCGGATTACAAGAAAAAGCACGGAGAATGAGCATGGGCGTCACTTTGACCGACACGGCGGCGAAACACGTCAACAATTTTCTGACCAAGCGTGGCAAGGGCATCGGCCTGCGCCTCGGCGTGCGGACTTCCGGTTGCTCCGGCATGGCCTACAAGCTGGAATTCGTCGACGAGGTGAATGAGGACGACCTGGTTTTTGAAAGTGCCGGCGTCAAGGTTGTTGTCGATGCCAAGAGCTTGCCTTACCTCGACGGTATGGAGTTGGATTTTGCCCGCGAGGGACTGAACGAGGGTTTCAAGTTCAATAACCCGAATGTTAAGGATCAGTGCGGTTGCGGCGAGTCCTTCAACGTGTGAGGTGCTGGCTCGGCGGGGCGTCGTTGAACCCCGCTTGCCGTACATTCGTACTGTCTGCGCGGGGTTCGCCTAGCCTCGCCTTCGCTTTGAGGTTTTCGCGGTCTGACGCGCCGCCATGCTGAGGTGACTGTTGGACCTGACCACCGATTTCTTCTCCCTGTTTGAACTGTCACGGGCTTTCCGGCTGAATGTGTCGGAACTCGATTCGCGTTTTCGTGACGTGCAGGCCCAGGTGCATCCCGATCGTTTCGCCAATGCTTCGGAAAGCGAGCGGCGCTTGTCCATGCAGTGGGCGACGCGGGTTAACGAGGCTTACCAGACCTTGAAAAAGCCGCTCGGCCGGGCGCGCTACCTGTTGGAATTGGCGGGCCACGACCTGCAGGCCGAGAATAATACGGCGATGCCCGCCGATTTCTTGATCGAACAAATGGAATGGCGCGAGGCGGTGATGGAGGCGCGGAGCGGCGGCGACCACCACGAGTTGGAGCGCCTGCACAACCGGCTGCACGGCGACGTGGCTGGCCGTTACGACGAGGTCGGGCATCTGCTCGACGACGAAAAGGATTTCGCGCTGGCTACCGACCGGGTGCGCCGCTTGATGTTCCTGGAAAAGCTCCTCTCTGAAATCGACGATGCCCTGGCATCGCTGGAAAATTAAACAATGGCTCTGTTTCAAATCGCCGAACCCGGCGCATCTGCGGCTCCACACGAGCACAAGTTGGCGATTGGCATCGATCTCGGCACTACCAATTCACTGGTCGCTACCGTGCGCAGCGGCTTGGCTGTCTGCCTCAACGACGAGCGCGGGCGGCCGTTGCTGCCCTCGGTTGTTCGCTACCATGCCGACGGCTCGGCTGAAGTTGGCTACGAGGCGCAGAGGAACCAGGCGATCGACCCGCGCCATACCATCGTCTCGGTCAAGCGCTTCATGGGCCGCGGACTCCAGGACATCGCACACATCGAAGCCATGCCCTACGATTTCGTCGAGGTACCGGGCATGGTCAAGCTGCGTACCCATGCCGGCATCAAGAGTCCGGTCGAGGTCTCGGCGGAAATCCTCAGGAGCCTGAAGGCCCGCGCCGAGGCGGCGCTGGGTGGCGATTTGGTCGGTGCGGTGATTACCGTCCCGGCCTATTTCGACGATGCTCAGCGCCAAGCCACCAAGGACGCTGCCCGCCTGGCCGGGCTGAATGTGCTGCGTCTGTTGAACGAGCCGACTGCTGCCGCCATCGCCTACGGCCTCGACAACGCGGCCGAGGGCGTCTATGCGGTGTACGACCTCGGCGGTGGCACCTTCGACATCTCCATTCTCAGGCTGACCAAGGGCGTCTTCGAAGTCCTGGCTACCGGCGGCGATTCGGCGCTCGGCGGCGACGATTTCGATCACCGCATCTATTGCTGGGTGGTCGAGCAGGCCAAGTTGCAGCCGCTGACGCCGGAGGATGCCCGGCTGCTGATGATGCGTTGTCGCGAAGCCAAGGAATTCCTGACCCTGAACCCGGAAGCGCCGATCACCGCTCGCTTGTCGACCGACGAGATGGTCGACCTGAAACTCGATGTTCCTACCTTCGCCGCTATTACCCAGACGCTGGTATCGAAGACGCTGCAGCCGGTCAAGAAGGCGTTGCGTGACGCTGGGCTGCATTCCGATCAGGTCAAGGGTGTCGTTATGGTCGGTGGCGCTACGCGCATGCCGCAGATTCAGAGGGCGGTCGGCGATTTCTTCCGTCAGGAACCGCTGACCAATCTCGACCCGGACAAGGTCGTCGCCCTTGGCGCCGCGACCCAGGCTAACCTGCTAGCCGGCAACAAGACCGGCAAGGACGATTGGCTGTTGCTCGACGTCATCCCGCTGTCGCTCGGTCTGGAAACCATGGGCGGCCTGACCGAGAAGGTGATTCCGCGCAATGCCACGATCCCGACCGCGCGCGCCCAGGAATTCACTACCTTCAAGGACGGTCAGACAGCGATGGCCATCCACGTTGTCCAAGGCGAGCGCGAGATGGTCGCCGATTGCCGCTCGCTGGCCCGCTTCGAACTGCGCGGCATTCCGCCGATGGTGGCCGGCGCGGCGCGCATCCGCGTGACTTTCCAGGTTGATGCTGACGGCCTGTTGTCGGTCGCGGCCCGCGAGCAGACCACCGGCGTCGAGGCTAGCGTCACGGTGAAGCCGTCTTACGGCCTGTCTGACGAGGAGATCGCCGGCATGCTCCAGGATTCGCTGGCCCATGCTCGCGACGACGCCATGACCCGTGCCCTGCGCGAAGCCCAAGTCGAGGCTGAGCGCATGATCGAGGCGACCGAGGCGGCACTGGCCGAGGATGCCCACCTGCTGAACGCTGCCGAGCAGGAGAAAATCCGCGCCAGTATCGCCAGCCTGCGTGCGGCGGCGGCCGGCGATAACCGCCGCACGATCAACATCGCCATGGACGACCTCGGCTTCGAAACCCAGGAATTCGCCCACCGCCGCATGGATCAAAGCATCAAGAAAGTGCTCGCGGGCCGCAAGGTCGATGAAATCAAGATGGGAGAAGCTTGATGACGCAGCTCATCGTGTTGCCGCATGTCGAGAGTTGCCCGGACGGCGCCCTCATCGAGGCCGAGGAGGGCAAGTCGATCTGCCTGAACCTGCTCAAGAACGGCATCGAGCTCGATCACGCTTGCGAGATGTCCTGCGCCTGCACCACCTGCCATGTGATTGTCCGCGAGGGCTTCGCCTCGCTGAATCCGGCCGAGGAGAACGAGGAAGACCTGCTGGACAAGGCCTGGGGCTTGGAACCGAATTCCCGCCTGGGGTGCCAGGCCATCGTCGGCAAGACGTCGCTGGTGGTCGAGATTCCCAAGTACAGCATCAATATGGCGAAGGAGGGACACAAAAAATGAAATGGACCGACATCAACGACATCGCCATCGAACTGGCCGACGCCCATCCGGACAAGGATCCGTTGCAGATCAATTTCGTCGACCTGCGTGACTGGGTGCTGGGCTTGCCCGGCTTCGACGACGACCCCAAGCACTGCGGCGAAAAGATTCTGGAAGCCATCCAGCAGGCGTGGATTGACGAAGTGGCGTGATCTCCGAGAATTCCGGTGCGAATCTCCCCGGCCGGCTCCGGGCGCGGCCATGACAATGGCAGCCCGGTTGGCTAGAATGCCTCGCCATCAGAAGCGTCAACAGCGACAAATGGGGGGAACATGATCAACGGGCAGGCTGCGACACATTACGACATTCTCGGAGTCACCCCGGAAGCCACACTGGACGAAATCAAGGCGGCTTATCGGGAGCGGATCGAGACTTTCCGCCAACGCCTGCATACGCCGGAGCAGCCGGACCCGGCGGAACTCGACGCGCTGCGCCAGGCCATTGCCACGCTCGGCGATCCGCAGGCCCGCGCCGCTTACGACGCGCAGTTGAAATCGCCGGCGACCGTGGCGCAGGCTGCCGGCAATGCCCCACCGGCGCCGCCGGCCGTGCCGCGGGCGCCCGCTGTGGCAGCGGCCGACGCCGAGCAGGGAGGCGAGGAGAATTTCAGCTTCTCTGGCGATGGCGGCGAATATTTCCGCATCTGGATCGTCAACCTGCTGTTGAGCATCGTCACCCTCGGCATTTATTCGGCCTGGGCCAAGGTACGGCGCGAGCAGTACTTTCACCGCAACCTGCTGCTCGACGGTTCGGGGTTCGACTACCACGGCCAACCAATTCGCATCCTCAAGGGGCGGATCATCGCCCTCTTGCTGCTGATCGGGCTGTCGCTGGCGAAGAATGCCGGTCCAGCGGCTTACGGCCTGGCCCTGCTGCTCCTGGTGCCGGTCGTACCCTGGCTGGCGGTCAAGGCCTTCCGCTTTCGCGCCCACAACACCAGCTACCGTGGCCTGCGCTTTTCCTTCCACGGCACCTATGGCCAGGCGGCCAAGGTTTTCATCGGCTACGGCCTGCTGACCCTGTTCACGCTATTCCTGGCTTTTCCGTTGTTCTATCGGCAATTACGCAAATTCGTGCTCGACAACACTCACTTTGGTGCTACGCCACTCGCATGCGCGGTCGGTATCGGCGAGATCTACGGCATTTTCCTGCTGCCGGTGCTGGCGGTGGTGTTGCTGGCGGCGTCGCCACCTTTTTTGGTCATTTTTTCCTTCATGTTTATTCCCGCCCTGTACCTGCTGATCCTGACCGTGGTCGTACCCTATATCCAGTGCCGCACGGCCAATGCCGTGTGGAGCAGCACCCGCCTGGGACCGCACGCCTTCGTCAGCCGCTTGCCGATCGGCGGCTATATCGGGCTGACCTTGGTGAACTGGTTGGGCATTCTCGTCACGCTCGGCCTGTTCATTCCCTGGGCCCGCGTGCGCGTCGCCCGCTTCCGCGCCAAGTACCTGGCGCTGGCCGTCGCCGGCAGCCTCGACGACTTCGTGGCTGCCGAGGCGACCGCTGCCCCGGCGGTCGGTGATCAAGCGGCGGAAATGTTCGATCTGGACATCGGCCTGTGAGTGGCCTTCCGGCCAGTTTTTTCGACGGACGCACGCCGCGACGGCAAGCGGTCGAACTGCTGGCCGAGGGTGGGGAGATCGTTGTCCGCGGTGCTTTCGGTGAGCGACGGATACAGCGCACACAAGTGGAAATTTCCGAACCGCTGGGCCGAGCCCCGCGCCTGCTGCGCCTGCCTGACGGGGCGGTGTGCGAAATCACCGACCACCGGGCCTTCGCCGACTGGCTGACAGCGGCCGGTTTCGCCGATTCGCCGGTAGTGCGGCTGCAGGCGCGCTGGTCATGGGCGGTGGCGGCCCTGGCGGCCGCCGTGCTGATATTGCTGGCTGCCTATTTCTGGGGGTTGCCGGCTGCCAGTAAAGTGCTGGCCCCGCGCGTTCCCGAGCCCGTGGTCCAGTCCCTGTCGAAATACACCTTGAATTTCCTCGACCAGCGTTTGCTGCGGCCGTCGCGCCTGCCGCAGGCACGCCAGGACGAGTTGCGGGCGCATGTTGCCGCCGTGATGCAGGCCCGGCCGGGGCTGCCGACTTATCGTCTGCTTTTTCGCTCTTCGTCGATCGGGCCGAATGCTTTCGCGCTGCCCAATGGCGATCTGGTGATGTTCGACGAACTGGTCGCGCTGGCTAAGAGCGACGATGAGGTGGCCGGCGTGGTCGCTCACGAACTCGGACATGTCGCCTATCGCCACGGATTGCGCCAGTTGATCCAGTCCTCGGTCGTCGGCTTCGCCGTCGGCCTGTATCTCGGCGATCTGTCCTCGCTCGCCAGCGGCTTGGCCGCACTGGCGCTGGAATCGCGCTATTCGCGCGACTTCGAGTTGGAGGCCGATGCCTATGCGGCGGCAGCGATGCGGGCGGCAGGGCGGGGCACCGAGCCGCTGGCGGCGATGCTCGAACGCATGGAGGCCGGCGCCGGACGCCAGGAGAGGGGGGGCTGGGACGGACTATCGAGCCATCCCGACACGGCCGAACGCATCCGCCGCTTGCGCGCCAGCAACGGCTTGCCGGCCGGCGATTGACGGGGTTTCACCGCCGCCATGCCTATCCTTTCCCGGCTCGTTCCGCACTGGCTCAAACCCTATCCGCGCGCCGACCTCGGCGCTGATCTGGCGGCCGGTCTGATCGTCGCCATCCTGGTCATTCCGCAGAGCATGGCCTACGCGCTGCTGGCCGGCCTGCCGCCGCAGTTCGGGCTGTACGCCAGCATCCTGCCGGCGATCGCCTATGCGCTGCTGGGCAGCAGCATGGTGCAAGTCGTCGGGCCGGTGGCCGTCACCGCGATCATGACCTATGCCGTGCTCAGTCCGCTGGCGGCTCCCCACTCACCCCAGTACATCGTGCTGGCGGCGGCGCTGGCGTTGCTGTCCGGTTTGATGTTGCTGGCCGGTGGCTTGCTGCGCCTGGGTTTCCTGTCGCAATTACTGAGCCGGCCGGTGGTCAGCGGCTTCATCTCCGGCTCGGCCGTGCTGATCGTCGTGAGCCAGTTGAAATACCTATTTGGACTCTCGCTGGCCGGCGACCATAGCAGCGCCATCGTCGTCGACCTGCTGTCTCATCTCGACCGGGCGCCTGATGCCGCTGCTGATCGTGCTGCTGGCCACGCTGCTGACGGTCGAGTTCGACCTCGATGTCAGGCATGGGGTGGCCGTGGTCGGTACGGTGGTCACCGGCCTGCCGCCGCCGAATTTCTTTCTGCCTGGGTTCGACACGGTACGTAGCCTGATCGTGCCGGCCTTCCTGATGGCGCTGATCGGCATGGTGCAGAACATCACCATGGCCCAGGCATTGGCCATCCGCCGACGCGAGCGCATCGATCCCAATGCCGAGCTGACTGGCCTCGGCGCTGCTAATATTGTCGCCGCCTTTTCCGGTGGCATGCCGGTCGGCGGTGGCCTGTCTCGCTCGGCCATCAATGTCGCGGCCGGGGCGCGCACGCCGCTGGCGACCATTGTCTCGGCACTGGTCATGATCGGCGTGGTAGCCGGCGCCGCCGGCTGGTTCGCCCGTCTGCCGTTGGCGGTGCTGGCGGCGACCATCATCATGGCGGCGATGCCGATGATCGATCTGCGCGCTTTGCGCCAGGCCTGGGCCTACGACCGTGCCGACGCCCTGGCATTGCTCGGCACGGCCGGCGGGGTGCTGGTGTTCGGGCTGGAAACCGGCATCGGGCTCGGTGTCATGCTGTCGCTGGCGGCCTTGCTGTATCGCTTTAGCCTGCCGCACATGGCGGTGCTCGGACGCATTCCCGGCAGCGAGCATTTTCGCAATGTCGAGCGCCATGCCGTCGAGACCCTGCCCGGCGTGCTCTTCCTGCGCATCGACGAAAGTTTGTTTTTCGGCAATCTCGGCGCTGTCGAGCAACGCCTGAAGCAGGAGTTGGAGCGGACACCCGGCGTGCGCGATCTGGTGCTGGTGATGAGTGCGGTCAACCTGATGGACGCCACTGCCGTCGAGGTGTTCGGCGAACTGAACCGGGAGTTGGCTGAGCGCGGCATCCGCCTGCATCTGGCGGAAGTGAAAGGGCCGGTGCAGGATCGGCTACAGCACTCGCCGCTCTGGCCGGTACTGAGCGGCGAGGTGTTCCTGTCGGCCAACGCTGCCTTCGAGGCGCTGGGTGGAGCTGCCCGCCGCTGAGTTTGTGATCAAGAACACGCCAAACACATTGCGCAGTGGCGATTGACATTTGTAACCTACACCTCGCTGCTAGCTGGATTTAAAATGACGCTGTTTTGTTATCACTTAATTTTCATGTAGGAGTAACTATGTCCAAGAAACTTGGCGCGGAATTTTTCGGCACTTTCTGGCTTGTTTTCGGTGGCTGCGGCAGCGCGGTGTTGGCGGCAGGGTTCCCTCACTTGGGCATCGGCTTTGTGGGCGTTGCGCTGGCTTTTGGTTTGACTGTCCTGACCATGGCCTATGCGGTCGGCGGTATCTCCGGTGGCCACTTCAATCCGGCTGTCTCGCTCGGTCTCGCCGTCGCCGGACGTTTCAGCTGGGCCGAACTCATCCCCTACTGGATTGCACAAGTGCTCGGCGGCATCATTGCGGCGGCTGTCTTGTACATCATTGCCACGGGCCAGCCCGGTTTCGAGGTCGGGAGCTTTGCCGCCAACGGTTATGGCGACCTTTCGCCCGGCCACTACAGCCTGCTTTCCGCGGCTGTGATCGAGATCGTGCTGACGGCCGGTTTCCTGATCGTCATCATCGGTGCCACGTCGAAGACTGCACCCGCTGGATTCGGCCCGCTGGCGATCGGTCTTGCGCTGACACTGATCCATCTCGTCGCAATTCCGGTCACCAACACCTCGGTCAATCCGGCTCGCTCCACGGCTGTCGCTCTGTTCGCGCAGACTGATGCGCTCGGCCAATTGTGGCTTTTCTGGGTTGCTCCGCTGGTCGGCGGCGCACTGGGTGCGTTGATCTGGAAGGCGTTGATCGAGCCGCGGGAATAACCCAGCAACGCAGGGTGGGGGTGACCCCGCCCTACGTTGGTTTGATCTGCAGCGGCAATTTCAGGCGAACAGATTGAGCAGGCTGTCGAGACCGCCGAAGTTGATCGCCACGTCGGCCTTGGCGCGCGTCGCCGGTTTGGCGCAGTAGGCCACGGCGAGGCCGGATTCGGCCAGCATCGGCAGATCGTTGGCGCCGTCGCCGACGGCGATGACCTGCTCCCGGCGCAAACCCAGTTCGTCGCGCAGGCGGCGCAGGTGGCGGGCCTTGGCGGCAGCATCGACGATGTCGCCGATGACCCGGCCGGTCAGCTTGCCGCCGGCAATTTCCAGTTCGTTCGAGGTGGCGAAGTCGAAGCCGAGCTCGATGCGCAGGCGCTCGGTGAAGTAGGTGAAGCCGCCGGACAGGATGGCCGTGCGCAAACCGGCGGCCTGGGCCGCGTCCAGCAATTTCCGGGCGCCTTCGGAGAACAGCAGGCGTTCGCCATATACGCGAGCCAGCACCCGGGCGTCGAGGCCGGCCAGCAGCGCCAGACGGCGGCACAGGCTTTCGCGGTAATCGATCTCGCCGCGCATCGCGGCTTCGGTGATGGCCGAAACTTCCGTTTTCTTGCCGGCAAAGTCGGCCAGTTCGTCGATGCACTCGATAGTGATCAACGTCGAATCCATATCGAAGCAGATCAGGCCGAAATCGGTCAGTTTCCTGCCGGGTTCGACGAAAGCCCAGTCGAGCTTCTCGGCTTCGATGAGCGGCGTCAGCGCGACGAATTCCGGGGTGCGGCGGGCATCGCGCAGGCGGACGACCTGCGGCGGACAGGGTTCGACCGCCGTGGCGCCAGTCGCGGCGACGATGCGTTCGAGCAGGAAGGTAGGCAGGGCGCCGCCCTGGATGACGAGGTTCATGGTTTCAGATCATTGATGAGAGCAATGAACTCCGAGAGATTTGGCAATTCGTCATAGCACGCACCTTGAAGGGGAATGGAGTCCCAGGATGCTTTGGATGCCGTGCATAAATGGGCAACGATTTCCAACTCTCCTCCTTGCTCAAAAAGCCCGGCGGGAACCCAGAAGTAGGGCATATTCCTGAGCGGATTTGGCACGGGAGACCCGCAGATGGAGCAGAAATCAGAGCGAAAGCCCCTGTCGTGTTTCCATGACGAAATAAATTCTTCGCCACCAAGCCAGCGAAAGTTGCTATCAGGGACGATGGTTGCGGTATTGGATAGTGAACCGCCTTGTCTTCTGCAAAGAGAGCAATGGCACTGGTAAAGTTTGAAGCGATCCCCGTCAATTTCAAATTTGACTGTTCCGCAGAGACAATGGCCGCGCACAGGCTCAAGCCAGCCGTTCCGGCAGCACGTCGCGCAGCAATACGGCAGCGTCGCGGATCATTTTCTCGGTGGTGTCCCAGGCGACGCAGCCGTCGGTGACCGAGCAGCCGTACTTGAGTTGCAACAGGTCGGCCGGGATTGGCTGGTTGCCGGCCTCGATATTCGATTCGATCATCAGGCCGAGCAGCGATTTGTTGCCATTGCGAATCTGGTTAACCACATCGGCCATGACCAGCGGTTGCAGTTCTGGCTTCTTGTAGCTGTTGGCATGCGAGCAGTCGACGACGATGTTTGCCGGCAGCTTGGCTTTGGTGATGGCTTCCTCGGCGATGGCGACCGCCACGGCATCGTAGTTGGGTGCGCCATCGCCGCCGCGCAGCACGACATGGCCGTAGGCGTTGCCGGTGGTGCGGACGATGGAGACGCAGCCGTCGTTGTTCAGGCCGAGGAAGGAGTGCGGGTTGGAAGCCGACAGGATGGCGTTGGTGGCTACCGTCAGGTCGCCGCTGGTGGCGTTCTTGAAGCCGACCGGCGTGGACAGGCCGGAGGACATTTCGCGGTGGGTCTGCGATTCGGTGGTGCGGGCACCAATGGCCGTCCAGGTAATCAGGTCGCCGTAATACTGCGGGCCGTAGGGGTCGAGCGCCTCGGTACCGGCGGGTAGCCCCAGTTCGTTGACTTGCAGCAGGAACTGGCGGGCCCGCTCCATGCCAACATCGACCCGGAAGGAATCGTCCATGAACGGGTCGTTGATATAGCCCTTCCAGCCGACGGTGGTGCGCGGCTTCTCGAAATAGACGCGCATGATGATCTGCAGCGTGTCGCTGACTTCATCGGCCAGTCCCTTCAGGCGGCGCGCATAGTCGAGGCCGGCCACCGGGTCATGAATGGAGCAGGGGCCAACGACGACGAACAGCCGATGATCCTTGCGGTCGAGGATGTTGCACAGCAGTTCCCGGCCGTGGCTGACGGTGGCTTCGGCCTTGGCGCTCAGCGGCAGGCGGGCGTGGATCTCGGCCGGAGTCGGCATGGGGTCGAATGCCGATACGTTGATGTTTTCGATCTTGGTCATTGGGTCAGTTCCCGAATCATGTTCTTGACCGCCGCGACCTTGTCGTTGAGGCCGGGACAGTGGGGTAAAAGAAGAATTCTATCCCGTCCGGCTAGCTTATAGCTGCGGTTCTTCTCGATCAGGTGGATGATCCGATCCAGTCCGGCCTGAACTCGGGGGTGAATAGCAAAAAAACGATGCTGTCCTGTTTGCGGCTATTTTGCCGAACTGGCAGGCTCTGAACCCTGAAACCTGTCGTCAAAGTACATGCGAAACCAGCCCGTCGGCCAGTTTCGGTTCGAACCAGGTCGATTTGGGTGGCATCACCTGGCCGGCGTCGGCGACGGCCATCAAATCTTTCAGGCTGGTGGGATAGAGCGCGAAGGCGGCGGCCATCTCGCCGCTATCCACACGCTTTTCCAGTTCGGCGAGGCCGCGTATGCCGCCGACGAAATCGATGCGCTTGTCGCGGCGTAAATCGGTGATGCCAAGCACCGGGCCGAGCAGGTGTTCGGAGAGCAGGCTGACATCGAGCCGCGCGACCGGATCGCTGACGAACAGTTTGGGGTCGATGTTGAGCCGGAACCAGCGGCCCGGCAGGTAGAGGCCGACTTCGCCCGGGCAGGTGGGCTTCGCTGCGCCGATGGCGGGTGAAACCGCGTAGGTCTTGGCGATCCTGGTCAGGAATTCGGCTTCGGTGAGGCCGTTGAGATCCTTGATCACGCGGTTGTAGTCCATGATCTTCATCTGGTGATGCGGGAAGATCACAGCGAGGAAATAATCGCTGTCCTGCTCGACCCCCGATTTGCGGCGGGCGGCGGCAACGCGCGAGGCGGCGGCGGAACGATGGTGCCCGTCGGCGATGTAGAGCGCGGGCATGGTCTCGAAGGCAGCCGTGATGTCGCCGATAAGCTTGTCGTCCGCAATGACCCAGATGGTGTGGCGAATGCCGTCGTCGGCTGTCACCGAAGCTACCGGCGAGCCGGCGCAGGCGAGCGCGAGCAGGGCATCGGCCTTGCGCGAATCGGGATAGGCAAGCAGCACCGGGCCGGTCTGGGCGTTGAGCGCGTCGATCTGGCGCACGCGGTCGTCTTCCTTGTCCGGGCGCGTGAATTCGTGTTTCTTGATGCGGCCCGCGTCATAGGCTGCGACCGAGGCAGCGGCGACAAAGCCGGTTTGTGCATGGTCGCCCATCTCGATGCGATAGGCGTAGTACGACGGCTGGCTGTCGCGGCACAGGATACCGGCTTGCAGCATTTTCGCCAGATTCTCGGCCGCCTTGGCATAAACGGCGGGCGCGTAAGGATCGGTGCCGACCGGCAGGTCGATCTCGGGTTTGGAGATATGCAGAAAGGACCAGGGCTTACCGGCGGCGCGCTGGCGTGCCTCGTCCGTGGAAAGCACATCGTAAGGCGGGGCGGCGACGTCGGCGGCGTGCCGGGGCACGGGGCGCAGACCACGGAAGGGCTTGATGAGAGACATGATGTAATTATCCGGTTATTTTTCTATTTGAAAATAAAGCGAAGCTGACCCCATGGCGCTGTTAGGTGATGGCGTAGATGAGCACCGTTAAATTCGATGCTGACCCCTCAGGTATTTGACCCTCTGGGTTTAGATTGTAATGGCGAAGGCTGCTGCCAACCTGCCCGTTCGCATTTCAACGACCTCAAGGTTAAATATGCCGCATGAGATAACCCTTAATTGCTGGGTCAATAGCCTAATACAGCCTGTTCTCCGGTATGCTCGTGGCAACACAGACGGCGACACAGCACGGGCGCAAAGGCTGAATAATCCCGATGTGCGATAAGTTGATGACGTGCGCATTCGGTCCGGAAGGAAAAATCATGCAATCACTTCGACACCCTATCCGCATTTTTTTGATCAGCCTTGCCGTAGTAGCTGCATTGGTATTTTCCATCCAGGCGCTGGCTGCACTGACAGTAGGACAGACGAACGTCCTCGAAACCAAAGCGGCATCAGGTGATAAAACCGCTTTGGAAACGCTGGTGACCGAGGCGCAAAAGGGAGATGAGTATGCTCAATTCATTTTGGGCACTCTTTATCACCACGGCAAAGGCATTCCCCAGGATTACGGCCAAGCGTTGCAGTGGTACCGCAAGGCAGCAGAGCAAGGGAGCGACGTTGCACAAAACAACTTGGGCATTCTCTATAGAAATGGCGAAGGCGTTCCCAAAGATGACAACCAGGCGGCAGTGTGGTGGCGCAAAGCAGCGGAACAGGGATATGCCACTGCGCAGGCTAACCTGGGTGTTCTCTACCACTTAGGTCAAGGCGTTTCCCAAGACGACAGCCAAGCGGCACAGTGGTTCCGCAAGGCGGCGGAGCAGGGAAACACCGATGCGCAGTTCAACCTGGGTGTTCTCTATCACGGCGGCAAAGGCGTTCACCGGGACGACAGCCAAGCAGCCCGGTGGTGGCACAAGGCGGCGGAGAAGGGAGACGCCAGCGCGCAGACCAACCTGGGCACGCTCTATAAGAACGGTTGGGGGGTTCCCCAAGACTACGGCCAGGCTGCACTGTGGTGGCGCAAGGCAGCCGAACAGGGGGACGCCGACGCGCAGAAACCCCTGGGTTTTCTATATGACGCTGGCCAAGGCGTTCCCGAGGACACTACTCTGGCAGCGCAGTGGTACCACAAGGCGGCGGAGCAGGGGGATGCCAAGGCGCAGTACGATCTGAGTGTACGCTATGTCGCCGGTCGGGGTGTCAGTCAAGACTATGCTCAGGCAATGCTGTGGCTTCGCAAGGCGGCGGAGCAGGGATATACCACTGCGCAGAGCGATTTGGCTTCTCTCTATGCGCAGGGGAAACGAGGCGTCCCCCGAGATTATAGTCAAGCGGCGCTGTGGTACCGAAAGGCGGCAGAACAGGGGGATGCCGGAGCGCAATGTAGCCTTGGCTTTCTCTATAAAAACGGCCAAGGCGTTCGCCAAGACCATGCCGAAGCTGTGCAGTGGTTCCGCAAAGCGGCAGGACAGGGAAATATCACCGCGCAGTTCGCCTTGGGCGCTCTCTATGAGAAAGGCCAAGGCGTTCCCCAGGATTACGGACAAGCGGCGCAGTGGTACCGTAAGGTGGCAGAGCGGGAGGGCATGGTGGGAGTGCCGATAGTCGCCGAGGCGCGGAACAGTCTGGGCCTTCTCTACGTCAACGGCCAAGGCGTTCCTCAGGATCATGCTCAAGCGGCACAATGGTTTCTCAAGGCGGCGGAAGGGCAAAACGTCGAAGCGTGGAACAACCTCGCTCTTCTTTATCAAAACGGCCAGTGGGTACCCCGGGACTATGTTGAAGCAGCGCAGTGGTACCGTGAGGCAGCGAAGCAAGGGCACGGCTTAGCGCAGGAGAGACTGGGTTTTCTCCATGCCAACGGCTTGGGTGTTCCTCGTAGCGAGGTGGTCGCCTACGCCTTGTATAGCCTGTCAGCCAAGCAGAATCCGTCAGGTAGAAATCCCGCATGGAAAAGCCGTTCGCAGCTTGCCAAAGGCATGGCTGAACAGGAAATCAAGGCTGGGGAGGTGCTGGCCGGGGAAATGAGCAAGCCGAACAATTTCGACAATGCCTTGCGTCAATACTTGGCGCAATATGTTGCGCCTGCGGAATCCTTATTGCTTCAGTGCGATAACGATTCCTTTGATTCTCGCCGACCGCCGCAAAACTCGACCACAAATCAGAATACTTCGAGTCATTGGGCAGAACTGCCAATAACCTTTCCAAAAACTGCGGTAAGCCACATAGCCACCTATCGCCCTGGGCGAAACCCCAATCGTGTGGTTACTATTACGCGCCATGGAGCCTTGGTGCGAACAGAGTCGCTTGATACCGGATCATCCGGCAAAGATGAGGGTAAGCATACCATTATGTATTCAAATTTGGCGACTGGCGCCAGTGTCAGGACGGCCATCAGCAAAAATCAGCAGGCTATAGAAGCCAGTCTGAGAAACCAGACCCTGGAAAAATCAGTAGCAGGAAAACAGCCTTATACCCTATCTCGCACCGGATCTGAAATGATTGCAGGTGAGCGTTGCAATATTATCTTTGCGGAGCCATCTGCCGATGATAGGGCGGGAGTAACTCACTCAGCCTGTGTCACAGATGATGGCGTGGTTCTGCGCGACACAGCATATTACGGCAGCGGTAAAGTCATGAGCGAGTCCGTGGCGGTAAAGGTTGAGCGAGTGCCTGTCGATGAGCAAAAGGTACTTCCGCCACGCGATCTTCTCGACTGGGCGAAATGGGATAATTTGCCAATTACCAAGGACTCCATCTGGACTGCGCAAAAAAACTATACCTTGATGCTTGTTGCCACAAAAGAAATAAAAAACGCTTCGATGGCCCAGACGTTGAAAGCGGACACCGTTTCGTCTTCAGAAATAAAATGCTTGAATGGAATAATGGATACACTATGGATTGCGGCACCAAAAAAACAGCTTTCATTCATATCTGAACGCATGTTGTCCATAACGATGCGTCAAGATTATTCGCCTTTAAAACATTTTCGTAATGAAGCGCCATTACCCAAACCCGATGGCTGGGTACTGAAGGAATCATGCCAATGGACTAATACTGGCGTTAATGTGGCAGACTACTCCCGAACGGAATGCCGTACAAATGACGGCCTTCCTCTGCTTGTCGAGGAAAGATCAATGGGTGGTGGAGCCAATTGGGTTGCGACCAAACTTGAACGCGGTCGGAACTCACCCGGCAGCATTGCGCCACCATCTGGTTTGCTGAATTGGGATTACTGGGGTTGGCCCCAACTCGCAACCAAAAAGTAGCCAGTCCGCAGGCTGTGGCCAAAATCACCAAAAGAATCACCAAAAGGGGTCGTTCTCCAGAGTCCTAGGGGTCTATTTTTCAATCAAGCATCCAGTCCAGCAAACGCAGGCCGGGGCTGTCTTTGAAATCGCGCGTGTTATGCGTCACCAGCGTCAGGTTTTCCGCCAGCGCGTGAGCGGCGATTTGCGTATCCATGTCGCCACGGAGCGTCCCCTGATTGCGGTGATGGCTTTTCAGTGCGCCAAAATGGTCGGCGGCGCTGACGGTCCACGGCAGGCAGGGTATCTGGCGCAAGAACATATCAATCAACTCGCGCCGACGATCCACTGCTTCCATCAACGCCTGTCCGTAGCGCAGTTCAGCCCGCGTCAGCACCGAAATCGCGCAAGTCTGCTCACGCAATGCCTCCCCCATCGCCTTTTCCAGCGCGGGTGATGTCCGCCGCAGGTAATAGCTGACAATGTTGGTGTCCAGCAAGTAGATCAACGGGTTCATGGTTGATCTATGTCAAAGGGGCTGCCCCTGGGGGTGTCGGCGCGAGGCAAAAGAAATTCGTCGCTGTTCCTGGGCACGGCTTCCAGCAAGGAAAAAAACGCCTCCAGCACCTCCGGCTTGGGCTTGGGTTGGAGCAGGATTTCCCCCGTAGCTTCATTTTGCGTTATCCAGACCGCATCGACATCGAGCCGAAAAGACTTGGGCAGACGCACAGCCTGACTGTTGCCACTGGTAAAAACCCTGGCGGTAGCGAGTGTGTTCATATGCGGCCTCCGGGTGGGTACTTACGTATAAGTATATACGTCGACCCGTTCAACAGCCATCTTTACACCCCGCCTTGGATGCGCCTCGCCTACCGGGTCAATTCCCGCACCATCTCTTTCACCGCCGCCACCTTGTCGTTCAAGCCGGGGCAGTGGCGCAATAGAGAAATTTTGTCCTGCCCGGCCAGCTTGTAGCTGCGGTTCTTCTGGATCAAATGGATGATCTTGATCGGCTCGATGGGCGGATTCCGGGTGAATTCCGGGCTGAACTGGATGGTCACCTGATCGTGGGTCGCATCGAGCTTGGCGATCAGCAGTGGCTTGACCAGCAGGCGCAGGCGGTGCGTGGCCAGCAGCGACTGCGCTTGCAACGGCAGTTCGCCGAAACGGTCGATCAGTTCTTCCTGCAGCATGTCGATGTCCGTGCTGGACTCGCAGTTGGCCAAGCGCTTGTACAGCGTCAGGCGCTCGTGTACGTCGGGACAGTAGGCGTCGGGCAGCAGGGCCGGCGTGCGCAGATTGATCTCGCCGCTGACGCCGATCGGCTGCGTCAGGTCGGCGGTCTCCAGCACCTTGCCCTGTTTCAGGTGGGCGACGGCGCGGTTGAGCATCTCGGCATACATATTGAAGCCGACTTCCTGCATCTCGCCCGACTGGTTGTCGCCGAGCACCTCGCCGGCACCGCGAATTTCCAGATCGTGCATGGCGAGGAAGAAGCCGGAGCCGAGCTCCTCCATCAGTTGGATGGCCTCCAGGCGCTGCTTCGCCTGCTTGGTCATGGTCTTGTCGTCCTGTACCAGCAGGTAGGCGTAGGCCTGATGGTGCGAGCGGCCGACGCGGCCGCGCAACTGGTGCAACTGGGCGAGGCCGAATTTCTCGGCGCGGTTGATCAGGATGGTATTGGCGTGCGGATTGTCGATGCCGGTCTCGATAATGGTCGTGCACAACAGCAGGTTGGCGCGCTGGCCGGTGAAGTCGCGCATCACCCGCTCCAACTCGCGCTCATTCATCTGGCCGTGGCCGATGACGATGCGCGCTTCCGGCACCAGCTTTTCCAGCCTGTCGCGCATGTTGGCGATGGTGTCGACCTCGTTATGCAGAAAGTACACCTGGCCGCCGCGCTTCAATTCGCGCAGCACCGCCTCACGGATGATGCCGTCGGACAGCCGCGAGACGAAGGTCTTGATGGCCAGCCGCTTCTGCGGCGCCGTGGCGATTACCGAAAAGTCGCGCAGCCCCTCCATGCTCATCGCCAGCGTGCGCGGGATCGGCGTCGCCGTCAGCGTCAGCACGTCGACCTCGGCACGCATGGCCTTCAGCGTTTCCTTCTGGCGTACGCCGAAGCGGTGTTCCTCGTCGATGACGACCAGGCCCAGGCGGCCAAAGCGGACCTCCTTGCCAATCAGCTTGTGGGTGCCGATGATGATGTCGATCTGGCCGTCAGCCAGTTCCTTGAGCGCCTGTGCCGATTCCTTGGCGGTTTTGAAGCGGGAGATTTCGGCGATTCTCACCGGCCAGTCGGCGAAGCGGTTCACGAAGGTCTGGTAATGCTGCTCGCAGAGCAGCGTTGTCGGGCACAGTACGGCCACCTGCTTGCCGCCGGCTACCGCGCAGAAGGCGGCGCGTAGCGCCACCTCGGTCTTACCGAAGCCGACGTCGCCGCAAACCAGCCGGTCCATCGGCTTGCCCGATTTCATGTCCTCGATCACCGCGGCGATGGCGGCTGCTTGGTCGGCGGTTTCTTCGAAGCTGAAACCGTCGGCGAAAGCCTCGTAGTCGCTGTCCTTGAAGGCGAAGGCATGGCCTTGGCGGGCGGCGCGGGCGGCATAGAGCGCCAGCAATTCGGCGGCCGTGTCGCGCGCCTGTTCGGCTGCCTTCCTCTTGGCCTTTTCCCACTGCTCGGAACCGAGCGTGTGCAGCGGCGCGGCATCAGGATCGGCGCCGGAGTAGCGTGAGATCACCTGCAACTGCGCCACCGGCACGAACAGCTTGGCATCGTTGGTGTAATGCAGTTCGAGGAATTCCTGCTCGCCCAACCCGAGATCCATGCGTACCAGACCGCGGTAGCGGCCGATACCGTGGCTCTCGTGCACTACCGGATCGCCGACCTTGAGTTCGGTCAGATCCTTCAGCCAGTTGTCGAAGCTGGCCTTTCTGGCCGCCTGACGGCGGTTGCGGCGCGGGCTGCCGGCGAACAGCTCGGTTTCGCTGACGAAGGCGATGGCTTCCAGGGAAAACCCCGCCTGTAGCGGGCCGATGCCAAGCGCCAGCTTGGCGTCGCCGGCGAGGAAAGCGGCCAGGTCGGCACAAGCGGCAGGCGCCAGGCCGTGCTCGGCGAACATCGCGGCCAGCGTTTCGCGCCGGCCAGCAGTTTCGGCGATCAGCAACACGCGCTCTGGCGAACTGGCTAAATACTGCTTCAGGGCGCCCAACGGGTCTTCGGCGCGGCGGTCGATGGCGACATTAGGCAGTTGTCCGGCCGTAGCCGCTGTGCGCTCGGGCAAGGCCAGACGGGGGTAACCCTTGGCCGCGCTGAAAAAGGCTTCGTCGGTCAGGAACAGTTCTTCCGGCGCCAGCAGCGGCCGCCCCTTGTCACCTTGCAGCAGGGTGTAGCGCGAACGGGTATCGCTCCAGAAGGCGGCGATGGCGGCCGGCACATCGCCGTGGGTGACGAAGAGGGCGTCCTGCGGCAGATAATCGAACAGGGTCGCCGTCGCATCGAAAAACAGCGGCAGGTAATACTCGATGCCGGCACTGGCAATGCCGGTCGAAACATCCTTGTAAATGCCGGACTTGGCCGGGTCGCCCTCGAAGCGCTCGCGGAAAGCCTGGCGGAAATGCGTGCGCCCCTTCTCATCCAGCGGGAATTCACGGGCTGGCAGCAGGCGTATTTCCGGCACCGGATAGACGGTGCGCTGGGTGTCGACATCGAAAGTCTTGATGCCCTCGATCTCGTCGTCGAACAGATCGAGCCGGTAGGGCAGTTGCGCGCCCATCGGGAACAGGTCGATCAGGCCGCCGCGGACCGCGTATTCGCCAGGCGACACGACCTGCGTGACGTGAGCATAGCCGGCCAGTCCGACCTGGGTGCGGAACTTCTCGGCGTCGAGCTTCTGCCCCTTCCTGAATGCGAAGGTGTAGGCGGCCATGAATTCCGGTGGCGCCAAGCGGTTGACGGCGGTCGCCGCCGGCACCAGCAGGATGTCCAACTCGCCCTGCATGGCGGCCCATAGTGTTGCCAGGCGCTCGGAGACGAGATCCTGGTGCGGCGAAAAGTGGTCGTAGGGCAGAGTCTCCCAGTCCGGCAGCAGGCGCACGCGCAGTTGCGGCGCGAACCACGGTATTTCGTCGAGCAGGCGCTGGGCATCGGCGGCGCTGGCGGTAACGACGGCCAGCAAGCGGCCGGCGCCGGCGGCCGTCGCGGCCAAGATCAGGGCATCGCCGGAACCGGCCAGCGGCGGCAGATCGAGCCGATGGCCGGGCTTCGGCAGGGCCGGTAGGAAAGAGTGGGGGAGCAGGGGAGAAGCGGACACGGCGGAGCGGGTGCTGCGGCTGGCGGGGGAGGGATTATAGCCGCTGCCCAATTTACTACTACACACCCGCAGGAACATGGTTGACAATAGGCTCAGGAGGAAACCATCACCATGCCCCCCCTCGCTGCGGACACCGAACCCACCTCTGCGCCCCCAGTGGATCTGCTGTCAGGACTGGTTTTTGTGCAGGATGGAAAAACCGTTCTGGCCAGTTTTGAACCTGCCACGCTTCCTCCCGAAACTTCCCAGACCGCGCTGACGACGGCCGTTGCCTCTGCCTTGGACCGTGCTGGTTTTGGCGCTTGCCGGGTCAGGGATGAGGCGCTTGTCGAGCTATCTCGAACGATAAGCGCGGGGCATCCCGTGGCGGCCTTTCCGGTAGCCGATGTCCTCGATGGCGAGGTATCGCTGACCTTTGACGCGGACCTCATGACTGCCACGTTGACGATCTTTCCGCCTCGGGGGGGCGATCCGGTTGATGAAAATGCCATTCACCGTGCCCTGGCCGAGCACAATGTCGTCTATGGCGTCGATGACGAAGCGATTCGCCAAGCCATCGCCTCGGCAGCAACGGGAACAGAGGGCGGAATCGTGGTCGCCCGTGGCAAAAAACCGGCGCACGGCCAGGATGGCCGTTTGCAATTGCTGCTGGAGATACGCTCGCGCGTGCCGCAGATCGATAGCAGTGGCCGGGTGGATTACCGCAATCTGGGCGACATCTTGACCGTCCAGGCTGGCACCCCGCTGCTGCGGCGAATTCACGCCACCCATGGCGAAGCGGGAAAAACCATTACCGGCCGCGATATTCCCGCCAAAAAGGGCAAGGATGTTGCCTTCTCGCACAAACTGGAAGGCGTATCCATTAACCCGAAAAACCTCGATGAATTGATCGCCGCGCAAGGCGGCCAGCCGGTCGAAGTGCTTGGCGGGGTAATGGTCGAGCCGACGTTTCAGTCGAAAAACGTCAATATCGCCACGGGAAATGTCGTTTTTGAAGGCTCGGTGACCATCGATGGCGATGTGCAGGCGGGCATGACCGTCAAGGCTGGCGGCGACATCGAAATCGGCGGCACGGTCGAAGACGCCACGCTGGAGGCGGGCGGCAATATCCGAATCAAGGGGGGCGTAGTCGGTTCACTGGGCCACCCGGAAGCCGAACCCCGGCATATCCGTTGCAAAGGCAGTTTTTCGGCTGCGTTCGTACAACAGGCGGCCATTGACGCAGGGGAGGCCATCCTCATCGACGACTTTGCCATGTTGTGCCATCTCACTGCCGGGCAGCGGATCGTGATCGGCGATAAAAAACGCGGACTGCTGATTGGCGGCGTAGCGCGAGCAGGGATATTGGTCAAGGCCAGAGTGATTGGTTCGGCCGCCCAGACCGAAACCCGCATCGAAGTCGGCGACACACAGGAATTTCACAAGGAGCGGGATGCGATTGCCCACGTCCAGTCAGAAAAATCCGCACAACTCGGCAAGCTGGTGCAGTTAATGGCCGTCGGCAAAAAACAGCCAGAGCGCATGCCGCCGGGATTTATCGAAAAAGCCGAATCCAGCCGTCTGCATCTGCTTGAGGAACTGGAAGAACTAGGGCAACGCGCCGACTTGCTGCAACAACAGATGGATTTGGCCGCAACGGCCAAGGTAGAGATCGAATCAGGCGTTTTTGAAGGGGTGGTGATCCGGTGCGCAGGACAGATCTACCGGGTCAATGATCCGCGAAATCATGGCATGGTATTCGCGTTGGACGGAGAGGGAGGGTTGTCCTGGCGTTGAGCCGGGCAACTGGCCGGGTAGCTCATTCGGTAAATTCCAGGCTCAAACCTTGAGCCGCTCCATCAGTTCGGTTTCCAGGCGGATGCGGCTGGCGCTCTCGTGCAGGTCGCCGCCGCTGATCAGGATGTTGCCGCGCCCTTGGCGGCGCGGCGTACGTTGGCGCTCTGATCGATTTTTCCTTCCTGCAACAAAGCCTCGATATTGCGTTCGATATTGTCCGGATCGTAGAGATAATTCACCATCATCCCGTAGGACTGCGCCAGCCCTTTCTCGGACGTATCGCCGAGATAATTGAGCCGCTCGACGCGGGCGCCGTTGCCGAGATGGAAGCTCGCCACCGGATCAAGCGGACGCTCGCCTTTTTCCGGCGCGATCCTTTTTGCATTGACCAGATAATTTGCCGCCAGCCTGGTCAGCGGCGTTTGCAGCAGACGTTTGAGTCGCTCGTCCTCGAACCAGCGCGGCCTCTCCAACAGCGCGGCCAGCGCCTCGCGCTGCGCCTCGATCTCCACGGCTTTGGCGATGCGCGCCAGTTCGCTGTCGTCGATCGCGTGCCGCCATGCCGCCTCGTTGTTTTGCGCCCAGCGGCGCAAGCCCGGCAGCGGCGACAAGGTGGCAAAGGTCGACAGGCGCGGCAGGTCTTGTTGCAGATCGTCGATCACCCGTTTCAGCAAAAAATGGCCGAAACTGACGCCGCGCAAACCCGTTTGCGTATTCGAAATGGAATAGAAAATCGCGGTGTTAGCGCGTCGGACATCGAAAATTGGCGCCTGCTCGTCGAGCAGGCTCTGCACGTTGTCGGCGAGATCGTTGACCAGCGCGACTTCCACGAAGATCAAGGGATCATCCGGCATGCGCGGATGAAAAAAGCCGTAGCAGCGGCGGTCGGAATCGAGACGGTTCTTGAGATCGGCCCAGGAGCGGATTTCATGCACGGCTTCGTAGCGGATCAGCGTTTCCAGAACTGCCGCCGGCGTGTGCCAGGTCAGGCGCTTCAATTCGAGAAAACCGACATCGAACCAGGCGCCAAAACGGTTTTCCAGCTCGCGGTCGAGCGCCGCCAGCGCTGGATCGTTTTTCATGTAACGCAACAGATCGCTACGCAGATCGACGAGGAATTTGACTCCCTGCGGCAGCGCGTTGAACTGCGTCAGAATGCGCAGCCGGGGGGAACGCAGCGCCGCCCGCAATGCCGCCTCGGCGTTCCACTGCGCCGGGGTGCCAGACGCCTGCTGCCATGCATTGTGCGCCGCCTCGACTTTTTTCGGGTCGGGGCCGAATTCATGCACGATCAGGCTGAGAAAATTTTTGCGCCCCGCATCGCCAAGCTTCATATAAATCTCGCCCAGCCGTGCGGCGCGCTGCCGCGTCGACACCTCGCCGCCAAGATTGGCGGCGCAATCGTGCAGCAAGGCGAGAATTTTCTGGGTTTCCTTGTCGCTCAACTCCGCCTTTTCCGGCGCGGCATGCGTCCACAGTTTCCTGACCTGGGAGAGGCCACGCTTCATCAGATCTTTCGGCATTTGTCTTTATCCTCTAGCGCAATCGACGTCTTTATGCAAACGCCGGAACGAACGGACCGGCTCCTGTTCGAAGATAACCCAGAAGAAGCTTCCTTCGAGCACTCCGACGCGCGCATCCGAGTGTTTTTGACAGAGCCTTGACGGAGTATATTGTGTTAATGATAATTATTCTCATTAACATCAAGGGAGGTGCCCAATGTCCCGCTTCGCTTGCAAGCGCTCCGTGCTTTTCTCTTTCGCCATGTCAGCTGCGTTTTCGGCATCGGCCATGCTGCCGTTGATCACCGATGACGCGGAGACGCAAGGTTCCGGCGGGCATCAACTCGAAGTGGCATACGACTGGAGCCGTAGTCGTTGGAGCGGGGAGAGCGAACGAGTGGATTCCGTGCCATTGACCTATACCTATGGGTTGAAGGATGCCGTCGATATTTTTGTCGGTACCGACTACTCGATCATCCGGGCTCCCGGGAATCGCGCGCGCGGTTTTGGTAACACGGGAATTGGCCTCAAGTGGCGGTTTTTCGAAAACGAGGCTTCCGGCGTCAGCCTGGCCGTCAAGCCGGACGTGCTGATTCCCGTCGGCTCGCGGCGTGAGGAAAAGGGATTGGGTACCGGCCGGACTTCCGGTCACCTGACTCTGATCCTCAGCCAGAACCTGCCGTTCGGTGCGGTGCATTTCAATGCCGGAGCCGGGTACGACCGTTTCCGCTACCGTCATTCGAACGACAACCAAAGGAACCGGCACTTCTCCGTGGCACCCATCTGGGATCTTTCAGGGCGCTGGAAGCTGGCAATGGACATGGGCATCGATCTGTCCTGCTCCGGCGGCGACACGGTGCGTTCGAAGTATGCCGAAATAGCCGCCATCCATTCGCCGAGCCCAAACCTCGACCTAGCGATCAGCTACATCCGGACGGTTGGCAGCGAGTACCCGGAATCGACGACTCACCAAGTGGTATCCGGAGTGACCTGGCGGTTTTGAGTTTTTGCCGGAAGACAAGATCGATCCGGGGCGCTGCGGATCAGGGCACGCTGTCTCGCGGCGGCGGCTCGTTGCCTGCCGCCGCCAGTCGCCGTCCGATGGCTTCGAGGTGCGGGCGGATCGCCTCGCCCTCGGACATTTGCGGTTCCGACAGGGTGTAGTCTTCTTCCCGCTCGCGCGCCTCCACCGTGCGGCGCGCCTGTTCGAAAGCGGCGGTGAAGGAATGGGTGTGGCGCAGCGCCTCGTCGAAATAGGCGCGGCCGAAGAAGGTCCAGTCCGCCTCATGGCTGCATCCATGCGAATTGCGGTCGGCGCGGGCGGCACTGATGACCAGGGTGTGCGGGTCGGACAGGGGCTCGATGAAGCCGCCCGAATAACAGGCCGAAACAACGACGACGCGGTTCTTGATGCCGGCGGCGTCGAGCAGTTCGCGCAGGCGTTGCGGCGTCAGTTCGTCGAATTTAAACGGCCATAGGCTCAGCGTGAAATGGAATTCCGAAGAACCGTGCGAAGTCATGAAAAGGAACAGCACGTCCTTGTTCTGGTCCATCCGGCTTCCGATTGCCTTGAGCGCGTGTTCCAGCGCCGTGACGCTGGCGACGGGGCGTTCCAGCACGGTGGCCGGATTGTTGACCAGCACGATGCTGCGTCCGGCGGTGCCGAAGCGTTCTTTGAACAAGGTTTCCACGCCCAGGACTTCACGCAGGAAAACGTCCTGGCCCGCATCGCCGCCGAAGGCGAGCAGATACAACTCTGGCACCTCCGGGCGGCTGGGCTGCACCTCCGCGAGCGCTTTTTCCAGCAGTTCCGGTTGGTGGTAGAGGATGGCTTCGCCACGGGTCAATTGCCAGCGGTCGCTGTAGGAAGATTCGCTGTCGCTGTAACTGTAACTGGGTTGCCACAGCCTGATCTCCGTCATGGCAAACCACATCGAGCCTGCCGAGAAAGCGCCAAGGAGGAGCGAGGCGAGGAGATATCTCGGCCAGGTCAGCCGGTAGATCCACCACAGGGCAGCGTACACGGCTGACAGATACCAGAGCAGCAGCGCGCAACAGATGCCCACGAGCAGCCAGTAGATAGGGACCTGTTCGTCGAACCAGGGCGCGGTCGGATCGATAAGAAAGACAAGCGGCGTTAGCATGAGAGCGCAGCACAGGGCCAGCGCCAGGGTCGCCACCATTCCTTCGAGGACTCCGGCTGGCGCATCCTCCTTCTGCATTCGCGCGTAGCACCACATGCACAGCAGCAACAGCGGCATCCACCAGAGCTGGTAAGGCAATGCCTGGAGGTTGAATTCGCCGTCCCATCCCACTTGCTGGAGGTCGTAGATCAAGCCGATCAAGACGCCCAACAGCCACAACCAGACGATTTGCGGCACCGATGCGCGCAGACGGTTGACCGCGTTTTTCCGGAATAGAAAAAACCCGATGCCGGCGCGCAGATTGCTCACCAGATCGCGTAGCGCGACGTTGATTACTGTTGGGGGCAACATTGCCGTCCTTTCTCTATGCATATTTCCCTTTTTTTGCCGGATACCACAGCCGGGATCAGATTTTGAGCCGCTCCATCAATTCCGTTTCCAGCCGGATGCGGCTGGCGCTGTCGTGGAGGTCGCCGCCGCTGATCAGGAAAACGTCCTCGGCCCGTTCGCCGAGCGTGGCGATCTTGGCCGTTTCCAGATTGGCACCATGCTGGGCCAGGATGGCGGCCACCGTGTACAGCAGGCCGGGACGGTCGGCGGCGACCAGCGAGAGGATGTAGTTGTCGCCGCGCTCGTCCTCGATGATCCGGGCTTCCGGCTTGATCGGGAAATGCTTGACCTGGCGCGACAGCAGTTTGGTCGGCGGCACGTCCGGCGGCCCCTGCCGGATCAGTCGTTGCTCCAGTTCGTGCTCAATGTAGGCGACCATCTCGCGGTGGGTGTCGCGTTCGAACACGTCGAGCACGACAAAGCTGTCGAGCGCGTAGCCGTGCGCGGTGGTGTGGATTTTGGCATCGACGATGCTGTAGCCGGCGCGGGCGAAGAAGCCGACGATGCGGGCGAACAGGTCGGGCTGGTCCTTGGTGTAGACCATCACTTGCATGCTGCCGTCCAGGTGCAGGCGGGCGCGGACGACCGGCTGGTTGTTGTGGATGCGGTAATACAGCGAACGCGTGTGCCAGGCGATTTCCTCGGCCGAATGGCGCAGGAAATAGACGGTATCGAGCTGCTTCCACAGCCGTTCATGCACGGTGGCGGAGAGCGCGAAGTAGCGCAGCAGGCGCATCGCCTCGGTCTGGCGCTCGGCAATCACGCCGTGGGCCGGCGGCACTTCGCCCTGGTGCAGGGTGTACAAGGTCAGATAGTAGAGATCGGCCAGCAGCCGGCCTTTCCACTGATTCCAGACCTTCGGGCTGGTGCCGCGGATATCGGCATGGGTCAGTAGGTAGAGCGCCGTCAGGTGGCGAACGTCGCCGACTCGGCGGGCGAAGCTGGCGATGACCTCGGGGTCGCTGAGGTCTTCCTTCTGGGCAATCTGCGACATGACCAGATGATTTCTGACCAGCCACACGACCAGTTCGCTGTCTTCGCCGGCCAGGCTGTGTTGTTCGCAGAATTTCCTGGCGTCGACGGTACCCAGTTCGGAATGGTCGCCGCCGCGCCCCTTGGCGATGTCGTGGAAGAGGGCGGCAACGTAGAGCAGCCAGTGGCGATCCAGTTCGTTGATCAGGCGCGAGCACTCGGGGTACTCGTGGGCGAATTCGCTCAACGTGAACCGGCGTAGGTTGCGTATTACTTGCAGGATGTGCTGGTCGACGGTGTAGACGTGGAACAGGTCGTACTGCATCTGGCCGACGATGCGGCCGAAATTGGGCAGGTAGGCGCCGAGGATGTCGAGCTGGTTCATCAGCCGGAAAGCGCGGATGACGCCACGCGGGCTCTGGAACAGCCTGAGGAAGGCGGCACGCTGCGCCGGATCGCCCTGGAATTCCGGCGTGATCCGCTCGCGGGCACGCCACAGCGCGCGCAACGTGCGCGCCGTCATGCCATGCAATTCGTGGTGTTCCTGCAGCGCCAGGAAGGTGTCGAGGATGGCCATCGGCTGGCGCTTGAACAAGGTTTCGTCGCGGACGTCGAGCAGCCCGCCGACGCTCTGGAAATGCGCGTCGAGCGCTTGCGGCGCTTGCTGGCTGGCCGGCACCAGCGCCGCTTCCATGTTCTGCAGCAGGATGGTGTTGAGCAGCACCACCGCCTTGGCGTTGCGGTAATACTCCTGCATCAACTGTTCCGAGGCACGCCGCACCGGCGTCGAGGCGAAGCCGAATTCGCGGGCGAGCAGATCCTGGTAGTCGAACAGCAAGCGGTCCTCGCGCCGGCCGGCGGCGTAGTGCAGGCGGACGCGCAATTGGCGGAGATATGCCTCGCAGCGAACGGCGTGCTCCATTTCCTCGCGGGTCAGGAAGCCGTGGCGTTCGAGATCGGCCCAACAGGCGCCGTAGCCGGCGGCCTGGGCGATCCAGAAGATGATCTGGATATCGCGCAGACCGCCCGGCGAATCCTTGCAATTCGGCTCTAGGCTGTAGGGTGTCTCGTTGAAGCGCAGGTAGCGTTCCTGCTGTTCCAGGCGCTTGGCTTCGAGAAAATCGAGCGGGTCGAGATGACGGCGCAGGCGCCGCTCGAAGCTGGCGAACAGTTTCTCGTTGCCGGTCAGCAGGCGGGCTTCGAGCAGCGCCGTCTGGACCGTGATGTCGCGTTCGGCCTCATCAAAGCATTGGGCAATGGTGCGCACGCTGTGCCCGACTTCCAGCCCGATGTCCCAGAAATGGCCGACCAGAATTTCAAGTTTTTCCCGCAGCGCGCGCCCGGCCGGGCGCGGCAGCAGAATCAGCAGGTCGATGTCGGAGGCCGGGTAAAGCTCGCCCCGGCCATAGCCGCCGACCGCCGCCAGGGCGACGGAATCCGGCATGGCAAAGTCGGTCCACAGACGGCGGAGGGTGGCATCGACGCGGACGCAGCGCTGGCGCAGCAGTTCGCCGGCATCGCCGGTCTCTTCGTAGCGCTGGCGCAGCGCGGCTTGGTCAGCCTTGACCTCGGCGCGCAACGCCGCGATGTCAACGGACATCGATTATGGAATCCAGTCCGGCTTGGGACGGCAAGCGGCCGACTGGGTCATGATTTCGTAGCCGGTTTCGGTGACCAGCACCGTGTGCTCCCACTGCGCCGACAGACTGCGATCCTTGGTGACGATGGTCCAGCCGTCGGGCATTTCGCGGATCGCGGCCTTGCCGGCGTTGATCATCGGCTCGATGGTGAACATCATGCCCGATTCCAGGCGCGGGCCGGTGCCGGCCTTGCCGTAGTGCAGCACCTGCGGCTCCTCATGGAATTTCTGGCCGATGCCGTGGCCGCAGAATTCGCGCACCACCGAATAGCCGTTCTTCTCGGCGTGCTTTTGGATCACGGCCCCGATGTCGCCGAGATAAGCGCCAGGGCGCACCACCGAGATGCCCAGCCACATACATTCGAAGGTGATCTCGCACAGGCGTTTGGCCTGGATCGAGCCTTCGCCCACGATGAACATGCGGCTGGTGTCGCCGTGATAGCCGTCCTTGATGGTCGTGATGTCGAGATTGACGATGTCGCCATTCTTCAGCGCGCGCTCGCCCGGCACGCCGTGGCAGACCTGCTGGTTGATCGAGGTGCAGATCGACTTGGGGTAGGGATGGTAGCCCGCCGGCGCATAGTTCAGCGGGGCCGGGACGCAGCCCTGCACATTGACCATCAGGTCGTGGCAGCGGCGGTCCAGTTCTTCAGTGGTGACGCCGGGTTTGACGAAGGGCTCGATATAGTCGAGCACCTCGGCGGCGAGGCGCCCGGCGACGCGCATTTTTTCAATATCTTCGGGCGTCTTGATGACGATGCTCATGGTTGTTCGGCGAAGCGTTGGGGGTGGTCAAGGATAAAGGACGGGATTCATTTCGCAAAGTGCGGGCGGGAAAACGACATACTGCGCGACATACCGCGTGGCATACTGCATGCCTTTTCCAGGGGCGGACATGACGATTCTACTTCTCGGCAAGGATGGCCAGGTCGGCTGGCAATTGCAGCGCTCGCTGGCGCCGCACGGCCGGGTCGTGGCCTGTGGGCGGGGCGAATGCGACCTGGCCGATCTTGATGAGGTGCGCCGGTTGTTGCGCGACCTGCGACCATCAGTGATCGTCAATGCCGCCGCCTACACCGCGGTCGACAAAGCCGAGTCCGAACCCGAGCTGGCGCGGCGCATCAACACCGAGGCGCCGGCCGTGCTCGCCGCCGCAGCAGCGGCCAGCGGCGCGTTATTGGTGCATTACTCGACCGATTACGTGTACGACGGTAACAAGGCGGAGCCGTGGGTGGAAACCGATCCGGCCGCTCCCCTCGGCGTCTACGGCGGCAGCAAGCTGGCCGGCGAGGAGGCGATCCGCGCCGCCGGTTGCCGTTCGCTGATTTTTCGCACCAGTTGGGTATTCGGCGCGCGCGGCGGCAATTTCGTCAAAACCATCCTGCGTTTGGCGCGGGAAAAGGACAGCCTGAACGTGATCGACGACCAGATCGGCTCGCCAACCCCGGCGGCCCTGATTGCCACGGTCACTGGCGTGGTACTGGCCATGCTGCGCCGCGGCGACATGCTGGCAGCGGGCGAAAGCCGCCTCTACCACTTGGCGGCAGCGCGCCCGGTCAGTTGGCACGCCTTCGCCCGGACCATCGTCGGCCTGGCCAGCGCCATGCCAGGCTTCGAGCTACGCCTGACGCCAGATGCGATCCGCCCCATTCCCGCAACCGAATATCCGCTCCCCGCCCGGCGTCCAGCCAACTCATGCCTCGATTGCTGCCGCCTGGAAAACGATTTCGGCCTTCAGATGCCCGACTGGCAGCCCTATCTGGAACGCATGCTGCAATTGCTGGCGCTCAAGCGCCATGGTTATTGAAAATACATACGGCGCGCAGGTTTCGCTCCCGCTTGCGGGGAGGGCTAGGGTCATCGGCTTTACGCAACTGCGGGCATTCCCCGCTGCGCGTAGCGCCTGCAAGGTTTTGGCAGCGACATGAACCTCTTCCCCTTCAGATCCGTCCAATCCACCACGATGGCGGGACGAGGATGATGCAGTAACCAAGACGTCATGTTGCGGCAAAAATCGGGCGTGACTTGATGGAGATGGGAAATTGCTCAACAAACGATCCAGCGCCTTGAGGGGTGCGTACATCCATGTTGCGCCCGGCTAGGCGCGAGCCAGGTCAGTCAACGTTAGTTGACGCCCCATGATGAGCGCCTGGACGGCATGTAGAAGCACCCGGCGACGGCTGGCGTGCATGGCGTAGTCCTCAGGTTGGTCGCCCGAGGACAAAAACTACGCCATGCACGCTTCGTTTTTGCTGAACCTACCGCTTAATTTATTGGAATAAAAATAAAAGATAAATTCGTGAGGAGACCTCAGGTCTCGACCTGCCCTACGACGCTTTCTGTCATTCCGCGACTACGCTTCGCTCCGAGCGGAATGACGTTTGCGACTCAATCCTCAACCGCCCAGCGCCAGCATCAGTTCGTCCTGGGCATTGTGCGGCTTGCCGCGGGTGGTGCGGCGGCGCTGGTAGACGCCCTGGGCGTTCATGTCCCAGCCTTGCTGGTTGTCAGCCAGGTAGAACTTCAGTCCTTCGCTGATGACGCGCTTTTTGAGCCGGGGGTCGAGGATCGGGAAGGCCAGCTCGATGCGCTTGAAGAAGTTGCGTTCCATCCAGTCGGCGGAGGACAAGTAAACGTTCTCCTGGCCGCCGGCGAGAAAATAGAAAATTCGGTGGTGTTCGAGGAAGCGGCCGATGATCGAGCGCACCCGGATGTTGTCGGATAGGCCGGGAATGCCGGGGCGCAGTGCGCAGACGCCGCGGACGATCAGGTTGATCTCGACGCCGGCCTTGGAGGCTTCGTAGAGGGCGTTGATGACTTCCGGTTCGAGCAGTGAGTTCATCTTGGCGACGATGCGTCCCTTGCCGCCGGCGCGGACGGTCTCGGCTTCGGCCTGGATCGCCTTGACGACGTTGGGTTGGAGCGTGAATGGCGCCTGCCACAGGTGTTTCAGCGTGCGCGCCTTGCCCAGGCCGGTCAGTTGTTTGAACACTTCACTGACGTCGTGAGTGATTTCCTCGTTGGCCGTCATCAGGCCGAAATCGGTGTACAGGCGGGCGGTGCGCGGATGGTAGTTGCCGGTGCCGAGGTGGGCATAGCGCTTCAGGGCACCTTCCTCGCGGCGCACGATCAGCAGCGCCTTGGCGTGTGTCTTGTAGCCGACCACGCCATAGACGACATGGGCACCGACTTCCTCCAGCTTGGTCGCCCAACTAATGTTGGCCTCCTCGTCGAAGCGGGCCATCAGCTCGACGACGACGGTGACTTCCTTGCCGTTCTGGGCGGCACGGATCAGCGACTGCATCAGCACCGAGTCGGTGCCGGTGCGATAGACGGTCATCTTGATTGCCACCACCAGTGGATCGTCGGCCGCCTGATGCAGCAGTTCGATGACCGGCGTGAAGGACTGATAGGGATGGTGCAGCAGAAGATCGTTACGGCGAATGTTCTCGAAAATGTCGGCACCCTTGCCGGCGGCCTTCGGCAAGCCGGGCCGGAATGGGATGAACTTCATGTCCGGGCGGTCTACGCCATCCGGCACCTGCATCAGGCGGACCAGGTTGACCGGGCCGTGTACGCGGTAGAGATCGATTTCCTTGAGGGCAAATTGGGCGAGCAGGAATTCGGTCATCGCCGGCGAACAGTTGTCGGCGACTTCGAGGCGCACGGCATCCCCGAAATGACGATGTGACAGCTCGCCCTGCAGTTTGGTGCGCAGATTGGTGACTTCCTCCTCGTCAACGAACAGGTCGGAATTGCGGGTGACGCGGAATTGGTAACAGCCGAGCACGTTCATGCCGGTGAACAGCTCGCCGACGAATTCGTGCAGGATCGAGGAGAGGAACACGTAGCCGTATTCGACGCCGGCCAGTTCCTCGGGCAGGCGGATGACCCGCGGCAGCACGCGTGGCGCCTGGACGATGGCGGCATTGGAACTGCGGCCGAAAGCGTCCTTGCCTTCGAGTTCGACGGCGAAATTGAGGCTTTTGTTCAGCACCTTGGGGAAGGGGTGCGACGGGTCGAGTCCGATCGGCGTCAGCACCGGCACCATTTCGCGGCTGAAATAATCGCGGATCCATTCGCGCTGCGCCTCGTTCCACGTCGAACGGCGCAGGAAGCGGATGTGGCGCTCGGCGAGCGCCGGCAGGATGACGTCGTTGAGATGCTGGTACTGCTCGGCGACGATGGCGTGGGCCTCGGCCGACACCAGGCGGAAGGCTTCCTGCGGGGTCTTGCCGTCGGTGGTGACGATCGGCGCCTTGGCTCGCACCTGTTCCTTAAGGCCGGCCACGCGAATCTCGAAAAATTCGTCGAGATTGCTTGAGACAATGCACAGGAAGCGCAGGCGTTCCAGCAGAGGCATGCGCTCGTCCTGGGCCTGGGCGAGAACGCGCCGGTTGAAGGCGAGCAGGCCGAGTTCGCGATTCAGGTAGTTTTCTGTCGGGAAACGGGGATGCAACAGGGAGTGATTCATCGGCATTCCATGTGGTTTTTTACAGTATAAGCTTCAGGCCCGTTATTTTGTTGCGTTCTTGTTTCCGCCGCATGGCTGGGGGTGGGCGCAAGCCTCGCCCGACGCTGCTCCCGGTCATGGCAAAGCATGGATCAGGCAAGGATTTGTGCGGCATGCTATGGAGTTTTTTTTGATATTGTGCGGTACGGTGGGGATTTCGCTGTGTTTCGTCACAGTCCATAAGCGGGCCGCCATCGTGGGCCCCGCAATTCAATTCAAGGCAAGGAGTAATCGGCATGAGCAAGGCGGTCGTTTTTGGTGTGGCAACCGTTGCCGTTCTGGGGGGCGTATACCTAGGGGCGGCAGCGTACAGCGGCAGCATGGTGCAAAAGGAATACGAGGTGGCACTGGACGAGGTGACGCAGGCGCTGCCTTTCCTCCGGGTCGTCGATCGCCAGTACGACAAAGGGCTGTTCTCCGCTTCCGCCACCTATGGTTTGCAACTGGGCTGTGCCTCGCCAGAAGATGAAGGCGGCGGCAAATTCGTCACCCTGACTTTCCGCGACAGCATCGCTCATGGGCCGCTACCGGGCTTTTCCAGCGTCGGGCTGGCGCGTATCGATACTCAGATCGTGCTGCCGGAGAACGCGCCCGAGTCCTTGCGCCAGTGGATCGGCGGCATGAAGCCCGAGGCCATTCGCACCGCCATCGACTTCGGCGGCGCGACTCACACCCGCGTGGAATTGCCCGCGGGCGAGATCAAGAACGACAATGCCCGCCTTCATTGGCAGGCGATGCGCGCCGGGTTCCGCATGAATAGCGGGCGCACCGCCTCCAGTGCGGAGTTCGAGCTGCCCGAAATTGCCATCGACGCCCGCTCCAAAGAAGGAGAAAGCATCCGCTTCCGGCTCGTCAATCTGCGCGGCCAGTCGGCCAGCGAGTTCTCGGGGCCGAACTGGTCCACCGGCAACGGTTCGGGGTCGGGTACGACCACGCTCGACCAAGTGCAACTCGCTTTCTCAAAAGGGAACGTGCAGGTCGATTTGAGCCAGCTCAAGTTCACGGCGGAACAGAAAATGGAAAACGATCTGCTCGGAACTTCCGCTTCGTTCACCGGGACGGCCAGCGTGAAGGTGGGCGAACGCACCATTGTCCTGGACAAGATCGAACTGCAAGAGTCGATGAAGCGGCTGCATGCCCCGACCCTGCACAAAATCGTGCTTGGCTTCTGGCAGGAACTGGGCGGCGTGTGCGGCAAGACGCCCGCGGATTTCGCTCAGTCTATGGAAGAAAAACAGCTCGCAATGCTGTTCGGCATGAAGGAACTGCTGACCCATAATCCCGAATATTCCGTCGACAAGATCGCCGTGACCTACGAAAGCCAGGAAGGCCGGCTGGCCTACTCGGTGGCCGCCGACGGCATCACCAGCGAGGATTTGCACCAGCCCGACCTCCTGCTCGGCAAGATCATCACCAAGGGCAGCGCCCGGCTGCCCATTGCGTGGCTGGCCAAGATTACGTCGGAAATCAAGGGCGGCCAGGCCATGCCGCAGGAGATGGTGGATGCCACGATCGGCGAACTGGTGGGAACCGGTTACGTGACCCGTGAAGGCGATTTCATCGTCACTACCACGTTGTTCGAGCGCGGCCAACTGACGATCAACGGCAAGCCCTTCAATACCGGCGCACTGCTCGGCCTCAAGCGGCCAGGACAGCAGGATGATGTTGAAGAAGAGGAAAGCGAAGACTGAGTTTTGTACCTACCAGTCCAAGGAGTCGAGCGTACTATGAATCAAAATGCCTTGGTCTGGAACGAGAATCTCCAGGGACCAGAAACAATGGCATTCCTGCAATTGCCCTGGGCAACCGGTCGCACGTTTCCCTCAAGCGGCTGCTCTGGCTCATCGTCGTCCCACAACCATCATTCCATGGAGAGAGCATGTTTACAGGCATTCTGATCAACAAGGACGAATCCGGTTATCGCGCCAGTTGCGAACAGATCGACGAGGCGCTGCTGCCCGAGGGCGAAGTCACCGTCCGCATCGACTGGTCCTCGCTCAATTACAAGGACGGTTTGGCGATCACCGGCCAGGGGCCGGTCGTGCGCCGCTTCCCGATGGTGCCCGGCATCGACTTCGCCGGCACCGTCAGCGACAGCCGTGATCCGGCATGGCAAGTCGGCGACAAGGTCGTGCTCAACGGCTGGGGCGTCGGCGAAATCCACTGGGGTGGGCTGGCCCAGCAGGCTCGTGTCCGTGGCGAATGGCTGGTGCCCCTGCCGGCGGCCTTCTCCGCCCGCCAGGCGATGGCCATTGGCACCGCTGGTTACACCGCGATGCTCTGCGTGCAGGCCCTGGAGCGCCACGGTATCGCTCCGGACAGCGGCGACATCCTCGTGACCGGCGCCAATGGTGGTGTCGGCAGCGTCGCCATCGCGCTGCTGGCCAAGCTCGGCTACACCGTCGTTGCCTCGACCGGCCGTCCCAGCGAAGCGGCGTACCTGAAAACACTCGGCGCCAGCGCCATCATCGATCGCAACGAATTGTCGGCACCTGGCAAGCCGCTCGGCAAGGAGCGCTGGGCTGGCGCCGTCGATACGGTCGGCAGCCACACGCTGGCCAATGTCTGTGCCGGCATCCGCTACCGCGGTGCCGTTGCTGCCTGCGGTTTGGCCCAGGGCATGGATTTCCCGGCCAGCGTGGCCCCCTTCATCCTGCGTGGCGTCACGTTATACGGCATCGACAGCGTGATGGCACCGCAGCCGGTGCGCCGCGAAGCCTGGGAGCGCCTCGGTCGCAATCTCGATCCGGCCAGGCTGGAAGCGATTACCCACGAAATCGGCTTGAGCGAAGCCATTGCGACTGCTGGCCAACTCATGCAGGGCAGGGTGCGTGGCCGCGTGGTGGTCGATGTCAATCGCTGATCACCGATCCAGATGGGCGGCTGCTCAGACAAACACCGCCACCCCGCCCGCCACGCGGCGTCGCAATTCGGCAAGCATGTCGCGTTCGCTCAGGCCAGCCGCCCAGGCCGGGCGCAGTTGGTAATGCGGTTGATCGACAAGGGTTTTCCAGTTACCGCCCCATTCCAGACCGAGGTCCATGCCAAGGACGCCGACGGCCTTGTACTTCGGTGAGTCGCCGAGATATCGGTTGCCTTCGAAAACGCCGATGTCGAAGGCGATGCCGAAATTGTGGTTGGAATAACCGCCACGGGCATTGGTCACCTTCGGCCCCGGCTGGCTTCGACCTTTGGCGTAGAGGGCGTCCTGCTCGGCATAGCTGCGGGTGCCGCCGATGACTTTGATCGCGATGCCGTGCAGCGCGGCTTTTTCGATCAGGGCGAGGGCCAGCGGCCGGACGTCGGGCAGTAGCGTAGCGATGCATTGCTGACTGCGCGGGTCGGTCGGTGATGCCTTGTCTTCCGGCACCGTGGCAGGTTTGACGATGTGGGCGTGGATGGCGCACCAAGTCTCGGGGCCGGCGCGACCGTCGACCTGGACGCCGAGTTGCGTCTGCACTTCGCGGATCATTGTTTCGATGTTCATTGTCGTTCTCCCGTGTGTCGGGTACCGGCCCGTTGCGACGTCGGTACCATCCCATTGGGGTTTTAACTGCTGGCGGCAGATTTGCCAACCCGGATCGCTGCGCGAGCCGGCGGCAAAGCTGGGATAATGGCGCCCTTCACCCCAACGCCCATCCTCACGGAGAACCGGAATGGCCACGATCCGCCTCTTCGGCATCAAGAACTGCGACACCATGAAGAAAGCCATGACCTGGCTCGCCGATCATGGCATTGCCTACGAATTCATCGATTACAAGAATACAGGCGTCGCCGCATCGCACCTGTCCGACTGGGCGGCGCGAGCCGGTTGGGAAACGCTGCTCAACCGGCGCGGCTTGATGTGGAAGAAATTGAGCGACGCCGAGCGCGCCGATGTCGACGCCGCCAAGGCGTTAACGCTGATGGCGCAGTATCCGGCGCTGATCAAGCGCCCGGTGCTCGATACCGGCCGCGAGCTGCTGGTCGGGTTCACCCCGGAAAACTACGCCGAGAAACTGAAATGAGCGATAGCTTCGTCCGCCGCTTTCTCTTCGAAGGCCTCGATATTCGCGGTGCCGTCGTCCATCTCGGCGAAGCTTGGCGGCAGATGCAGGATGGCCGCGATTACCAGCCGACGGTCGCCCAGTTGCTCGGCGAAACCGCCGCCGTCACTGCGCTGATCGCCGGCCAGTTGAAGCAGCCGGGCCGCCTGACGCTGCAGTTGCGTGGCGGTGGCCCGATCCAGTTGCTGGTGATGGATTGCAACGAGCAATTGCAGATGCGCGGCATGGCGCGCAGCAACCCGGTCGTGCTGCCGGCGCCGGTGCCCGAACTGCTCGGCGCTAGCCAAGGCGGCCGGCTGTTGATGAGCCTCGATCTACCGACCGCCCGCCAGCCCTACCAGAGCTTCGTGCCGATGGTCGGCGACAGCATCGCCGCCCTCTTCGAGCACTACCTGGAGCAATCCGAGCAGCAGCTGTCGCGGCTGTTCGCCTCGGCCAGCCCGCAAGCCGCCGCCTGCCTGTTTCTGCAGAAAATGCCCGAGGCCGATGCCCGCGACGCCGATGGCTGGCACCGCATCAGCCAACTGGCCGCCACCGTCAAGACGGGCGAACTGCTCGAACTCGATGCCGAAGCCTTGCTCACCCGGCTATTCCACGAAGACATGGCCGAACACGGCCTGCGTCTCTACGACGCGCAACCGGTCTGCTACCACTGCCCGGAAGATTGGGACAAGATTCGCGACATGATTCGTTCCCTCGGCCGCCAGGATGCCGAAACCATCCTTGCCGAGCACGGCGAGATCGTCATTCGTGACGACATCTGCAATCGCCAATACCGCTTTGGCCCGGACGACGTCGCCGCCTTGTTCGCCGACAGCACCGGCCAGGCGCTGCACTGAGCAATCGTTAGGCTAGGCGCCGCTGTCCTGCCGGCCATCGGGCGATGCCAGCAATTCAGCCAGCGGCATGCCGGCGGCGGTTTCGTCGCGACCCGGCAGCAGGTGGATCAATTCTTCCAGATTGATATGCAATGTTTTGAGCGCCACGGCCGGCAGGGCGGCCAAGGCTTGCGGCAGGATGCCTTCGGCCGGCCCGGGCAGGGCCGCCAGGGCCGTGGCGCCGTTGGCCGCGAGTTGCAGGCCGATCCGCCGCTGGTCGCGGCCGTTGCGCTGTTTGACCAGGCACCCGCGCACGACCAGTTTGTCTACCAGCAGGCTGCAGGTCGATTGATGGATACCCATGCGCCCGGCCAGTTCGCCGATGCCCAGGCCCGGACTGTGCGCCACCTCCTGTAGTACCCACATCTGCGAACCGGGCATATCGCAACGTTCTTCGACTAGCCGGAAATATTGGCGTAGCGAGCCGAAGATCAGGCGGAACTGCTGCAGTACTTCCATGGCCAGTAGCGGAGTGGAATGGGCGGATTCGTTCTCGGACACAGCTTTCCCGGCAGCGCGCTTGCGCGAATGTGAAGAGTGAATTATATTGGAGAGCAATATAAATACACTAGCCTTGCTCTGCGGCGCAGTATCTCTTGCAGGCGAGGATTGGGGGGGTAACCCTTTTTTGTGATCAATTCCATCCTGCTTTTCGGTTTGGCCGAACAACGGGCGGTCGGCCTGCAACCGATGCCGAGCGTGGTACAGGGATGGCCGCTTAACACGTAGATGCTATATTCGCAACTTGATCCTGAACTGGCCGGCATGCTGCTGGCGACCTTGCTGTCGATGCAATGGCTTGGTCCGCTGGCTACCCAGGCTGCGGTCAAGGGGTTCGGCGCAGCCATATGCCTCGTCCCCCGGCAACCTGCCGCTGCCGGCACTCACGGAGGAACCTCCTGATGAGCAGACGTCCGTTGCGTATCGGCCTTTCGGCCCGCATTTTCCACCCGCAGCCGGGGGCTGCCGGCATCCAGTCGAAATCGCTGCATTACCTGGAGCAGTCGGTGGCGCATTGGGTCATGTCGCGCGAGGTGATGGTGTTCATGATTCCCTCGGTCAGCGGCGACGGCATCGTCCATCGCAGCAGCATCCGGCTGTCGGACTATTCGCAGTATTTGGACGGCCTGGTGTTGCAGGGCGGCGCCGATATCAGCCCGCAGTCTTACGGCGAGGAACCGATGCGCCCCGAATGGGCCGGCGACCGCCTGCGCGACAATTACGAGATCGAATTGCTGCATGAGTTCATGGAAGCGGGCAAACCAGTCCTAGGGATCTGCCGGGGCCACCAGTTGATCAACGTCGCGCTGGGGGGAACCCTGTATCAGGATATCGAATCCCAGTACGAGTCCCCGGCGGTCCATATTCATCCCGATTACGATCGCCATGCCCACCCGATTGTCTGGGAGGAGGGCTCCAGACTGGCCAGGTTGTATCCGGGCCAGCCCGGTGGTCGCGTCATCTCGATCCATCACCAAGCCATCCGCACTCTCGGGCGCGGCCTGCAAGTTGAGGCGCGCAGCGTCGGCGACGGGCTGATCGAGGCGATCCGCCTGGAAGGCCGGCAGTTCGTGTTGGGCCTGCAATGGCATCCCGAGTTCCATCCGCCGGGGAGTCCCGACCTGCTCGACTGCACGCCGATTCTCGACCTGTTCCTTAGCGCCACCCGCAGCCGGCGCTGGTGATACCGGATGGCTCCCACCCTCGGGGGCCGCGTTTTCAATCCCAACGGACCGCCGCCGGCGGTCCCGACTTTCGAGGTAGCTATCGAGATAGCGCCAATCGCAGCACAGGGAGCACAAGCATGATCAAAGTTGGATTGATAGGCCGTGGCAAGGCCGGCGAGGCCATCGCCGGCATTATCAACGTCAGCCTCGCCGAGCGGAGCGACCGGGCCGTTTCCAGCCATGCTTGAGTTCCTGAGCGACCTGCCGCGCACGCTCTGGGAGCGGCTGCGCGACAGCCTGTATTTCCTGCCGCCTTTCCCCGAGCAGATCGACTCGCTGGCCTTGTTCAGCTTGCTGTTGCTGCTCGGGATGTTGATCGGCGAGTGGTTGCAGGCCCGCACCGGCTGGCCGAAGGTGATCGGCTATGTGCTGGCCGGAACCCTTTTCGGTCCCTCGCTGCTCGGCTGGATCAGCATTGAGACGCTGGCCAAGGTCCGGCCGCTGGCCGACGCAGCGCTCGGCTTGTTGATGCTGGAGGTTGGCCGCCGCCTCGATCTCGGCTGGCTGCTACGTAACCCCGAGTTGCTGCGTAGCACGTCGAGTGACATCGTCCTTTCCTGTCTGCTGATCTTCCTCTTCGCCTTTTACGGCGTCGGTCTGTCGCCCGCCTGGTCGGCTGCTACTGCCGCCATCACCATGGCCTCGGCGCCGGCCGTGGTACTGCTGACCGTCGAACAATCGAGGTCACAGGGCCAGGTCACCGAGCGCATCATCCTGCACACGGCGATCAGTTGCGCCGCTTCTTTCGTTGCTTTCACCTTGGTGCTTGGTATCGTCCATGCCGAGCACAGCCGCAATTGGATCAATGCCGTCATCCATCCGCTGTGGGTCGGTGTCGGTTCGCTGCTGGTCGCCTCGCTGGCCGCCCACCTGGCGCTGACCATCGCTCGCTTGCTGCCGAAAGGCTCGCTGGCCCAGGTCTTCGTGCTGGTCGCCTCGGCTCTGCTCGCCGTCGGCATCGCCCGCATGCTGGCCGTGCCGGTATTCTTGACCCTGTTCGTGATGGGCGTCGTATTGGCTGTCCGCGACGAGCGCCAATCGCTGCGCTACACGGTCCTGCCGGAAGGGCACTGGTTGCTGGCCATCATTCTTTTCGTCGTCATCGGCGCTGCGTTGCCGTGGTCCTCCTTTACCTGGATGACCGGCCTGCAAGCGCTTGGCCTGCTGGCTGTGCGTGCCGTCGCCAAAATGGCTGCGCTGGCCCTGACCGGCGGCAGCCTGCCAGTCAAGAAGCGGCTGCTGGTCGGCCTTGGTATCCAGCCGCTGTCGGCTACGACGGTATTCATGGCCTACGAATTGGCCAGGCTGTATCCGGGAATCGGCCTGTCGGCCCTGACCCTGCCGCTGTTCGCCGCCGCCATCATGGAACTGTCCGGTCCGGCGCTGTGCTGGCTGGCCCTGCGCCGCTCCGGAGAGTGCCACGATGACAGACCCGTCCGCGGAGGTATCGCATGACCCAAGCCCTCGGCGAATTCCGCCACAGCGACGCTCTTTCGCTCGGTGTTGAACTGGAACTGCAACTGGTGTCGCGCCGCGATTTCGATTTGACCCGCGCCGCCACCGACCTACTCGGCAGCCTCAAATATGATGGCTGCTTCGGCGAGATCAAGCTCGAGATCACCGAAAGTATGATCGAAATCAGCACCCAGCCACAGACCACCGTCGACGCGATCGCTGCCGACCTAGCCGGCCTACGCGACACGCTGCGCATCCACGCCGAACGTAACAACATCGGCATCTGCGGCGGCGGCGCTCACGCCTTCCATCGCTGGCCGGACCGTCGCATCTGCCCCGGCGAGCGCTTTGATGTGCTGTACCAGCGCTACGGCTATCTGGCCAAGCAATTCACTGTCTTCGGGCAGCACATCCACATCGGCTGTAGCAGCGCCGACGACGCCATCTGGTTGACCCAGGCGCTCGGCGTCTATGTGCCGATCTTCATCGCGCTGTCCGCCTCTTCGCCCTTTGTCGACGGCGAAGATACGCTGTTCCAGTCGGCCCGCCTCAATGCCGTCTCGGCCTTTCCGCTCAGCGGCCAGTGCCCGCCGCTTGCCGACTGGGCCGATTTCGTCCGCCATTGCGAATTCCTGCAAGCCTGCGGCATCGCTGCCAGCATCAAGGATCTGTACTGGGACGTGCGGCCAAAGCCGGAATTCGGCACCGTCGAAATCCGTGTCTGCGACACGCCGCTCTCCATCGAGCAGGCTGCCGCGCTGACCGCCCTGGCCCAGTCGCTGTCGCGCTGGCTGTTACGCACACGGCCGCCGCTATCGACAGAGCGTCAGGTCCATGCCGCCCGTTTCAACAAATTTCAGGCTTGCCGCTATGGCATGGCGGCGCAAATTTCCGACCCGGTCGCGTGCTCCGTCCGGTCGCTTGGCGACAGTACCTGCGAACTGCTCGACGCGCTGGAAGAAGATGCCCGTGAACTCGGCTGTGCGCATTGGCTGGCTGCACTGCGCGCGGTCGCCGCCGGCGGCGGCGATGCCGCCTGGCTGCGCGCGCGGTGGCAAGAGTACGGCAATCTGAACGATGTGGTGCGGGCGTGCAGCGACCGGCTGCTCAACGGCGCAGTGAAACATTCTGGGAAGAAGGAAAAATTTGCCCAGCAGCAACCGGGAAGGCAAGCCCATTGATGGGCCGCGGCCATGCCCCATCTTTACTGCAATCCACCTGTCACCGGCTTGGCTGAATTACTTCACAACAGAGGTCGTAATACCGCCGGAGACTGGCGGCCACTCTTGGCTGATCATCGTTGAATTTCAAGGATTTCCCCCTTGTTTTTCACTAAATTCAATTTAGTGGGGGAATATTCAATTTATCAATTACATAGAAGATTTTTGCTGCTGTAAGACGGCACCGCCGCACCGAGGTTCACAGTAGCTTGCCGGGATTCATCAGGCCGCGCGGATCGAGCGCCTGTTTGAGCGCGCGCATCAGCGCCATTTCCGGCGCGCTCTTGTAGCGCAGGATTTCCTCGCGCTTCAGTTGCCCCAGGCCGTGTTCGGCCGAAATCGAGCCGTCCAGGACATGCACGATGTCGTGCACGAGGCGGTGCACCGTCGGCTGTTGGGCGATGAAGGCGGTGTTGTCGCCGCTTTCTGGTTGCGACAGGTTGTAATGCAGGTTGCCGTCGCCGACATGGCCGAAGGCGACCACGCGGATGCCGGGAAAAGCTGCCGCCAACGCCGCATCGGCCTGCGCTAGGAAATCGGCAATACGCGATAGCGGCACCGCGATGTCGTGTTTGATGCTCAGGCCCTCGATCTTCTGCGCTTCCGAGATGTTCTCACGCAGCGCCCACAATTGCTTGGCCTGGGCTTGCGAGTGGGCGACCGTGCCATCGGCGACGGCGCTCTCGGCGAGGCAGGCCGCCAGCCAAGCCTCAACTGCCGCCGGCGCGGCGCCGGAAAACTCGGCCAGCACGTACCACGGGCTGACCGCCCCCGGCCGGCGGCTGCCGGGAATATGCCATAGTACCAGGCCAAGGGCCGTGTTCGAGACCAGTTCGAAAGCCGTCAATTGCGCGTCGAAGGCATTCTTGGCCCGGTGCAGCAGTTCGACGGCGGTGGCTGGCGTCGCCACGTTCAGCCAGCAGGTGGTCTGTACCGGCGGCAACGCGAACAGTTTGAGTACCGCCGCGGTGATCACGCCGAGCGTACCTTCGGCGCCGATGAACAACTGCTTCAGGTCGTAGCCGGTATTGTCCTTGCGCAGACCGCGCAGGCCATTCCAGACCGTGCCGTCGGCCAGCACCACCTCCAAGCCGAGTGTCAATTCGCGGGCGTTGCCGTAGCGCAGCACTTGCACGCCGCCGGCATTGGTGGATAGGTTGCCGCCGATCTGGCATGTTCCTTCGGCGGCCAGCGCCAGCGGAAACAGCCGCCCGGCGGCGCTGGCCGCCGCCTGGACGGCGGCCAGCGTGCAGCCGGCCTCGACGGTGATGGTGTCGTTCAGCGGATCGACGGTCAGGATGCGGTTCAAGCGGCCGAGGCTGAGCACCACCGCGGCGCCGGAACCGTCCGGCGTTGCCGCGCCGCACAGGCTGGTATTGCCGCCCTGCGGCACGATGGGCGCGCCGGCCGCGGCGCAGGCAGCGACGACGGCGGCGACTTCGGCCCGCGTACCGGGGCGGACCACGCAGCGCGCGGCGCCGCGGTAACGGCCGCGCCAGTCGGTCAGCCACGGTTGCATTGCCGCCGCCTCGACGATCACTTGGGCGTCGCCAACGAGTACGGCCAGTTGTTCGATCAGGGCATCGCGCATGGTTATCTCAATCGAGCAGCGAGCGCAGCAGCGGCAGCATGTGCTTGGTCGCCGTGCGGCCAGCATCGATGGCTTCGTCGGCGCGGTGGTAGTCGAGCAGATTGAGGTGCCCGAGGCGCGGCGTTATCAGCACGTCGGCCGGCTCGCCGGCCAGCCGCGAGCGCGAAATGCGCCCCTGCATGATGGCGATGCTGTTGATCACCACGTCGGGCAGGGACGGCCGCGACGGCTTACTCTCGCCGCGCCCGAACCAGCGGCCGACGGCCTTGCGCCAGCCGCCGCCGGGCGGCGCCGGCTTGCCGCTGCGCCGCTGTAGCGTGGTCAGTATGTCCATGCCGAGATCGACGGCGATCACCACGTCGGCGTCGAGTACCCGGCACAGCGACACGGGTACCGGGTTGACCAGGCCGCCGTCGACCAAGAAGCGCTCATCCAGCAACTGTGGTGAAAAGAGACCGGGCAGGGCGATCGAGGCGCGCACGGCGGCGGCCACCGAGCCTTGGCGCAGCCAGATTTCGCGGCCGCTGGCGAGATCGGTAGCAACGCAGGCGAAAGCGCGTTCGAGATCGGCGAAATCGTTGTCGAGGAAAGTCGCAGCAGCGAAGTCGAGCAGCTTTTCGCCCTTGATCAGGCCACCGCCCAGGCCGACGTCGAAGAAGCCGAGTACGTCGCGCCGGCCGAGGCTGCGGGCCCAGTTCTCCAGCTTGTCGAGATTGCCGGAGGCGTAGGCGGCACCGACGAAGGTGCCGATCGAGGTGCCGCAGACGACATCCGGTTCGAGGCCGGCCTCCTGCAACACGCGCAGTACGCCGATATGCGCCCAGCCGCGCGCCGAGCCGGAACCGAGGGCGATGCCGAGACGCGGCTTGGTCATCGGCGTTAGCCCCGCCCGACTGGCTCGGCGTACAGGTCGTGATGATCGGCGTCGGTGACGCGGACTTGCAGGAAGTCGCCGGGTGCCGCGGCAAAGAAACCGTCGAGGTACACCAGGCCGTCGATCTCCGGGGCGTCGGCCTTGGAGCGGGCGATTACGCCTTCCTCGTCGACTTCGTCGACCAGCACTTCGATGACGCTGTCGATCTTGGCCGCTAGCTTTTCAGCCGAAATGTCCTCCTGCACCTGCATCAGCCAGCGTCGGCGATCTTCGCGCACCGCATCCGGCAGTAGGTCCGCCAGCGCGTTGGCCTGGGCGCCTTCGACCGGCGAGTAGGCGAAGGCGCCGACGCGGTCGAGCCGGGCTTCTTCGAGGAACTGGATCAGTTGATCGAAATCCTCCTCGGTCTCGCCGGGGAAGCCGGTGATGAAAGTCGAGCGGATAACGATCTCCGGGCAGATTTCACGCCACTGGCGGATACGCTCCAGCGTGTTCTCGGCCGAGGCCGGGCGCTTCATGGCCTTGAGAATCCTCGGGCTGGCGTGCTGGAACGGCACATCAAGGTAGGGCAGGATCTTGCCTTCGGCCATCAGCGGAATCACGTCGTCGACCGATGGGTACGGATAAACATAATGCAGCCGGACCCAGATGCCGAAGCTGGCCAGTGCCTCGCACAATTCCTTGAGCCGGGTCTTGACCGGGCGGCCGCCCCAGAAATGTGTGCGGTACTTGACGTCGACGCCGTAGGCGCTGGTGTCCTGCGAGATGACGAGGATTTCCTTGACGCCGGCGCGGGCCAGGTTTTCGGCCTCGGCCAGTACGTCGCCGACCGGGCGCGAGACGAGTGGTCCACGCAGCGAGGGAATGATGCAGAAAGTACAACTGTGATTACAGCCTTCGGAAATCTTCAGGTAGGCGAAATGCTCTGGCGTCAGGCGGATACCCTGCGGCGGCACCAGGTCGGACCAGGGATCGTGCGGCTTGGGCAGGTGCCGGTGCACATGACCCATCACCTCTTCCATCGCGTGCGGACCGGTGACTGCCAGCACCGCGGGATGCGTCGTCTGCACGATGTCGCCCTTGGCGCCGAGGCAACCGGTGACGATGACCTTGCCGTTCTCGGACAGGGCTTCGCCGATGGCGTCGAGCGATTCCTCGACGGCGGCGTCGATGAAGCCGCAGGTATTGACGATGACCAGGTCGGCATCGTCGTAGCTCGGCGAAATCTCGTAGCCCTCGGCGCGTAGCCGGGTCAGGATCAGTTCGGCATCGCTGCCGGCCTTCGGGCAACCGAGGGAAACGAAGCCGACAGTCGGCACACGGGTTGAATCAATCATGCAAAAAACCTTGTCCGGAACAGCCAGTGTAAAAACCGGCATTTTACGACCGAACGGACCGCTCGATCGAATCGACCGGAAAACAATGCAAAAGGCCCGATCGCGGCCATTCGATTTGGCCTTCGGCAGTTACCCGCAGGCCGCCGGTACGGGAGCGTTGCTCACCTGGCAACGGTTTTTGCTGGATCACCTGCCGGCATGCTACGGTGGAAAGGCTTGAATCCAGGCCAAAGTGGTTGTGGCCTCGAACCTATCATTCATTGCCCCAGCGGGCATGTTGCTTCTGCAGACCTTAGCTATGAAATTCCTGGTTTCCGCCATGCTTGTGCTTGCCGGTTGCGCCTCCTGGCATTGGGAGAAGCGCGGGGTCTCGGCCGCCGATTACGAACTCGACGAAAAATACTGCAAATTGCAGGCCTATTCCGGTACCGAGGGATTGGTGACCAAAGCTAGCGTGCGCCGGATGCACGAATGCCTGGAGAACAAAGGCTGGAGCAAGGTGGCCAACTGAATTGTTGCGGTGCACATTCGTCAGATCTTGCCTTGGGCGGCGCGTTGGCCGGGTGGTATGATCCGCGCCCCAACGAATCGCCCGGCCGCGTGCCGGCCTCAGCTACTCCGATGATCATCTACGACCTTTGCTGTGAAAACGACCACCGCTTCGAAGGCTGGTTCCGTAGCGCCGACGATTTCGCGGCGCAACTGGAGCGGCGCTTCGTCTGCTGTCCGCAGTGCGACAGCCATCAGGTGCGGCGCATACCGTCGGCTGTGGCCATCGGTGGCACGCTGGCTCCAGTATCGGGGGCGCCGACGACCGGCCAGTCCGGCACGGCAATGATGCCAGCCGGCAAGCAAGTCATGGCGCTGTACCGGCAACTGATTAAGGCCGTCGTCGAAAGCTGCGAGGACGTCGGTCCGGCTTTTGTCGAGGAGGCGCGCAGGATGCACTACAACGAGGTGCCGGAGCGCCCGATTCGCGGCGAAGCCAGCGAGGAGGAGTGTGAGGCCCTGCGCGACGAGGGGATCGAGGTGATCCGCCTGCCCAGCGTCAAGGACGAAGGACTCAACTGAACGGTTGCTTGCGCCAAGCGACGGCTGCTCAGCGCAGGCAGACCAGGGCGGCGTTGTGAAACTCTGGGATACCGATGTCGCCGTTGGTACTGATCTCACCGAGCGACAGGGCGCCATGAATTGCGCTGGCGCCGGAATTCGTCTGGAGTTCGCGCAATTCTTTGCTGGCCTCGTCGCCAAAATGCAGGCGTCGGCCAGCGCAGTAAAAGGTTAGCAACGGCGCATCGGCACAGGGGCCGAGTTGCTGGAGCACCGTGTGGACGCAACTGCTGTTTTCCAGCGCCGGTGCTTTCAGCAAGCGCAACATCGAGTTCGCCGGCACTTCGCCGACGCAGAAGATCGAACCGTCCTCGTTGAATGCGACGGGAATGCGTACCAGGATTTCCAGCGAGCCGACCAGGCCGAAGGGATAGTGCACGGCGTAGTCGTAGAAATTGTCCGTGGTCAGCCGGATGCCGAATTCGGCGGCGATGACCTGTTGGTAGACCGCCATGGCCGGTTGGCCGTCGATCTTGTCGATCCGGTTGCCGGCTGTCGAAGTGGCTCGCATCGTGGATTTGGAAACCGGATAGCCGTGTTGTACCGCGATTTGCGTCTCGCTATCCAGGATTATGCCGATAGCGCCATTGCCGAGTAGGCGCTGGTTGTCGAACAGGCAGGGCATGGGCTGGAAGGTTTCGCTTCCGGCATTGACGCCAGCGTAAGTGAAATCGTGTTTCAGGCGGTTGAACAGCTTGACCAGGATAGAGGCGATGCTGGGCAGCATGCTGTCGAACACCAGGAAAAGTTGCCGGGGGCCGGGATGGCCATCCGCCCCACGCGCCTGTCCCACGGCCCAGGCAATCCGCTCGGCGGCATAGGCGGGCTGGACGGCGAGATCCGGGACGAGAAAATGGCCGCTCGAATTCTCGATGCTCACCAGCGTGACGCCGCTGGTCGTGAAACCCTGTTCGGTTAGCAGGGTCGGGAAAATGGCGCCGAGCAGATCGAGTCCACGTTCGCAACACCCGCTTTGCAGGTCGCCGACCCGTGCTTTTTCCGCTTCGGGAAGAAGCGCGAAAACCAGCGGCCGCGGACTGCGGGTAGCGAGTTCGTCCAGCCATGCCGAAACGGCGGTTGGATCGACAGCCGGGAAATAGCGAGGGGTCATGATGGCTGGCGGAAGATTCCTGGAGCGGCTGGCAGATTCAAACGGTGTCTGAGTTGCTAATTCCATTCTAGCCAATCATGTCGCTTGTATGACGCTAAACGAAGGGGGAACTCGTGGATTTTTGGTACTGAGCGATGCGGATCGCCGTGGCCATGGCCGTCATGCTCGGCATCACAGCGGTGAGGCAAAGATTATCGAAGCCCCCAGGACAATGCTGGCTATGGGTTATTGCCGGATTTCGCGCGCATTGCCTAGCGCCGCGAAGTCGCCACTGCTGCGGAAGGGATTGATGTCCAGTCCGCCGCGCCGAGTGTAGCGGGCATGCACCGCCAGCGCCTCGGGACGGCAGTGGCGGCTGATGTCGCAGAAGATGCGCTCGACGCATTGCTCGTGGAACTCGTTGTGCTCGCGGAAGGAGACGATGTAGCGGAGCAGCCCGGCGCGGTCGAGTGGCCGGCCGCGGTAGCGGATCACCACCATGGCCCAGTCCGGCTGGCCGGTGACCAGGCAGTTCGACTTGAGTAGGTGCGAGTACAGGGTTTCCTCGACCACCGGGCCATCCAGCGTGGCGAGCAGTTGTGGTGCGGGTTGGTAGGCGTCGCAGGCGATGTCGAGATCGTCGAGCAGTACGCCCTCGGGGTAACCGATCTGCGCCGCTGGCCGGCAGCCCAGCGACTGCAGTTCGACGATCACCGGCGCGCCAGCGGCGGCCGACAGGTCGGCGCCCAGCGCGGCAACGACGGCGTCGGTATTGGCGAACGCCGTCTGGTTCAGCGAATTGAAATACAGCTTCAACGATTTCGACTCGATCAGGTTTGGGCTGTCAGCAGGCACGCGCAGAGTCCCGACGGCGACTACCGGCTTGCCCTTCGGGTTCAGCCAGGACAGCTCGTAGGCGTTCCACAGGTCTTCGCCGACAAAAGGCAGCGCCGTGCCGGTGAGGCCCAATTCATCGCGCTTCAGTTGGCGCGGGATCGGGTAGAGCAGGTCGGGAGCGTAGGTGGCGCGGTACTCGGTCGGCTTGCCGAGCGGGGAAAGGAGGCTGGGGTCGGTGACGGGAGGCATGGGCGGACGGCCTGGGGAGGAGCTGGGAATTTTACTTGATGGGCATGCCGCGGACCGCGCTAGCGTGCCGGGCAATTGTAGTGAGCGCCGTCGTTCAATCCAGACGAATAGCCGTGTCGAAATGCCAGGTCCGGCGGATTTCCACCACGTCGTATTGGCGGGCCAATCTCGGTGGGAACGGCGGGTAGGGGACGTTGTTTTGCACGATGTGCCGGATTGCTTCGTCGACTTCCGGTACGCCGCTGGAGACAACTAGGGTTACCGCCTCCACGGAGCCATCACTGCGCACGGCCACCGTCACCATCGGTGCGGTGTGCCGTCGCCCGGCAAGCTGGTGCACCGTGTCGATCGGGGTATTGAGCTGGATTCTGCGGACCCAGTTCTCGGCATACAACACGAGTTCGACGTTGGGGTCGCTCCGCCCCCATAGCCTGACCCGGCGTGCGGTGCTCAGCGACAATGGTAGTGGCGGGCGGGTAGCAGCGGCCTGACGCTGCGCGGCCTCCTCGTCGAGTTGGCGCCCCATGGCCCGCCGCCGCGCCAGCCGCCTTTCCTCTTCCTCCTTGGCCTCCTGGATGCGTGCTGCTTCCCCGCGTTCGGCCTCTTGCCGTGCGGCCTCGGCACGTGCCGCTTCCTGTCGGGCGGCTTCCCGGCGTTGCGCTTCCAGTTTCTCGGCGGCTAACCGTTCAGCTTCCAGACGCTCGGTTTCCTGCCGTACGGCCTCGTCACGCGCCGCCTCCTGTCGGGCGGCTTCTCGGCGTTGCGCTTCCAGTTTCTCCGCTGCCAACCGTTCAGCCTCCCGACGCTCGGCTTCCTGCCGTGCGGCCTCGGCGCGTGCTACCTCTCGGCGAGTGGCTTCCCGGCGTTGTGCTTCCAGTTTCTCGGCAGCCAATCGCTCAGTCTCCCGATGCTCGGCTTCCTGCCGCGCGGCCTCGGCCTGTGCTGCCTCCTGTCGGGCAGCTTCTCGGCGCTGCACTTCCCGTTTCTCAGCAGCTAGTCGCTCAGCCTCTCGATGCTCGGTTTCCTGCCGTGCGGCCTCGGCGCGTGCCACCTCTCGGCGGGCGGCTTCCCGGCGTTGTGTTTCCAGTTTCTCCGCCGCCAACCGTTCAGCTTCCAGTCGTGCCGCTAGTTGCTGTGCCTCATGCTTTTCCAAGTCGGCCTGGGCCGTATCGGCGGTTTGCTCGTGTACCTCCTGCTCGGCCTGGTGATGCATGAATTCGGCCGTATCCTGTGGCACTGATACGGCTGATTCCAGGGGCAGAGCATTCGGCAAAGCCGTTGTCCCTGATGCCGGTTCCGGTGGTGGCGGGGGAACGACAAACGTCTTGTCGTCGGATTGTTCCAAGGCAATTACCGCCGTGTGATGCATCGGTGCTGGCGTAGTGTAGACGGGCATCTCGGCCTGTGCGTCTGCTGGTACGGCAATGGCATCGGGGGACGTACCCGCCTCTGCCTTGGCCAGCACCTCGGACGCGATGGGCGTTGTGCTATGGCGCAAGCTGGAGGAGAACGAACCGGATGGCGGGCTTGCCGGCCCGGCGGCAACAGCCAGTTCGCTCGATGCTGATACAGGCGCTGCGGACGGCATGAGCACCGGCGCGGTCGCTGCTTTCCGCACTGGCTGAAGCACGACGCGCAGACTGGGGGCCTCGACCGATCGCTGTTGCCAGGGAAAAGTGAAACTCGGTAGCCCCAGCCCCTCGCCGCCACCGAAAGCCAGACTCAATAGCAGCGCGTGCAGCAGTAGTGAGAGCAGGTAGGCAAGGAATAACCGCCCACGTTTGATCGGCATCAGGTTAGTTCTGGCGAGTGTGCAGCGGCAGGCAAGGCATGGGGACCAGGCCCGTGGAAGCCGGCTTCAGGCCGGCTTTCTCAGCAGGTCGACGCGCTGCGGCGGGTAAAAGGTGGCGCCGGCCGGCGTCAGGTGGGTCGCGAAGCGCTGGCGGACCCGCTCGTACAGTTCCGGCGACAGGCGGTGCTCGGTGTGGGTGACCTGGATCATCCGTGCGTCGAACTGCGCGAAATCGTCAAAATGGCTGCGCGTCGAGAAGAACAACTGGCGCTCCAGCGCCAGCAAGCCGCTGTCCACGGCACGGCAGACGGCGGCGAAGGCCGCTTCGCGTACCGTTTGCTCGTTGTAGAACAGGCACATCAGCTCGTTCAGCTCACCGGCAAAGACCGGCTCGGAAATCCATGCTAGGCCGCCGGGGCGCAGCACGCGGGCGATCTCGCTGAGGGCTTGGTCCATCAGCCCGAGCGGCACGTGGTGCAGCGACTTGAACATCAGCACAACATCGACGCTGGCGTCGGCAGCGGGAATAGCCTCGGCGCCGCCATGGCGGAAATGCACATTCGGTAAATCGGCGACCCGTAGGTTATGTGCGTGCTGGATGGCGTCGACTTCCAGCGCCACGATCTCGCGGACCCGACCGCTTTGCGCCAGGGTTCGCGTCTTGTCGGCCTTGCCGCAGCCGAGTTCGAGCACGCGGGCACCGTTCAGCGGAAGTTCGGCGAGCAGAAGCTGAGTTTCGTTGACGACGGTGGTACAGGTCGGATCGACGATGTGCATGATGGCGTTCGGACGAGAAAAGAGCGGATATTAACCGATGCCGATATCTCTCCGGCAGCCACCGGTGTTCAAGGCCGCAGCTTGCCGATTTCGCCGTCCGATCTGGCCGTGCCACCGCCCGTTGCCGGCGAAGCGCTGGGGCAGGGCATCGTTAGCGGGAGAAACCATAGCGCCGAGGCCGGGACGGAAAAGAAGGCGATTGGCGAGCGGGATGCTGATGACGAAGCCTGCATTACCCGCCAAAACCCCGGCCAGCGCGGGTGCTGGCCATCAGTGCCGCAATGTCTATTCCCGGCGTTGTTCTTCTTCTTGCTCTTCGGGATCGGTGAACGGCAGGTTGGCGGCTTCGTCGAAATCCTTGCGCCGCTTGCTGCTGTAGGCCCACCAGGCGATGGCCAGGAAGCAAATGAGGCCGGCGACGGTGAGCAGGGAGCGCATCTCGTTGATGTCCATGTGTCTCTTTCTGTTAGGCGTGATGGCCGGCGGCCTTGAGACTGGCGCCGGGATGATTTTGCCGTTGGCGATGGTGCGGAATGTATTGTAGGCCATCAACACCATGCCGCTCAGGAAGAAGATACCGCCCAGCCAGCGGATGCTCCAGATGACCGTCATCATCACGAATGGGTGCGACCTTGTTGTACGTTGCGCTTGTTACCATGATCCCATTTCCTCTCGCCGTGGCTCGGCTGCAGGTGCCAAGGCCAGTGTGGCCGACTATTGGTCCACAAGGACGAGCTATAAGTCCATTTTTGCAGCTTATGGTGGTTTTCCTGCTTGCCGGCATGCAGAAAACCGCTCATGCTTCCCAGGTTTCCGGGTAGATGGCCATTCCGGCAAGGCAATCAATGACTTAGATATGCTTTCGGCTTGGCACGGCTTCTACAGTCGGTTACGCAGGATCGCACGGTGCGATCCGCAAAAATCAATGAAAGAGTCTTGCATGCACAAGATCGTTCGCCTGTCCCTGTCAGCGCTGGCACTGGGAAGCACCACCGCCTTCGCCCAGGTACCGGACGTGGTCCGCCTCGGCAACCTCAAGTTCGCCCATTACGGTGCCGTATCCTACATGAAGGAAACTTGCGGCAAGTACAACCTGAGGGTCGAGGAGCGCATGTTCCAGAAGGGGCCGGACATCATGTCGGCCATTGCCGCCGGCGAGATCGATATCGCCGCGCTGGCCTCGGACGGCGCCATTTCAGGCCGCGCCAACGGCGTTCCGATCATCACCGTGGCCGGCTTTGCCAAAGGCGGTGCCCGTCTTGTCGCCGGCGCTGAAACCGGCATCAAGGACCCCCGGGGCCTGAAAGGCAAGAAGGTCGGCGTCGCGCGCGGCGGCGTTCACGAACTGCTGCTCTACGCCGAACTGGAAAAGGCAGGCCTGACCTGGTCGGACAAGCCGGGCAAGGACGTGCAGATCGTCTTCCTGGCCTTTACCGATCTCAACCAGGCACTGGCTACCCGGCAGATCGACGCGATGTGCCAGTCCGAGCCGCAATCTTCGCAGGCCATCGGCAAGAAGTTTGGCGTCGAGATCATGAAACCCTACAACACCAAGATGGGCAAGCCGGTGCGCCTGCTGGTGATGACCGAGAAGATGTACAACGAGAAAAAGGACATTGCCCAGCGCCTGATGAAGTGCTTTGTCGAGACGACCGCGCTATTCAACAAGGACATGAATCTGGCCGAAAAGTATGTGCGCGAGCAGATGTTCAAGGGCCAGATCAGCCCGCAGGATTTCAAGGATGCGATGGATAACGCCGACTACACCTACGATGTCACACTCAAGCACATCGACATCACCACCGCGTTGATGAACAAGTACGATGTCGGCCACATGGTCAAGCCGCCGAAGGCCGCCGAGTGGGTCAAGCTGGACCTGCTACGGAAGGCCAAGAGTGACCTGAACGTCAAGTGAGGGGGGGCATGAAGAAGCTGAATCCTTCTTGCACGGCAAGCTGAAGACCTCACACGCTGGACGCAATGAAGACCTTTCATCACTTGTCTCATCCCCTTTTGCGTCCCTATATCGCCCGTATATGGGGTTGGGAAAGCCTTCCCGGCGAGCTTATCGCCTTGCCAACGCTGTTGCCAGGGACAGGTGCCGAACTGTATCTCCATACCGGGCAGCCGTTTATGGCTGGCGGTAGCGATTCCGCCTATTGTGGCGAGCTTTTTTGTCTTCGTCGCCGTTGCATTGCACTGGGCGAGGCTCGGAATATCGGATTTATCGCGATCCGTTTTCGTATCGGCATGCTGGTACGTTTCACGGATCTACCCGCGCCGGAACTGCTGGATGGCCGACTGGCAGTCGATGCGCTGTGGGGGGGAGCTGGAGCCCGGCTTCTGCAGAGGCTGGCTGAAACCGGCGAGCAGGGGCAGCGCTTGCAACTGGTGGAGGCATTCCTGCTTGAACGTCTACGAGATCGTTCGCCAGATCTGCTGATCGAACAGGCTTTGAACTTGCTGTATCGCAAGGGGGCCAGTCTGACCATCGAGCGTCTTGCCGAGTTGAGCGGGCTGGGGCGGCGGCAATTGGAAAAACGCTGGTTGCGGGCAACTGGCGTTTCTCCGAGCGAGATGCGTGGGCTGTGCCGTTTTCATCACACCGTGCGTGCCTTGATGCTGAATTCAGGGGCCGATCCGACTGATACGGCGCTCGCCAATGGTTACTACGACCAGGCGCATTTCAGCCACGATTTCCGCCGCCGCACCGGGCACCCGCCACTTGCCTACTTACAGGTCGCTCGCAAAAGGACGCATTTTTACAATACGCCGGATAGCGCCACTGCCATGCTGGTGACTCCTCAACACCAAAGGAGTCCGTATGTTTGTATTAATGGTCGAACTCGAGGCTGTTCCTGAATTGGCCGGCGAACTTGAACAATTGCTGCACGAATTGGTGGAAATTGCCGCTCATGAGCCGGGGGTTCATTTCTATGCGGTCCAGCGCGATCGGGAGCATGCCGCTCGTTTCATGCTGTGCGAGTTCTACGCCGATCAGCTTGCTTGGCAAGCCCATCTGGTTAATGCTCCGGTACATGCCAGATTGAAACACTTTGAACGCTTGTTGGCGGTTCCGCCACGAGTCGTACAGTGCGATGCGCTGGCAGCGACGCCTTGGCGTGTCTGATTTGACCTTTACTGTCGCTGTAGACGGCCCCCCATCAGAATGGAGCACTCCAGTCCATGTTCGATCTGTACATCGGCAACAAGAATTATTCGTCCTGGTCGCTGCGCCCGTGGTTGCTGATGAAGCACTTCGACATCCCGTTCCGCGAGCACCTAGTGTCGGTTTCCGGCCGTGACTACAACCCGTTGCTCAAGCCGGTCGCCGGCAATGCCCGTGTACCCTGCCTGCACGAGGCGGACGGCTTTCAGGTCTGGGACAGCCTGGCCATCGCCGAAACGCTGGCCGAGCGCTATTCGGCCATGTGGCCGGCCGATGTCCGGGCTAGGGCGCGGGCGCGTAGCATCTGCGCTGAGATGCACAGCGGTTTTACCTACCTGCGCAGCGCCATGCCGATGAACCTCAATCTGAAACTGAAAGGGCGCCCAGCGACGCCCGAGGTGCAGCGCGACATCGACCGCATCATCGAAATTTGGGACGAGGCGCGCGGTCATTTCGCCAACGGTGATGGTCCGTGGCTGTTCGGCGATTTTTCTGTGGCCGATGCGATGTTCGCACCAGTGGCCTGTCGCTTCGACATCTACAATGTGCCGTTGCCGACCTCGGCGGCAGCCTATCGCGATACCGTGCTTGGTCACCCGGCCTTGGGCGAATGGTATGCGGCGGCGCTTGTCGAGTCCGAGGCGCACGCCCATTACGACCGCTTTGCCGACGACTACGGCGGGCCACGCTGATCGGTTTTAGTTAGCCGGGCAGCCTTGTCCGGTGATGGCCAGTGCCACGGCCTCGGCCACTTTGATGCCGTCGACGCCGGCCGACAGAATGCCACCGGCGTAGCCGGCGCCTTCGCCGGCCGGATAGAGGCCGCGCGTGTTGATGCTCTGGAAATCGTCGCCGCGCTTGATGCGGATCGGCGACGAGGTGCGCGTCTCGACGCCGGTGAGCACCGCATCGGCCATGGCGAAGCCCTTGATCTGCCGGTCGAAGGCCGGGATGGCCTCGCGCAGTGCCTCAATCACGTAATCCGGGGCGCAGGCGGCCAAGTCGGTCATGTGCACACCCGGCTGGTAGGAGGGCTCGATGCTGCCCAGCGCGGTCGACGGCTGGCCAGCCAGGAAGTCGCCGACGCGCTGGGCCGGGGCGTCGTAAGTGCCGCCGCCGGCGATGAAGGCCATGCTTTCCCAGTGGCGCTGAAAATCGATGCCGGCCAGCGGATTGCGGCGATAATCGTCAGGGAAATCCTCGGGGCGAACCTCGACCACCAGCGCCGCGTTGGCGTTGCGCTCGGCACGCGAATACTGGCTCATGCCGTTGGTTACGACCCGGCCCGGCTCCGAGGTGGCGGCTACCACCTGACCGCCTGGGCACATGCAGAAACTGTAGGCGGCGCGGCCGTTGGCGCAGTGATGCACCAGCTTGTAGTCGGCGGCGCCGAGCTGTTCGTTGCCGGCATGGGGACCGAAGCGGGCGCGGTCGATCAGGGTTTGCGGATGCTCGATGCGGAAACCGATGGCGAACGGCTTGGCCTCGATGTAGACACCCGCGTCGTGCAGCATCTGGAAGGTATCGCGGGCGCTGTGGCCGATGGCCAGCACCACGTGCTCGGCGGCGATGCGCTCGCCGCCAGCCAGTTCGACGCCGCACACTTGCTGGTCGTCGACCAGCAGGCGCTCGACCTTGCTGCCGAAGCGGATTTCGCCGCCCAGACCGGTGATCGTCGCGCGCAGATTTTCGACCATCTTGACCAGGCGGAAGGTACCGATGTGCGGCTTGCTGACATAGAGGATCTCGGCAGGCGCCCCGGCTTTGACGAATTCGGCCATGACCTTGCGGCCAAGGAAATTCGGGTCCTTGATCTGGCTGTACAGCTTGCCGTCGGAGAAGGTACCAGCGCCACCCTCGCCGAACTGGACGTTGGATTCCGGATTCAGGTTGTGCTTACGCCACAGACCCCAGGTGTCCTTGGTGCGCTCGCGCACGGCCTTGCCGCGTTCGAGGATGATTGGGCGAAAACCCATCTGCGCCAGCAACAGGCCGGCCATCAGGCCGCAGGGACCGGTGCCGACGACCACCGGCCGCATTTTCAGGCCGGCCGGGGCGTGGGCGACGAAGCGGTAGTCCATATCCGGCGTCGGCATCACCTGGCGGTCGTCCTTGAGGCGGACACGGACGGTGGCCTCGTCGCGCAGTTCGACGTCGATCTGGTAAATCAGCACGATGGCCGATTTCTTGCGCGCGTCGTGGCTGCGCTTGAACACGGTGAAGCCGAGCAGATCGTCGGCGGCGATACCCAAGCGCCGGCAGATAGCCGGGGCCAAGGCATCGTCAGGGTGGTCGAGGGGCAGCTTGAGTTCGGTCAGCCGGAGCATACGGGAATGGCGAGGCGGAGGATCAACGAGGCGGGTTCTTCAATTTCCGTTCCGAGACCTTACAGACTGTCGCCGAAGTCACGCCTAAAGGCTTGCATCAGTTTTTCCGGCCAGTCGCTCAGGGCTTCGAGTCGTCCCATGAAGAAGCGCAGGACGGAGGGCTCTTCAACAAAGCGCAGGCCGCCGACCAGTTCACGCTGGGTGTACAACCAATTCAGCCGATCTTCGACATATTTCACCTGCGACAAGGTGAATACCCGACGCGGGAAAGCCAGCCGCAGCAGTTCGGCGTCGGCGAGGATGTCGTGGCCGTGCTGGTCGCGGGTGCTCGATACCGTGCCGCGTTCCATGCCGCGCACGCCAGAGATCAAATAGAAGGCCGCCGCCAGTGCGCCCGCCGGGTATTCTTTTTGCGGGATGTGCGACAAGAAGCCCATCGCATCGACGTGGCAGCCCAAGCCGCCGGCCGGTGTCACGACGGGAATACCCAGGGTTTCCAGCCGTTCGACCAGATAGCGGATGAAGGACGGGCTTTGGCCGATGACGTTTTCGTCGGTGGTGTCGCGCAGGCCGACGGCCATGGCTTCGATTTCGCGTACCGACATGCCGCCGTAGGTCAGAAAGCCTTCAAACAGCGGCACCAGCACTTTCATTTTTTCAAAAATTTCCGGCCGGTTGGTGCAGATGGCGCCGCCGCGCGACGAGCTGACCTTGCGGCTGGAGAAATACACGATGTCGGCCAGTTCGCACATTTCGCGCAGAATGGTGGCAACGCTGGCCTGCTGGAATTCCGGCTCGCGCTGCTTGATGAACCAGGCGTTTTCGCCGATCAGGCTGGCGTCGAGCACCAGCGGAATGTTGTTTTCCTTGGCAACCTGGGCGACTTCGCGCAGATTGGCCATCGAGAAAGGCTGGCCGCCGATCAGGTTGGTCGAGGCCTCCATGCGGATCAGCGGTACGTTTTGCACGCCGTGGCTGGTAATCGCATGGCGTAGCTTGGCGATATCCATGTTGCCCTTGAACGGGTTGCTGCTTTTGATCTGCAAGGCTTCGTCGTGCAGCAATTCGCCGATTTTGCCGCCATTGAGTTCGATATGCGCCAGCGTGGTGGTGAAGTGGTAATTCATCGGCACCAGATCGCCGGATTTGACGTAGCTGCGGAAAATGATGTTTTCCGCAGCCCGCCCCTGGTGGGCCGGCAGCACGAAACGCTTGCCGAATACCTCCTCAATTGCCGCCTGCATGCGCTCGAAGCTCTGCGATCCGGCATAGGCATCATCCGCCTGCATCATCGCGCCCATCTGCGTATCGCTCATCGCGTTGGTGCCGCTGTCGGTCAGCATGTCCAGATAGACATCGCGCGTCTTCAACAAAAAGGTGTTGAAGCCGGCGCGGCGGATTGCCTCCAGTCGTTCTTCAATCGGCGGCAGAGTCAGTTTCTGGACGACACGCACTTTGTGCATTTCCAGCGGAATAGTTTCACCGCTGAAAAAACGCACGGCGGGGGAAGCGTTCTGCTGCGGCTTGTTTGAAGATTTGCTCATGGCTGTGCTCTTTCTTTGCGATAACAAGGTTTGGTGAATGACATATTCGTTTTCATGGCTGGCCGGACGGTTTTTCGGGAGGGACGGCAAGCCTGCGGGTTTCGCCGTGGCGCAGCAGCCACAGGCGCTGCGAGTCGAGTTGGCGCTGATTAAGTGCCGCGCGGACGTCGGTGGGCGGCTGGTCGAAAGGTTCCTGGGACAGTTCGAAGGTGCCCCAGTGCACGCCGATGGCCTGGCGGGCGTCGACATCGAGCAGGATTTGCACGGCTTCGTCCGGGTCGACGTGGTGCGCCGCCATGACGTCGCGCGGTCGATAAGCGCCGACCGGCACGGCCAGCAGGTCGACGGGACCCAGGCGCTGGCGGATGGCGCGAAAATCGTCGGAATAGCCAGTGTCGCCGGTGTAGAGAAAACGCCATGCTTGGCCGCCGCTATCCGACTCGACGAAAAAGCCGCCCCACAGCGTGGCGTTGGCGTCGAACAGGGTGCGTTTGCTCCAGTGCTGGGCCGGCGTGAAATGGATACGTAGCGGGCCGTCGTCGATGCTGTCCCACCAGTCCATTTCACTGACGCCGGCGATGCCGCGTTCGTCGAACCAGCGCTTGACACCGAGCGGCACCAGGAAACGCGGATGCTGGCCGGCTTCGAGCAGACGGGTGATGACGTTTTCGTCGAGGTGGTCGTAGTGATTGTGCGAGATCAGCACCAGATCGATCGGCGGCAGTTCTTCCGGCGTCAGCGGCGGCGGTACGCGGCGCGGCGCCGAGAGCTGGCGGAAGGGTCCGGCGAAGTCGGAGAGTTGCGGATCGATCAGGATGTTGCGGCCGGCCAGTTGCAGGAGGAGGCCCGAATGGCCGAGCCAGGTGATGCGCGCTTGCTCGTCCGCCTCGCGGAGCAGCGCATGATCGACGGGAACGCTCCAGTCGCGGGCGAATTGCGGGTAGCCGCCGGCCGGGGGCGACAAGGGGGTGAAATCGCCTCGCCAGCGTCGCCACAGCGCTTCGTACCAGGGAGCCTTGCCGCCGATGTGACGGCTGTCATTGTTGACGAAGCCGCCCGGCCGGTGATGCGGGCGGCTCGGGTCGTAATGCGGATTGGTCGTGCCGCAGGCGGTCAGCAATAGGACTGTCGCCAGCAGCAGGCCGGAGACGCCTCTCATTTTGCCAGTGCCTCGCACATTGAGACGACCAGCACGGCCGGGTCTTCAGCACCGACGACGTTCACCGCGCCTGCTCTTTCATGGCGCGTTGCGCTTCGCGCTTGGCGTCCTTGTCCAGTTGGTCGGCGCGTTTGTCGTGTTGTTTCTTGCCCTTGGCCAGCCCGATTTCCAGCTTGATGCGACCGCGCAGAAAGTGCAGGTCGAGCGGCACCAGGGCATAGCCCGCGCGCTCAACCTTGCCGATCAGTTTCATGATTTCGCGGTTGTGCAGCAGCAGCTTGCGCGTTCGCACCGGGTCGTGGCGGTCGTGCGTCGAGGCGGTGGAGAGCGGCGAGATGTGCATGCCGATCAGGAAAATCTCGCCACTCTTGATGATGACGTAAGACTCCTTGATATTCATGCGGCCGGCGCGAATGGCCTTGACCTCCCAACCCTGGAGGGCGATCCCGGCCTCGAACTTCTCCTCGATGAAGTAGTCGTGAAAGGCTTTTTTGTTGACCGTGATGCTCATGCCGCGAGTGATCCATTAAAATCGCCATTTTACAGGATACCCGAACGCTGCCGACGCATGGCCCTGGTTGAGAAGACCGTATTGATTGCCCACTCCGCCGAGCGCATGTTCGAACTGGTCGACCGCTGCGAGGATTACCCGGCATTTCTGCCGTGGTGCAGCCGTACCGAAGTGAAATTCCGCGATGCCGGAAAGACCATGGCGACGCTGCATGTCAACTACCACGCGGTGAAAACCAGCTTCACCACGGAAAACGACAAGGAATTCCCCGGTTTGATGAAAATTCGCCTGGTCGACGGGCCGTTCCGGCGTCTCGAAGGCTCATGGCATTTCCGCGCCCTGGCCGCCGACGCCTGCAAGATCGAATTCCGGCTGCATTACGAATTTTCCAGCAAGCTGTTCGAGAAAATCATCGGGCCGGTGTTCGGGCATATCGCCAATACCTTTGTCGATGCCTTTGTGCGTCGGGCGGCGCAGGTTTATGGAGCAGCTAATGGCTGACATGCTCGATATCGAGGTCTGCTACGCGCAGGCCGGCAAGCAGGAGGTTGTGCGCTTGCGCTTGCCCGACGGGGCGACATTGGGGCAGGCGCTGGAAGCTTCCGGCCTGCTACGCAAATACCCAGAAATCGACCTGGACAAAAACAAGTTTGGCATCTACGCCAAGCTGTCGAAAACCGATGCCGTGTTGCGCGACCGTGACCGGGTCGAAATCTACCGGCCGCTGATTGCCGACCCCAAGGAAGTGCGCAAGCAGCGGGCGGCGGCGGGCAAGGTCATGAAAAAAGGCGCCGGCGATGCCGACACCTCTGAAGGCTGAGCCCGGGCTACTGCTACTTACAGGATTGCGCGACGAACTCGCGGTAGCGCTCCATCTCCTGTTTCCGCTGGGCTTCATCGAGCATCTTGCGCTCGCCTTTTTCGTCGAAGGCCGAGACCCCGTACCCGGATTCGATGGCCGCCAGGTTGCGCCGGGCGCGCTCACAGTTCTCCTTGCGATCGGCTTCGGCCTTCTGTTCCTTGGCTTCCTTGTCGGCTTTGTCGCGGGCTTCCTGCTGCCGTTTTTTGAAGTCGAGATCCTTTTCCGCCACGGATTTCGGTGCATCGGCGGGTTTTTCGCCGGCCACTTCGCCCTTGACCACTGGCTGCTGCTTGCCGATCACGTTGGCTTCCTTGGCGGCGCTTCCGGAGGGAGGGGTGTCGGAGACCACGGTGCGGCCGGAGGCATCCTTCCATTGGTAGATTTCGGCATGGGCCGTGCTCAGGGCTAAGGCCGAGATAATTCCGAGAACAAGCGCAGCAGTAGGTTTCATGGTGATCCGGGGTGGCGAGCGAATTCTGTATAATACGATTTTGTGACCTTGGATTAAAGGCCATGCGACTTTTGCAAAAAGCCCTGACGTTCGACGACGTCCTGCTCGTCCCCGCCCATTCCCAGATTCTGCCCCGCGATGTCAGCCTCGCCACGCGCCTGACCCGCAATATCACCCTCAGCCTGCCGCTGCTCTCCGCCGCGATGGATACCGTGACGGAAGGCCGGCTGGCCATCGCGCTGGCGCAGGAAGGCGGCATCGGCATCATTCACAAGAATCTCTCGGCCCAGGCCCAGGCGGCGGAAGTTGCCAAGGTCAAGCGTTTCGAGTCCGGCATTTTGAAAGACCCGATCACCGTCTCGCCGACCATGACGGTGCGCGACGTGCTTGAAATCACCCGCCAGTACCGGATTTCCGGCCTGCCGGTGCTGGACGGGACGGGCAAGGTCGTTGGTATCGTCACCAACCGCGATCTGCGCTTCGAAACCAATCTCGATCAGCCGGTCGAGGCCATCATGACGCCGAAGAAGCGGCTGGTGACGGTCAAGGAAGGCGCCAGCATCGAGGAAGGCAAGGAACTGCTCCGCATCCACCGTCTTGAGCGGGTGCTGGTGGTCGATGACGAATTCCGCCTGAGCGGCCTGATCACCGTCAAGGACATCCTGAAATCCACCGAACATCCGCTGGCCAGCAAGGATGCTTCCGGCCGCCTGCGTGCCGGCGCCGCCGTCGGCGTCGGGGCAGGCACCGAGGAGCGGGTCGAACTGCTGGCCGAGGCCGGCGTCGATGTGGTCGTCGTCGATACCGCTCACGGCCATTCGCAGGGCGTGCTCGACCGCGTGAACTGGGTCAAAAAGAACTATCCGCAAATCGAAGTCATCGGCGGCAACATCGCCACCGCCGATGCCGCGCGCGCGCTGGTTGATGCCGGCGCCGACGGCGTCAAGGTCGGCATCGGTCCGGGCTCCATCTGCACCACGCGCATCGTTGCCGGCGTCGGCGTGCCGCAGATCACCGCCATCCAGAATGTTTCCGAGTCGCTCAAGGGCAGCGGCGTGCCGATGATCGCCGATGGCGGCATCCGCTACTCCGGCGACATCGCCAAGGCCATCGCCGCCGGGGCCGACACCGTCATGCTCGGCGGCCTGCTCGCCGGCACCGAAGAAGCGCCCGGCGAGGTCGAACTGTTCCAGGGGCGCTCCTACAAGTCCTATCGCGGCATGGGTTCGCTCGGCGCGATGCAGGCCGGATCGAGCGACCGTTACTTTCAGGAAGCCACGGCCAACGTCGACAAATTCGTGCCCGAAGGCATCGAAGGCCGCGTGCCGTACAAAGGCTCGGTGCTGGCGGTGATCCACCAGTTGATGGGCGGTTTGCGCTCGTCGATGGGCTACCTCGGCACGCCCACCATCGCCGACATGCACGAAAAAGCCTGTTTCGTCGAAATCACCTCGGCCGGCATCCGCGAATCGCACGTTCATGACGTGCAGATTACCAAAGAAGCGCCGAACTATCACCTCGACTGATCGTCTCCGCGTTCCACAGGGCGGCTCCCGGAGCCGCCCTTGTTCATTCAAGGCTCTGCAATGGCTCACCAGAAAATCCTCATCCTCGACTTCGGCTCCCAGGTCACCCAACTGATCGCGCGTCGCGTCCGCGAAGCCAAGGTCTTCTGCGAAATCCATCCCTACGATGTTTCCGAAGACTTCATCCGCAACTACGGCGCCATGGGCGTCATCCTGTCCGGTGGCCCGAATTCGGTGACCGAGGGCGATACGCCGCGGGTACCGGCTGCGGTGTTCGAACTGGGGATCCCCGTGCTCGGCATTTGCTATGGCATGCAAACCATGGCCCAGCAACTGGGCGGCCAGGTGATGACTGCCGAGGCTGCCGGCAAGGCACGCGAATTCGGTTACGCCGAAGTCCGCGCCCACGGCCACATGGCGCTGCTCAACGACATTGCCGACTTCTATACCGATGAAGGCCACGGCATGTTGAAAGTCTGGATGAGCCACGGCGATTCGGTGATGACACTGCCGCCCGGCTTCAAGATCATGGCCTCGACGCCTTCCTGCCCGATTGCCGGGATGGCCGATGAAAACCGCCAGTTTTATGCCGTTCAATTTCACCCTGAAGTCACGCATACCCTGCAAGGCCGCGCCTTGCTCGAACGCTTCGTGCACGGCATCTGCGGTTGCGGCGCCGACTGGGTGATGGGCGACTACATCGAGGAAGCGGTACGCGCCATACGCCAGCAGGTCGGCGCGGAGGAGGTCATCCTCGGCCTTTCCGGCGGCGTCGATTCCAGCGTCGCGGCGGCGCTGATTCAACGCGCCATCGGCAAGCAACTCACCTGCGTCTTCGTTGACCATGGCCTCTTGCGCCTCAACGAGGGCGACATGGTGATGGACATGTTCGCCCGCAATCTGGGCGTCAAGGTCATTCGCGTCGACGCCGTCGACGACTTCATGAACAAGCTGGCAGGCGTCAGTGACCCCGAACAAAAGCGCAAGATCATCGGCAAGCAATTCGTCGAGGTCTTCCAGGCCGAATCGAAAAAGCTGACTGCCGCCAAATGGCTGGCCCAGGGCACCATTTACCCGGACGTGATCGAATCGGCCGGCAAGAAGGGTGCCCACAATATCAAGAGCCACCACAACGTCGGCGGCCTGCCGGAAGACATGCACCTCAAACTGCTCGAGCCGCTGCGCGAACTGTTCAAGGACGAAGTGCGCGAACTCGGCGTGGCACTGGGTTTGCCGCGCGAGATGGTCTATCGTCATCCCTTCCCGGGACCGGGCCTGGGCGTGCGCATCCTCGGCGAGGTCAAGCGCGAAGCGGCGAGCCTCTTGCAGCGGGCCGACGCCATCTTCATCGAGGAATTACGTGCCACCCACGCCACTCAGCGCGATGCGGCGGCCGGGCTGTGCGTGGCGGCCGATGTCGGCAAGAGCTGGTACGACCTGACCAGCCAAGCCTTCGCCGTTTTCCTGCCGGTCAAGAGCGTCGGCGTCATGGGCGACGGCCGCACCTACGAAAACGTCGTCGCCCTGCGCGCCGTCGTCACCAGCGACTTCATGACAGCCCACTGGGCGCATCTCCCCTACGAACTCCTCGGCCGCGTCTCGAACCGCATCATCAACGAAGTGCGCGGCCTGAACCGGGTCGTCTACGATGTCTCGGGCAAACCGCCGGCGACCATCGAGTGGGAGTGATTCGGCGTCTGGTACTGGCAGACGCCGAGTAGCACAGATGCGGTATGGCCGTCCCCCGCCGGTTAATCGTGCCGGCGGGCGAGGGTGGTGCTACTAGTTGTCGGAGTCCGACGCGGCGCCGTGTTCTTCGCCGCTGACTTGCAGCCACCAGAGCAAATCACTGCCCTGCAGCGGCATTGGGATCATCTGGTTGCGGCGCCAGTGGAAAACCGGGCCGAACATCACGTAACGGGCTAGTACCTCGCCCTCCGGCGTAGTGCCGAAGAACGGCCAGCCGTTTATGATGGCATCGCGGATTTGGGTACGGGTCATGGACTTCCTCCGGTTGGATGGCCTTTTCCAGTTTGCGACGACATTTCGCCGGAGGCAAGCGACATTGGCTGGAAGCGCGGATCGTTTCACACCAGCCAAGGTCCATGAAAAAGCGCCCTCGTCGGGCTGGAGCCGGGGTCAGCCGCGCACGGATTCCGGTAGTTTTTCCTCGATCAGCTTGAGCAGCGGCGCGAATACTTTCGGCGTGCCGGCTACCACATTGCCGGTTTCCAGATAGTTGGCTTCACCGCGCAGGTCGCTGATCAGGCCGCCGGCCTCGGAGATCAGCAGGGCGCCGGCGGCGATGTCCCAGGGGGCCAGACCAAATTCCCAGAAACCGTCGTAACGGCCGCAGGCGACGTAGGCGAGATCGAGCGAGGCGGCGCCCGGGCGGCGCTGGCCGGCGGTCTTCTGCGCCAGTTCCTTGAAAATGGCGAGATAGAGATCGATCTGGTCGAACATCCGGTACGGGAAGCCGGTGCCGATCAGCGCCGCCGCCAGCTTGGTGCGCTGCGAGACACGGATGCGGCGTTCGTTGAGGAAAGCGCCGCCGCCCTTGCTGGCGGTAAACAGCTCGTTACGATTGGGGTCGAAAACCAGCGCCTGCTCGATCACGCCGCCCTTGGCCAGGGCGATGGAGACGGCATATTGCGGCAGGCCGTGGATGAAGTTGGTGGTGCCGTCGAGCGGATCGATGATCCACTGATATTCCTCGTCGCCCTTGCCGGCTTGCCGGCCGGACTCCTCTGCTAGAATGCCGTGCGTCGGATAAGCCTCCAGCAGGGTTTCGATAATTGCGGCTTCGGCGGCCTTGTCGACTTCGGTGACGAAATCGTTGGGTTTCTTGGTCGAGACCTTCAGCAGATCGAGGTCGTTCGAGGCGCGATTGATGATCTGGCCGGCGCGGCGCGCCGCCTTGATGGCGATGTTCAGTGCTGGATGCATGGGCTTAAAGAGCGATCGGGCGGCCAAAGCCACCCGATTCGTATTTTCAAAGGTCGAATTTTACACCATGAACCCAGAACTCCTGTTGTCGCGCATTCGCGTGGTGCTGTGCCGTCCCAGTCATCCTGGCAATATCGGCGCGGCGGCGCGGGCGATGAAGACGATGGGGCTGCGCGAGCTATGCCTGGTTGCGCCGAAACGTTTTCCCGATGCCGAAGCCGATACCCGGGCGACCGGCGCCGTCGATCTGCTGCGGCAGGCGACGGTGGTGGATTCGCTCGACGCGGCGCTGGCTGGCTGCGTCTTCGCAGTCGCCATGTCGGCCCGTCAGCGTGATCTCGGGCCACCGGTCGGGGCGCCGCGCGAGTCCGTAGCGCGTTTGCTGGCCGAGGCGAAGCAGGGGCCAGTGGCGCTGGTGTTCGGCAATGAGACGGTCGGCCTAAGCAACGAGGAGGTACTGCGTTGCCAAGCGGCGGTCACTATTCCCACCGATCCTGGCTTCAGTTCTCTCAATCTTGGGTCGGCGGTGCAATTGCTGTGCTACGAATGCCGGATGACGGCCTTTGCCGGACGGCCGCCGTTGGGCGGGCAGACGGTGACGCCATTCGCTTCGCCGCTGGCGACGGCCGACGAGAACGAGGGTTTGCTTCGCCACCTGGAAGCGGTAATGACCGCCACCGGTTTTTTCAATCCGGCCCAGCCCGGCCGCCTGCTGCCCAAACTACGCCGCCTGTTCAGCCGGGCCCGGCTGGAGAAGGAAGAGATCAACATCCTGCGCGGCATTCTCGCAGCTACCCAGACAGGCACCGGGCACGGCCGCAAGGGCTGATTCCATTTCCAATTCAACAGATTACTTTGCCTGCTTCGTTTGCCGTGCAAGCGCACTGCCTGCGCTTCGCCTTCGCGTACTCGGCTGATTTAACAATGGAATGAGAACCGAGCGCGCAACGCCCATGAAAAAACCCCGCTGCCAAAGCGGGGTTTTTGCCGTTGCGCGTATGGCCAACGATATGGATGGTGGGTGCTGACGGGGTCGAACCGCCGACATTCGCCTTGTAAGGGCGACGCTCTACCAACTGAGCTAAGCACCCACGGCAATCAGTTGAGGGCGTCCTTCAGGCTCTTGCCGGCGCGGAATTTCGGCGACTTGGCGGCCTTGATCTCCAGGGTGTCGCCGGTGCGCGGATTGCGGCCGGTGCGGGCGGCGCGCTCGCCGACGTAGAAGGTGCCGAAACCAACCAGGTTAACCGTGTCGCCCTTCTTCAGCGCGTCGGTGACGGCGGCGACGGTGGCATCGAGCGCGCGGCCAGCGGCGGCCTTGGAGATTTCCGCGGCAGCGGCGATCTGGTCGATCAGTTCGGTCTTGTTCATTTTGAATCCCTTGAGTGGATGAATTGGAAAAAGGAAAAATTCAGCGCGGACGGATTTATATCTCTCCCGAAATCCTTGTGTCAAGCGGATTCTCACCGGATAAGGCCGCTTTCCGAGAATCGCGCCCCAAGGGCGAGGGAGGGATCACGCTCTAATGGGTAAGTATGGCGGCTGCGGCGGCTTCGCCGGCAGCCTTGACCTCCGGGTTTTCCTCGGTTTGTTCCGGTAGCGCCTCGGGCTTGTGCTCGAGCGCGCGCTCGAGCACCTGGTCGATCCACTTGACCGGGACGATTTCGATCTTGTTCTTGATGTTGTCGGGAATCTCGGTCAGGTCCTTGACGTTTTCTTCTGGAATCAGCGCCGTCTTCAGGCCGCCACGCACGGCCGCCAGCAGTTTTTCCTTGAGCCCGCCGATGGCCAGCACTTCGCCACGCAGCGTAATCTCGCCGGTCATGCAGACTTCGCAGCGCACCGGAATGCCGGTGTAGGAGGAGACCAAGGCCGTGGTCATGGCGATGCCGGCCGACGGTCCGTCCTTGGGGGTGGCGCCCTCGGGAACGTGGATATGGATGTCGGTCTTCTCGAAGGCATCGGCCTTGATGCCCAGGCGCTGGGCGCGGGCGCGCACCACCGAGCGGGCGGCCTCGACCGATTCCTTCATCACGTCGCCGAGCGAGCCGGTGCGCAGGATGTTGCCCTTGCCCGGCATGTTGGCGCACTCGATGGTCAAGAGTTCGCCGCCAACCTCGGTCCAGGCCAGACCGGTGACTTGGCCGACCTGGTTTTCTTTCTCTGCCATGCCGAAACTGTAGCGGCGCACGCCGAGGAATTTGTCGAGATTCCTAGCGTTGACGATGAGTTTGCTGTCGCGCTTCCTGAGCAGCAGCGTCTTGACCACCTTGCGGCAGATCTTGGAAATCTCACGTTCCAGTGCCCGCACGCCGGCTTCCCGAGTGTAGTAGCGGACGATGTCGCGGATTGCGCTGTCGACGACGGTCAGTTCGGTTTTCTTGACACCGTTGTTCTTCATCTGCTTGGGCAGCAGGTAGCGCATGGCGATGTTGACCTTCTCGTCTTCCGTGTAGCCGGAGAGGCGGATCACTTCCATCCGGTCGAGCAGCGGCGCCGGGATGTTCATGGTGTTGGCGGTGGCTACGAACATGACGTCGGACAGGTCGAAATCGACTTCGACGTAATGGTCCTGGAAGGTATTGTTCTGTTCCGGATCGAGCACTTCGAGCAGGGCCGACGACGGATCGCCGCGGAAATCCTGGCCGAGCTTGTCGACCTCGTCGAGCAGGAACAGCGGGTTGCGCACGCCGACCTTGGTCAGGCTGTTGAGAATCTTGCCTGGCATTGAGCCGATGTAGGTACGGCGGTGGCCGCGAATTTCGGCCTCGTCGCGGACGCCGCCGAGGGCCATGCGCACGAATTTGCGGTTGGTGGCCCTGGCGATGGACTGGCCGAGCGACGTCTTGCCGACGCCGGGGGGACCGACCAGGCACAGGATCGGCGCCTTGACCTTATCGACGCGCTGCTGCACGGCGAGGTATTCGATGATGCGTTCCTTGACCTTTTCCAGGCCGAAGTGGTCGGCGTCGAGAATCTTCTCGGCTTCGCGCAAATCCTTGCTGATGCGCGTTTTTTTGCGCCACGGCAGGCTGACCAGCGTCTCGACGAAATTGCGCACGACGGTGGCTTCGGCCGACATCGGCGACATCAGGCGCAGCTTCTTCAACTCGCCCTGAGCTTTGGCCAAGCCTTCCTTGCTCATGCCGGCAGCCTTGATCTTCTTGTCCAACTCCTCGAAATCAGCGCCGTCCTCGCCCTCGCCAAGTTCCTTCTGGATCGCCTTGACCTGCTCGTTCAGGTAGTACTCGCGCTGGCTCTTCTCCATCTGGCGCTTGACGCGGCCGCGAATGCGCTTCTCGACCTGGAGGATGTCGATTTCCGATTCGAGCTGCGAGAGCAGGCGGTCGATGCGGTTACGGACACTTTCCATCTCCAGCACTTCCTGCTTCTGCTCGAGCTTGAGCGGCAGATGGGCGGCGATGGTGTCGGCCAGGCGGCCGGCATCCTCGATGCCAGCGATGGAGGACAGAACCTCCGGCGGAATCTTCTTGTTCAGCTTGACGAACTGGTCGAACTGGGCAACCACGGCGCGGCGCATGGCCTCGATCTCGTGGTCTTCGACGGCGCTCTGCGGCAGTGGCACGGCGGTCGCCATGAACACGGCGGCGTGCACGTCGATGGCATCGACGCGGGCCCGCTGCGTACCTTCGACCAGCACCTTGACGGTGCCATCGGGCAGCTTGAGCATCTGCAGGATGTTGGCCATGCAGCCGATGCGGTAGAGATCTTCCGGCTCCGGTTCATCCTTGGCGGCCGACTTCTGGGCCACCAGCAGGATGTGCTTGCCGGCCTCCATGGCCATTTCCAGCGCCTTGATCGATTTCGGGCGGCCGACGAACAGCGGGATGACCATATGCGGGAAGACGACGACATCGCGCAACGGCAGCAGCGGCAGTTCGACGGTTTCCGGAAGAGTGTTGGGGTTCGGCATGACGAAGCCTTAGAAATAGGTATAAGTCCCTAGATGGGGGCGGGGAACCGCAATTCAAGCCCGGCTCGGTTGCCGCCGCTCAGTTGCCACCAGAAACCTTCGGCTGATCGGCGTAAATAAGCAGGGGCGGCGTGTCGCCGGCAATCATGTTCTCGTCGATGACGACCTTCTCGACATTTTCCATGCCGGGGAGTTCGTACATCGTGTCGAGCAGGGCGTGTTCGAGGATCGAGCGCAGGCCGCGAGCACCGGTTTTGCGTTCCAGTGCCTTCTTGGCGATTGCCGAGAGGGCGGTGGGGCGGATTTCCAGTTCGACCTCCTCCATACTGAACAGTTTCTGATACTGCTTGATCAGCGCGTTCTTCGGCTCGGTCAGAATCTGCACCAAGGCTGGCTCTTCGAGTTCTTGCAGGGTGGCGACTACCGGTAGGCGACCGATCAGCTCGGGAATCAGGCCGAACTTGATCAGGTCTTCCGGCTCGGCGTCGAGCAGGATTTCACCGACGGCCTTCTTGTCGTCCTTGCTCTTTACTTCCGCGCCGAAACCGATGCCACCTTTCTCGGAACGGTTCTGGATGATTTTTTCCAGGCCGGCGAAAGCGCCGCCGCAGATGAATAGGATGTTGGTGGTATCGACCTGGACGAAATCCTGGTTCGGGTGCTTGCGCCCGCCCTGTGGCGGAATCGCGGCAACGGTGCCCTCGATCAACTTGAGCAGGGCCTGCTGCACACCCTCGCCGGAAACGTCGCGGGTAATCGACGGGTTATCGGACTTGCGCGAAATCTTGTCGATTTCGTCGATGTAGACGATGCCCTGCTGAGCCTTTTCGATGTCGTAATCGCACTTTTGCAACAGCTTCTGGATGATGTTCTCGACGTCCTCGCCGACGTAGCCGGCCTCGGTCAGCGTGGTGGCGTCGGCCATCACGAAGGGGACGTTGAGCAGTCGCGCCAGCGTCTGGGCAAGCAGGGTCTTGCCCGAGCCGGTCGGGCCGACCAGCAGGATGTTGCTCTTGGCCAACTCAACATCGTCAGCGTTCTTGGCGGTGTGACGCAGGCGCTTGTAATGGTTGTAGACCGCCACGGCGAGGATGCGCTTGGCGACCTCCTGGCCGATCACGTACTGGTCGAGGATGGCGCAAATCTCGCGCGGCGTCGGCAGGTCGGAGCGGTTGGCCTTGACTGCCTCTTCGGGCAGTTCGTCGCGGATGATGTCGTTGCACAGCGCGATGCACTCGTCGCAGATAAACACCGACGGGCCGGCAATCAGCTTTTTGACTTCGTGCTGGCTCTTGCCGCAGAAGGAGCAGTACAGCAGTTTTTCCTGGCTGCCTTTGGACATCTGGGTTCTCCGGTGAGTCGCCTCAGCATGAATGCCGAGGCTCCTCGCCACAAATTTGGGGTGCCTTCGGCACCACAGTTATATCTGGCTCGCTTGGCCCCGCCATGAATGGTGGGACTTGCGCTTGCCCCGTGGTCAAGCCGCGGCGCGGCGGGTCAGGACCTTGTCGATCAAGCCATATTCTGCCGCCTCGGCGGCGGAAAGGAAATTGTCGCGGTCGGTGTCCTTCTCGATACGCTCCAGCGGCTGGCCGCTGTGTTCCGCCATGATGCGGTTGAGGCGGTCGCGGATGGAGAGGATTTCCTTGGCATGAATGGCGATGTCCGAGGCCTGGCCCTGGAAGCCGCCCAGCGGCTGATGAATCATCACGCGCGAATTGGGCAGGGCGAAGCGCTTGCCCTTGGTGCCGGCATTGAGCAGGAAGGCGCCCATCGAGGCGGCCTGGCCGATGCACAGCGTCGACACGTCCGGCTTGACGAACTGCATGGTGTCGTAGATCGACAGGCCCGCCGTCACCGAACCACCCGGCGAGTTGATGTAGAAGTGGATGTCCTTGTCCGGATTTTCCGCTTCGAGGAACAGCATTTGGGCGACGACCAGGTTGGCGCTGGCATCATGGACCGGGCCGACAAGAAAAATCACCCGCTCCTTCAACAGGCGCGAATAGATGTCGTAGGCGCGTTCACCGCGGCCGCTCTGTTCCACCACCATCGGGACCAGACCGAGCGCCTGCGGATCCAGATTACTGACGTTGTCGAATTTCATGTCGGCCCCTGTCGATTGTGTTGATTTCCCGAGGTCATCCAGCTTACTGCTTCTGGCCCATCAGTTCATCAAAAACGGCGGCCTTGTCGGTCACCTTGGCCTTGCCCAGCACCCAGGCGACGACGTTGTTCTCGATGGCCACGCCTTCGACCTCCTGCAGGCGTTGCGGCTGGGCGTAGTACCAGCGGATCACTTCTTCCGGCTGCTCGTAACTCTGGGCGGCTTCCTCGACCTTCGCCCGGATCTGTTCCGGCGTCGCCTGGAGCTTCTCGGTCTTGACCACTTCGGCTAGGATCAGGCCCAGGGTGACACGGCGTTTGGCTTGGTCGGCGAACCATTCCGGCTGAATCGGGAAATCCTTGGTCTTCATGCCGCGTTGCTCCATATCCTGGCGGGCGTTCTGCATCAGGCGCTGGATTTCCATGTCGATCAGGGCCACCGGAATGGTGATCGGGTTGGCCTGGAGCAGGGCTTCCATGACCTGATCCTTGACCTTGCCTTCGATGCGGCGCTTGACTTCGCGCTTCAGATTGGCGGCGATCTCTTCCTTCATTTTGGCCACATCGCCGTCGGCCACGCCCATGCCCTTGGCAAACTCGGCATCGACTTCCGGTAGTTGCGGCGCCTGCACCTGCTTGACGGTGATCTCGAACTGCACCGTCTGGCCAGCCAAATCCTTGGCGTGGTAGTCGGACGGGAAGCTCAGATCGAAGGTCTTGGCATCGCCGGCCTTGCTGCCTTCAACGGCCTTCTCGAAATCGGGCAACATCATGCCCTGGCCGAGAACGAAGGGATAGTCGCTGGCCTGGCCGCCGGGGAAGGGCACGCCATCCTTCTTGCCGAGGAAGTCGATGACGACACGGTCTTCCTTGGCCGCGGTGCGGTCGGCATCGGCATAGGTGACGCGCTGCTTGCGCAGGATGTCCAAGGTCTTGTCCACTTCGGCGGCGCCGATTTCCAGGACCGGGCGCTCGATCTTGGCGGCCGACAGATCGCCCGGAGCGAATTCGGGATAGACCTCGAAAATGGCGGAAAATTCGAGGTGGGTGGTGCTCTCGGTATTCTTCGGCTCGATGCGCGGATAGCCGGCGACGCGCATCTTCTGTGCGCTGACAGTCTCGCCGAAGACGCGGTCGAGTTCCTCCGACAGCACCTCATGGCGTGCCTGGGCGCCGTACTGCTGCCTAACGATGCTGGACGGCACCTTGCCCGGACGGAAGCCCGACATCTTGACGTTGCGGCCCATGCGCTTCAGGCGCTGTTCCATTTCCTTCTCGACATCGGCGATGGCGATGGAGAGGTCTACGCGACGTTCGAGTTCGCTAGCTTGTGCAGTGTTAGATTCCATGAGAGTTCCTTGTAACGTCGGAGCCGAAAAATAAAACCATTGATTCTATCACGGTTGGCTCAAGGCAAAGCCCTATGGTGGCCGATGCAAAAGAACTGCGGAAGATGGTGGACAGGTCGGCGGGAAGTTCGTACAATGCGCGCCTTCTTCAGCGGCGGCAGTAGCTCAGTTGGTAGAGTCCCGGATTGTGATTCCGGTTGTCGTGGGTTCGAGCCCCATCTGTCGCCCCAGAATACCTAGCAAAGGCCGGCCTTTTGGCCGGCCTTTGCGTTTCCGGCGGGGCACTCCAAACTCCCATTTCTAAGCGAGACCCACAGGTTTTTGGGCCATGGCCGGGGCGGGTTTATGCGTATGTTCTGGGGTGAGTGGGACTTGCCAAAAGCTGGTGGCTGTATAAAAATACAGTTATCGGTTCTTGGTGGAGCACCTCATGAAACTCACGCCGCGTCAGCAGGAAATCCTCGAATTCATCAAAAATTCGCTGGAGACGCTCGGTGCGCCGCCGACGCGTATGGAAATTTCCCATGCCTTCGGTTTCGCCTCGCCCAATGCCGCCGAGGATCATCTCAAGGCGTTGGCCAAGAAGGGCGCCATCGTCCTTGAACCTGGCTCGGCGCGTGGCATTCGCCTCGTCGAGCAACTCGGTCTGCCGCTGATCGGCAGCGTCGCCGCCGGCTCACCCATCCTCGCCGTTGAGAACGTGCAGAGCCGCTACGCCCTCGATGCCGGGCTGTTCAGCCCGCGCGCCGATTTCCTGCTCAAGGTGCGCGGGCTGTCGATGATCGATGCCGGCATTTTCGACGGCGACCTGCTCGCCGTGCACAAGACCAACCAGGCGCGCGACGGCCAGATCGTCGTCGCCCGGCTCGACGAGGAAGTCACCGTCAAGCGCCTGGAAAGCCGCCAGGGGCAGATTCTCCTGATCGCCGAGAATCCGGATTTCGCCCCCATCGTGGTCAATCCAGATGAGGTCGAGTTTGCCATCGAGGGCATCGCCGTTGGCCTGATTCGCGGGGCCGTCGGCAAATTGTCATGAACGCCGCGCCGCTGGCGGAAATACTCGCTCGCGGCGACATCTGGCGCGGCGATGCGCTGGCCGAGTTGCCGGCCGCCACCATTCCCAGTGGTCATGCCGAACTCGATGCCGAACTGCCGGGCGGCGGCTGGCCTTGCGGCGCGCTGATCGAATTGCTGGCGACACAGGCGGGCATCGGCGAAATGAGCCTGTTGTTGCCGGCCTTGGCCCGGCTGTCCGCCAGCGGCGGCTGGCTGGCCCTGGTGGCGCCGCCCTGGCAGCCCCACGGCCCGGCTTGCGCTGCCGCCGGCCTGCATCTGGAGCGCCTGGTCGTCGTCCGCGCCGGCCGGCAGGCCGCCTGGTGCTGCGAGCAATTGATCGCCAGCGGCGGTTTTGCCGGCGTGCTGGCCTGGCCGGAGCGCGATTTCGATGCTCGGGCGCTACGCCGGCTGCAAGTGGCCGCTGAGGGGCGGCGGGTTTTCGCCGCGCTGTGGCGGCCTGTCGCGGCGATGCAGGTGCCGTCGCCGGCGCCCTTGCGCATCGTCCTCGACGCCGTGGCCGGCGCTTTGTCGCTACAGATCATCAAGCGGCGCGGCCGACCGGCGGCGCGGCCGCTGAACTTGGCCGTGCCACGGCCAGGAAGGAATGCGCGTGTTGTGGCTAGCCCTGCATTTTCCCCTGTTCGCGCTGGAATCCCTGCCGCTGCGGCAGTCGCCTAGCGCCGTTGTCGGACGCGGTCGCATCCTGGCCGGCGATCCGGGCGCGCTGGCGGCGGGTGTGGTGCCGGGGCAGAAATTGTCCACGGCGCTCGGCCTGGCGCCGGAGCTGCGCGTCTTCGAGCGCGACCCGGCGCGCGAGGCGCAAACGCTGGCCGGTCTTGCCTGTGCCGCCGGGCGTTTCACGCCCAGCGTCAGCCTGGCGCCGCCGGACGCCTTATTGCTCGAAATCGGCGGCTGTTTGCGCCTGTTCGGCGGCGCGCCGGCGCTGGTCGAGGCGGTGCTGGCAGCTTGTGGCGAGCAGGGCTGGTCGGTCGCCTGGGCCGCCGCCCCGACGCCGCTGGCGGCGCTGTGGCTGGCGCGGGCCGGCGGCCGGCGGATCGTCACGGCGGCGCAGTTGCCGGCTGCGCTGGCACCGTTGCCCTGCACCCTGCCCGGTTGGCCGGCGGCGCTCGTCGCCCGCCTGGAATCCTTCGGCCTGCGCTGCCTCGGCGATCTGGCGACCTTGCCGAGCAGCGGCCTGCGCCAGCGGATCGGCCAAGCGCCGGTGGACGACCTACTGCGCGCTCGTGGCGAGTTGCCCGATCCGCGCCGCTGTTTCGTTTTTCCCGAATGTTTCGCCACGACGCTCGAATTGCCGTCGCGTGTCGAGCACGCCGAAGCGCTGGCCTTTGCCGGCCAGCGCCTGTTGGCGGCCCTGGCCGGCTGGCTGCATGGCCGTCAGGCACTGGTGCGCGCCTGCACCTTGCATCTGCATCACGATGACGGGAGTCGCAGCGCCTTGCCGTTGCGCCTCGGCGAAGCCAGCGCCGACGAGGCGCGCCTGCTGCGTCTGCTGCGCGAGCATCTGGGCCGGCTGACGCTGGCGGCGCCGGTCGAGGCCTTGTGTCTTGAAGCCGACGAGGTGCTGGCTCAAACCGGCGACAGCGGCCAATTGTTCACCGAAGCGATGGCTGGCGAGGGCGCGGCGGCCTGCCTCGAACGCCTGCGCGCCCGGCTCGGCGCGCAAGCAGTGCAGGTGCTCGGCCTGTGCGCCGATCATCGGCCGGAGTGCGCCACCGTGGCCGGCGACCCGGAGCGCCAGCCGGCTGCCGCCCTGGCCAAACCGCGCCCGCTGTGGCTGCTGCCGACGCCGCAGCCGCTCGCCGAGCGGGCCGACGGGCCGCATTGGCACGGCCCGCTGCATCTGGTGACGCGCGGCGAGCGCCTGGAAAGCGGCTGGTGGGATGGCGGCGAGGAGAATGCCGCCGGCGATATCCGCCGCGACTATTTCGTCGCCCGCAACCAGCGGGGACAGTGGGCCTGGATTTTCCGCGATGCTCGGGGTTGGTTCCTGCACGGCCTGTTCGCGTAGGGTGCCGCGATGTCCCTGCCGGCCTATGCCGAACTGCACTGTCTGTCCAATTTCAGCTTCCTGCGCGGCGCTTCGCATCCCGATGAACTGGTCGGGCAGGCGGCTGCCCTAGGTTATAGCGCGCTGGCGTTGACCGACGAATGCTCGCTGGCCGGCATCGTTCGCGCCCACCAGGCGGCGAAAAAAGCGGGCCTGAAGCTGATGGTCGGCAGCGAGATGGCGATCGCCGATGGGCTGAAATTGGTGTTCCTGGTCAGGAACCGCGAGGGCTACGGCAATCTTTCGGCGCTGATCACACTGGCCCGGCGGCGGGCGGCGAAGGGCGCCTACACCTTGCAGCGCCACGATCTCAATGCTGTTTCGCCGAATGGCGCGCTGCCCGATTGCCTGGTGCTGTGGGTACCCGGCGCGGCACCGGCGGTGGCCGACGGGCGCTGGCTGGCCGAGCGTTTTCCCGGCCGGCTGTGGCTTGCCGTCGAGTTGCACGCCGGGCCGGACGACGCGGCCCGGCTGGCCGAATTGCAGGATTTGGGCGCTGCCTGTGGCCTGCCGCTGGTCGCTGCCGGCGACGTGCATATGCATGTCCGGGCGCGGCGTCCGTTGCAGGACGTGTTGACCGCGCTGCGCCTGAAAACCTCGGTGTTCGCGGCCGGCTACGCCCTGTTCCCGAATGGCGAACGGCATCTGCGTTCGCGCCTGCGCCTCGCTCGGCTTTATCCGCCGGAACTGCTGGCCGAAACGCTGGTTGTTGCCGGGCAATGCGCTTTCAGTCTTGACGAGTTGCGCTATGAGTATCCCGAGGAAATCGTGTCGTCCGGCCACACGCTGACCTCCTGGCTGCGCCACGAAACCGAGGCCGGTCTGCGCCGCCGCTACCCGCAAGGCGAGCCGCCGGCGGTGCGGGGACGCATCGAGCACGAACTGGCGTTGATCGCCGAACTGCGCTACGAAGCCTATTTCCTGACCGTCTACGACATCGTCCGCTTTGCCCGTAGCGCCGGCATTCTGTGCCAGGGGCGCGGCTCGGCGGCCAATTCGGCGGTGTGCTTCGCGCTCGGCATCACCGAGGTCGATCCGGCGCACTCGGCGCTGCTGTTCGAGCGCTTCATCTCCAGGGAGCGCGGCGAGCCGCCGGACATCGACGTCGATTTCGAGCACGAGCGGCGCGATGAAGTGATCGCCTATATCTACGGCAAGTACAGCCGCGAGCGTACGGCGCTGGCGGCGGCACTGATCACCTACCGCACCCGGAGCGCGCTACGCGATGCCGGCCGGGCACTCGGCTTCGACGTGGCGCGCATCGACGCGCTGACCGCCTCGCTGGCCTGGTGGGATAAACGCGAGCAATTGCCGGAACGTTTCGCCGAGCAGGGCCTCGACCCGGCTTCGCCGCGCGTCGAGAAATGGCTGTGGATCGCCGAACAGTTGCGCGGTTTTCCCCGCCATCTGACGCAGCACGTTGGCGGCTTCGTCATGTCGCGCGGGCCGCTCGCCCGGCTGGTGCCGATCGAGAACACGGCGATGCCGGAGCGCACGGTGATCCAGTGGGACAAGGACGATCTCGATGCGGTCGGCCTGATGAAGGTCGATGTGCTGGCCCTCGGCATGCTCTCGGCACTGCGCCGGATGCTGGCCCTGGTTGGCGAGAGCCGTGGCCGACCGCCGCTGCAACTGCACGAGATTCCCGCGAATGACGCAGCCACCTACGACATGCTGTGCCGGGCCGACAGCATGGGCGTCTTCCAGGTCGAATCGCGGGCGCAAATGGCCATGCTGCCGCGCCTCAAGCCGCGCTGCTACTACGACCTGGTGGTCGAGGTGGCGCTGGTCCGGCCCGGGCCGATCCAGGGTGGCATGGTTCGTCCTTATCTGAATCGCCGCCAGGGTAAGGAAGACATCGAGCTGATCTCGCCGGCTGTCGACAAGGTATTGGAACGCACCTGCGGCGTGCCCATCTTCCAGGAACAGGTCATGCAACTGGCCATTGTCGCCGCCGATTTCATGCCCGGCGAGGCTGACGAACTGCGCCGGGCGATGGCTACCTGGCGGCGCAAGGGCGACCTACAGCGTTATCAGGACAAGCTGCGCGCCGGCATGGCGAAAAACGGTTTGCCGGCCACCTTCGCCGAACGCATCGTGGCCCAGATCCAAGGCTTCGGCGAATACGGCTTTCCCGAATCACATGCCGCCAGCTTCGCGCTATTGATTTATGCCTCGGCCTGGATCAAGTGCCACCATCCGGCCGTTTTTCTGTGCAGTCTCCTGAACAGCCAGCCAATGGGTTTTTACTCGCCATCGATGCTGATCCAGGACGCCCGCCGCCACAGTGTCGTCGTGTTGCCGCCGGAAGTTGCCGCCAGCGATTGGGACAGCCGGGTCGAAGCCGCTGGCGTGGTGCGCCTCGGCCTGCGCGAAATCAAGGGCCTGGCCGAGGTGGCCGGGCAAGGCGTCGCCGCGGCTCGCCGGTGCGGCCCGTTTACCGATGTCGCCGATCTGGCCGCCCGCAGCGGGCTGGCCCGCCGCGACCTCGATCTGCTGGCCGCCGCCGATGCGCTGAGCAGCCTGGCCGGCCATCGCCGTGCTGCTGCCTGGACCGCCGCCGCTGTCGCCGACGGCGGCGTGAGGCGCCAGGGCGACCTGTTCGCCGGGCTGCCGCCGGCCGAGTCGTTGCCCACGCAACCGGCCACGCTGCCGGCTCCCGGCGAAGGCGAAAACCTGGTCGCCGATTACCGGCATCTCGGCCACAGCCTGCGCCGCCATCCGCTGGTCCTGTTGCGTCGGCAACTCGCCGCCCGCCGTTTTCTTCGCGCCGCCGATCTTGCCGCTGCCGCCGACCGGGCGCTGGTCCGCGCCGCTGGCATCGTCGTTGGCCGGCAACGACCGGGCAGCGCCACCGGCATCGTCTTCGTCACGCTGGAAGACGAAAGCGGCTGGGCCAACATCGTCGTTCAGCCCTGGCTCGTCGATAAGCAACGCCGCGAGTTGCTCGGCGCCACGCTGCTTGGCGTCTACGGCCAGTTGCAGCAATCCGGGCAAGTGGTGCACTTGGTCGCCAAGCGCCTGGTCGACCTCTCGGCCTGGCTCGGTCGCCTGGAAACGACGAGCCGGGACTTCCATTGAGCGATTGCCGTCCTGATTGGATGTCTGATGAAAGACCGGTTCCGCGCTGGCCTTTTTTCCTTTTATCCGTATAATGCGCGGCTCTGACAGCGCGCCCGTAGCTCAGTTGGATAGAGTATCTGGCTACGAACCAGAGGGTCGGGCGTTCGAATCGCTCCGGGCGCGCCAGTCAACCAAGAAACAAGGCACTCCATATGGGGTGCCTTTTTTCTTTGGCGTGATGTTATTAGAGTCCCAACTCCTTTCCCAGACCAAGTAGCGTCGCAATCCCGAGGATGGCAAAGATGCAGGCGGCAATGGCATGGACGAGACGAACGGGCATCTTGTGGGCAATTCGGTCGCCGAGAAACACTGCCGGTACGTTCGCAATCATCATTCCAAGCGTAGTGCCTGCGACAACAGACACGAATGCTTGGTACTGAGCTGCCAAGGCAACGGTGGCTACTTGCGTCTTGTCGCCCATCTCGGCCAGGAAGAACGCGATCAGCGTTGTGCCGAAGACACCATACTTGGCCAGCTTGGCTTCTTCTTCGTCGAGTTTGTCTGGAATGAGCGTCCACACAGCCATTCCGATAAACGAAATGCCGAGAATCCAGCGCATCGTTTGGGGAGCCATAATTGATGTAATCCAGGAGCCCAGAGCGCCGGCAAACGCGTGATTGGCAACGGTAGCCACCAAAATGCCTGCAACGATAGGAATCGGCTTGCGAAACTTGGCGGCAAGAATGAAAGCGAGCAACTGGGTCTTATCGCCGATTTCAGCCAGGGCAACGATGCCCGTGGATACGAGGAAAGCTTCCATATTGATGATGTTCCAGCCGGCTATGACGAATGACCACCCTACCTTTGCCGGCCTTGGAAGGTAGGGTGGTCAAAGGTCTTGCCAAGCGTGAAACCGCTTGCGCCATGCCGAGGTAGGCAAGTATGTTGACGCAAGCCTCTTCGTAAAGAAGAGAGGCTACTCCCCAATGACTCGCAAAATTATATCGGCTCTTCCAATGCTTGGTCGACTTTCACAGGTGCAGTGATGCGTTGGTACGAAGCCACAATGGGTGAAACTCAATTCAGTTCTGGCCTTTTCTCGATTTGTCCGTATAATGCGCGGCTCTGGCAGCGCGCCCGTAGCTCAGTTGGATAGAGTATCTGGCTACGAACCAGAGGGTCGGGCGTTCGAATCGCTCCGGGCGCGCCAGCAGAACAATAAAGCCACCATCGAGGTGGCTTTATTGTTTTCAGAGCGTTATAAGGCGGCGTGTGCAACCATCATCGATGGAAAAAATGTCCAATTACCCTGATAACCAGCAGTTCGATACGTCGATCGAGGCGACGCTGGATGCCGTGGCCGATTGCCTGCGTCTCGCCCGGCGGGCGCTGTTCATTACCGGGGCGGGGATTTCGGCCGATTCCGGTTTGCCCACTTATCGTGGCGTCGGCGGGTTGTACGACAGCGAGACGACCGAGGAGGGGCTCCAGATCGAGGACGCCTTGTCGGGAGAAGTCTTCTCCCTGCGCCCCGACATCACCTGGAAATACCTGATCCAGATCGAGGAGAACTGCCGCGGGGCAAAGCCGAATGCAGCGCATCGGGCGATTGCCCGGCTCGACGACACCCTGGAACGGGTCATGGTGTTCACGCAGAACGTCGATGGCTTGCACCGGGCGGCGGGAAGCCGCGAGATCATCGAGATTCATGGCAATTTGCAGGAATTGAAGTGCACGCGCTGCCGCCACGAGGAAGTTGCGACTGATTTTTCCGGGCGCGAGATGCCGCCGCGTTGCCCGGCGTGCGGCGGCATCTTGCGGCCCAAGGTCGTGCTGTTCGGCGAGATGCTGCCGGAAGAAGCGCTGGAGCGCTTCATCGATGCCTTGCAGGAAGGCTTTGATATGGTCTTCAGCATCGGCACTTCCAGTGTTTTCCCCTACATCGTCCAGCCGGTCGTGTTCGCGGCCGACAGCGGTATTCCGACGGTGGAAATCAATCCGTCGCAAACGCCGCTCAGCGATATCGTGGATTTCTACCTGCCGCTCGGCGCCGCCGAGGCCATGTCGACCATACTGGCGCGGGCCGGAATGGATCGTCCGTAGGCTCCCGATTATGAATATTTTGTTGCAACGCAACAAAAGTTCTTGACAAGACTGGCTGGCCAGTTAGAATGGAATCATGCTGCAACGCAACAGAAGGCAGCAACCCCAGTAGTCCCAACCCCAATGGAGAATGATCATGATTGCCCAGACCCAAGAGTTCGCCCAGTCCGGTTTCAATTTTGCCCTGTTCTGCGCCAATACCACCTTCCACGGCGTTGAGCGTCTGGCCTTGCTGAACCTGGCGACCGCCCGCTCGGTTTTCGAGACCTCCACCGCCAGCCTGAATGCGCTGTTTGGCGCCAAGGACGTCCAATCCTTCGTCAATGTTCAGCAGTCGATCACGGCCCCGAGCCTCGAGAAGGGCATGGAATACTCGCGCAACGTGATCGCCATCGCCACCGAAACCAAGGACAAGATCGCCAAGGAAGCCGAAGTCCACCTGGCCGACACCCATACCAAGGTTTCCAACCTGGTCGAAAAGGCTCTGGCCTCCGCGCCGGCAGGTTCGGAAGTGGCCGTGGTCGCCGTCAAGTCGGCCATCAAGTCCGCCAGCGATGCCTACCAGGGCCTGAACAAGGCTGCCAAGCAGGCGGCCGAAGTGGCCGAGGCCAGCGTTTCCGCCGCCACCAAGGCGACCCTGAAGGCGGCCAATGTCGTCGCCGCGAAGGCAGCCTAAGACCCAGTCGTTTGCCGCAATGAAAAAACCGGAGCTTGCTCCGGTTTTTTTACGTCCACTTTTCGGGTAGGCAACACCGGTTACTTGCGCGGTGCCCTGACCGGCTTGCCCTTGCCGCCGCGATTGCCGCGGCAGAATTCGAGGCGCTCGCCCTTGAGTTTGCCGGCAACACCGTCCACGACCGGTACGATGTCCTCCAGCGCGGTCTTGCCGGAGGCGGCGGCGATCAGCTTGAGGCCGCGCCCCTTCGGCAGCAGGCGGATTTCCTCGATGGCGAAGACCAGCGCCCGGCCGTCGCGGGTGAGTACCGCAACCTCGCCGTCGGCCGGCGCCGGCTGGAAGACTGCCGGGACTTCGCCGGCGTCGAGCGTCATGAAGGCTTTGCCGGCCTTGCCGCGCGACAACAGATCCTCGCCCTGGCAACGGAAGCCGTAACCGCCTTCGGCGGCGACCAGATAGCGTTTTTCCGCCGATACGGCCAAGGCCAGACAGGGTTTACCGCCATCCTGGAAGTCGACCAGCGAGGTGGCCGGCACGCCGTCGCCCTTGCCGCCGGGGATGTCGGCGGCGGCAATCGAGTAGGCGCGGCCCTTGGTGTCGAGCAGGATCAGGTGGTCGACGGTGCGGCAGGGCAGGCAGGCGATCAGGCTGTCGCCGGAACGGAAGGCGAGTTGTGCCGGGTCGATGTTGTGGCCGCTGCGCGAACGCAACCAGCCATGCTTCGAGACGATCAGCGTGGTTGGCTCGTCTGGAATGGAGAGGTTCTTGGCGGCGGACATCGTGACCTTGTCGGCGGTCTCGATCAGCGTGCGCCGATCGTCGCCATATTTCTTGGCGTCGGCCTCGATCTCGTCGGCGACGCAGGCGCGCAGGGCGGTTTCGGAATCGAGCAGGCGTTGCAAGCCCTTGGCTTCCTCGCGCAGTTTGGCCAGTTCCTCGCCGATCTTGATGCCTTCCAGCCGGGCCAGTTGGCGCAGGCGGATTTCCAGAATGTCCTCGGCCTGGACTTCGGACAGCCTGAAATGGGCGATCAAGTCGGCCTTCGGGTCATCCGATTCTCGGATGACCTTGATCACTCGGTCGATGTCGAGCAGCACGGCGAGCCGGCCTTCGAGGATGTGGATGCGTTTCTCGGCGGTGCTCAGGCGATGGCGAGTACGCCGCTCGACGGTTGCCAAGCGGAAACGGCACCATTCCTCGATGATGCTGTACAGTGAAGCTTGGCGCGGGCTACCGCCGACGCCGAGGACGGTGAGGTTGATCGCGGCATTCGTTTCCAGGCTGGTGTGGGCGAGCAGTAGGCGGACCAGATCGTCCTGCCCCTGGCGCGACGAGGCCGGCTCGATGACCAAGCGGATCGCATGTTCCTTGCCCGATTCGTCGCGCACGCCGCTTTCGGAGATGGCCGACAGGAAGGCCGCCTTGAGATTGAGCTGTTCCGGAGTAAAGACTTTCTTGCCGGCCTTTTCCTTGGCCACCGGGTTGGAGCAGGCCTCGATTTCCGACATCACCGTGGCCGTGGAGACGCCGGGCGGCAGTTCGGTGATGACCAGGCGCCATTGGCCGCGCGCCAGGGGCTCGATCTTCCATTGAGCACGCACGCGCAGGCTGCCGCGCCCGCTCCTGTAGATGGCGGCGATTTCCTCGGGCGCCGAAATGATCCGCGCGCCGCCGGGATAGTCGGGGCCAGGAATCATCTCCAGCAGCCGCTCCTCGCCAAATTCGGGATCGCGGATGATGGCGACCGCCGCCGCCGCCACTTCGCGCAGGTTGTGCGCCGGAATTTCGGTGGCCATGCCGACGGCGATGCCGGAAGCGCCATTGAGCAGACAGAAGGGCAGGCGAGCCGGCAACAGCGCCGGCTCGTCATTGACGCCGTCGTAATTGGGTTTCCAGTCGACCGTGCCTTCGTCGATCTCGGCCAGCAGCAATTCGGCGATCGGCGTCAGGCGGGCCTCGGTGTAGCGCATGGCGGCGGCGTTATCGCCGTCGCGTGAGCCGAAATTGCCCTGGCCGTCGACGATCGGGTAGCGCAGGCTCCAATCCTGCGCCATGCGCACCATCGCGTCGTAGACCGAGGAATCACCGTGCGGGTGGTATTTGCCGATCACGTCGCCGACCACGCGCGCCGATTTGACGTGACGCGGACTCTTGTACAGCCCCATCCGGTGCATCGCGTAGAGGATGCGCCGCTGCACCGGCTTCTGGCCGTCGGCGGCCGAGGGCAGGGCGCGGCCGGTGACGACGCTCATCGCGTATTCGAGATAGCGGCGGGCGGCGTAGTCGGCCGGCGAGGGGATGTCGTCGGCCGGGCCGGTCGCGGCGGGCGGCAGCGGCGGCGGGAGCATGTCCTCGCCAGGGGCGCTCGGCTGCGCCGGCGCCTCCGCCGCATCGGCAGCCGCTTGGGCAGCGGCGTCGAAAAGATTCAACTGATCGGTCATGTTGCGAGCGAAAAAACAGGCAGGCGGCGATGTTACTTGAAGTCGGTAGCCAAGGTCTCGCCCAATCGCGCCGCGAGAAAATCGTCTGGCCGCGGGAATCGACCGGCGTTCATTCCAGGCGTCTCCCGAAAGCAGTAAACTGCAAAGCTTTCACACAGCCCCCAAGCAACCGGAGAAACGCATGTCAAAGAAAAGAATCGCCGTGGTCGGCTACGGCAACATCGGCAAATACGCCATCGAGGCAATCGAGGCCAGCCCGGATTTTGAACTGGCCGGCGTCGTCCGGCGCGCGGTCGGCGGCGAAAAGCCGCGCGAATTGGCGGATGTCGTCGTCACGGACGACGTAGCGAAGCTCGGCAAAGTCGACGTGGCGCTGCTCTGCACGCCGACGAGAAGCGTGCCCGAGCAAGCCAAGCAATACCTCAAGCTTGGCATCAACACCGTCGACAGCTACGACATCCACACCTCGTTTCTCGACCTGCGCCAGGAACTCATGCCCATCGCGCAAGCCAACAACGCGGTCTCGATCATCTCCGCGGGTTGGGATCCCGGCAGCGATTCCGTCATCAGAACCCTGCTCGAAGCCTGTGCGCCCAAGGGTTTGACGTATACAAACTTCGGTCCCGGCATGAGCATGGGGCACTCCGTCGCGGCCAAGAGCATCGCCGGCGTTGCCGATGCGCTGTCGATGACCATTCCGCTCGGCACCAGTATTCACCGGCGGGTCGTTTACGTGCAGCTTGCTCCAGGCGCGAACATCGAAGAAGTCAGCAAGAAGATCAAAAGCGACGCCTATTTCAGCCATGATGAAACGCACGTCATTGCCGTTCAGAGCATCGACGAAATCATCGACAAGGGCCACGGCGTCAATCTCGTCAGAAAAGGCGTATCCGGGAAGAGCGACAACCAGTTGTTTGAATTCAACATGAAAATCAACAACCCGGCCCTGACCTCGCAAATCATGGTGTCCTGCGCCCGAGCCACCTTCAGGCAAAAACCCGGCGTCTACACCATGCCGGAAATCCCGCTGATTGATCTGCTGCACGGCGACAAGGAAAGCCTGCTGGCGAGGTTGGTTTAGTTGCTCCGAACCCGATAACGAACCCAGGGAGGTCAGCAGTGAAGGTGACAGCATCAGACTGTTACCGGAAATTGACCTCCATGGCACTCAAAAATCCCGAGGCCGCCACCATGACATACGCTCATTTTCGCAAAATCTCCATTGCTGGGCTGGCATTCCTGATGCCGTTTCTAATGGCTCAATTCGCATCGGCTGAGTCGGTCAAAACAAATGAGTGCAAACTCGCAAAGGGATACGGGCGCTACGACCACTACAAAGGGGAATGCAAGGATGGCCTCGCGCATGGCAAGGGCGAGGCTTGGACTGACCCGGCTCGCGGCAGCTACAGAAGAGACTACAGCGGCGCATTCAAGGACGGACTGCCGCATGGCGTTGGCAAAAGTGTATTCATAAATACCAAGGATGGGGTTACAGGAGTCGAGTACGAGGGCGAATGGTTCAAGGGGAAAGAGCATGGGATTGCAACAGTGGGCGGGGAGTGCAAGACATCCGGCCCGGGGGGCTGTTTGTCATGGGATCCGTCGCATACCGGAGAACTGTTTGTTCACGGCAAACCCGTCGGCAGGTATCCATCCATGGCCGCTTATGAGGCCGAGCAGGCAAAAAAACAGGCCGAGCAGGCAAGCAGGCTGGCAAGGTACGAGGCGGCGATCACGGCGGATAAGATGCAGAAACTTTCTCCGGAAGAGCAGAGCTTGTTGAAAGAGGCAGGAAAGAAAACCATCGAATTTTTGAATAAAAATGCGCCAGATTACGTTAAAAACGGAGAGGTTTCGTTAGCGACGGTGATAGGGGCTGTAGAGTGGGTGGATAATAGAAAAAAATTAGATACTTTTTTTCAGTTTCTAGCCGAATCACTGGATGAGAATAAAATTGATAAAGCCACATTTTTAATGATTGAAAGATATGCTCCTCAATTTTTGGCGCGTATCAGTAGTGTAGATGGTAATGAGATAAGTAAAGGAAAAAGTCCAAAGTTTTATCCTGGCCTCGTGGTTTTATATAAGAGCGAGCAGCTGGACGAAATATTGGCACAGCAGAAGGAAAAAATGGCACAGCAGAAGGAAATTCTTGAGGATCAGGAATATGTGATAAAGTTTTTTAAGGCGGCATTAGGTAAATAATCTGGGTCGCCACAGTCCGCATAGGTTGGTCTGAGCCAAGCGAAGCCCAACATCAACAGCCATTCGGGACACTCCCATATAGCCCACGTAACCCAACGTGGGCTTCCCATTGTTGGGCTTCACCTGCGGTTCAGCCCAACCTATAACCAGCAAGCTCGTAGGGTTGCGCCGATGCTATGCTTAAATGACGCTCCCGGCCGGTAGAGCCGGGATGTCGTTGCAATGCCGCATTCCTGCAAACTTCGTGAAAGGAAATGTCATGGGAATTTTCAGCAAAATCCTCGCCAAACTCGGATTTGGCGGCAGTGAAGCGGCTGCCGCGCCGGCTCAAGCGCCGGCCGCCAGTGCCACGCCGGCCGCACCGAGTGCGCCAGTAGCTCCGGCAACCCCGGCGCCCGTGGCGATCAGCGCGGTCGATGTCGTGTCCAAGCTGGAAGGCATGGCCGCGAAAAATCCGGAAAAGCTGAACTGGAAAGTCTCGATCGTCGATTTGATGAAGCTGCTCGGGCTGGACAGCAGCCTCGCGGCGCGCAAGGAGTTGGCCGGCGAACTGGGTTGCCCGGCCGAGAAGATGGGGGATTCGGCGCAGATGAACATGTGGCTGCACAAGACCGTGTTGCGGAAACTGGCCGAAAACGGCGGCAATATTCCGGCAGAACTGCTCTGAGCATCGCGTATCGCCACCAAGGCCCGCCGAGCGGGCCTTTTTATTAACCTGGCAATCAAATTCCCATGCTTTTTCTGGTGCCGTTGGCCCCCACCCTAGCCCTCCCCCGTCCCCGATGGGGACAGGGGAGGGAACGAGGCTCCTTCCCCCGCGTGCGGGGGAAGGTTGGGATGGGGGGGCAATACAATCTATTTGATTGCCGGTTTAATAACGGCTCAAAGCCCTGGCGATGAAGTGCCGGCCGACGCGCGGCTTGGGCACGCGCTGGTCGAACCAGGCGCGGACATCCTCGTCCAGCCCGAGGCCGTGCATGTAGTTGTACAGCGCCTTGTTCAGCGCCGGGCCGAGGCGGGCGTGGTCGACGCCGGTGGGGTCGATGAATTCGACGTCGTTGCTGGCGAAGCTGACCGACGGCAGCGGCTTGAGGCGAATGCCGTAGGCTGCCGGGTTCTTGCCGACCGGCGAATGCACGGTGCAGGAAAAACGGTGGAAAAAGCCGGATTGGATGCAGCCCTCGGCGAACAACTGGCGCACATATTCCAGCGCATCGACGGTGTCCTGCACCGTTTGCGTCGGAAAGCCGTACATCAGATAGGCGTGAACCAAAATGCCGGCATCGCTGAAAGCGCGGGTGACGCGCGCCACCTGTTCGACCGAGACGCCTTTTTGCATCAGCTTGAGCAGCCGGTCGGAGGCGACTTCCAGGCCGCCGGAGACGGCGATGCAGCCGCTGTCGGCGAGTTGACGGCAGAGTTCCGGGGTGAAGGATTTTTCGAAACGGATGTTGCCCCACCAGGAAATCGCCCGGTTGCGCCGCTGCAACTCGTCGGCCAGCGCCTTCAAGGCTTTCGGCGGCGCGGCTTCGTCGACGAAATGAAAGCCGCTCTGGCCGGTTTCGCCAATGATGGCCTCGATGCGGTCGACCATTAGCGCCGCCGGTGCGCCGTCGTATCGGTTGATGTAATCGAGGCTGATGTCGCAGAAGCTGCATTTCTTCCAGTAGCAGCCGTGGGCCACGGTCAGCTTGTTCCAGCGCCCATCCGACCACAGCCGGTGCATCGGATTGAGCATGTCGAGCAGCGACAGGTAGCGATCGAGCGGCAGGCCGTCCCAGGTTGGCGTGCCGATTTCGGCGAAGGGAATATCGGGCTCGCCGCTGTCGAAATAGCCAACCTGGCCGTCGACGCGGGCGAAGGTACGTACCAGATCGCGCAGTGGCCGCCGGCCATCGAGATGTTCGAGCAGGGCGAGCAGCGGCCGTTCGCCGTCGTCGAGCGTCACGTAGTCGAAATGACCGAACACGCGCGGCTCCTTCAGTTCGCGCAACTCGGTATTGACGTAACCGCCGCCGAGCACGGTGACGATGCCGGGGCGCGCGGCCTTGATCGCTTGCGCCATGCGGAAAGCCGCATAGACTGAGCCGGGGAAGGGTGCCGAGAGCAACACAAGGTCGGGTCGCTCGGCCTCGACGGCGGCCAGCGTCAGCTTTTCCAGCGTTTGGTCGACCAGCGTCGGCGGCGCAGCCAGCGCCTGGGCCAGTGGCTCGAAGGTCGGCTGGCTCAAGGCCAGCGATTCGGCGTAACGGACGAATTCGAAACGGCTGTCGGCAGCGTCGCGCAGCACGTCGGCCAGATCGTCGAGGAACAGTGTCGCCAGGTGGCGCGCCCGATCCTGGATGCCGAGATTACCGAAGGCCCAGGCCAGCGGATCACCGCCTTCGTCATCGATGTAGACGTCGAGCGAGGCGAAGCGCGGACCTTCGGGCAGGAAGGCGCGGCTGGCGATACGGTAGCCCAGCGACGGGTCGCGCCCTTGCAAAAAGGCGACGGCCGGCGTCACGGCGGCCAGATAGCGGTCGAACTGCTCGGCAAAGGCGTGCAGGCTGGGCGAGCGTTTCTTCGCCGGCAGCGCCCGCACCTGCTCATGCAGCGCCCGCAGGCCATCCGGCGAGAACAGTTCGAGCGCCAGTTGCAGGGCGATGTCGCGCTGCGCCGCATGAATCCCCCGCGAACGCAGAAAGCCAGTCAGATAGGCGGTGGACGGATACGGCGCGTTGAGCTGCGTCATCGGCGGGATGAGCGACAGCACGCGGCGGGGACTATGTTGCATGGCGCGAATGATAGGGGAAGCAGTCTGCTTGTAAAGAGCGTGTCATGTTCGGGTGGTCCAATGCCGGGAATTGTTTCCGATGACATTGACCGATGCGCCACTTTTCTTCTCTTGCCCTATTTTCCATTGTTTTCGCACTCATCCTCACGCCGGCGACTGCCGTGAGGGCAGCCGATTCTTCCACGACCCTTCTGGCGCTCATCCTCGCGCCGGCCTCCGACGTAGCGGCGGTCGATTCCAGCATCGCCCAGGACATCGCCAGCGCTGGCCGCCTGCGGACGCAGTCGCAGCGCCTGGCCAAACTCTATCAACAGGCGGCGATGGATATAACTACCCAGGCCGCCAGGCACCAGATTGCCACCACCATCAGTGCAGTCGATGGCGAACTGGCGCGCTTGGCGAAATACGACCGGCTAGCCAATACGCAACGCCCGCTGGCGCGCAGCAAGGCACTCTGGCAGGAGCTACGGGGCGCTTTGAACGAGAGTTACAGCCAGACCAGCAGCGAGCGGGTTAACCAGTTGGTATGAACTGACGCTGCATACCGGAAAACTGGCGATGCAGATCGAGGCCGCCGACGAAACGCCGGTTGGCCGCTTGCTCGATCTATCATTGCGGCTCAACATGCTCTCCCAGCGGATGGCCCGGCTCTATCTGCTGGCCTACGCCGGAGACCGTTCGCAGAGCGTGTTGACCGACCTACAACAGGATCGCCTGGAATTCATCGCTGGCCTGTATGAACTCGAAACCGCCCGCGAGAACTCCCCGGACAGCCGCGAGGCAATCAGCCTGGCGAAAACCCAGTGGTTATTCTTCGTGCAGGCTATCGGTACCAGCCGTGGCGGCGAACGGCAGGCGAAGAACGTAGCGACGAGCAGCGAGCGGATTGCCCAGATGCTCAACGAGGTCAGCGCGCATTATGCCGATAGCTCCGCGCCGGGCCAGTTGGCAACCGACCAAGGAAAGTTGGCGGCCAGACAAAAAAAGTAGCGCCCGATCTTCTGTCGAATGGCCGGCGGCGCGGCATGCTCGCCCGACAAGCGGCGGCGATTGCGGAAATCGGGATAGTCGTTGCTTATCCCCGAGAAAATTCAGTAAAACAGCTTCATCAGGTCCAGCGTCGCGCTGTGGCCGACCTGGGCGCGGTTGATCGCCAGCCAGCGGCGTGCGTGCTCGCGCCCTTGGTCGCGCAGGCGTTCAAAGAACGGCAGGTTGACCGCCAGCTTGCTCTCGGCCGGCATCTGGCCGAGCAGGCCGTCGCCAGTGATGGCATGAAAGCGCAGGCGGCTGACGCGCCGCTCGAAACGGCCAAGTGGTAACAATTCGGGCAGCCAGTCGGGCAGCCAGGAATTACCAATCTGCTCACGCATGTGGGCGAACATGCGCATTTCGCGCAGGAAGGTGGCATTGAAGGCCAGTTCGCCCAGGCGCTGCTTGATGTCGGCGGCGCTGACCGGCGTCTCGCTGTAATGCAGCGGCGCTAGCAGAATCAGCAAAATGTCGGCGGCGGAACATTGGTAGAGCAGCGGAAAGATGGCCGGATTGGCACTGTAGCCGCCGTCCCAGTAAGGCTCACCATCGATGGTCACGGTGCGGTGGAGGGTCGGCAGGCAGGCCGAGGCGAGCAGGGCGTCGACGCTCAACTCGTGGTTGCGGAACAGGCGCAGCTTGCCGGAGTTGGCGTGAGTGGCGGCGATGAACAGCTTGACCGGGCAGTCGCGGCGTAGGCGGGCGAAGTCGAATTGCGCCTGCAACACGTCGCGCAGGGGGTTGAGGTCGAAGGGATTGATCTGTTCCGGCGACAGATGGGTGGTCCATTGCAACATCAACTTCAGCGCCGGCGCCATGCCGCCGGCTGCCTCGGCTGGCGGGGTGAACGGCGACTGTCCGGCGATCGCCGTCCAGAAGCCGGCCAGGGTCTCGCGGGCGCCGTCGCGGCCGCCGGTCATCAGGCCGTGCGCCAGGCATAGGGCGTTCATCGCTCCGGCGCTGGCGCCGCTGACGCCCTCGAACGCCAGGTCGCTGTCGGCCAGCAGCGCGTCGAGCACGCCCCAGGTAAACGCGCCGTGAGCGCCGCCGCCTTGCAGGGCGAGGTTGAGCATGGGTTTGGTCATTCCTGAACGGTACTGGAAGATCGAGTGACGATGGTAGCCCGGTTGCCCTCGCCTGTCGTTACGGCACCCACCAGTAGCGCACGATGTGGAAAAAAATTGGCGCCGAGAAGCTGATGGAATCGACGCGATCGAGCATGCCGCCGTGGCCTTCGATCATCGCGCCCCAATCCTTGAGGCCGCGGTCGCGCTTGATGGCCGAGAGCACGAAGCCGCCGAAAAAGCCGAGCACGTTGATGGTCAACGCCACCAGTGCGGCTTGCCAGGGGTTGAAGGGCGTGATCCACCACAGCCCGGCGCCGACGGCGGTCGAGGTCAGCACGCCGCCGATCAGGCCCTCCAGGGTCTTCGAGGGCGAAATTTCCGGCGACAGCTTGTGTCTGCCGAACAATTTGCCCCATACGTACTGGAATACGTCGCTGGATTGAACGGTGAGCACGAGAAAAACGATGAGTTGCAGGTTACGCCCGGCGAAACCGGGAATCTCCAGCGTCAGTAAGGCGGGGACGTGGGAAATACAGTAGACGCAGATCATCAGCCCCCATTGCACCTTGGCGGCGCGTTCCAAAAAGCGGGTGGTGTCGGCCCCGAGGGTGGAGGAAATGGGCAGCAACAGAAAGGCGTAGACCGGGATCAGGATGGAAAAAAGGCCATACCAGTCGATTTCGATCAGCCAATATTGCAGCGGCAGAAAAAAGAAAAAACACCAAAGCAGGGCGCGATGGTCGCCCAGGCGCGTATAAGTGGCCGAGATGAATTCGCGCAGCGCCTGAAAGGAGATGAAAGCGAACAGGATGATGACGCCCTCCTTGCCGCCCCAGAAAGCCAGCGCCAGCGCGCCGATCATCCACCACCAGGCTTTGATGCGGGCGTTGAGGTTATCGACGACGCCGCTCGATTGGCCGGGTTGCAGCCGCCAGCGCAGCATGCCGCCGATCAGGCTGGCGACGGCCAAGGCGGCGAAGATGCCGCCAAAGAGGATGAACAGGGTATCCGTGGGGGTCATGGGCATGGCGCTAGAGAGATCAGTCGGCTGGCGGGGCGAGGTCGAGCAGGGCTTGGCGGGCGCGGGCGAGGAAAGTGGCCTTGTCCTCGCCGCTTTGCCAGGTCAGGGCCGGGCCGAAGGTCAGCGTGCACAGTAGGGGCAGGGGAATCAGCGCGCCCTTGGGCATGGCCCGGCCGAGATTCTCGATCCACACCGGGATCAGTTCGACCGCCGGGTTATTCCGGGCCAGGTGGAAAAGTCCGCTCTTGAAGGGCAGCAGGCCATCGCCCAGATTGCGCGTACCTTCGGGAAAGAGAATCAGCGATTCCCCGGCGGCCAGGGCCGCGCTCATGGCGGCGATGGGATCGACGGCGGGGTTGGCATGGCCGGCTTGACGGTTGATCAGCACGCCGCGCAGAACCCGGTTGATGAGATAAGTGCGCAGGCCGCCCTTCAGCCAGTAATCAGCCCCGGCCACCGGCCGTGTCCGTTCCCGGATGCGCTTGGGCAAGGTCGCCCAGATGAGTACGAAATCGCCGTGGCTGCGGTGGTTGGCGTAATAAACGCGCACCCGCTCATCGGGCAGGCTGCCCAGCCAGCGGGCGCGAACGCCGGTCAGGAGCTTGGCGAAATTACAGATGACGGCGGCGAGGATTTTCTCGATCAAAGGTCAGTCCTCTTATTGACGGCTGGACAAAATAATCAGCAGCGCGATGAATATCAATGCCTGCCCAAACACCGCGATGATCTGGCGCGCATGCAGATGCCGCGTTGCCGTGACGCGCTCAAACATGGCGCGGCCTGGCGGCGCATCTTTTTTCAGCAGCGTTTGCAGCGCCCTATCGAAATCGCGCTGCGCCGGCGCGCAGTCCTCTGCGGGCAGCCGTGCCCAGGCGGCGAAGATGGGCCGGTCAAAAGCGAGTCGCCAGGCATACCAAGCTTGGCTGCACGCCAGCCCGAAACCCAGGCTGAACAGACAGACAAATACCGTATCGCTTAGGAAAGACCAGGCGACAGCGAAGCTGAGCAACAGCAAGGCAAGGCTCAAGGCATGGATTCGGCCGGCGGCCTCGCACAGGGCCAGCCCGAGCAAAGCCAGGTCGTGGTCGGGCACTGATTCAGCGGGCATGTGCATGGCGTAATCCTTGGCGAAATGCTTCGAGGCAGGCGATGCTTGCCGCGCCCAGGACGACATGTGGCCGCGCCGACTGGAGCTGCTGGACGGCCTCCTGAACGCTCCTCGTTTGATCCGGCACGGCGCACAGCCAGGCCGCCGCTACGCTGGCGCTGCGCGATACACCCAGGGCGCAGGCGATCCAGATTGCGCCATCCGGCTGGGCGCGTTGCAGCGCCGCCAAGCGGCGCACGGCGTCTGACAGGCTGGCGGCCGACACGGGCGTCAGGTCGAGGCAGGGCAGGCCGATGTAGCTTGCCGCCGCAGGCAGGCGGGGGGCGGGCAGTTCGGCGGTCAGATCGAACAGCGCCGCCTGGCCGCCGCGCTGTTTAGCCCAGGCGGCGAATTCGTTTGCCGTCGGCAGCCGCCCGAGCCAGACGCCATCGCCGATTGAGCTAGGCGCGGGCGCGCGCCGCGTCCACAGCCGCGAATTGATCCACGCCGCCAGCGTGTAGGGCGCGAACAGCCAGCGCGCCGCCAGCGCATGCCACCCTTCATGTTTCTGAAAGCCTGCCGCGCCGGCCCAGGCGTAATTGAACGCCACCAGCGCCAGCGCCAGCGCCGGCCAGCACAGCAAGAGGCCGATGCCGCCGAGCGCAGTACCTGATGACAGCGCGGCGGCGCAGAACAGCGCCGCGCCGAGGAAATAGCGCAGAGCCAGCGCCGGACGCCGCACCTTGGCCTTGCGCAATGGCGATTTGCCTTGCTCTGGCCAGAGCCAGAGACAGAACAGCCCGACGGCGAATCCCGTCGGCAGGTCGATGAAATGATGCTGCCAGGTGGTGAGCACCGACAGGCCGATCAGCAAGGCCCAGGCGTGAATCAGCCAGCGCACGGGGCCGGCGGCGACAAACGCGGCGAATTGCCGCCAGATGATGACGAGCAGCGCGATATGCAGCGAGGGGGCTTGGTTGTAGGGCAGATCGAAATTGGCCAGCGCGGCGAACAGTGCGCCGGAAACCCCCTCGACCGGCGGCCGCACGAAGCTGAAATGCAAAGGCCACAGCAGAAAGCAGGCGATACAGATGATCTGTGCGCTCAACAGACGCAAGCCAAGGCGGTTGGTTGCCTGCTTGTCGCGGCAGCAGAGAAATGCCAGACCGTAGAGCAGGTCGATCGACCAGTAGGGAATGATGGTCCACGGCCAGAAGGGAATGCCGCGCTCCCAGGCGAAAACCAGGCTGCCGACGCCGGAGGAGGCAGCCACCTGCGCCGCGTGCTGGTTGGCGAAGCCGTAGGTGAGAAAGAAAAACGGTCCGAGAAAAATCAGCCAGAGCAGGCCGCGCCCGAAGGCGGCGGGCAGCCAGTGGGTATTTTCATCCTCGGCCGTGATCGCGGTCATGGGTTCAGCCGGCGCGCCAAGGAAACGGTGAAAATGCCCCATTCGTCGATGCGCTGGTCGATTTTCTCGAAACCGGCGGCGGCGACCAGTTGATCCATTTCCGCCTGGGTGCGGCGGCGCATGACCCAGGCTTGGCCACCCCGGTGGCTGGTGAGCGCGCGGGCGATCATTTCCAGTTGCGGGTGCCAGGGCTGCCCGGTGTAGATCAGGTAGCCGCCGGGTTCGATGGCGTCGGCCATGCCGGCCAGGGAAGTAGCGACGGCATCGTTGTCCGGAAACAACTCGTAGAGGCCAGAGACGATACCGACGGTCGGCTTGGGCGAGACAGCGGCGATGCTGGCGCGGTCAAAGGCATCGCCCTGGACGAAATGGGCGATGTCGGTCATGCCTTTTTCGGCGATCAGCGTTTGCCCCTGGCGCACATTGAGTTCGCTGAAATCACGCAGCAGGATGGATTCCGGGCGTGGGCCGCGATCGAGGGCTTCGAGTACGTAACGGCCATGACCGGCGGCGATGTCGAGAACACGCAGGGGCCGCCCTTCGTCGCGCAGCCGCTCCAGCGCCGTGCGCAGCAATTCCTCGATATGCAATTTGCGTTGACGAATACCCTGCCAGCCGATGGCGTCGAGATACTTGCGGTCGATGGCGCGGCCAAGGGGCCCCAGGCCGGCGGGGGTATTACGATAAACGTAGTCGAGCGTGCTGCCGGAATCGAAGCCGGTGGCGTGGCCGAGGGCGACGCCCTTGGAAAGCAGCTCGCCCAGCTTCATGTTGGCCCGGTAGATCGCCCAGTAAAGCCCTTTTGGACTGAGCGCCGGCAGCGGGCAGGCGAGTGCCTGGGCTTCATCGAAAGTTGCCCCTTGACGGTGGGCCTGGCGCAGATCGGGCCGCGACCAGGGCGCGGCGAACTGGCGCAGGATGAAGTCGCGGGCTTTGTCGACGGCTTGCTGGCGATCCTTTTCGCCGAACGTATCGTGGTAGAAGCCGTCGAGAACGTGTTTCTCCTTCTCCGTCGTTCCCAGACGAGCGAAGAAATCGTGCTGCGGGCCGTGGTGCACCACCCAGTCGGCGCCGGAAATCAGCAACTGGGTTGGGATGGTGATGGCCTGGGCGTCGGCGACCACCCGTTCCGCCGCTTCATAGAGGGCGAGGAGAATATTGACCGAGATCGGCCGGGTAATCAGCGGATCGCTGTCGTAGGAAGCCTGGCGTTCAGGATCGTGGGTCAGGAATTTCGACTTGACGTAGCTGTTGACGAAGAAATTGCCGCGCAATTTTTGCTGCAACTTCAAGCCAGGCCGGGCGAAAGGCACGTACAGCTTGACCTTGAAGGCCGGTGAGGCCAGCACCAGGCAGCGCACGCGCGGCGCGTAATCGTGCGCCCAGGTCGAGATGAGCACGGCCCCGACGCTCTGAGCGAGCACGGCTATGTCCTGTTCGGCTATGCCCCAGGTATCCCGCAGATGCTCGATGAAGGTTTGCACGTCGCGCACCGAATGGGCGAAGCTCGGCGAATAACCGCGAGGGCCGGGCGAACAACCGTGACCGCGAGCGTCCCAGGCGTAGAAGTCGAAGTCCGGCAGATTCAGTTCGTCCGCCAGATGTGCCATGCGTCCGCCATGTTCGTGGCCACGGTGGAACATGACCACGGCGCCGCGGCGCGCCGGATCGGTAGCGGGCCAGCGGCGGTAGAACAGGGATTCGCCGTCATGCGTGGAAAAGCGATGTTCTTCGACGGGTCGTGTCATCGGGATACGGCCTCCAGACCGCTGCGGATGCGATTGAAAGTATTGAGCAGGATGGCGACGGCAGCCGCCGGGAAGAGCCAGAAGATCCAGCCCGGCAGGCTGCCGGCCAAGCCCAGCCAGAGGCCGAGGGCACCAAAGAGAAAGGCGCGGTCGCTCTTGCCCATCGGGCCATCGTACTGGCGGGGCGCGCCGATCATCGGGCCGAGCGCGCCGGCCATCTCGGAAACGGCAGCCAGGAAGATGACGCCGCCAACGCTGCCCCAGCCGAGCGGCGCGATGAGGACGAAAGGCAAATACAGCGCGGCGTCGGAAAAAACGTCGGACAGTTCGTTGAGGTAGGCACCGAGCGCCGATTTCTGGCCGAATTCCCGGGCCAGCATGCCGTCGATGGCATTCAGCGCCATGCGCAGGAACATCCAGAGCGGCATTAGCAAGAACCATCGCGGTTGTCCGGGGCCGAAAAAGAACAGAAAGCCGCCCAGCGCCACGGAGACGAACATGGCGAACAGAGTCACGGCATTGGCGGTGACGCCGGCCTGGGCCAGAAGCCGGGTGAGCGGCCGAAGTATCCCCTGGAACCTGGATTTCAACTGATAGATGGTCAGCATGGGCGAGTGGAAATCAATGCGTCAGACATCGGCTTCGATCAAGCCGCCGTCCTTCTCCATCCAGGCCCGGCGGCCGGCAGCTTCGCCCTTGCCCATCAGCAGGTTGAAGGTAGCGGTCATCTCGGCGATGGTTTGGCGCGTGGCGGTAAAGGGCACCAGGCGGCGGGTGTCGGGGCAGAGCGTGGTTTCCCACAACTGGTCCGGGTTCATTTCGCCGAGGCCCTTGAAGCGCGAGACGCTGAGTTTGCTTTCGGCGATGCCTTCGTCGCGCAATTTTTGCAGCGTTTGTTCCTTCTCGGCCTCATCCAGGCAATAGACCTTGCGCGTGTGGCCGCGTGCCTCGACATCGATGCGAAACAGGGGCGGCTGGGCGACGTGGATGTGGCCGCGCTCGACCAGCGCCGGAAAATGCTTGAGAAACAGCGTGAACAACAGCACCTGGATGTGGCTACCGTCGACGTCGGCATCGGACATCACGATGATCCGCCCGTAGCGCAGGCCGGAGACGTCGACCGTGTCGATCTGGTCAAGGCCGTGCGGATCAACGCCGATGGCCACAGAAATGTCGTGCACCTCGTTGTTCTTGAACAACTGGTCGCGCTCGACCTCCCAGGTATTCAGCACCTTGCCGCGTAGCGGCAACACCGCCTGGGTTTCCTTGTCGCGCCCCTGTTTGGCCGAGCCGCCGGCCGAGTCACCCTCGACCAGGAAAATCTCGTTGCGCGCGATGTCGTCCGACTCGCAATCGGTGAGCTTGCCGGGCAGGGTGGCGATACCGGAGGATTTTTTCTTCTCGACCTTCTGCGTCGATTTCATCCGATTCTGCGCCGCTTTGACCGCCAGTTCGGCGATCTTCCGGCCGCAGTCGGCATGGCTGTTCAGCCACAACTCGAAGGGGTCGCGCACCATTTGCGAGACCAACTTGTAGGCGTCGCGGCTGGTCAGCTTTTCCTTGGTCTGGCCCTGGAATTGAGGATCGAGCACCTTGGCCGAGAGCAGGAAGGTCATCTTGCCGCAGACGTCTTCCTGCGCCAGCTTAACCTTGGCCGGCAGGATCGCGTGGTGCTCGGCGAAACTTTTGACCGCCTCGAATACGCCGGCCTTCAGCCCGGCCTCGTGGGTACCGCCGTCGAGCGTCGGGATCAGGTTGACGTAAGACTCCGGCTTGCCGCCGCCTTCCTCGAACCAGGCCAGCGCCCAGGTGGCACCCTCGCCGACGGCGAAGCCGTTGGCCGTGTCGATAGTTTTCTCGCCAACGAAAATCGGCGCCACCGGCTGGCCGACCATCATTTCGTTCAGGTAATCGGCCATGCCGTTTTGGTAGCACCAGCTTTTCTTGTCCTGCCCCTCGATCTCCAGTTCGACGGTTACGTTGGGCATCAATACAGCCTTGGAGCGTAGCAGATGCTCCAAATGGCCGAGATTGATCTTGGGTGAGTCGAAGTACCTCGGGTCGGGCTGGATGCGCACCGTGGTCCCGCTGGTGCGCGGGCCGCAGTCGGCAACGCGGGCCAGCGGTTCGACGACGGAGCCGCCGGCAAAAGCGATCCGGTGCAGGCCGCCGCCACGCTTGATCTCAACCTCCAGCCGCGTCGACAGCGCATTTGTCACCGAAACGCCGACGCCGTGCAGGCCGCCGGAGAAGCGGTAGGCGTTGCCCGCTTCGGTCTTGTTGAACTTGCCGCCGGCGTGCAGCTTGCAGAACACCAGTTCAACCGCCGGCCGGCCTTCTTCCGGATGAATCTCGACCGGAATACCGCGGCCGTTGTCGGCGACCTCGATGCTGCCGTCGCCACGGATGGCGACCGAAATCCGCTTGGCGAAACCGGCCAGCGCCTCGTCGGCGGCGTTGTCGATGACTTCCTGCACGATATGGGTCGGGCAGGTGGTCCGGGTATACATCCCCGGCCGTTCCTTGACGGGTTCGAGATCCTTGAGGACGCGGATGGAGGCGGCGGAGTAATCGGTCATGCGTGGCTTCGGGGGTAGGGTCGCGGATCGGCGGAGCGCGGTCCGTCGCCGATTTTACCGGTTTCCCGGAGCCGCGTCGGATTCAGGCCTCCGGCATAACCGATTAGAGCAGTTCCGTGTCGTCGTGCGCGTAGGGCGGAGCGCAGCAACACAGGATATGCAGCGGCTCGGCACCAGTGTTCTCAATGCAATGCGGTGTACCGGGCAGGATGGCGACACTGTCGCCAACGCCGACCGGGAACCGTGACTCGCCCAGCGTCATCAGCCCCTGGCCGCGGGTGATGTGGTAAATCTCCTCGCTGCGCTGGTGGCGATGCAGCAGCGTGCTCACACCCGGCAGCACAACCGCTTCGGCCAAACTTTGGTGGCGCAACGCATCGCGGTCAGGGTGCAGCAATTCACGGATTTCCGAGCCGTCTTTGGTGATGCAGGCGGCCACCGCGGCGCGCGATTGCAGGATACCGCGCGCCATAGTCAGGGCTTTTCCGCCTGATGCTCAGACAAGATTGGCAGCACCGGTTGGTCGACGTGGCGTACCTCTTCGCTGGCACCGTAATTGGTAAGCGGGGCACGGATGATTTCCTGCGCGGCGAGGATCGGATTGCTCATGATCGGCATAGCGGTTGCAGGCGGCCGACCAGCTTGACGAGCAGCTTATAGATGTCGCGTTCGAAAGGCGGCCGGGCGCCTGCCTGTAATTCGTGCAATTCGGTCTCGCTGCGAGCCGTGCCGAGGTAGCGCCAGCCGTCGATCAAGTGGACTTCGCCACCCTCGCGAATGATCCCCAGTCCCGGGAACGGCCAGGAAACCAGCTTCAGCCGGCTGAGCGCGCCGACCAAGCGCATGCTGTGCCGGGCGAACGGCTCGTGGCCGACGCAGGCGCCCTTGCAGCGTTTCCCGGCATAGGCCGGGCAGGGCTGGCCTATGGTGCGTGGTGCCAGCCCGAGCAAGGCATCGCATAGTTGGTGGCCGGCCGCCAGCGTGCGCAGCACCGTGGTCGCCTCCTTGGGCGTCTTGAACAGGCCGTAGCAGGCACTGTGCACGCCGAAATCGTGCTCGGCCGCCATGGCCAACTGCGGCCGCAGCCAGCCCTCGCCCTCGTCGACCAACGTCCAGGTACAGGTTTCGTCGGGGCGCCGCGGCAGGCGGTTATGGTCCGGTTGCAGGCGCTTGATCAGCAGTGCTTCCTGCAAGCCCGCGCCGACTTCGCCGGCGGTCTCGATCCAGTCGATGCGCCGCACTTCCAGGGCCAGCGCCATTTCCCTCGCCGTCCGACGATCGGCGGCGAAATGCGACAGTACCCGCTGGCCAATGTTCTTGGCCTTGCCAACATAGAGCAGCCGCTCGTCGTCGCCGTAGAACAGATAGACGCCGGGGCCGTCCGGCAACTCGTCGACCAGTGCCGGGTCCAGATGCGGCGGCAGGGTGGGGTTGGCGTTCTGTTCCCGCAGCGCTGCCGCGATGCGTTCGTGGTCAAGATCGGCGTGGATTTTCTGCCAGAACTGGTGGATCAGTTGGGCGTCGGCCAGCGCCCGGTGGCGGGCGTCGGCGGCCAGGCCGTGGCGCTCGATCAACGTATCGAGATTGTGCCGCCGCTGCTCGGGAAACAAGGCCCGCGACAGCTTGACGGTACATACCACCGGCGCCCGGAAGGCGATGCCGAGACGGCGGAACTCGTTCCTCAGGAAGCCGTAATCAAAACGTGCGTTGTGGGCGATGAACAGCCGGCCGTCGAGGCGGCGCAGGGTTTCCTCCGCCACCTCGGCGAACGACGGGGCGGCGGCGACCATGGCGTTGCTGATGCCGGTCAACTGCTCGATGAAGGGTGGAATGGGCACACCGGGATTGACCAGTTGCTGCCACTCGCGCACCTCCCCATCAGCGTCGACCTCGACGATGCCGATTTCGGTGATGCGGTCCCGGCTGGCGGTGGCGCCGGTGGTTTCGAGATCGACGAAGGCGAGGGGACGCATGGGCAGGAGTGGTGAACGCGGGCGGCCGATGTTAGCGGATTTTGCCTTGTCAAGCGCCTAGCCCGAAGTCGTTTCGGAGGATGGCTTTCCTCCTTTTCGCCTTGTCGATGCTGACCAGAAACCTACCGGGGTGTGTTGCGATTTGCCTTCCTTGCCAGATCGTCACGCCATTGCTTCAAATGTTTCCGGATGGCTTCCGGGGCTTCCATTTGCGGCAGCGAATACCGTTTCTCGGCGGCCGGCTCGCTGTCCTCTTCATCTTTCAATTTGGCCGATACGGCAGCCTGTTTGGCGTTGTTTTTGTCTTCCCATTCCTTGACCAAGCCGCTTGCCTTGGCGAAAGCGTCTTCAAAGGATTTCGAGGAGGGCAGGGATTCCTTGAAAAAAGCGCGGCCGAAATAGGTGAAATCGTTTTCGTCGGCACAACCGAACGACGGCCGATCGGCGCGGGCCGCCGTGATCAACAGGGTTCCCGGATCCTTCAGCGTCTCCATGAAACTGCCGGAATAACAAGCCGAGATCACGACGACTTTCCAGCGAATCCCTGATTCCTTCAGCAACGAAGCCAATTCGGCTGCGCTTAGATCGGGGAGTTGCATGCCATTCAGGCCGAGCCTCAAGGTGCCTTCTTTTGAGCCGTGGCTGGTCAGGTAAAGAAACAGAATATCGCGATCCTTATCCATTTTCGCCGCGATTGCCGAGACAGCCTTGCGAATGCTCGTGACCGTGGCCAATGGAGTGGAACCGGCCGTATTCCGGCTGTTGATCAGGCTGATGGCGTGATTTCGGGCACCGAACTCTGCTTCGAATTGGGCGCGGACAAAATCGATCTCTCGCCGAAATACCTCCTGTCCGCCATCGCCGGCGATACCCAGGAAATACAGGTTGATCGCTTCCCCGGACCTCGGCTCCAGTTTGCCGAGCGCGCGGTCAAGTTGCTCCACCTCGGTATAGAGCGCGCGTTCGACATTGGCCTCGTTCCGGCGCGACTCCTCTTCCACTTCTTTCTTCAAACGCCCATATTCCCACCGCCCACTTTTCTGGGTTTCCCCGTCGCTCAGGGGTTTGGCATACGTGAGAGTGCCTTGACCCTCGTACATGCCGTAGCTGAATTCGCCCTCGTAAACATCGCCGTTGGCGAAATTAAAAACTCCCTGGCCGTGCGGTACCCAATTCTGCATCTCTCCCACATATCGGGAGCCATCTGCTTTGCGGGTGGTAGCCTTGCCAACCATTTGGCCGGCCTTGAACTCTCCCTCCCAGGTATTGTTTTCCGGGTCGGTGTATTTGCCATGTCCCTCGGGCTGCCAATTGCGAAACTCGCCTTCCAGCTTGCCGCCATCGGGATTGGTGATCGCGCCGTGTCCTTGGAAACTCCCGTCGGCAAATTGGCCCTCATAGGTAGGACCGTTGGGAATCGTATAGCGGCCATCGCCATCAAATTCACCGCGCACGAACTCGCCCACATAGACTCGTCCATTTTTCTGGCGTAGTTCCCCTTTTCCCCAGAATTGTCCTTGGCGGAATTCACCCGTGTATTCCTGTACCGATGTTACGAAGTGTCCCTGTCCGTGATACAGGTTTTTCTGGAATTCTCCTTCGTAAACGTTGCCGTTGTCCTCAAACCGACCATGACCATCCAATAGGCCCGAACGTGCCTGGCCCTGGTAGAGGCCGCCGCTATTCGTTTTCAGGATCACCGTGCCGGATGGCATTCCTTGTTCGAAATCCCCTTCGATGACATCGCCGGTCGGATAATTGAAACGTCCTTTGCCCGAAAACAATCCATTTGCGAAGCTGCCAGAGTAGGACGCCCCATTGCTCCATTCGATACGCCCTTCGCCCTGGAGCATTCCTCCAACTACTGGCCCCCAGTAACGCCCTCCGTCCGGTGTGATGAGAACGGGTGGTTCATCTGCTGCATAAATGCCAAGTGGCATAATGGCAAGGGCGACAATCCAGCTTGTTGCGATGAGATGCTTGTTCACGAATATGCCTTTGTATTAATTGACCATTAACGCGCTGTCCATTTTAAGGCGGATGGCTGCCGCCAGGGTCAGGTGCTGGCTTTCCCCGGGAACCAACGGCGGTTCTCGCCGTCCACACTCCGGCAGGCTGGGGCTGTCCCATGCCGTTGAAAGGTAAACGATGTCTTTTGACCGAACGATTCAAGGATTCTTGGCCATTTCGTCCAGTTTTTTGTTTGCCGTCAGCACCGACGCCGCCATTGCCGCTCCATCGGGCAAGGCCGTCGCCCGGCCGGCGAACGTCGAATCCATCGTCCTCGGCATGGGCTGTTTCTGGGGCGCGGAAAAGCGCATGGCGGCGATTCCCGGCGTGCTCGACGTCGAAAGCGGCTACGCCAACGGCGAGGTGCCAGGCACCTATGAGGCTGTGCTGGCGCATGAGCGGCTGGTACAGCAGGGCAAGACCACGCTACGCAATCACGCCGAGGTGATCAAGGTCAGCTTCGATCCGGACAAGGTCGATCTCGAACAGGTGCTGATCCAGTTCTGGGAAAACCACGATCCGACCCAGGGCAACCGCCAGGGCAACGACATCGGGAGCAATTACCGCAGCGCCATCTATACCAGTAGCGACGCCCAATTGGCCATCGCCCACAAGACGCGGGATGTGTACCAGGGTGCCTTGTCGGCCCAGAAGCACGATCGGATCACCACCGAGATTGTCCCCTTGAAGACCTATTTCCGGGCCGAGGAATACCACCAGGATTACCTGGCGAAGAACCCGGATGGCTATTGCGGCCTGGGCGGCACCGGCATCAAGTATCCGCTGGCCGCCACGGCTGCCAGCAGTTCGCCGGCGGCGGCGAAAGCGCCACGGTTGGATGGCAAGGCGCTCGATTTCCAGCGCCAACTGGTCGTGTTCGAGGCCGAGGACTGTGCCTATTGCAAGAAATTCAAGGCCGAGGTGCTCGACCGCTGGCAGTCGCCGGTGGCCGTGGCCCGTACCCTGAGTACGGAGTCCCCTTCAGGTTGGGTGCTGGAAAAAACCTTGTTCGCGACACCAACCATCGTGCTGTTCGAGAAGGGCAGGGAAGTCTCCCGCTACACCGGCTACAACGGCGAGACGGTTCGTTTCTGGAAATGGTTGGGTTTCCATCTGTTAACGTCGGCGCAGCAGAAAATCGCCTTCGAGCAGGGCACCGAATATCCGGGAACTGGCTCGCATCTCGACGAAAAGCGCCCCGGCACCTTCGTCGATCCGATCACCGGCGCGCCGCTGTTCCGTAGCAACGCCAAGTTCGACAGCGGTACCGGCTGGCCCAGCTTCTTCAATCCGCTGCCCGGCGCGTTGACGCTGCATGAAGACGACAGCCACGGCATGCGCCGCGTCGAAGTGCGCAGCGCCAGTTCCGGCATCCACCTCGGCCACGTTTTCGACGACGGCCCGCCGCCGACCGGCAAGCGCTATTGCATCAACGGCAATGTGCTGAAGTTCGTGCCGGATAAAGATTGATGCTTTTGGCGATCTGACGGCAACAGGGCAGGGTGGTGGCTCTGCTTTGTGGTGTCGCGCCACAAATTATCTTAAACGAGGCTATTTGGACTGCCTAACGCCTAAGCTAACCGGCTGCCGCGTAGCGGCGCAGTCCGGGATGCGATAGTTAGACATCGGGGCATAGCCAGTCGATGACCTTTAGGCGAAAGCGCTCAAGCTCATTCAGGGCTTCCGAGAGACGGCGAAAATCTTCAGCGAATGACTCGGGGAGCAATTCTTCTTCCTCTTCTTCTCGTGCCCCCTTTGATGCTCGAAGCCGTGAATTTTCACGCAGCAGTCCAGAGCGTCCTTCAACGCTGATCCACGATGCATATTTTGAGTGCACCATTTCATTCCGCCGTTCACCCAGCTTCCAGAGTTCATTCATGAGCTTGTGAAATTCTGCTTTGGCCGTGTAATCAGGATTGCAGAGCAGATCGACAAACCGCGCGAACAGAACGTCCGTCGTCTTGACACGCTGGGAATACTGAAGTTCGTTGACCAAGATGCGAACGGCTTCATCGTCAGCCTTTGCCATGAGCACAAGGAGCCTAGTGAGCGCAGTCTCGACGTGCTGGAATGTGACGATGAAGCGGCCAAGCTCTTGGTGGGAAGCAGATGCGTTCATGTGAGAGGCCTAACTATATTTGGACGATTGTTTAAGGGATTCTGTTGTTGCACGAAATAGAAAAAACCCAAAGTATCGGCGATTGTTGCACCAACTAGCCCTACACGATTTTCGCCGCCGACAAGGTACGCTACTACACTGGCAACGAATCCGAGTAGCAGACCGAGCCACCAATAATTTTTGAAAATTAAGTGCCGAGTCATTGTCTGTGGTGAGTTGTATGGATAGGCATTGTCAATAGCATGACGTCGTGACAATGCTTCCAATGACTGTAGATGTGCAATTGGTAGAGCGTTTAGCAGCCGCCGCCCGCTCCTCTTGTGCGGCAGCTTGCCGTCGCTGCGCAGTTGCCTGCTCTTGCATAGCTCTTGTGCGTTCAAGTTCAAGAGAAAAACGCACGTCTGTCTCTCGTCCGAGAACTCCATCGGGTCGATTGAACGTGAATTGCTGTGAAAGCCCATACCTTGCGAAGTCTGCTCTCAGCGACGTTATTCCCGCTGTCGCGCCACTCGCCCACTGAACTCTGGTGCCAGCGATATCCATGAATCCGCGCTTCTTGTCCTCTTTGGAAACGTCGTAATAGAGCGTATATGGGGTGTATCCGATTCGTTGCCCTCCCTGGTAAAGGACGGCACCTGGAGGATCGGAATTGTAGGTGACGCTCAACTGCGAAGCGCAGCCAGAGAAGAGCAGAGCTGCGATAACGGAAAGAATGCGGATCATATTGCGCTCCTATGCCTAACTACAATTAGACGACTGTTCCAAGGAAAGTTGGCGCAGGCTTGGCTGCGAACTCATGCCGACCATCAGATGCCTCTTTGATGTCACTTATAGCAGCCAAAATTTACTATGAAACAACGGAAATGTCACTTATAGCGCGTGCTGTTATCGCGCGTGGCCTCATAGAGGGGGCACTCATAGAGTTGCTGCTCTTTGAGAAGGAAAGACATGTCCCTCGACCCGCGAAAACGCTTTGGCCTGAAACTGGTAGAGATCAGGCGAACCAAGGGTTGGTCGCAGGAGCGGTTGGCGCTGGAGAGCGGTTTGGCGCGCAGTTATCTTGGTGAGGTTGAGCGCGGGCAGCGCAATATTGCGCTGCTGAACATCTTCAAACTGGCGGAAGCCTTGGAGGTGGAGCCTTCCGTGCTCATGGAGCCGCCCGTGCATAGACGGGAACCGGCACCGCAGCCTGCGGTGTTGTGAGTCACTCCGGGCTGAAGCCCGGAGCTTCCTCGCCACGAGTTTGGGGTGCCTTTGGCACCGAAATCACGCTTTGCTCGCTTGACCCCGGCCTGAAGGCCGGGGCTTGCACTTGCGCCGTGGTGATGGCAAACGCAGGGCAGTGAGGCTGCTCTGGCGCTCGATGGGTATCAACGCATCTCATGAAATGGGGCGCTGGATTGTGGGGGCATCCCTTGTGGTCGCCCTTTGCCGGAGTGGATTGCTCGTTCGTCGAAACCACGGTCAAAGCTGCCCCTGCGCTCGGGTACAATGTCGGCCTTCCCGCCTTACCCGAGTTCCTCCATGGCCGACATTCTTTGCCTCAAGGGCGACACCGCCTTTTCCGCCTTCCGTTTGCAACGCCTGCGCGCCCGCCTGGTCGCGGTCGTGGCGGACATCGAATCGGTGGTGGCCGATTACTGGCACGTGGTGGCGCCCAAGCGCGCCCTGAGCGCCGATGAGCGGGCCAAGCTGGCGCAATTGCTGGAGGAGCGGCCGGCGGGCGAGGAGAGGGGAGAACTGTTCCTGGTCGCGCCGCGCATCGGTACCATTTCGCCGTGGTCGTCGAAGGCCACCGACATTGCTTTCAACTGTGACCTGGAGCCGGCCCTTGAGCGCATCGAGCGCGTCGTCGCTTTCCATGTCGTGCTCAGGAACGGCCGAGCGCTGACGGCCGCCGAGAAAAAAACAGTTGCCAGCCTGTTGCATGATCGCATGACCGAGTCGGTGCTGGCGGATTTCGCCGAGGCTGGCGAACTGTTCCGCCATTTCGCGCCGAAGCCGCTGGCGACCGTTGACGTGCTGGCCGGCGGCAAGGCGGCGTTGGTCGGGGCCAACACCGCGCTGGGCCTGGCGTTGTCCGAGGACGAGATCGACTATCTGCTCGATATCTTCACCAAGGCCGGCCGCAACCCGACCGATGTCGAACTGATGATGTTCGCTCAGGCCAATTCCGAACACTGCCGGCACAAGATTTTCAATGCCTCGTGGGTAATCGACGGCGAGCAGAAGGACAAGACGCTGTTCGGCATGATCCGCGAGACGCACCAGGCACACCCGCAGGGCACGGTGATGGCTTATGCCGACAATGCCTCGATTATCGAGGGGGCGACGATCCAGCGCTTCTACCCAGACGCCGACCAGGGCTATTCCTACAAGGAAGAACTGACCCACATCCTGACCAAGGTCGAGACGCACAACCATCCGACGGCGATTTCGCCCTTTCCCGGCGCCGCGACCGGCAGCGGCGGCGAAATCCGCGACGAGGGCGCCACCGGCAAGGGCTCCAAGCCCAAGGCCGGCCTGTGCGGCTTCTCGGTTTCCAACTTGAACATCCCCGATGCAGTGCAACCGTGGGAAAAAACCTACGGCCGGCCGTCGCGCATCGCCTCGGCGCTCGACATCATGATCGAAGGCCCGATCGGCGCTGCCGCTTTCAACAATGAATTCGGCCGGCCCAATCTGACCGGCTATTTCCGCACCTACGAACAGGACGTGAACGGCACCGTGCGCGGCTATCACAAGCCAATCATGATTGCCGGCGGCCTGGGCAGTATCCAGGCCGGTCAGTCGTTCAAGGAAGAGACTTTCCCGGTCGGCACGTTGTTCGTGCAACTGGGCGGTCCCGGCATGCTGATCGGCCTGGGCGGCGGTGCCGCCTCGTCGATGACTGCCGGCGTCAATGCCGAAGATCTCGACTTTGCCTCGGTGCAGCGTGGCAACCCGGAAATCCAGCGCCGTGCCCAGGAAGTCATCGACCGCTGCTGGCAGATGGGGGCCAACAACCCGATCCTGTCGGTCCACGACGTCGGCGCCGGCGGCGTTTCCAACGCGCTGCCGGAACTGGCCCACTCGGGCAGCGTTGGCGCCAGGTTCGAACTGCGTGCAGTACCGATCCTCGAACCGGGCATGTCGCCAGCCGAAATCTGGTCGAACGAAGCGCAGGAACGTTACGTGCTGGCCCTTCCGCCCGGCCGCATCGGCAAATTCCAGGCGCTGTGCGAGCGCGAGCGTTGCCCGTTTGCGGTGGTCGGCGAAGCCACCGGGGACGGCCACCTGACCGTTACCGACCGCCACTTCAATGTCAATCCGGTGGACATGGAGATGGAGGCGCTGCTCGGTAAGCCGCCGCGCATGACCCGCGATGTGACCTCGCGGCCGTCCAGCTTCGTGCCTTTCGACGCCGTATCGGTTGAACTGAAGGACGCCGCTTACCGCCTGATGCGCCTACCAGCCATCGCCGACAAGACTTTCCTGATCTCCATCGGCGACCGCTCGGTCGGCGGCATGACCGCCCGCGACCAGATGGTCGGCCCGTGGCAGGTGCCGGTGGCCGACGTGGCCGTGACCACGATGAGTTACCAGGGCTATCGCGGCGAAGCCTTCGCCATGGGCGAGCGCACGCCGCTTGCCGTGCTCGACGCGCCGGCCTCCGGCCGCATGGCCATCGGCGAGGCGCTGACCAACTTGGCCGCCGCCGACGTCGGCGATCTCGGTAAAGTCAAGCTCTCGGCCAACTGGATGGCGGCGTGCGGCGTACCGGGCGAGGATGCCCGCCTGTACGCCACCGTCGAGGGCATTTCCAAGTTGTGCCAGCAAATCGGCGTCTCGATTCCGGTCGGCAAGGATTCGCTGTCGATGCGTACCGCCTGGGAAGAGGTGACAGAAGCGGGCGGCGAGCAGAAGCAGGTGGTGTCGCCGCTGTCGCTGATCGTCACGTCCTTCGCCGCCGTCGACGACGTGCGCCGGACGCGGACACCGCTGTTGGTGACCGGCCAGGGTGAAAGTGAAATTCTGCTGCTCGACCTCGGCCAGAATCGCCTCGGCGGCTCGGCACTGGCCCAGGTTTACAACGCCACCGGCAGCGAGGCGCCGGATGTGGACGATCCGGCGCGGTTGAAGGGCCTGTTCGACGCGGTGCAGAAGCTCAACCGTGACGGCTTGCTGCTGGCCTACCATGACCGCTCCGATGGTGGCCTGTTTGTGGCCGCGGCCGAGATGGCCTTCGCCAGCCGCCGCGGCGTCACGCTCGATCTCGATGGCCTGTGCTACGACCCGTTAGCCGGCGACATCGACGGGTCCGAAAAACGCCCCGACCTGATGGCCGGCCGCGATTTCGAGAACTGCGTGCGGGCACTGTTCAACGAGGAACTCGGTGCCCTGATCCAGATTCGCCGCGTCGACCGCGAAAAGGTGACTTCGGTATTGCGTGCCCTGCGCGTGCCCTACCACTTTGTTGGCTATTTGAATGAGTGGGATGAGATTCGCGTCATCCGCAACGCCCGCAAGCTGCTGCGCGAAAAGCGCGTCGACCTGCAACGCGCCTGGTCGGAAACCAGCTACCGGATGCAGATGCTGCGCGACAATCCAGCCTGTGCCCAGCAGGAATTCGATCGCATCCTCGATACCGCCGATCCCGGCCTGACGCCGAAGCTGACCTTCGACCCGCAGGACGATTTCACCCAGGTCTACAAAGACGTCAGCGGCCGGCCACGCATCGCCATCCTGCGCGAGCAGGGCGTCAACAGCCATTACGAAATGGCCGCCGCCTTCGACCGCGCCGGCTTCGCCGCCGTCGACGTCCATATGAGCGACATCCTGGCCGGCCGCGTCAGTCTCAAGGATTTCAAGGGCCTGGTCGCCTGTGGTGGCTTTTCCTACGGCGACGTGCTCGGCGCCGGCCAGGGCTGGGCCAAGACCATCCTGATGCACGATGGCTGCCGCGACGAATTCGCTGCCTTCTTCAATCGCCAGGACACTTTCGCGCTGGGCGTCTGCAACGGCTGCCAGATGATGAGCGCGCTCAAATCCCTGATTCCCGGCGCCGAGCATTGGCCGGCCTTCCGCCGCAACGCGGTTGAGCAGTTCGAGGCGCGTTTCGTGATGACCGAGGTGCTCGATTCGCCGTCGATCTTCTTTGCCGGCATGGCAGGCTCGCAGATTCCCATCGTCGTCTCGCACGGCGAGGGCAGGGCGGTGTTCGGCGATGTCGGCGACCCGGCGAAATGCCTGGCAGCCGCCCGCTATGTCGACAACAAAGGCGAACCGACCGAGGTTTATCCTTACAACCCAAACGGCTCACCGGACGGCCTGACCGCCGTGACCACAGCTGACGGCCGCTTCACGATCATGATGCCGCACCCGGAGCGCGTCTTCCGCAGCGTGCAGATGTCCTGGCACCCGGAGAACTGGGGCGAGGATTCGCCGTGGATGCGCATGTTCCGCAATGCCCGTCGCTGGGTTGGCTAGACCTGGTAGTAGCCAGCAAGAAGGGGACGCTACGGCGTCCCCTTTGCGTTGGGCCGGGTGAAAACCGGCCGGCGTTCAACGATCCTGATAGGCGCGCAGCTTGTCGAGTTGGACCACCAGTTGGTGCGAGGCTTCGCTGAGTTCCGGCAGCAACAGGTCGGCGGAATTGCCGAGGCCGCTGTTGCTGAGTTCGACGATTTCGTTGGCCAGCCGGTGGAAACGGTCGTCGATGGCGAGCAACTGCTGGAAATCGGCTGTGCTGGCGGCGGCGTATTCAGTTTTCCGCAGAGCGGCGGCGAGGGTACAGCCGCGATGCTCGGACAGCGGCATGTCGGCGTAAGCGCCGCCGGCGAAGGCGTTGATGAACTGGCGTCGCCAGTGGTTGTGCTGGCGGATGGCGGCGTCGATGTCGATGCGCGTCATGGGCGAAATTCTCCGGTGGATGGTGAGCGAGGGCCGCGAAAAAGAGGCCATCGCCCCGCGTGAGACCGGATTATGCCGCAGAGCGCGGTTTTCGGTCAGCGGCCACACACCGCAATTGCTTGAACTGCGGCAACCCACACATGCCGGAAATCGAGGAGGTCGCGACATATCGTCGGCACCGCTGGAAGCGGCGAGGGGACGGCAAACTACGGTATCATTAGCGACTTTTGGCAGGCCGCTACTGGCCGTCCTGAACGACTTCGAAGGATTTTTCCGTCATGTTCGACGCAGTCCGCAATAACAGAATGATCACCCAGGCGATCCTCGGCCTGATCGCCATCACCTTCGCATTCTTCGGCCTTGAGTCGTATGTCCGTAATTCGGGCTCGGCTGACACCGTGGCCAAAATTGGCGACGTGAAGATCGACCAGCAGCAGTTCCAGCAAGCCCTGCGCGAGCAGCAGGAACGGCTGCGCACCCAGCTTGGGGGGCAGTTCGACGCCAAGCTGTTCGATACGCCGGAGGCGCGCAAGGCGATTCTCGACGACCTGATCAACCAGCGCCTGCTGATGCTGGAAGCGAACAAGCGTCGCCTGTTCGTCAGCGATGACGCAGTCCGCCACATCATTCTCGGTATCGAGGCTTTCCAGGTCGACGGCCAGTTCTCCAACGAACGCTACGAAGCGGCGCTGCGCGGCCAGGGCATGACGCCGGCCGGTTTCGAGGCGCAACTACGCCAGGATCTGACATTGCAACAACTGGTCGGCGCCGTGGCCCGTTCGAGCATCACCGCCAATACCGTGCTCGACCGTGTTCTGGCGCTACAGACCGAGCAACGCGACGTTTCGGAAGTGCGCCTAGCCCTCGAAGACTACTTGGGCAAGGTCAAGCTGGCCGACGGCGCGGCGAAGAAGTACTACGAAGAGAACAGCGAGCAGTTCCGACTGCCCGAGCAGGCGATGGTCGAGTACGTAGTACTGTCGATGGAGACGCTCGGTGGCCAGATGACGGCCAGCGAAGACGAGATCAAGGCCTGGTACGACAGTCACCGTGCGCAGTTCGAGCGGCCCGAGGAGCGCCGCGCCAGCCACATCCTGATCGCCTCGGAAAAGCTTGGCATCGACAAGGCGCGGACCAAGGCCGAGGAGGTATTGGCCGAGGTGCGCAAGAACCCGGGCAGCTTCGCCGAACTGGCCCGCAAGTATTCCGACGATCCGGGTTCCGCCGGCAAGGGCGGCGACCTCGATTTCTTCGGCCGCGGCATGATGGTCAAGCCGTTCGAGGATGCCGCCTTTTCCTTGGGAGAAGGCGAGATTTCCGACGTCGTCCAGTCCGATTTCGGTTTCCACATCATTAAGCTGACCGGCATCCATGCCGCCAAAATCAAGCCGCTGGCCGAAGTTCGCGGCCAGATCGAAGCCGAAGTGAAGAAGGCCGCCGCCGCGCGTAAATTCGCCGAAGCCGCCGAAACCTTCAGCAACACCGTCTACGAGCAAGCCGACAGCTTGGCTCCAGTGGCCGAGATGTTCAATCTCAAGGTCGCCCGTTCCGGCTGGCTGGGGCGCCAGGCCGATCCGACCAACGGGCCGCTCGCCAATGAAAAGCTGCTGGCCACGCTGTTCAGCGAAGATTCGATCAAAAACCGGCGCAACACCGAAGCCGTGGAGATTGCGCCAAACACCCTGGTTGCCGCCCGCCTGGTCGATTACAAGCCGGCAACGCTGCAGCCCTTTGAAGGCCTGCAAGCCAGCATCGAGACCCTGCTGCGCCGCCAGGAGGCTCAAGCGCTGGCGGTCAAGGACGGTGAGGCCCGCCTCGAAGCGCTGCAAAAAGGCGAGGACAAGTTGTCCTGGAGCGCCGGCAAGGTAGTATCGCGCATGGACACGCGCCAGATTTCGCCGCTGGCGGTGCCGGTGATCTTCCGCATGAATACCGAGCCGCTGCCGGCCTTTGCTGGCGTCGAGCTGCCCGGCGCCGGCTATGCGCTGTACCGCCTCAACCGCGTCGAAGCCGGCGCAACGGTCGACGCCGCCAGCCGCAAGGCAGCCCAGGGACAACTGGCCAACCTGGCCGCCCAGGAGGAAATCCGCCTGTATCTGGCAGCCCTGCGCGAGCGCTACAAGGTGCAGATCAACCTGGGCGCGCTGGAAAGCCAGGCTGGGCGGGAATAAGGTCTCGGTTGTTACGGCAGATAGAACGCAAGGAACGGCTCGCCATTGAATTGCCCGCTGGTGACCTGGGTTGCGGTCGGTAGCGCGGATTCCGGCAAGGTTCTGGCGATGGTAGCCTTGATGACGACATAGGCGGGTCGGGGCAGGGCGGCGATGGCATCGCCGTCGCGGGGGAATCGTGGGGCGAGATCGGCGTTGGCGTTGACCAGGTATTTGATTGCCGCGCCGTCGCGCGTCATGCCGAACAGCGCGAGCGTGCCCGGCTGCGTGCGCCGCTGTGTTTCCACGGCCGCGACAAAATCGGAACTGTCCTGCTTGCGCAAGGTTTCGGGTTCGATGACGAGCACCGCGGCGCTCCACAGCGCGAGCGCGGCGACGTAGGCGTAGATGACACCACGCTGCGGCGCCGTGACCTTGATGCGCGTGAGCAGGGCGCCGATCTGCAAGGCGGCGAGGACTGCGCAAGGAAGGATCAGCGACAGATCCCGATACTCGCTGCGGCGCTGGATGAGGACGAGCGCCGCGATCAGCAGCAGCGGCATCACGGCGAACAGGCGTTCGAGCGCGGCGCGCAGCCAGCGCAGTTCACGCGATCCGGCTTCGGCCCACGGATAGGCGGCGATCGCGGCCAGCGCTGGCGTGGCCGCGAGAATGTAGCGTGCCTTTTTCGTTTCCGGTACGGAAAGACCGGCCAGTATCAGCAGCGCCGACGCCGCGAGGGCAAGTACGAGTTGCAGCGCTGCGCTTCGCGGCTGTCGCAGCAGCGGGCGCACGAGCAGCGCCAGTGTTAGCACGGCCAGCGGATAGCTCAACGCGTAATTACCGAACGAACTGGTGAAATAGTAAAACGGCCTTGACCCATCCTGCGCTTCGAGGCGGCCGGCGACCTGCATGCGCACCACCTCCCGCACGAAATCGGCGCCGTGCTGCCAGTAGGCGAGCGCGAGCAGGGCGAGCCACAGCAGCGCCAGCAGTAATGCCGCCTTGATGGCGAAATGCAGTAGCGAGCGCCACTGCGAACTCAGCGCGTAGTAGCTGATGACGGCGCTGGCGGGAATCACGATGCCGAGCGGGCCGCGCACGCAGAAACCGAGAACCAGCACGAGCGGCAGCCAGCACCGCAGCCGAGGTTGCGCCGCGCGGTCCGCGCTGTACGCCAGATAGAAGGCCAGCAGCGTGAGCGTCGCGACCATCTGGTCGAGCGAGATGGCGCGCGCCTCGGCGAGGAAGGTCACCGTCATTACTTGCAGGCACAGCGCCAGCCGCGCCCAGTCCTTGGAGTGGGGCGCCAGCAGGCGATACAGGATGACCAGATTGAGCGCGGCGGCGAGCGCGGTCGGTAGCGCGGCGCTGAAGCGGGTGACGGCCCCGAAAGGCAGCGAAAAGAGCGCGATCAACAGCGTTCCGGTTACCGGATAATCGGGATAGGGTTCCCCCCAGGTGGTCGGAAACCAGCTTGGGCCGTGCCGTAGCATTTCCTGCGCGAACACCGCGAAACGGCTTTCAAAACCGATGAAGGGTTGCTGCCACAGTCCGGCCATGAACAGCAGCAGGCCGATGCCGCCGAGCAGCCAGCTCTCGCGACGAATCGCGGCGGCGTCGCTCATGAGCGGGATGGCGCGATGGCGTCTGGTTGCGGTTCGCTCCCGGCGCCGTGCTCGACAACTTGATCGATGATTTCCTCGATGATGAAGCGCGGACGCGCCCGCACGTCGGTATAGATGCGCCCGATGTATTCGCCCAGGAGGCCGAAGCTCATGAATTGCGCGCCGATGAAAATGAACAGGATGGCGAATAGCGGGAAGACGCCGCCCACGCCCCAGGCCGCGCCGTAGATGATGCGCAGCGTCAGCAAGAGCAGCGCGAACAGCGTGCCGGCCGCCGCGATGGCGCCGCCGACAAAGGACAACAGACGCAGCGGCGCGGTCGTCATCGCGGTCAAGAGATCAAATTGCAGATTGATCAGCTTGAACACGCTGTACTTGGAATCGCCGGCGGCGCGCTCCTCGTGCCGCACCGGGATTTCCGTGGTGTGGCGCGCAAACGAATTGGCCAGCATGGGGATGAAGGTGCTGCGTTCGTCGCAGCGCAGCATGGTGTCGACGATGTGGCGGCGATAGGCGCGCAACATGCAGCCGTAATCAGTCATCTGTACCCCGGTGGCGCGGCGCACGAAACCATTGACGACGCGCGATGCGAGGCGGCGGAACAGGCTGTCCTGACGCAACTGGCGCACCGTGCCGACCACTTCGTAGCCTTCCTCGGCGGCGCGGATCAGCTTCGGAATCTCTTCCGGCGGGTTTTGCAGATCGGCGTCGAGGGTGACGATCAAATCGCCGCGCGCCCGCGAGAAACCCGCCATCACCGCCGCGTGCTGGCCGTAGTTGCGATTCAAAATGACGCCGACGAACAGCGGGTCGGCCGCTGCCGCGCGGATGAGTTCGGCGGAATCATCGCGGCTGCCGTCATCGACGAGAATGATCTCGGCGGGCAGGCCGAGTTGCTGGACCACGGCGCGGCAGCGTTCGCACAACGCTGGCAGGTTGTCCTGCTCGTTGTAGACGGGGATGACGATGGACAGGAATTCAATACGGTGTGGGCGCGGCATGGGGATTACCTTGTTGTGAGCACAGTGCGCATGGCCTGGACGACGCGCTCGACGTCGGCGGCGGTCATGTCGGGGAAGAGCGGCAGCGAGCAGATGCGCGCGGAGTTCCACTCGGTGTTGGGCAGCGCATGGGGCAGGGGAGCGCCGGATTTTGCGTGCAACTCCCGGTAGTATTTTTGCTGGTGCACGGCGCGGAAGTGGATGCCGCAGCCGATGCCCTGGGCCTTCATCGCTTCGATGAAGGTGTCGCGTTCCGGCACGCGCACGACGAACAGATGCCAACTGTGTTTGTGCGGCCAGGCCGGAGCGGCCAGCGGCTGTACCTGCGGCTGCTCTTGCGATAACTCGCGCAGCAACTCGTGGTAACGCGCGGCGAGTTCGGCGCGGCGCGCGTTGATGCGGTCGAGCCGCGCCAACTGGCTCGTGGCCAGCACCGAGCACATATCGGGCAGGTTGTACTTGAAGCCCGGCTCCATCACTTCGGCCTGCGGGTTGCGCCCCTGCGTCGCGCGGTCGTAGGCATCGACGCCCAAGCCGTGGAAACGCAGCCGGCGCAGCTTGGCCGCCAGTTCGTCGTCATCGGTGACGAGCACGCCGCCCTCGGCGGCGGTGACGTTCTTGATTGCCTGCAACGAAAAGATGCTGTCGGCGCCGCGCCCGACCGGGATGCCCTTGTAGAGCGTGCCGAGCGCGTGAGCGGTGTCCTCCAGCAGCGGGATGCCGTGCGCGGCGGCAAGCGCGCGGATGGGGTCGAGATCGAGCGGCGCGCCGGCAAAATGGACGGGGATGATCAGTTTCGTGCGTGGTGTGATGGCGCGCTCGATGGCGTCCGCGGTCGTCATCAGGTTGTCGCGGTCAACATCGACATAGACCGGCGTCGCGCCGAGCAGCGTGATCAGGTTGACGGTCGATACCCAGGTCAGCGATGGCGTGATGACCTCCGCGCCGGGGCCGATTCCCTTCGCCAGCAGGTAAAGATGCAGCGCGGCGGTGGCAGAGGACATCGCCACGGCGTGACGCGCGCCGGTCAACTCGCAGAACGCGGCTTCGAGCGCGGCGGTCTTGGCGCCGGTGGTGATCCAGCCGGAATTCAAGACCGCGGTGACGGCGGCGATGTCATCGGGGCTGATCTGCGGTCGGCAGAAGGGCAGGAAGGTTTCTGACATGGGCTTGGGGTCCGTCGATCAAAACGGCGGCAGTGTAGCGAATTCCCGGCTGCCGCGCACGGCTGGGACGGGAATCCAGGGCGCTTGCATAAATGCGTGTGTCATTGAGTGGGGCGCGGTGTAGCCCCCCTTGCCCCGTTTGGCGGGGAGAGGGGGTGCGTTCTGCCCTTGGTGGAGCCTCAAGCATCGGGGAATAACGAGCGAGAGGGCTATTTTTTGAACAGCCCCTTGATGGCGCTGCCGGCCTTGCCGGTGACTTCCTTTGCTTTGGCCTTGGCGGCTTCCGCCGTCAGGCTGGCGAATTCGAGATTGTAGGAAAGATTGTCGAAGGGGCCGGAGAGGCGCACCGGGATGGTGATTCCGCTCAGGTATTCGAGATCCTTGCCGCCTTGTCCGCCGGCGGTCGGCACCACGGTGGCTCTGGCCAGATAGTTGATCCGGCCTTCGCCGATGTCGATGTCGCCCGCGCCGGTCAGGCGGATGAAGGGTGATTTCATGCTCAGGTCGTCGTTGCGCGCAACCCCCCTGGCGATGCGGAAGGAGGCCGTGAGTTCGGAAAAATCCGTCTTGTCGGTCTGCCTCGCCTTCTGGCTGGCGTCCTTCCGGGTGGAAAACAGCGCCTTCGTCTCGCGGAAGGTTCTGGCGAGGTCGATGCCCTTGATGGCGCCGTTGCGTACATTCAGGCTGGCCGTGCCGGCCAGTCCTTTCTTCATCGCCGTTACGGTATTGCCGGCGGTGGTGATGTCGAGCGCAAGGCTGCCACGGCCTTCCAGCGCGTTCATGTCGAGGGCATCCTGCATCAGCGGATTGAGGCTCACGTCGACAAGATTCAGCTTGGCCGCTACCTGATTGGTGTTGGCGTCCAGCGACAGCGTGCCGGCCAGGCTGCCATTGTAGAGTTGCGCCGTCGGCGCGAGGTCGAGCCGGCCATTGGCGAGTTTGATTTCCAGGCGTACCTGGCTGGCCTTCACATTGGCCGCTTGCAATTGGCCGACCTTGAGAACGCCGTTGGCGGAAAGGCCCTTGAGCGCGGAAAAGTCGAGGGGCGAGTCGATGGACGATTCCGCCGCCGGCTGGCCGCCGCCCTTGCCGGGCGCGGCCTTTTTGGGCGGCAGGTATTTGTCGATATTGAGTTGGTCGATATCGACATCGAAGCCGAGCGCGAGCGGGGAGAAGCGGGAAATGTGGAGCTTCGCGGCGATGGCGCTTTCGTCCAGTTTGCCGTTGAGGTCGGGCAGTTCCAGAATCTGCTTTTCCAGATTGGCCGTTACTGGCGAGGTCAGCGCGCCCTTGAGCCTCATGTCGCCCTGACGCGCATCGAAGTCGATGGCTAGCTTGCCGATGCGCAGGATCCGTCCTTTACCCTCCAGGCCGGTCAGCGCGATCTTGGCCTCGAGTTGGCGCTGCGCGCCGTTGAGCTTGAACATGGCATGCGCCGCCGCGCCGCTCGCCTGATCGGCCGCCAGTTCGAGCCTGGGCGCCTCCAGCTTGGCCGCGAAGGGGTCGCCCGCAGCCTTGCCCTGTACCGTCAGCGCGAGGCCGTCGACAGAGACTTCGCCGGCGCCGCCCAATTGCAGGGCCGTCGCGGTCAGCGCCAGATCAAGCCCTTTCATCTCGGCGGCATCGCCGGTCAGATGCAGGTCGAGTTTGGCGAGGGCGACATTTTTCTGGTCGAGGTCGTAGCGATATTCGCCTTTCGCGGCAAACTGCGCCGCCAGCAGCGGATTCTTGCTCGAGAGCTGTAGCGAAAGATCGAAGCGGTCGCTGGCGGCATTCGCCAAGCGGCCGGTTTTCAAATTGAGCGCGGAGATCGTCAGTTCCTGCCCGGCCTCTTCGTCCCGCCAACCGAATTCGCCATTGATGATGCGCACGCCGGCGAGTTCGAAGCGCGGCATCGGCGCATCATCCTTCTCGCTCTTCTCGTCCACTCCCAGCAGGTCGTCGATATTCATGCGCCCGTCCTTGGAGCGCACCAGTTTGGCTTTGATGCCATCAAGCTCGACGCTATCCACCACCACCCGTTTCGCCAGGAGCGGCCACAGGCGCAAGGAAATGCGGGCGCCCTCCAGCGAGGCGAAAACCTGCTCGCTCTGGCGTTCCGACAGCGTGGCCTGGCCCAGCCGCACACTGATGGAAGGGAAAAAGGAAAGCGCCAGATCGCCCTCGATTTTCAGGCTGCGCTGGGTCTTTTCCTGTACCAGTTGGGTGATTTCGCCTTTCCACCGATTGGCATCGAAGGTGGCTGCGATGAATACGGTAACCACCGCCAACACGGTGACCAGTCCAGCCAACCCCCAGGCGAGGATTTTCCGAATCTTCATGAACACGCTCCTTCGTCACGGCTATTGCGATTTTAATTTTTCCGCCGCCGGTTTGTCAGGCTGACGCCGCGTAGTACACTGCCCGCCTTTCCTGAGCTACCGAGGACTTCACACATGAAAACAATCGTGTTCGCCTATCACGATTTTGGTTGTAGCGGAATTCGCGCGTTGCGCGCGGCGGGTTTCGACATCGTGGCCGTATTCACGCACCGTGACAATCCTCAGGAAAATATTTTCTTTGAATCGGTGGCGCGACTGTGCGCGGAACTGGATATTCCCGTGCATGTCCCGGATGCCATCGACCATCCGCTGTGGCAGCAGCAGATTGCCGCGCTGGCCCCCGATTTTATCTTTTCGTTCTACTACCGCCAGTTGATTCCGGCGTCCATCCTGGACCAGGCGAAGAAGGGCGCGTTCAACCTGCACGGCTCGCTGCTGCCGCATTACCGTGGCCGCTCGCCGCTGAACTGGGCGATGCTGAACGGCGAGCAGGTTACCGGCATTACCCTGCATCACATGGTCGAGCGCGCCGATGCCGGCGACATCGTCGGTCAGGTCGAGGTGAAGATCGAGCCGGACGACTACGTGCAGCAAGTGCATCGCAAACAAGTGACGGCGGGGCAGCAACTGCTGGCCGAGTGCCTGCCCGCCATCGCCGCCGGCAACGCGCCGCGTACCGCGCAGGACATCAGCAAGGGCAATTACGTCGGTCGCCGCCACCCGGAAGATGGCGCGATTGATTGGAGCCTGAGCGCCACGGTGGTGCGCAATCTGGTGCGCGCCGTCGCCCAGCCGTTCCCCGGCGCGTTTTCTTATGCCGGCAGCCGCAAGATCATCGTCTGGGAGGCCGATGTCGTCGAGATGAAACCGGCGCAGACGCCCGGCACCATCCTGTCGACGCAGCCCTTGACCGTGGCCTGCGGGCAGGGCGCGCTGACCATCCGGGTCGGTCAGGTTGATGGCGGCATCTGCCAGTCCGGTCCGCAACTGGCGCGCGAATTGAACCTGGTCGATGGTATCCGCCTGGGCGCGATGGCGATGCCCGCGCCGCGCCGCCAGCGGCTGCTGATCCTCGGCGTCAATGGCTTCATCGGCAATCATCTGACCGAGCGCCTGCTGGCCAGCGGCAAATACGAAGTGTATGGCATGGACCGCAGCAACACGGCGATCTCGCGCCTGCTCGATCAGCCGCACTTTCATTTCCTCGAAGGCGATATCACCATTCACCGCGAATGGCTTGAATATCACATCAGCAAGTGCGACATCGTGCTGCCGCTGGTCGCCATCGCCACGCCCATCGAATACACGCGCAATCCGCTGCGCGTCTTCGAGCTGGATTTCGAGGAAAATCTCAAGATCATCCGCGATTGCGTGCGCTTCAACAAACGGGTGATTTTCCCCTCCACCTCCGAGGTCTATGGCATGTGCCAGGAGGATGAGTTCGACGAGGACAACTCGTCGCTGGTGCTCGGGCCGATCAACAAGCAGCGCTGGATTTATTCCGCCAGCAAGCAATTGCTCGATCGCGTCATCTGGGCCTACGGCGATCGCGGCCTGCGCTTCACGCTGTTCCGTCCGTTCAACTGGATGGGGCCGCGCTTGGACAGCCTGGATTCGGCGCGCATCGGCAGCTCGCGCGCCATCACGCAGTTGATCCTGAACCTGGTCGAAGGCACGCCGATTCGCCTGATCGACGGCGGCGAGCAACGCCGCTGCTTCACCGACATCGCCGACGGCATCGACGCGCTGTTCCGCATCATCGAGAATGACAAGGACGCCTGCAACGGCAAGATCATCAACGTCGGCAATCCGCAAAACGAGGCCAGCATCCGCGAACTGGCGGAAATGCTGCTCGATGCGTTCAACAAGCATCCGCTGCGCGACCGCTTCCCGCCGTTCGCCGGCTTCAAGGTAATCGAGAGCAGTTCCTATTACGGCAACGGCTATCAGGATGTGCAGTTCCGGCGGCCGAGTATCCGCAACGCCAACCGTTATCTCGGCTGGCAGCCCAGCGTGCCGCTGCGGAACACCATCGAAACCACGCTCGACTTCTTCCTGCGTTCGGCCATCGCGGAAACGGAAGCGGGCCGTTGAGCGCCGTCGCGCAGGCGCCGCAGTTACCATTGCTGCCGGTCGGCCTGCGCGTCGACGTCGACACCTTTCGCGGCACGCGCGACGGCGTGCCGGCGCTGGTCGAGTTATTTGCCCAACATTCGGTGCGCGCGTCTTTCTTCATGAGCGTCGGTCCCGACAACATGGGGCGCAATCTGTGGCGGCTCCTGCGCCCAGCCTTTCTCGCCAAGATGCTGCGCTCGAAGGCGGCCAGCCTGTACGGCTGGGACGTGCTGCTGCGCGGCACGGCGTGGCCCGGCCCGGTTATCGGTGATTGTCTGCGCGATTGCGTGCGGCTGCCGCATGACGCCGGCCATGAAGTCGGCCTGCATGCTTGGGATCACTACAGTTGGCAAATGCACGTCGATCGCTATTCACAGGCGATGCAGGCGCGGCATATCCAGCTTGGCTTCGACAAGCTCGGGAATATCCTAGGCTGCGCGCCCCAGTGCTCGGCCACTGCCGGCTGGCGCAGCAATGAAGCCACGCTGCTCGCCAAGCAGGCATTCCCGTTCGCCTACAATAGCGACTGCCGTGGCACCGCCGCATTTCGTCCTGTCGTCGCTGGCCAAGTGCTGATACCGCAGATTCCGGTGACACTGCCGACCTACGACGAGCTGATCGGCCGCGACGGCGTCACCGACGCCAACTACAACGCCCGCATCCTCGACCGCATGGTTCCGGGGCGGCTCAACGTCTACACGATTCACGCCGAAGTCGAAGGCATCGCGCTGCGCGAGCGCTTCGCCGAACTGCTCGATCTCGCGCGCGAACGCAACATCTGCTTTCAGCCGCTCGGCGATCTCGATCTCGGCGCGCTGCCGCAATACACGCTCACGCGCGGCGAACTGCCGGGGCGTGAGGGTTGGCTGGCCGTGCAAGGCGACGCCGCAGCGGTATGAATCCCTGGTTCGCCATCGCCGGGACGATTGTGCTGACGGTCGTTGGGCAACTGCTGCAAAAGCGCGTGGCGCTGCGTTTTGGCGCGGCGGAGCGAGGTTCCGCGCTGTCCTTCTATCTGCGCGCCTCCGATTTCTGGCTCGCCTTGCTGTGTCTGGCGGGCGCGATGGCGCTGTGGCTGGTGGCGCTGGCGAGCTTCGAGGTGAGCAAGGCCTATGCGCTGCTCGGCATCAATTATCTGCTGGTGCCGCTCGCCGCCATCTGGCTGTTCGGCGAGCGCCTGTCGGCGCGTGGTTGGCTTGGCGCACTGCTGGTCTGCGCCGGCGTATTCCTGATCGGTCGGAGTTGATCCCGGTGCCGCGCGTTCACCGCCTCCTGCGGCCGGGCCTTGCGCATGCGGTGGCCAGCGTGCTGCTGGTCAGCATCGCGCAACTGGCGCTCAAGCGCGCCGCAACCGACCTGCACGACATCATCGCCACGCTGTCGCTGGCCACGCTGTTGGCGCATGGCACGGCGGTGATCGCGCTACTGCTTGGACTCGCCTGCTACGCGGCGTCGATGCTGCTGTGGCTGCGCGCGCTCCATGAATTGCCGCTCAGCGTAGCCTATCCGCTGCTCGGGCTCAGTTATCCGCTGGTCTACCTCGGCGCGTTGTTGCTGCCAGGCTTCGAGGATGCGCCGAGCACCATGCGCCTGCTTGGCATTTTGCTCACGCTGTTGGGCATCGCGCTACTGGCGCCGCGGCCGGTACGCTGATCCGCCAGACTTGCTGTTTCCTGCCCGAAATGTTTGTTGAACTTCCGCTCAGGCTGGGAAGACGCTACAATTGAAAGGCTTTTCCCGGCGCTCATGCTCGGGAAGGCGGTTGCCGGCGTAATGTCGGCAGCGAAATCCACACATCCGCCGATTAAGGGTGTGCGCCAGAACAACAGAATGGCGTGCGTTTGCGGCGGGTGGCGGTTCAACCCTTAAGGAGTTTTACATGTCCGTTACCATGCGTGAAATGCTGGAGGCCGGTGTTCATTTCGGCCACCAGACCCGTTTCTGGTCCCCCAAGATGGCTCCGTACATCTTCGGTGCCCGCAACAAAATCCACATCGTCAATCTCGAAAAGACCCTGGCCAAGTACAACGAAGCCATGTCTTTCGTGAAGAAGCTGGCCAGCAACCGCGGTAATGTCCTGTTCGTCGGCACCAAGCGCCAGGCCCGTGAAATCATCGCCGAGGAAGCGCGTCGCGCCGGCGCCCCGTATGTCGACCAGCGCTGGCTGGGCGGCATGCTGACCAACTTCAAGACGGTCAAGACCTCGATCAAGCGCCTGAAGGAGATGGAGCTGGCCGTCGAGGCCGGCGAACTGGAAAAGATGTCGAAGAAGGAGGCGCTGACCTTCCGTCGCGAACTGGACAAGCTGCAGAAATCCATCGGCGGCATCAAGGACATGGCCGGCCTGCCGGACGCCATTTTCGTCATCGACGTCGGCTACCACAAGATTTCCATTACCGAAGCCGAAAAGCTGGGCATCCCAGTCGTCGGCGTGGTCGATACCAACCACTCCCCGGACGGCGTGGCTTACGTCATCCCGGGTAACGACGACTCTTCCCGCGCCATCCAGTTGTACGCCCGTGGCGTGGCCGATGCCATCCTCGAAGGTCGCAGCCATGTCGTCCAGGAAATCGTCGCGGCTGGCGATGACGAGTTCGTCGAAGTTCAGGAAGAGGCCGCACAGTAAAGCGGTGACGGCGGAGCCTGTGGGCTTCGCCGGTTTCATAAGCTCAGGAGAATGAATATGGCGGCAATTACCGCAAGCATGGTGGCCGAACTGCGCGGCAAGACCGACGCGCCGATGATGGAATGCAAGAAGGCCCTGACCGAGGCCGATGGCGATATGGCCAAGGCCGAGGAAATCCTCCGCGTCAAGCTGGGCAACAAGGCCTCGAAGGCTGCTTCCCGTATCGCGGCCGAAGGCATCGTCGCCGTCAGCATCGCCGCTGATGGCAAGGTCGGCGCGATCATCGAAGTCAATTCAGAAACCGATTTCGTCGCCAAGAACGACGATTTCATCGCGCTGACCAATGGTTGCGCCAAGCTGGTTGCCGACAAGAATCCGGCTGACGTTGCCGCGCTGTCGGCGCTGCCGATGGGCGAGGGTACCGTCGAATCGACCCGCACCGCATTGGTTGGCAAGATCGGCGAGAATATGTCGATCCGCCGCTTCGTCCGCTTCGAAGCCAAGGGCAGGCTGGTTTCCTACATCCACGGTGGCGCCAAGGTTGGCGTCGTCGTCGATCTGGTCGGCGGCGACGAGCAGTTGGGCAAGGATCTGGCGATGCACATCGCCGCTTCCAAGCCGAAAGCGCTCGACGCCTCCGGCGTCTCGGCCGATCTGCTCGACACCGAGCGCCGCGTCGCCATCGAGAAGGCCCGCGAATCCGGCAAGCCGGAAAACATGCTGGAAAAGATCGCTGAAGGCACGGTGCAGAAGTACCTGAAGGAAGTCACCTTGCTCGGCCAAGTCTTCGTCAAGGCCGCCGACGGCAAGCAGACTATCGAACAGTTGCTGAAGGAGAAGGGCGCTTCCGTCGCTGGCTTCACGCTGTTCGTCGTTGGCGAGGGCATAGAGAAGAAGGTCGACGACTTTGCCGCCGAAGTTGCCGCCCAAGCCGCCGCTGCCGCCGCCAAGAAGTAATCCGCAAGGAAAAGCCGATGACCGCACCCAAATACAAGCGCATTCTCCTGAAGCTCTCCGGCGAGGCCCTGATGGGCAACGACGCCTACGGCATCAACCCGCAGACCATCGCCGGGATTTGCCAAGAGATCAAGGCGGTTGCCGATTTGGGCGTGGAAATCGGCGTCGTCATCGGCGGTGGCAACATCTTCCGTGGCATGGCCGGGACGGCCACCGGGATGGATCGCGCCACCGCGGATTACATGGGCATGCTGGCCACGGTAATGAACGCCATGGCGCTGTCCGACGCGATGCGTCAATGCGGCCTGAATGCCCGCGTACAATCGGCCCTGAATATCGAGCAGGTCATCGAGCCGTACATACGTGGCAAGGCGATCCGCCATCTCGAAGAAGGCAAGATCGTGATTTTCGGCGCCGGTACCGGCAACCCCTTCTTCACCACCGATACCGCCGCCGCGTTGCGCGGCTCGGAAATCGGCGCGGAAATCGTGCTCAAGGCGACCAAGGTTGACGGTATCTACACGGCCGATCCAAAGAAGGACCCTGCCGCGACCCGCTTCGACAGGATCAGCTTCAACGAAGCGATTGCAAAAAATCTTGCGGTCATGGATGCGACCGCCTTCGCGCTGTGCCGCGACCAGAAACTGCCGATCAACGTGTTCTCGATCTTCAAGGCCGGGGCGCTCAAGCGCGTGGTCTGCGGCGAAGACGAAGGCACGCTGGTCTATTGCTGAGGAGGACGACAGATGATTGCCGAAATCAGGAAAAACGCCGAACACAAGATGCAGAAATCCCTGGAGGCGCTGAAAACCGACCTCCTGAAAATTCGTACCGGCCGTGCCCATATCGGCCTGCTCGACCATGTCCAGGTCGATTACTACGGCTCCATGATGCCGGTGAATCAGGTCGCCAACATCACCCTGGTCGATGCCCGCACGCTAGGTGTCCAGCCTTGGGAAAAGAACATGGTCGCCAAGGTTGAAAAGGCCATCCGCGATTCCGACCTCGGCCTCAATCCGGCCACCCAGGGCGAGCTGATTCGCGTGCCGATGCCGGCCCTGACCGAGGAGCGTCGGCGCGAGATGACCAAGGTCGTCAAGAACGAAGGCGAGGGCGCCAAAGTGGCGATCCGCAACCTGCGCCGCGATGCCATCACCCACCTCAAGGATGCGCTGAAGAAGGGTGAGATTCCCGAGGACGACGAGCGCCGCGCCCAGGACGACATGCAGAAGCTGACCGACAAGTACATCGCCGAAGTCGACAAGATGCTCGCCCACAAAGAGGCCGAGCTGATGCAGGTCTGATCGCCGTCCGCAGCTGACCTCCAGCCGCATGGCGATTTTTTCCAGTTCGACGCGACAGGTACCCGAGGCGGTGGCCGTGCCGCGCCATGTCGCGGTGATCATGGACGGCAATGGGCGCTGGGCCAAGAAACGTCTGCTGCCGCGCGTTGCCGGCCATATCAAGGGCGTCGAACTGGTGCGCGAGATGGTCCGCGCTTGTCTTGAGCGCGGCATCGACTTCCTGACACTGTTCGCCTTTTCCTCGGAAAACTGGCGGCGGCCGCAGGAGGAAGTCACGCTATTGATGCAGCTATTCGTCAAGGCCCTGGAGCAGGAGGTCGAAAAGCTGGGGCGCAATGGCGTGCGTCTGCGCGTCATCGGCGACCTGCCGCGTTTTGGCCCACAGTTGCAGGAACTGATCTGCCGCGCCGAGGAAAAAACCGCCGGCAACAGCCGCCTGACGCTGACCATCGCCGCCAATTACGGCGGCCGCTGGGACATCATGCAGGCCGCCAACCGCTTGGTGCAGTCCGCGCCGGAACGGTTCGGAGCATGGACCGAGGCCGATCTTGAACCTTTCCTGGCGATGCATTTTGCCCCGGAACCCGATCTGTTCATCCGCACCGGCGGCGAGGAACGGATCAGCAATTTCCTACTCTGGCAACTGGCCTATACCGAACTCTATTTCACGCCCACCCTGTGGCCGGATTTCAACGCCGCCGAGTTTGACAAGGCCATTACCTCCTTCCAGAAGCGCGAGCGGCGTTTCGGCCGGACCAGCGAGCAGTTGACGGATTCCAATGCTTAGAACGCGCGTCATCACGGCGCGGGCCCTGATGGCATTGCTGCTGCCCAGCCTGTTCTGGTTGCCGCAGTCCGCCTGGGCGCTGCTGGTCGCCCTGTTCATCGGCATTGCTGGCTGGGAGTGGGGCGGGTTGCTCGGCTGGAAGGCGCTGGCGCGTATCGTTCTTGGCGTGCTGACCGCGCTTGTTTGTGCTGCTCTGTCTCTGGCCGATCCGGCCGCCATCGGCGCCGCCGGATTCGAGCCGGGCCAGCCCTGGGTGCAGGTCTTCTATGGGTGCGCGGTGTTGTTCTGGGGTCTGCTCGTGCCGTTCTGGCTGCGCGGCAAATGGCAGCTCGGCGGCATCGCCGGGCTGCTGGTCGGGGCCGTGGTGCTGCTGCCGGCCTGGTTGGCGGCAGTCCAGTTGCGGGCGCTTGGGCCGGGTGTCCTGATCGCTGTCTTCGCCGTCGTCTGGGCGGCCGACACCGCCGCCTATTTCGCCGGTCGCCGCTTCGGCAGGAACAAGCTGGCGCCAGCCATCAGTCCCGGAAAAACGCGGGAAGGCGCCTATGGCGCGGCGGTTGGCGTGCTGTGCTACGGCCTTTTGGTCGGCCATTTCTTCTTCGCCACGCTGATGCCTCTGCCGTTGTGGATTGTTGTGTTGCTGGCGCTGACCGCGCTCAGCATCATCGGCGACCTGTTCGAATCGCTGTTGAAGCGTAACGCCGGCATCAAGGACAGCAGCAACGTGCTGCCCGGCCACGGCGGCGTGCTCGACCGCATCGACAGCCTGACCTCGACGCTGCCCGTTGTCGCCGTACTGTGGCTGTTTTTCCTGCGGGACGCCTGATGCGGCAGAACATCACCGTGCTCGGTTCGACCGGCTCGATCGGCGCCAGCACGCTCGACGTCATCCGCCGCCATCCCGAACGCTATCGTGCCTACGCCCTGTGCGCCCACAGCCAGGTCGACAAATTGTTCGCGCAATGCCTGGAATTCCGGCCGGCTTTCGCCGTTGTCCGCGACCCGGCGCTGGCCGCCGATCTGGCCGAGCGTTGCCGGGCGGCGGGTTTGCCGACGCTAGTCCGCCACGGCGTCGAGGCGCTGGTCGACCTGGCGGCCGCGCCGGAAGTCGATGCCGTAATGGCCGCCATCGTCGGCGCGGCCGGCCTGGAGCCGACCCTGGCTGCCGCCCGGGCTGGCAAGAAGGTGATGCTGGCCAACAAGGAAGTGCTGGTGATGGCTGGCGAGTTGTTCATGCGCGCGGTGCGCGAACACGGCGCGATGCTGTTGCCGGTCGACAGCGAGCACAACGCCATTTTCCAGTCGCTGCCGGCGGATTTCAGTCGCGGGCTGGCAAGCTGCGGCGTGCGCCGCATTTTGCTGACGGCCTCCGGCGGCCCGTTCCGCAACACGGCGCTGGCCGATCTGTGCCATGTGACGCCGGAGCAGGCTTGCGCCCATCCCAACTGGGTCATGGGGCGCAAGATTTCCGTCGATTCGGCGACGATGATGAACAAGGGGCTGGAGGTCATCGAGGCTCACTGGCTGTTCGCCGCGCCGCCGGACATGATCGAGGTGGTCGTGCATCCGCAAAGCGTGATGCACTCGGCCGTGCAGTACAACGATGGTTCGCTGTTAGCGCAGTTGGGCAACCCCGATATGCGCACGCCGATTGCCTACGCGCTGGCCTGGCCCGAGCGCATCGAGGCGGGCGTTGAGCCGCTCGATCTCTTTGCAGTCGGCCGTCTCGATTTTCAGCCGCCCGATCTTGAGCGTTTTCGCTGTCTGCAACTGGCCTACGACGTATTACGCGAGGGTGGCACTGCGCCGGCCATTCTCAATGCCGCCAACGAAGTCGCGGTGGCCGCCTTTCTCGACCGGGCTTTGCCTTTCCTCGCCATCGCCCGCCTCAACGAAGCGGTGTTACAGGCCGTTCCGGCCGGCCCCGAAGGCAGTCTCGATGACGTGCTGGCCGCCGATGCGGCGGCCCGCCGTTACGCCGGGCGGATGATCGGGGAAGGTTGTTTCGCGTGAGCGAGTTTCTGTTCTATCTGGCCGCCTTCGCGGTGGTCCTCGGCGTCCTGATCGTGGTTCATGAATATGGCCATTACGTCGTGGCGCGCCTGTGCGGCGTCAAGGTGCTGCGCTTTTCCATCGGCTTTGGCCGGACGATCTGGCAGAAGCAACTGGGACGCGATGGCACCGAATGGGCGATCAGCGTCTTTCCGCTCGGCGGCTACGTCAAGATGCTCGACGAGCGCGAAGGCGATGTGGCGCCGGAAGAAGCGCACCGGGCCTTCAACCGCCAGTCGGTCGGCCGGCGCAGCCTGATCGTCGCCGCCGGGCCGGCCGCCAATCTCCTGCTGGCCATTGTGCTCTACTGGGGCGTCTTCATGCATGGCAGCAACGAATTGCTGCCGATTCTCGGCACGCCGCCGGACGATACGCCGGCGGCCATGGCGGCCATCGTCAATGGCGAACAGGTGCGCAGTGTCGACGGACAGCCGGTGGCGACCTGGGGCGACCTGCGCTGGTTGTTGCTGCGAAGTGCCATTGACCATGAGAGCGCCGATCTGGAGGTCATCAACGAACGGGGGGAAATCGCGGTGCGGCGTCTGTTCCTCGCCGCAGCCGGAGAACAGGGCTGGGAAGGGGATGCCTTGGAGCGCCTGGGTGTCGTCTTTTTCCGCCCGCAGCTACCGGCGGTCATCGGGCGAATGGTGGCGGACGGACCGGCGGCCCGGGCCGGCCTGTTGCCGGGCGATCATGTGCTGGCGCTCGATGGCCGGCCGATTGCTCTGTGGCATGAGTTGGTCCTGCATATCCGCGAAGCGGCCGATCGGCCGGTACGCGTCGAGTTCATGCGCGACGACCGGACCATGACCGTCGAGGTCATTCCGGAAACTGTGACCGAGCGTGGCCTGCGGGTAGGGAGAATCGGCGTGGCGGTGGCAGACGGCGAAGGGGAGCAGCGCGAGGTCCACAGCTTTGTCCGCTATGGCTTCGTCGATGCCGGGCGCAGGGCCTTCGGTGAAACCTGGGATAAATCGGTATTCATCCTGGTCATGCTGGGGCGCATGCTGACCGGCGAAGTCTCGTGGAAAAATCTTTCAGGGCCGGTGACGATCGCCGACTATGCCGGGCAGTCGGCCAAGCTCGGCCTCGATTACTACGTCAAGTTCATGGCCTTGGTCAGCATCAGCCTGGGCATCATGAACCTGCTGCCCATCCCGGTGCTGGATGGCGGGCATTTGATGTATCATGCGCTCGAAGTCGTCAGGCGCAAGCCGCTCTCCGAGCGCGCCATGGGGATTGCCCAGCAAGTCGGGATTTCCCTCTTGTTAGCCCTGATGGCTTTCGCATTTTTTAATGATCTGAACCGCCTGTTCTCGGGCTGAATAATGAATCGATCCCTGCTGTCCGCCTTGGTTGCCAGCCTGTTTGCCGTTCCGGCATGGGCATTTGAACCTTTCGCCGTCAAAGATATCCGCGTCGAAGGCATACAGCGCACGGAGGCCGGCACGGTTTTCAGCTACCTGCCGGTCAAGGTTGGCGACATGCTGACAGAGGAAAAGTCGGCCCAGTCGATCAAGGCGCTGTTCGCCACCGGCTTCTTCAAGGATGTCCGCATCGAGGTGGAAAACGACGTGATGGTCGTCGTCGTCCAGGAGCGGCCGGCGATTGCCCGGATCGACTTTGTCGGCATGAAGGAGTTCGAGAAGGACGCCATCATCAAGGCGCTCAAGGATACCGGCATCGGCGAAGGGCGCATCTTCGACCGGGCGCTGCTCGACAAGGCCGAGCAGGAACTCAAGCGGCAGTACCTGTCGCGCGGCAAGTATGCGGCGAACATCACCACCACGGTGACACCGCTGGAACGCAACCGGGTCGGCATCAATTTCAACATCGACGAAGGCGAAGCGGCCAAGATCAAGCAGATCAACATCGTCGGCAACAACGCCTTCACCGAGAAGACGCTGCTCGGCCTGTTCGAGCTGACAACGCCGGGCTGGATCACCTGGTATACCAAGAACGACCAGTATTCCCGTCAGAAACTGGCGGCCGACCTGGAAAAGCTGAAATCCTTCTATATGAACCAGGGCTTTCTGGAGTTCGCCGTCGAATCGACGCAGGTTTCCATTTCGCCCAACAAGCAGGATGTGTTCATTACCCTCAACATCAACGAAGGCGAGCGTTATCAGGTGTCGTCGATCAAGCTGGCCGGCGATTTCTCGGTGCCCGAGGAAGAACTGAAAAAGCTGGTGACGGTCAGGCCGGGCGACATTTTCTCGCGCGAGCGGTTGAACAATTCCACCAAGGCGATCGGCGAACGTCTTGGCAAGGAAGGCTACGCCTTTGCCAACGTCAACGCGGTGCCCGAGGTCGACAAGGACAAGCGCCAAGTGGCGTTCACCATTTTTGTCGATGCCGGCAAGCGGGTCTATGTCCGGCGCATCAACGTCACCGGCAACACCCGGACCCGCGATGAGGTGGTTCGCCGCGAGGTTCGCCAGATGGAAGGCGGTTGGTACGACGCGGAACGCATCACCAATTCGAAGGAACGCATCGACCGGCTCGGCTACTTCACCGATGTGGCGGTCGAGACGCCGGCAGTGCCCGGCACGGCAGACCAGGTCGACGTCAACCTGAACGTCACCGAGAAGCCGACCGGTAACCTGATGCTCGGCCTCGGCACCTCCAGTACCGACAGGCTGATCCTTTCAGGCGCCATTACCCAGGACAATTTCATGGGCAGTGGCAACAACGTCGGCATCCAGGTCAACTCGGCCAAGTCGCAGCGGACCTATGTGCTGTCCTACACCAATCCCTATTTCACCATCGACGGCGTCAGCCAAGGCTTCGATATCTATCACCGCACGGTCGACACTAGCAGCACGGAACTGGCCTACTACAAGTCGGCTTCCACCGGCGCCGGATTCCGTTTCGGCTTCCCGATCGGCGAAAAGGAGTCGCTCGGGATCGGCCTCGGCATCGATACGACATCCATCACGGTCGATGGCAGCAGCCCGAAACGCTACCGCGATTTCGTCGGCTACCCCGGATCCAGATCGGACAGCAATCTGACCCTGCCGCTGACCCTGAGCTGGACCAGCGACGGCAAGGACAGCTTCTTCTTCCCGACCAAGGGCACCTACCAGAGGGCGGGGATTGAGGTTGCGCTGCCGGGCGGCGACTTGCAGTACTATCGTGCAACCTACCAGTTGCAGCATTTCTTCCCGCTGAGCCAGCGCTTCACCCTGATGTTGAATGGTGAATTGGGTTATGCCAACGCGTACGGCAGTACCGACGAAGTGCCGTTCTACAAGAACTTCTATGCCGGTGGCGTCAATTCGGTGCGTGGCTACAAGGCTTCCAGCCTCGGTCCAGTCGACTATTCGACCGGCGACAACGAACGCCTGGGCGGCACCCGCCGGGTCGTGGCCAATGCCGAACTGCTGTGGGCCTTGCCGGGGATGGAGAAGAGCGTCCGCATGGGCTGGTTCGTCGATGCCGGCCAGGTTTTTGGCAAGGACCAGGACGGCAAGAATCAGAATTTCGACCTGGGCGATCTGCGTTATTCGACCGGTTTGTCGGCCGCGTGGATTTCACCCATCGGCCCGCTCAAGTTCAGTTTTGGCGTACCGCTCAACAAAAAGACAGGGGACAAGTCCGAGTTGTTCCAGTTCCAGTTGGGTACCACTTTTTGATTCAGGAGTGTCATCTTGAAAGCTAAGTCTCTCATTATTGCCGGATTGTTGTCGGCGTTGTTCGTTACCGGTGCCGTTGCTGCCGAGTTGAAGGTCGGTTATGTCAATACCCAGCGCATTTTCCGCGATGCGCCGGCAGCCCAGAAGGCGGCCAAGAAGCTGGAAAGTGAGTTCTCCAAGCGCGACCAGGATTTGCAGCGCATGGCCAAACAGTTGCAGGGCTTGCAGGAGAACCTGGAGAAAAACTCGGTGACGATGGCGGAAAGTGACCGGCGCGCCAAGGAGAAAGAATTCGGCGAGTTGTCGCGCGAATTCCAGCGCCGCCAGCGCGAGTTCCGTGAAGACCTGAACCTGCGCCAGAACGAGGAAAACGCCGCGGTGATCGAAAAGGCCAATCGCGCCATCAAGCAGATCGCCGAGACCGACAAGTTCGATCTGATCCTGCAAGACGTAGTCTGGGTCAGCCCGCGCCTGGACATCACCGACCAGGTGATCAAAGCGCTTGCCGAAGGCAAGTAATGCCTGATCCGGCGGGTGTGGTTCTTTCGCTGGCCGACATCGCCGCCCGCCTGGGCGGCGATGTGCTTGGCGACGCGCAAACGCGCATCCACCAGATTGCCCCGCTGACTTCGGCCGGCGCGGGCGAGATCGGTTTTCTCACCAACCTGAAGTACCGCGACCAGTTGCAGACGACGCGTGCCTCGGCGGTTATCCTGGCACCGGAATTCGCCGATGCGGTCAGCCTGCCGCGCATTATCTGCAAGAATCCTTACGCCTATTACGCACGCTTGGCGGCCTTGCTCAATCCGCCGGTGGCCGCTATTCCTGGCGTCCACGCCTTGGCCGACTGCGCGTCGCCGGTGCCGGCCAGCGCCCGTATCGGTGCCCATGTCAGCATCGGCGCCGGGGTAGCGTTGGGCGAGGGCGTCGTGATTCATCCTGGCTGCGTCATCGGCGACGGTGCCGCGATCGGCGACGGCAGCGTGCTGTATCCCAACGTCACCGTCTATGCCGGCTGCCGCATCGGCAGCCGGTGCATCCTGCATTCGGGCGCGGTGATCGGTGCCGACGGTTTCGGCTTCGCGCCGGATGGCGGGCAGTGGGTCAAGATTCCGCAGATCGGCCGGGTCATTGTCGGCGACGACGTCGAGATCGGTGCCAATACCACCATCGACCGTGGGGCGCTGGACGACACTCTGGTCGGTGATGGCAGCAAGATCGACAACCAGGTTCAGATCGCCCACAACTGCATCATCGGCCGCCATTGCGTGATCGCCGGCAGCGTCGGCATGGCCGGCAGCGTCACCTTGCACGACAACGTGATCCTCGGCGGCGCGGCGATGATTTCCGGGCATGTCAGCATCGCGTCCGGCGCGGTGATTTCCGGCGGCTCGCTGGTGATGAAGAACATCACCCGGCCGGGGCGGTACACCAGCGTGTTCCCGCTCGAGGAGCACAGCCGCTGGGTGCGCAACGCAGCGCATGTTCGCCATCTGGCCCGGCTGGCCGAGCGCGTATCTGAACTTGAGAAAAAGCTTAAAGAAACAAATATAGAAAGTTGATTAAATGGACATTCATGAAATTCTTGAACACTTGCCGCACCGCTACCCGTTTCTGCTGGTGGATCGGATCGTCGCCATCGAGCCGGGCAAGTTCATTCATGCCTACAAGAACGTCTCGATCAACGAGCCGTATTTTGTCGGTCACTTTCCGCATCATCCGGTGATGCCCGGCGTGCTGATCACGGAGGCGCTGGCCCAGGCCGCCGGCATCCTGTCGTTCAAGACCCTGGAAGCCAAGCCGGACCTCCATTCGCTGTTCTATTTCGTTGGCATCGACGAGTGCCGCTTCAAGAAGCCGGTCATGCCGGGCGATCAGTTGCACCTGCACGTCGAAATGCTGCGCCAGATGCGCGGTGTCGGAAAATTCAAGGCGGAAGCCAAGGTCGACGGCCAGATCGTCGCCGAAGCCATGCTGATGTGCGCCAAGCGGGATATTTGACATGATCCATCCGACCGCTATCGTCGACCCGGCCGCCCGGATCGCCGCCAACGTCAAGATCGGCCCCTACAGCATCATCGGGCCACATGTCGAGATCGGCGAAAACACCGTGATCGGGCCGCATGTGGTGATCAGCGGCCACACCCGGATCGGACGCGGTAACCGCATCTTCCAGTTCAGTTCGCTGGGCGAGGCGCCGCAGGACAAGAAATACGCCGGCGAGCCGACCCGCCTGGAAATCGGCGACCGCAACACCATCCGCGAGTACTGCACCTTCAACCTGGGCACGGTCCAGGACGCTGGCGTTACTCGCATCGGCGATGACAATTGGATCATGGCCTACGTCCACATCGCCCATGACTGCCAGGTCGGCAACAAGACCATTTTCGCCAACAACGCCCAACTGGCCGGTCACGTCGTCGTCGAGGATTGGGCCATTTTCGGCGGCTATACCGGCGTCCATCAATTCTGCCGGATCGGCGCCCACGTTATGACTGCGGTCGCTACCGTCGTCTTGCATGATGTGCCGCCTTACCTGATGGCGGCGGGCAACTCTGCCCAGCCCTATGGCATCAACGTCGAAGGCTTGAAGCGTCGTGGCTTCAGCGCCGATTCGCTGTTGGCCCTGAAGCGCGCCTACCGGACACTGTACAAATCGGGCCTGCTGCTTGAGGAAGCCAAACAAAAACTCGCCGAGGACGCAAAGACGCAGCCGGATGTGCAGCGTTTCGTCGATTTCCTCGAAGTATCAAAGCGCGGCATCATCCGCTGACATGGGTAGAGCTGTACGGATTGCCATGGTGGCCGGGGAAGCCTCCGGCGACCTGCTGGCCAGCCACCTGATCGCCGCGCTCAAAGAGCGCTTGCCGGAAGCCGAATTCTTCGGCATCGGCGGCCCGAAAATGCAGGGGCGGGGCTTCGATGCCTGGTGGCCGCTGGAGAAACTGGCGGTCATGGGCTACGTCGATGCGCTGCGTAATTACCGGGAGATTGCCGGCATCCGGCGACGCCTGAAAAAACGCCTGCTCGATCAGCGTCCCGATATCTTCATTGGCGTCGATGCCCCCGACTTCAATCTCGGACTTGAAGCCGACCTGAAGGCCGCCGGCATCAAGACCATCCACTACGTCAGTCCGTCGATCTGGGCATGGCGCGGTGGCCGGATCAAGAAAATCGGCAAAGCCGTCGACCGCGTGCTGGCGCTGTTTCCGATGGAGCCGCCGCTGTACCAGAAAGCGGGCATCCCGGTCACCTACGTTGGCCATCCGCTGGCCGACATCATTCCGCTGCAAACCAGCAAGCCGGCCGTGCGCGAAACCTTGCAGATTGCCCGCGAGGCGCCGGTGTTCGCGCTGCTGCCGGGCAGCCGGCAAGGCGAACTGGCGCTGATGGCCGATATTTTCGTGCAGACCGCCCAGCGGGTCCGGGAACACCTACCCGAAGCGCTGTTCGTGGTGCCGTTGGCGACGCGCGAAACGCGCCTGCAATTCGAAGCGGCGATTTATCGCCAGCAGGCCGCCGATGTGCCGTTCCGCCTGCTGTTCGGCCACGCCCAGGACGCCCTCGGCGCCGCCGACGTATCGCTGGTCGCCAGCGGCACGGCAACGCTCGAAGCGGCGCTGCTCAAGCGGCCGATGGTCATCACCTATAAGGTCACCGGTACGACCTACTGGATCGCCAAGCGCCTGGTACGCCATCCTTTCGTCGGCCTGCCCAACATCCTGGCCGGCCGCGAGGTGGTGCCGGAAATACTCCAGGACGACGCTACGCCGGAAAATCTGGCGGCCGCCCTGGTCAAGCTGTACGAGGACAAGGAGAACGCGCGCGCCGTCGCCGACGCCTTCACCGACATCCATCTGCAACTGCGCCAGAACACAGCGGAGAAGGCCGCCCAGGCGGTCATCGAGTGCCTGAGCTAATCATCCCCCCCGGCCTCGTCTGCGGCATCGACGAAGCCGGACGCGGGCCGCTGGCCGGCCCGGTGGTGGCGGCGGCGGTGATTCTCGATGCGGCGCGACCGATTTCGGGTCTTAACGATTCCAAGAAACTGAGCGAAAAGAAACGCAACGAACTGGCGGCGCTGATCCGCGAGCGTGCCATCGCTTGGGCGGTGGCCGAGGCCAGTATCGAGGAAATAGACCGGCTCAATATCCTGCACGCCACGATGCTGGCCATGCAACGGGCCGTTGCCGGCCTCGCCGTGGCGCCGGAGCGGGCGCTGGTGGACGGCAACCGCTGCCCGAGCTTGCCGATTCCCGCCGAGGCGGTGGTCAAGGGCGATGGCAAGATCGCCTCAATCGCCGCCGCCTCGATTCTCGCCAAGACCGTGCGCGACGCCGGCATGCTGGCCTTGCATGCTGCTCATCCGCAATATGGTTTCGACCGCCACATGGGCTACCCGACGGCGGCGCACCGCGCTGCGCTGGAAATTCACGGCGCTTCGCCCGCGCATCGGAAGAGCTTTGGACCGGTAGCGAGATGTCTGTCATGAAATTGATCCGCTCGCGCGACAACGCTTTCTTCAAGCAGCTCAAGCGCCTTGCCGAATCGGGGCGTGAGCGGCGCAAAAGTAACCGGACATTGCTCGACGGCGTGCATCTGGTCGCCGCCTATGAAGCGGCGCACGGCCCGGTGGAAACATTGGTGGCGGCCGAGTCGGCGCTCGGCAGCGGCGAGATCGGCGATTTCGTCGGCGGCCGCGACATCGTCGTGCTGGCCGACAGCCTGCTGCGCGATCTCGGCCTGGTCGAGACGCCGAGCGGCCTGCTGGCGGTAGTGCCGCTGCCCGCCACGGCAGGTATTCCGCAGGCGGATGCCGACGCGGTGCTGCTCGACGGTGTGCAAGACCCCGGCAATGTCGGTGCTTTGCTGCGTACCGCGGCGGCGGTGGGGATTCGCCAGGTCTTGCTGTCGCCGGGCTGCGCTGCGGCATGGTCGCCGAAAGTATTGCGCGCCGGGCAGGGCGCTCATTTCGCCTTGAGCATCTTTGAGGAAGCCGATCTCCCGGCCTTTCTCGCCGCCTATCGCGGCACCGCCGCCGTCACCTGCCTCGATGGCGCCACCTCGCTCTACGATGCGCGCTGGAACGGGCCGCTGGCCTGGGTGTTTGGCGCCGAAGGGCAGGGCGTGCGGCAGGAACTGATCGAGCGCGCCGGGCTACGCATCCGCATCCCGATGCCGGGCGCCGTCGAGTCGCTCAACGTCGCGGCCGCCGCCGCCGTCTGCCTGTTCGAGGCGTTGCGCCGCCGGCTGTAACGTCAAACTCGAAGCGGGCGAGCGCGTGGATTGTTTCCAATCGAGCCGTTATAGTCCGCGCTTCCCTCAAACCGGAGTATCCCCATGTCTGCCGCAAAAAAGATTCTTCTTCTGAGCGTTTCAGCCGGGGCAGGGCATATGCGCGCTGCCGAAGCCTTGCATCAGTGCGCGCAACGGCAGTTTCCCGAGGCGCGGACGTTGCATCTCGATGTCATGCAATATGTCACCGCCGCCTTTCGCAAAATCTACACCAGCGGCTATATGAAGCTCGTGACCGCCAGCCCGACGATGTGGCGGCTGCTTTACGAAAAATCGGACGAGGCCGATCCGCGTTCGCCGATGCAGAAGCTGCGCCGCGCCAGCGAGCGGCTCAACACCAAGGCGCTGCTGCGCGCGGTGAAGGAATTCGCGCCGGATGCTGTGATCTGCACACACTTTTTGCCCGCCGAATTACTGATGCACGAGATTCGCCGCCAGCGCATTAATTTGCCGGTGTGGGTGCAGGTGACGGATTTCGACCTGCATCGCATGTGGATCATGCCGCGCATGACGGGCTATTTCGCGGCCAATGAAGAAATCGCCGCGCGCATGCGGCAGTTGATCGAGCCGTCGGCGCAAATTCATTGCACCGGCATCCCCATCATGCCCGCTTTTGGCGATGCGCCCGACGCGCTAGCGGCGCGGCAGCAGTTCGGACTCGATCCCTCGCGCAGCATGGTGTTGCTGATGGGCGGCGGCGCTGGCATGGGCGGGCTGGATGAGGTGGCGCGCGCCCTGCTGGCGATTGAACACGATTTTCAACTGGTCGTGCTGGCCGGCAAGAATCAGGAAACCTTGCAGGCGCTGCAAACGCTGGCGGCGCAACATCCGGGGCGGCTGATTCCACTGGGTTTCACCGATCAGGTGCATCGTCTGCTGGCCTGCGCCAGCTTCGTCGTCACCAAGCCGGGCGGCCTCTCCACCTCTGAATCCCTGGCGCTGGGCGTGCCGATGATCGTCAACAGCCCGATTCCCGGACAGGAGGAGCGCAATGCCGACTACCTGCTGGAGCAGGGCGCGGCGCTCAAGGCAGTAGATGAAATCGCGCTGGCCTGGCGCGTGCGCCGCCTGTTGAGCGAACCCGGCTTGCTCGACGCCATGCGTGAGCGCGCCGCCGCGCTGGGCCGCCCGCAGGCCGCCCGTGATGTGCTGCGGGTCGTGCTCGGGCAGCTTGCATGAGCAACGCCTTGCCGCGCCGTCCGGCGGCAATCGCGCTGACCCTCGCGGGCGTCTTGCTGCTGGCGTATTTTTTCGCCAATGTCGAAATCCAGATCGAAGGCGGCGCGGGCTGGGCGGCCAATCTGCCAACCTGGCGCATCGAAAGGCACTGGCTGCTCGATATTTTCTGGGGTGGCCGGCCGATGACCGGCTATCACGCCTGGGTTTTTCCCTGCGTGGCGCTGTTCTTTCATTTTCCGCTGCTGTTCATGGGGCATTTTTCCTGGCAGGCCGAGGCGCGGGTGATTGCCTGCATCCAGATTTTCTGGATCGTTGAGGATTCTCTCTGGTTTGCCCTCAATCCCGCTTTCGGTCTGGCGAAATTCAATCCGCGCGACGTGCCCTGGCATATTCACTGGTGGGGGCCGATGCCCGCTGATTACTGGACCTTCCTGGGCGTGGCGCTGCTATTGTTCACATTTTCCTGCTGGCCTGAGCGGCAACGATGAAAACCCTCATTTCTGCTTTCCTGTTGAGTCTGGCGCTGATTTCCCCTGGTGTGGCGCAGACCGCGCCGCCGCTGGCCGAGGCGACGCCGGGCGTGGCCCCGCGCCCCGCTGAATGGGCCACGCCGGTCGACCCGAGCCGCAATCTCTATCAGATCACGCCTTGGCTGTACCGCAGCACCCAGCCCGAACAAAGCGATGCCGCGTGGCTGAAAAAACTGGGCATCCGCACCATCATCAATTTCCGCGCCAATCACAAGGACGAGGATGTGCTCGACCTGACCGGCGTCAAGCTGGTCAGTATTCCGATAGATACCTGGAATATCGGCGACGAGCAGATCATCAGCGCGCTGCACGCCATCGAAGAAGCGAAACAAGAGGGGCCGGTGCTCATCCACTGCCTGCATGGCGCCGACCGCACGGGCACGGTGGCGGCCATGTACCGCATCCTCGAACAGGGCTGGACGCGCGAACAGGCGCTACGCGAACTCAAACAGGGTAACTACGGATTCCGTGCCATGTGGGTGAATATTCCGCGCTATATCGAGCGGGCGAATATCGAAAACCTGCGCACGCGGCTGGCGCGAGAGTAGAGCTAAAGACTATCGCAGCTTCAGTTCCTGCAGGATGGTGGTCGAGATTTCCTCGATCGACTTGGTGGATGAATCCAGCCAGCGGATGCCTTCGCGGCGCATCATCTTCTCGGCTTCGGCGACCTCGAAGCGGCAATTGGGCAGCGCGGCGTATTTGCTACCGGCGCGTCGTTCCTCGCGAATCTGGTGCAGGCGCTCGGGTTGAATGGTCAGGCCGAACAGCTTGCTGCGGTGCCGTTCCAGCGTGCCGGGCAGGCGGCCGCGATCGAAATCCTCGGGAATCAGCGGAAAATTGGCGGCTTTCAAGCCGAACTGCATAGCCAGGTACAGCGAGGTCGGGGTTTTGCCGCAGCGCGATACGGCGACCAGGATGACATCCGCCTCCTCTAGGCCGTTGTCGGTGATGCCATCATCGTGGGCCAGCGTGTAATTGATGGCCTCGATGCGCTTCTTATAATCGGAACTGTCGGCCGTGCCGTGCGAGCGGCCGACGGTGTGGCTGGATTTGACGCCTAGTTCGGCCTCCAGCGGCGCCAGGTAGGTGTCGAAGTAGGACAGACAGAAGGCGTCGGCCTGGTGGACAATGGCCGCCAGCGACTGATCGACCAGTGTCGTGAATATGATCGGTCGCATGCCGTCGGCCTCGCCCTGGGCGTTGATGTGGGACACCGCATTCTGGGCCTGCTCGATGCTGTCGAGGAAGGGGATGCGGATTTGCTTGAACTCGATATCCTCGAACTGCGTCAGCAGGCTATGGCCGAGCGCCTCGACAGTCAGGCCGGTACCGTCGGAGATGAAGAAGACGGTGCGTTTGATCGGATTGGGCATAGTTCAGGCGGAACGGAAAGGCTGAGGCCGCCGATTCTAACCGCTACTGCGCCATCCTGATGCTTGCGGCTTGCTTGGGCGTTGGCTAAAATATTTCGGTCTTACCAATCAAATTGGTCTTACCTATGGCGAACAAACTGCGGGTTCCGCGACTATCCGATGCCGTTGCGGCGTCGCTGGAGCGCCGCATCCTCGAAAGCTCGCTGAAACCGGGCGACCGGTTACCGCCGGAGCGCGAGCTGGCCGCCGAGTTTGGCGTGTCGCGCCCGAGCTTACGCGAGGCGATCCAGAAGCTGGCCTCGAAAGGCATGGTGCAGAGCCGCCAGGGCGGCGGCACCTATATTACCGATAGCCTCGATTCGTCTTTCTTCGATCCCTGGCGCGACATGCTCGGCAGCCACCCGGAGCTGCGCGAGGACATGCTCGAATTCCGCCATATGCTCGAAGGCCAAGCCGCCGCCTGGGCCGCCGAGCGGGCCACCGAGGCCGACCGGCAACGCCTGGAGAGGGCTTTCGCCGAGTTGCGCAACGCTTTCGAAAGCGACGACGCAGAACAGCGCTCGGCGGCCGACATCGCCTTCCACCAGGCCATCGGCGATGCCGCCCATAATGCCTTGCTCGGCCACCTGTCGACGGCGCTGCTGCGCCTGATGCACGACAACATTCGCCTCAACCTCGGCGAACTGAAGGCCATCCCGGCCGCCAATGTGCTGCTGATGAACCAGTACGGGGCGATCTACAAGGCCATTGTCGAGCGTAAGCCGCAGGTGGCCCGCAGCGCTGCCGAGACACACATCGATTTCGTCCGCGAGACGCTGGCCCAGTCGTTGCGTTCCGCCGCTCGGCGCGAGACCACCGAATTTTCACCTTCCGTATCCGTTTGATTTTTTAATTCGACCCCACTGAAAGGAATCCGCATGGAGCCCCTGGTTATTCCCTTTGAGAAGCTGCGCATGACCGATGTCGAACAGGTCGGCGGCAAGAACGCCTCGCTCGGCGAGATGATCAGCCAGTTGGCTGATACCGGCGTGCGTGTCCCAGGCGGCTTCGCTACCACGGCGCACGCCTATCGTATTTTCCTGGCTCAGTCCGGCCTCGACGAGAAAATCAATGCCGCCCTCGACGCGCTCGATGTCGACGATGTCAATGCCTTGGCCCGGGCCGGCGCCGAGATTCGCCAGTGGGTACTCGACACGCCGTTCCCAATGGAACTAACCATTGCCATCACCGAGCAATACCAGCGCCTGGTCGCCGACTCCTCGGCCGGCATGTCCTTCGCCGTCCGCTCCTCGGCCACCGCCGAAGACCTGCCCGACGCTTCCTTCGCCGGCCAGCAAGAAACCTTCCTCAACATCGTCGGCTTGGAAAACATCATGCACGCGATCAAGGAAGTGTTCGCCTCGCTGTACAACGACCGCGCCATTTCCTATCGCGTGCACAAGGGTTTTATCCATGCCGACGTCGCGCTGTCGGCCGGCATTCAGCGCATGGTTCGTTCCGACAAGGGGGCTGCTGGCGTGATGTTCACGCTGGATACCGAATCCGGTTTTCGCGATGCGGTGTTCGTCACCTCCGGCTATGGCCTGGGCGAGACGGTAGTGCAGGGCGCCGTCAACCCAGATGAGTTCTACGTGCACAAGCCGATGCTGGCCGCCGGCAAGAAGGCTGTCGTGCGCCGCAACCTTGGCTCGAAGATGATCAAGATGACCTTCGCCGCCGAGAAGGTGGCCGGCAAGTCGACGATCACCGAGGATGTCGAGGAAAGCCTGCGCCACCAGTTCTCGATCAATGACGAGGAAGTCATGGAACTGGCCCGCTATGCCCAGATCATCGAACAGCATTATGGTCGGCCGATGGATATCGAGTGGGGCAAGGACGGCGTCGACGGCAAGCTCTACATCCTCCAGGCCCGCCCGGAAACCGTGCAGTCGCAGGCGCATGCCGGCAAGCAGGAGAAGTTCAAGCTGAAGTCCTTCTCCAAGGTGCTCGCCTCCGGCCGTGCCATCGGTCAGAAGATCGGCGTCGGCCCGGTGCGCGTGGTCAAGGATCCGAAGGAGATGGATCAGGTCAAACCGGGCGACGTGCTGGTCGCCGACATGACCGACCCGAACTGGGAACCGGTGATGAAGCGTGCCTCGGCCATCGTAACCGACCGCGGCGGCCGCACCTGCCACGCCGCCATCATCGCCCGCGAACTCGGCATCCCGGCCATCGTCGGTTGCGGCGACGCGACCGAGACGCTGCACGAAGGCGATGTCGTCACCGTGTCGTGTACCGAGGGCGACACCGGCCACGTCTATCGCGGCAAGCTCGACTACGAAATCACCTCCCGTGACATCTCGGCCATGCCGGAAGTACCGGTCAAGGTCATGATGAACGTCGGTAACCCCGAACTGGCCTTCGAGTTCGCGCAGCTACCCAATGCCGGCGTCGGCTTAGCCCGCGTTGAGTTCATCATCAACAACGTCATCGGCATCCACCCCAAGGCTATCCTCGATGTCGAGCGCCTGCCGGCCTCCAAGCGCGACGAGATCAAGCGCCGCGCCCGCGGCTACACCAGTCCCAAAGATTTCTTCGTCGAAAAGCTGGTCGAGGGCGTCGCTACCATTGCCGCTGCTTTCTGGCCGAACCCGGTGATTGTCCGTCTCTCCGACTTCAAGTCCAACGAATACCGCAAGTTGCTCGGCGGCGAACTGTACGAGCCGGAAGAGGAAAATCCGATGCTCGGTTTCCGCGGCGCCTCGCGCTACATCGCCAAGACCTTCGAGGACTGCTTCGAGATGGAATGCCGCGCCATGAAGAAGGTACGTGAGGACATGGGCCTGACCAACGTCCAGTTGATGGTGCCCTTCGTCCGTACCCTCGGCGAAGGCCAGGCCGTCGTCGACCTGCTGGCCGAACACGGCCTGAAGCAGGGCGAGCACGACCTGAAGCTGATCATGATGTGCGAAATTCCGTCCAACGCGCTGCTTGCCGACGATTTCCTGAAAATCTTCGACGGCTTCTCGATCGGCTCCAACGACCTGACCCAGTTGACGCTCGGCCTCGACCGCGACTCCGGCCTGGTCGCCAACCTGTTCGACGAGCGCGATCCGGCCGTCAAGCAACTGCTGGCCATGGCCATCGCCGCCGCCAAGCGGTCCAGGAAATACGTCGGCATCTGCGGCCAAGGCCCATCCGACCATCCCGATCTCGCCGAATGGCTGATGGAACAGGGGATTTCATCCATTTCGCTGAACCCGGATACCGTGGTGGATACCTGGACTCGGTTGGCGATGTACAAAAAGGGTTAGGCGGAAAGGACACCCATCCATGCGATTCATCGGCTTTCTTGGCATCTTTGCATTGATCCTCGTAAATATTTTGGGATTTGTGCTCACTTGGCATGAACGCGACTTAAAAGGCCTTGCGCTCATGTTGTTCATGGCAGTGATGCTGGCTTTCTTCGCCTTCATTCTGTGGCGGGGCGCGAGGCTTGAACGCGGCGCCGATCAAGGCATGCTTGCCGTGGGCTGGGCTGGTCAGCCCGTGGGCTCCTTCTTTCGGAGCGTCGTCGCACGATCTCGTGAAGGTGGCATCTTCCTCGTAGGTGCTGCCGCCTCTGTCATATTCGCTGTGCTGTCGTTCCTTTGCCCAGACGTTGTGGGCATTTCTCCTGCCAGGGCTTCAGCCCACGCCGTGTTGTTCGGTATATGGCCCGTAACATCATTCGTTTGGTACGTAAAAGTCTGCGGCCCAACTTTCAAGCCATCCGCCCTCAACTCTATCCTTGTTCTTCTAGGAGCAGGTTTTCCCTTCTATCTTGCGTATGGGTAAATCCAGGACCGTAGATACTGTTATCCAAGGCAAGCGTCATGCAAAGCTGGATTGAAGGGTTTTCCGGATTTGATGACGCCGAAAGCGACATGAATGAGCTTGCGCATCATGGCGCCGATGATGAGCATCGGAGGTTTTCCGGCGGCGGCAAGACGTTGGCGGAACTGTTGTCCCCAATGGGTTTTGTACAGCGTCACCATGGCAGGCATATAGAGTCCCTTGCGCAACACGGCATGACCGATTTTGGACAGACGCGGTTTGCCATGCACGCTGCTGCCCGACTCATGCAAGCGGGGATCGAGGCCGGCGAAAGCCGCTGCCTGACGGGCATTGCCAAGGCGTTCGGGATGAATGCAAAAAGCCAGCAGCAAAGCAATCGTGTGCTCACCGACGCCGGGGATGGAATCGAGCAATTCGCGTTTGCCCTTCAAGTCTGGGTCGCTGTCGATGTGGCGCTGGATTTCTCGGAGCAACCCCTTGATCTGCCCGTCGAGCCAATCGATGTGGGCAACGATGCCGTTGCGCACGGCATCGCGGGCCACCTCGACCCGGTTCAATTCCTGGATACGCATGGCTTGCAGGGCGTCGAGACGCAAGACGAGCGCCTTCAAGGTCTGCTCGCTTGCCGAGGGTGCCTGCCACGGTTCAGGATGGCGCTCGGCGCAGAAGCGGGCGATCAGTTGGGCGTCTATCCTGTCGGTCTTGCTACGCACCAGGCAGGATTGTCCAAACGATTTGATCTGAAACGGATTGACGACGCTGACGGTATGGCTGGCCTGGGCCAGGTACTCGGCGGCCGCTTCCCAATAGATGCCGGTGGCCTCCATGCAGACATGAACCTGCCCAGCCTGGTGGGCAAGAAGCCATTGAGCGAGTTCAGCGAAGCCTTTGGGGGTATTGGCCAAGCCGCTCTTGCTACGCCATTTGCCGTTGGGCAGCAGCAAGGCGCAATCGAGTTTGGCCTTGGCGACATCGATACCCAGATAAAACGTACTCATGATGTTCTCCTCGAATGATCTACCTTGCCAATGCGGGCTGCCGGCATGCCGGGCCAAAGATACTGTCCGATCTTGTTTCGGAGGATGAGCGGCTGGCGCAGGGATCTACGACGCGGGCTTCGAAACCCAAGGTTGGGCACGGCATCCAGCCACTCTGGCTTGAGATGTTGATCAAGACGAAATCACAATACAAGGTTGGGCTTCGCTACGCTCACCCCACAATCTACTGTGCTACCAAAAAGCAGCGGGGGCTGTGCTGGGCTCGACAACATGCTTGACATCATGATGCGCTAACATCATGATGATCTGATGCTGCGGTGCCAAGTTTATGGAGGATCCCATGCGCACGACCATTGACATTCCCGAACGCGAACATGCGCTCTATACCAGTTTGGCGCGTGCGCAGCGGACGAGTTTCAACAAACTGCTGCTGGATTTGGCCCGGCAAGGTCTGGAATCGAATCACCGAATCGCCGAAGCTGCGCCCGCCTACCGGGTCGATCCGCAGACCGGCCTTGGCGTATTCCGTTCCGGCCGACCGGTCACGCTCGACGATGTCAAGGCGCTCGAAGACGATGACGACTCTCGTGCTCGCGAGGCGCTATGAGCGCGTGCCTGCTGGATGCCAATGTGTTGATTGCCTTGTTCGATGCTGATCATGTGCATCATGCGGTCGTGCGCGACTGGTTCATCGCATTGCGCGACGAATTCGCCACTTGTCCGATCGTCGAAGGCGCTCTGACGCGCTGGATCGTGCGCATCGAGGGTCGTTCCGGCACCGCCGCCGCGCAGCGTGAACTGAAGAAGCTCGCCACCGATTCGCGCCACCGTTTCTGGGCCGACGATCTTGCCTACGCGGATATCGAGTGGCAAGGCGTGCTCGGCTACGGCCAGGTCACCGACGCCTACCTCGCCGCGCTGGCGCGCAAGCACGGTGGCCGGCTTGTGACGATCGATCGCGGACTTGCCGCATTGCATCACGATGTTGCCGAACTGATTCCAGACACGATTACCTTGGCCTGAGCAAGTGCAGGGCGGATCAGGCTCACGCGAGGGCGCGAAGGAAAGCTCCGGCTTGTTTTCTTCGCATTCTTCGCGGCTTCGCGTACATCCTGGCTGGCGCGCAGGGAGTTGACGCGGATAACAGTTTCTACCCGATAGATACGGAGCAGCGATACGCTGATGCTTTACCCAATAATTTTCTATTTCATTGGGTAATTTCGCAGCGGTTCAAACCGTGGACGATGACTCGGGTACGACATCTTCATCATCCGCCTCGGCGAATTTCATGGCGTGCAGCCGGGTGTAGTAGCCGTTCAAGGGCAGCAATTCGCTGTGCGTGCCGCGTTCGACGATGCGCCCTTGATCCATGACCAGGATCAGGTCGGCGCGCTCGATGGTCGACAGGCGGTGGGCGATGACCAGCGTGGTGCGGTTGCTCGTCATGTTTTCCAACTCGACCTGGATGTGGCGTTCCGATTCGGTATCGAGGGCCGAGGTGGCTTCGTCGAGGATCAGCAGCGGGGCGTCCTTGAGGATGGCGCGGGCGATGGCCAGGCGCTGGCGCTGGCCGCCGGAGAGCATGATGCCGTTTTCGCCGATCAGGGTGTCATAGCCTTGCGCTAGGCGCTCGATGAATTCGGCGGCGTTGGCGGCGTTGGCGGCTTGTTCGATGTGTTGACGCGGCAGGCTGGCGAGGTCGCCGTAGGCGATGTTGTTGGCGATGGTGTCGTTGAACAGCGAGACTTGCTGCGTGACCAGCGCGATGTGCTGGCGCAGGTTGCGCAGGGTGTAGTCCTGAACATCAACGCCGTCGAGCAGAATCTGCCCCTGCTCGTGGTGGTAGAAGCGCGGGATCAGGTTGGCCAGCGTCGATTTGCCGCTGCCGGAGCGGCCGACCAGCGCCACCATCTGCCCCGGCTCGGCGATGAAGTTGATGTTTTGCAGCACCGGCTGTTCGGTATCGGGATAGGTGAAATTCAGGTTGCGCACTTCGAGCCGGCCGATGATTCGCTCGCGCTCGACGGTGCCTTGGTTGTTTTCCGGCTGTTCGTCGAGTTGCGAGAAAATACTTTCGGCGCCGGCCAGCCCCCGCTGGATCGTCGCGCTGACTTCCGACAACTGGCGGATTGGCTTGGGCAACATGCCGGCGGTGGTGATGTAGGCGACTAGCTCGCCGGCCGAGGCGTCACCGCGCAGGAACAGCACCAGGAACAGGATCACCGACATGCTGGAGAAGGTGATGAATTGCAGCAGCGGCGTAAAGGTCGAGGAGGTCTTGACCATGCGCAGTTGCTTGACGGTGTTTTCCGCGCTGGCCTTCCTGAACCGTTCCGCTTCGTAATCTTCGCCGCCGAAGCTGCGTACGACGCGATAGCTCTGGATGGTTTCCGAAGCGATGTGGGTCAGGTCGCCCATCGCCGCCTGGATTTTCCGGGCCTGCTTGCGGAAGCGGCGGCTGGCGTTGTTGACCGTGAAACCGATGATAGGCAGCACGCCGACGATGACCAGGGTCAGCTTCCAGTTCATCCACAGCAGGTAGCCGAACAGAAAGACCACGGTCAGCCCCTCGCGGATCACGATCTTGATAGCGTCGGTGGCGGCGCCGGTGACCATGGTGACGTTGTAAGTGATGCGCGAGATCAGGTGGCCCGAGTTGTTCTGATCGAAATAGCGGTTGGGCAGCTTGAGCAGGCCGTCGAACAGCGCCCGCCGCAGGTCGTCGATCAGGCCGAGCGAGACGCGCGCCAGATAATAATTGCCTAGAAAGGAACCGAGACCCTGCCAGGCGATGATGATGAGCGTCAGGATCGGCACGCCGTACATCAGTTCGACGCGGCCGATCAGTGGGAATTCTTGCTGGCCGACGCCGGCCGGCGCGTTCAGGCCATCGACGAAGTATTTGAGAATCACCGCCAGCATCGGCTGGGCCGAGGCGAAGATCACGTAACCGAACAGGCTGACCAGGAACAGGCCGATGAAGGGACGAAGGTAGCGCAGCAGCCGGAAGTAGATTTTCAGCGACGAATCGTGCGAAGAACGGGCTGCTTGCGGCATGAGGAGCTTTCGGGTGCGGCCGGAGGGTGAAATCGGGAGGCAAAAGTTTAGCATGGCGCTATTCCGCCGCTTCTCCCAGCGCAAGGCAGGTAGAACCCGCGTTTTTCTCAGGCGGCCCAGATAGAGCAAGATTGGGCGCCTGTTCGGACGCCGACCAGGGCTGCCTGTCTGCTCAGCGCTGCTTGAAAGTCTTGTGGCAACCCTGGCAGGCGTCGTATACCGCCTGGTAGGGGGCATCCAGTTGTTTGTGATCTTTCGTCTGCGCGGCCGCCAACAAGGCATCGGTGGTGGCGATGAAAGCCTGTCTGTCCTGGGCGAATTTTTCCGGCTGCCGCCAGACTTCCGCTGTCGCCTTGGTCGGAGAGTAGTTGGTATCCGGTCCGAAATGTGCCCACGGTGCGTCGCGCCGGGCGACCAATTCATTGGCCAGGGTCAGGAACTTGTCGGCATCATAAGTCTGGCCACGCAACATCACGCCCATCGGCTCGAAGCTGCGGATCATGGCCTTGAACGCCTGCTGCCGGGTCTTCACCGGTTGGCCCGGGCGGGTGTCTTCGACCTCGCCGGAACAGGCGGTGAGCAGGGTGGTAGCGGAAAGGAGCAGGGCGGCATACAAGGCGAAGCGCATGGTCGGGGCAGGGGTCGGAATGGTGAGGGGAGGCGCATTATACGGGTCTGCCGTACCGTCGCTACAGCGCCTGCCTCCGCCGGTATGGCACAATTGTCCGGGCAGCGTAGCCGGAGAAACGGTGGCATTCAGCCTGAGTTCATCTGCGTACAGGTCAAATAGGGACGCCACTGGCGTTCCGGTCCCGGCGCCCTGGTCCAATCATTTTTCTTTGCCGAGGAGAGGCATGAGCCGACTCATTCCTTTGTTTTTTGCTTTTTTCCTGCTGGCGGGCAGCGGTATGCTCAGCGCCGCGCCTACCCTCGATTTGTCGGCCGCGCAGCAGCGGGCGCTGGGTATCGAGACGCAGCCGGCCGGCAGCATTGCCGCCGCCAGCAGCCGGCTGCCGGCCCGTGTGGTGGTTCCGCCGACGCAGATGCGCGTGCTGGCGGCGCCGGTCGCCGGGCGAATGGAAATGCTGGCGGTGGTCCCGGGAGAAGCGGTCCGGCGCGGACAGGTGATCGCCAGGCTGAGCAGCCCGCAGGCGCTCGAGTTGCAGCGCGACGTCCAGCAGTCGGCGGCGCAAGCGGCCCTGTGGCGCCAGAACTTGCAGCGGGACGAACAGCTTTTCGCCGAGGGCTTGATTGCCGAGTCGCGGCTGCGCGAAACGCGGGCGGCGGCGAGCCAGGCCTTCGCCCAGCATGATGAACGGCGCCATAGCCTGGAGCTGGCTGGTGGCGACCGCGGCAAACCCGGAGAACCCTTGGCGCTGGTCGCCCCGATCGATGGCATCGTTCTGGAGCAGGGGGTACAACTTGGACAGCGTGTCGAGGCCGCTACGCCGATCTATCGAGTAGCCCGCTTGTCGCCGCTCTGGCTCGACATCCAGGTGCCGTTGCCGCTGGCCGCCACCTTGAAGCCCGGCATGCCGCTGAAGGTTGTCGCGCCGCCGGTGAGCGGCAAGATTGTCGCCGTTGGGCGTTCCGTCGATCCACTCAGCAATGGCGTGCTGGTACGCGGCGAAATCGTCGCCGGCTCCGAGTTGCTGACCACCGGCCAGATGCTCGAAGTCGAACTCGACAGTCAGGCCAGCCACGGCATTCCCGTACCGGCGGCAGCCGTCATCCGCCATGAAGGGGCTGTGCTGGTCTTTGTCCTCGGCAATGTGCCGGGCCGTTTTACCGCGCGTCCAGTCCGCATCGTCAGCCAAGGTGGCGGGACCGTCCGGGTCGACGGCCTGCAGCCGGATGAGCGGGTGGTGGTCAAAGGAACTTCCGGTCTCAAGGCGCTGCTCGGCGAAACCGGGGGAATGTGATGCTCGGTGCGTTGATCCGCTTTTCGCTGACCCAGCGTCTGCTTATCCTGGTACTGACAGTGGCTTTGGCCGGGGCTGGTATCCAGGCCTTTCTCGGCTTGCCGATCGACGCTTTCCCGGATGTCTCGACGACCCAGGTCAAGATCATCCTGAAAGCACCGGGCATGACGCCGGAAGAGGTGGAAACCCGCCTGGCGGTGCCGGTCGAGCAGGAATTGCTGGGGATTCCGCAGCAGCGGCTGTTGCGTTCGATGTCCAAGTACGCGCTGACCGACATCACGATCGATTTCGAGGATGGCACCGATATTTACTGGGCTCGCCAGCAGGTTGGCGAACGCCTGGCGGCGGCGATGGGCAATCTGCCGCCCGGCGTCAGCGGCGGCATGGCACCGATTACCACACCGCTAGGCGAGATGTTCATGTTCACGGTGGAGGGCGATCTGCCGCTGGACGAAAAGCGTTCCCTGCTCGAATGGGTGATCCGGCCGCAACTGCGCACCTTGCCCGGTGTTGCCGAAGTCAACAGTCTGGGCGGCCGGGTGCGTACTTTCGAGGTGGTACCCAATCCGCGCTTGCTGGCCGCTCGCGGCCTGGCCTTGAGCGATCTGGAAGCGGCGCTGGAGGCAAACAATCGCAACGACGGCGCCGGTCTCTTGAGCGACGGCGAGGAGGCACTGCTGGTCCGTGCCGAGGGCGCCATCACCACGCTCGACGATGTGCGCGCCATCGTCGTCCGGTCGAGCGACGCCACGGTCGTCCGTATCGGCGATGTCGCCGATGTGCGCTACGGCGCCTTGACCCGCTACGGTGCCGTGACCAAGAACGGCGAAGGCGAGGCGGTGCAGGGGTTGGTCCTCGGCCTGCGCGGGGCCAATGCCCAAATGGTCGTCAACGGTGTCAAGCAGCGCTTGGCCGAGATCGCGCCCAGTCTGCCAGAGGGCGTGCACATCGAGCCTTTCTACGACCGCGGCACGCTGGTCGGGCGCGCGGTGGGTACCGTTTCCAAAGCTCTGTTCGAGGCCATCGCCCTGGTCGTCCTGCTGTTGCTGGCTTTCCTCGGCAATTTGCGGGCGGCGCTGGTCGTTGCCCTGATGCTGCCCCTGTCGGCACTGGCGACCTTCATCCTGATGCGCCTGTTCGGGCTGTCGGCCAACCTGATGAGCCTCGGCGGCCTGGCCATCGCCATCGGCATATTGGTCGACGCGGCGGTCGTTGTGGTCGAGAACATCGAGAGCCAACTCGCCGAAGGCGGGAAAAAACTGCCAACCCTGCACCTGATGTTCCGTGCCGCACGGGAAGTGGCGACGCCGGTCACCTCGGGCATCGCCATCATCATCATCGTCTTCCTGCCGCTGCTGACCCTGCAAGGACTCGAAGGTAAGATGTTCGGGCCGGTGGCGATGACCATCGTCTTCGCCCTGTCGTCGTCCCTGCTGCTGTCGCTGACCGTGGTGCCGGTGCTGGCTTCCTACCTGATCCGTCGCGGCATGCACCATGAACCGTGGCTGGTCCGCAAGCTGGCCGCGCTTTACGATCGGGTGCTGGCCTCGGCCCTGGCCCACAGCCGCCGCTACATCATCGCCGCCGTCGTCGCCTTGTTTGCCGCCGCCGTGGCCTTTCTCGCCTTGGGCAAAAGCTTTATGCCGTCGATGGACGAGGGCGACCTGATCATGCAACTGGAAAAACTGCCCTCGATCGGCCTGGAGCAGAGCATCGAACTCGACAGCCGCGTGCAGCAGGCGATCCTGGCCGCCGTGCCGGAGGTCAAGGCCATCGTCGCGCGGGCCGGGGCCGACGAACTCGGCCTCGACCCGATGGGCCTGAACCAGACCGATACCTTCATGGTGCTCAAGCCGCGCGACGAGTGGCGCAATCCCGATCCGGCCTGGCTGGCCGACCAGTTGCGGGCGGTCATGGGCGATTTTCCGGGCATCGTCTACTCATTTACCCAACCGATCGAAATGCGCGTCTCGGAAATGCTGACCGGGGTTCGTGGCGATCTGGCAGTGAAGATCTACGGCCCCGACCTCATGCAGTTGAACCGGCTGGCCGGCGAGATCGAACAATCGATCAAGAAAATTCGCGGCGCCGAGGACACCTTCACGTTGCAGAACGATGGCGTGCAGTACCTGAAGCTGGCGATCGACCGACTGGCCATCGGACGGGTCGGCCTCAACGTCGACACCATCCAGAACGACCTGAAAGCCCTGCTCGAGGGGCGCACAGTCGGCACCGTGATCGAGGCCGGGCGGCGGATCCCCGTCGTCCTGCGCGGGCCGGAAGGGCTGCGGGCCTCGCCCGCCGATTTCGCCATGCTGCCGGTTTCGCTTCCCGGCGGCGGCAGCGTGCCGCTGGCCGAGGTTGCCCGCATCGAGCGGGTCGACGGCCCGGTCAAGGTCGACCGCGAAAATGCGCAGCGCTACGTGGTGGTTCAGTCCAACGTCCGTGACCGCGACCTGGTCGGCTTCGTCGACGAGGCCAAGGCGCAGGTAGCGCGCGACGTCGACCTGCCGCCGGGCTACAGCCTGGCTTGGGGCGGCCAGTTCGAGAACCAGCAGCGGGCGGCGGCCCGCCTGATGGTCGTGGTGCCGGTGGCGCTGGCGCTGATCTTCTTCATCCTGTTCTCGACCTTCGGCTCGGTCCGCCAGGCGTTGCTGGTCCTGTCGAACATTCCCTTCGCTCTGGTCGGCGGCATCTTCGCCTTGCTGCTGACCGGCGAATACCTGTCCGTCCCGGCCTCCGTCGGCTTCATCGCGCTGCTCGGCGTGGCCGTTCTGAACGGCGTCGTGATGGTTTCCTATTTCAATCAGTTGCTGGCGCGCGGCCTGCCCATCGCCGAGGCGGTCGTCGAAGGCGCGCGGCGGCGCCTGCGACCGGTGATGATGACCGCCTCGATCGCTACCTTCGGCCTGGTGCCGATGCTGTTCGCCAGCGGTCCCGGCTCGGAAGTGCAGCGGCCGCTGGCCATCGTCGTCATCGGCGGCCTGGTCACCTCGACCGCGCTGACGCTGGTGCTGCTGCCCATCCTGTTCCGCCGCTTCGGCGCCGTTCCCGGCCTTTCGTTGAAGGAGAAAGCCGATGAATAATGTATTGCTGACCCTGGTCATGCCGGACGAACTGGCCCAGGAAATGAAGGATCTGTTGTTGTCGCGCCCCGATCTGATCAAGGGTTTCACCGCCAGCCATGCCGAGGGTCGCGGCGCGACCGTCGAATTGGTCGAGGCCGGGGAACTGGTGGATGGCTACGCATTGCGCACAGTGATCCGCTCGGTTGGCAGCGAAACCGCCATGCGCGAAATAATCGCACTGATCAAGCAGGAACTGCCGCGAGCCCACACCTATTTCTGGCTGGTGCCGATCATCGACATGGGGAGCCTATGAAACGGCTGTCAATCATCGCCGCAGTTGCCACATTCGCCGCCTGGGCCGGCCTGTCCCTGGCCCAACCGTTGCCCAACTCGCTGCCGGGCCTGCCGCCGGACGATATGGTCCGGCAGGCGCTGCAAAGCCATCCCGACACCCTGGCGGCGGCCAGCGAAGTGCGCCAGGAAACGGCCAATCGCGATCGTCTGGAAGCGGGTGAATACGAGTGGAATCTGAGTGTTGGCGGCCAGCAGCGGCGGACCAAGCCGCGCGGCGCAGCGGATGAGAATTTCAAGGAATGGAACGTTGCGCTCGAACGGCCGCTACGCCTGCCGGGCAAGGCGGCCACCGATGCCGAGATCGGTGCCGGCGGCATCGCCCGGGCGGAAACTGCGTATGGCGACGCGGTGCATGAAACCAAGCGGGATTTACTCAAATCCTGGTTCGCCTGGCTCAAGGAAAGCGCGGTCGCCGGCCAATGGGCGGCGCAGGCCGAACTGATCGAGCGCCAGGCACGGATGATCGGCCGCCGGCTACAACTCGGCGACGCGGCGCGGCGGGAAAGCGTCCAGGCCGAGGCGGCACTGGCCCAAGCCCAGGCCCAGGCTATCCAAGCCGCCGCACGGCAGCAGGCTGCCCGTGAAACGCTGCGCCGCCGCTATCCAGCCCTGGTGCTTGGCGAACCAGCGGACATCGGCGAACCGCCGATGCCGACCGGCAGCGACGAGGAATGGCTGGCCGCCGTCGCCGAACACAGCCATGAACTCGCCTTGGCCCGCCAGCAAACCCGCTTGGCCGAGCTGGCCGCAACGCGCCAGCGCCAGGAGCGCACGCCCGATCCGAGCATCGGGCTGGCTTTCTCCAGCGAGCGTGGCGGCGAGGAACAGGTGGTCGGCGCCTTCATCAAAATTCCGCTGGCCGGCGGCGCGCGCCGGGCAGCCGAGCAGGGCGCGCAGGCGGCGGCCGATGCCACCCGCTACCGCGAAGCGGCGTTGGCCCGGCAGATCGCCCTGACCACCGCGACCGCCGTGCATTCCGCCCGCTCGGCGCATGCCGCCTGGCAGGCCAGCCGTACGGCGGCAGCGCAGTTGCAGCAGGCGGCCGACATGGAAGCTCGGGCCTACCAGTTGGGCGAGGGCAGCCTCAACGAATGGCTGACCGCCTTGCGCCTGGCCAACGAGGCGCAACTCGCCAGCCGCAGCAACCAGCTCGAAGCCCTGGAGCAGATCTATCGCCTGCAACTCGACGCCCATCGGCTCTGGGAATTCGGGGATGAATAAGCCGGAGACCTGAAATAGGGCGTGAATCCGGCCCTCGCGTGTACCACGACGATGCATCCCAGCCACCGCCAGGCCTTGTTCGGGTGAGGAGGTAAACTGGCGGCATCGTCACCCTTCTCCTCGATCCATGCCACCTCACCCCGCGCAACCGGCCGACGACGGCCAGCCGACCTGTCGCTACTGCAAGCACTACCACATCACCCACGACCCGGACTTCCGCTACGGCTGCCGGGCGCTCGGTTTCAAGAGCCGCCACCAGCCCTGCCTCGACGCGATCTCCGCTTCCGGCGAGCAGTGTCTTTACTTCATGCCCAAATCCCTATAATGCCCACCCCGCCACCCGATATTGCCGAATACCGACGATGAGAATGAACCTGAAGGTCCCGTTCGCCGAAAAGGATGAAGCCAAAAAGCTCGGCGCCCGCTGGGACGCCGCCCGCAAGCTTTGGTACATCAACAACGACGGCAAGCTCGCCGCCTTTGCCCGTTGGTCGCCGACGCCGCATGCGGCAGTCGATGGCGCCGTCGTCGCCGGTCCGGTCGCGAAGCCGCACCAGTCGGCCGGCAAATTGGTGATTGGCAGCGCCTACCGGGAAGTAGTACCGCTCTGCGCCTGCCCGCCGTGGCAACTGTGCACGCAATGCCAGCCGCTGGCCTTGGCATCCTGAACGGACACGGCGGCTATGAACCGGCTGATTAGCGAACTGCAACGCCTCTATTTCCCGTTTCCCCTGCGTGGCTGCGTCATGGCCACCGATGCGCCGTCCGAAGCGATGGCGGTAGCCGAACTGACAACCGCCGATCTGACTCGCAGTCTGGCCGGTGAGGCAACGTTACTACTCGATCCCGCCACCGACGACACCACCCGCTGCCTGGTACTGCACTTCGCCCACGGCGACGACTGGCCGCAAGTGGCGGCGCTCTACCAGGCGTTGCAGGAAGACCTGGCACTACCGGCGCCAGCGATCGCGGTCGATACCGAGGCCGGCTACCAGTTGTGGCTGTCGCTGGCCGAGGCGGTGCCGCTGGCGATGGCTGGCGCATTTCTCGCCGCACTGCGTCGGCACTACCTAGCTGGCCTGCCAGTGGCCAGCCTGACTTGCATCCCCGGAGGCGAAGCCACGCCGGGGCTACTTCGGCCGGTGCCGTCACTGCAAGCGGCGAACGGCAAATGGTCGGCCTTCATCGACCCAGGCATGGGCAGCCTGTTCGTTGCCGAAGCCGGCCTCGACATTGCGCCCAACCCCGAGCGCCAGGCCGACCTGCTGGCGGGGCTTGCCAGCATCCCGCCCGGTGACCTGCAACGTGCGCTGCAATGGCTTGAGGAACAATCCGCTACCCCAGTGGTGCAAGCGGATATACCGGCCCAGGCGCCGGTCGATGTCGGCCAGCGACTGATGCTGGCCGGCATCTATGGTGATCCGCAAAGCTTTCTGCTGGCGGTGATGAACGACCCGTCGGCCAGCGCCGGCCACCGCATCGAAGCGGCCAAGGCCTTGCTGCCGTATTTCGCCAAGTACGCTTCGACTTCGACCTGACCCCGCTCACCCCGCCCGACGACGTCACGCTATGGCAAGGTGGCGGCGTAGCAGCCGAGTGTCCGGGCAAAGAAAAGGCCGGCCTTTTTGCTGGGTATCCGCCAGGGAATCATTCCGCCCCGGCCGTGTTGTTCAGCAGGCTTTGCGTGGCGACATGCAGGAAGGCGTCCAGTTGCTCGCGCAATTCGTGTTCGCCGGCGTCATCCTTGATTTCCGTGGCTTTCGGGTCGTGCCAGAGCTGGTATTGGTACAGCTTGGGAGCCTGTCCCTTGGCTTGGATCAGGATTCGGTCGCCGTGGATGATGGCGACGACCTGCTCGTCGCCCGAGGGCTTGATGATGCCGAAACCTGGGTCGCCGGCCGGCAGGGTCAGCAAGTCGCGGCCCCAGCACTGGTGGCGGGTCGGTCCGCCGAGCCGGCCCATGATGGTGGGCACGATGTCGACCTGGGTGCCGACGGTGTCGCGCACGGTGCCGAATTTTTCCTGGATGCCGGGAGCAATCAGCAGCAGCGGCACGTTGAAACGAGCCAGGTTCATTTCGGTCAATTGCTCGCCGCTGCCAAAGCCGTGGTCGCCGACGATGACGAACAGCGTTTCCTTGAAGAAGGGCTGGTCGCGGATTTGTTCAAAGAAGCGGCCGAGTGCCCAGTCGGAATAACGCATCGCCGTCAGGTGTTGGTCGTACCCGCCATAGCCGGTGACCGGCGCCACCGGCAGTTGCGCCGGCAGGGCGTAGGGGGTGTGGTTGGAGAGCGTTTGCAGGATGGCGTAGAAGGGCTTGTTGCTTGGGCGCTTGCTCAGTTCGGCGGCGGCGCGGTCGAACATGTCCTGGTCGGAAACGCCCCAGGTCGGATCGAAGACGACGGGGTTGGCGTAATCGAAGCGGCCGATGAAATTGCTGATGCCCTGCTTGCCGAAAAAGCCGCGCTGGTTGTCCCAGGCGAAATCGCCGTTGTAGACGTAGAGGTCGTCCAGCTTGCGCGGCTTGAGCAGCACCGGCAGCCCGGAAAAATCGTTGTTGCCCTCCGGCGTTTGCATCAGATATTCGAAGGCCGGCAGGTTGGGGAAGCAACTGATCGAGGCGAAAGTCCCCTGATGGGTATGGGTGCCGTTGGCGAAAAAGCGGGTGAATAACAGCCCTTCGCCGGCCAGCTTGTCGAAATACGGGGTGATGTCGCCCTGGCCGCCGAGAACGCCGACGTGGCGGCTAGCGAAGCTTTCCATCAGGATCAGCACGACGTTCTTTACCGGCAGCGTGCCGGCGGCCGGCGGCGTGGTGGTCCGCAGCACCGCTGCCCGATCTTCGGCGAGCGGCGTGTCGTGGTCGGTCAGCAACATACGGCGGACGATTTGCAGCGCCTCGGGCCAGGGGAGGCTGCTTTGCCAGACATTGTTTCGATGATCGGAGAAGTGGGATTGGGCGGCCGAAATCAGCGACAGCGTGCCGTTCAATCCCAGTTGATTGGCGAATACCGATTCGGTGGTGAAGGCGTCGCCCCAGCGTAGCGGCGGCCCCTGGCGCAGGGTGCCGCGCGAGCCGAGGAGCGCGAGCACGAGGCAAAGCGCGAAGGCGACGAGACGCACGGGCAGCCGCTCGGACCACGCTGGCGCAGCGCTCTGGATTGCCGCCGGGGCGGGCCGGCAGTAGCGGCCGATCCGCCAGAAGCTCCAGGCCAGCGCGGCGGAAACCAGGCTCCAGGCCAACAGGTAGTGGATCACCGGGAAGCCGTACCAGAGCATGCTGAGAACCGTTTTGGGATCTTCCTTCAGGTACTGGAACACCAGCCCGTTCAGCCGCTGGTTGAATTCGCGGTAGAAATCCAGTTCGATCAGGCCGAGGAATAGCGTCAGGCTGGCAAACAGGGTCAGCCAGCCGACCATCAGCCGCCGCGCCTGCATCGCCTTGCGGCTGAGCAGGGCGAGCAGCAGCGGCGCGCAGCCCCAGATGGCCAGCCGCAGGTCGAAGCGCAGGCCGTTGCCGAAGGCTTCGGCCAGATCGCCGGCCGAGGCGCCGCCGACCTGCGCCCAGTTGTAGACCAGCAGCGCCAGCCGCAGCAGGGAGTACATCAGCAGCAGCACCAGCAGGCTCAGGGCGGTGAAGGACAGATGGTCCTTCAGGCGGAGAGAGATGGCTTGAGACGAAATGGGGGAGGCGGAAGAAAGTGGCTTATCGTTTGGCATGGGCGGTATGAGTCAGAAAAGCTCCCCGTTGGGAGCCGGTATTGACGGTCCAGGAAGCGCACAGCAGTCGCATCGTCAACTCCCGCTCAATGCGGCGCTCCGGTTTTTGTGAGCAATTCCGGCCGCCAGGCAAGCAGGCCCTGGCGGAAGGCGTGGCTGGCGCCTTCGTAATAGGCGATGTTGCGGCGGATCAGCGGCTCGGCGAGCGTGCCGGTCTGTTCGCGGCTTTCGCCGAGAGCGTCGTCGTGGCGGCGGATAGCCTTGCGCGGGCTGAGGATCGCCAAATCCTTGCCGTCGAACAAGCCGAGGTGCTGATAGTTGCCGATCACCGTGCGGCCCGGCCGGTTTTCGTCGAGCAGCACGTTGCGGCCGAAAAAGGTCGATACGTAATCCATGTTCAGCAACCCGAGCAGTGTCGGGGCGAGGTCGATCTGGCTGGTCAGCGTCGACACCTCGCGCGGGGCGATCCAGCCGGGAGCGTAGATGAACAACGGAATGTGGTAATTGGCGACCGGCAAATCCTCGTGTCCCGCGCTGCCGGCCGTATGGTCGGCGACGAAGATGAATACGGTGTCGGCGAACCACGGCCGGGCGCGTGCCTGTTCGAGAAAGCGGCCGATCGCGTAATCGGTGTATTTGACCGCGCCTGCGCGCCCGCTGCCGGAGGGAATGTCGATACGGCCGTCCGGATAGGTGTAGGGGCGGTGATTGGAGGTGGTCATCAAGTGCAGGAAGAAAGGCTGGCCAGTGGCATGGTCCTGGTCGGCAAGCTTGAGCGCCTGGGCGTAGAGATCCTCGTCCGACATGCCCCAAGCGTTGCGAAACTGCATCTCGCCGTCGGGAACGCTGCTCTGGTCGACGATGCGATAACCATTGCCGGCGAAAAAGCGGCTCATATTATCAAAATAGCCGCGACCGCCGTAGACAAACACGCTGTCGTAACCCTTGACCACCAGTTGCTGGCCGAGGCTGGCGTAACCGCTCTCGCGGCCGATGCGCTTGACGATTGAGCGGCCGGGCGTCGGCGGAATCGACAGGGTGATGGCTTCCAGCCCGCGATCAGTGCGCGTGCCGGTGGCCTGGAAATTATTGAAAAACAGGCTTTCCCGGCGCAGCGCATCGAGATGGGGCGTCAATCCCCGGGTATCGCCGAAACTGCCGAGATACTTGGCGCTGAGGCTCTCGATGGTGACGAGCACGATGTTGCGGCGTAGCTCGCCGCCCGGATTGGCGATGGCTCGACGGATATCCAGCGGGTCATTGCCCAGAAAGCGGGCGTTCGGCTCGGCCACTTCCGCGCGCAGCAGCGCGGCCGTCTCGCTATCGGGCAGGGTGGCGTAGAACTGGCGGTAGTCGATCTCGTTGTTGCGGAAGGCGGCGAAAAACTGGAACGGTCCATTGCCGGCCAGTTCCGCCTGGTAGATGTTGCCGCCCCGGGGACGGGGGAAGTCCTGGCCGATTACGGCCAGATTGAGGGCGGCGGCGAGCAGCAGCAAGCCGAGGCCACGCAGCCGCGCGGCGTGGGGCAGCGATGGGGCCGTCAGAGCAGCCATCAGTGGCCGACGCAAGGCCAGGGTGGCGATGCCAGCCAGTAGCGCCAGCAGTGCCAGCAGCGGAACGATCGGATAGGACTCAAGGATGTTGTCGACGACCTCCTTTGAATAGATCAGGTAGTCGACGGCGATGAAATTGAAGCGCACGCCGAACTCGTCCCAGAACAGCCACTCGGCGGCGGCGACGAAGAACATGGCGAACAGGCTGAGGCCGGTCAGCACAACCAGGAAAACGCGGTGGCCACGGCTTCGCCATAGCCTTTCCGGGCACAGCGCCAGATAAAAGGCGAGCGGCAGCGCGGCATAGAGCAGAAAAGCCAGGTCGTAAGCCGTGCCGAGCGCGACGATGCGCAGGAGGTCAAACACGCCGACCGCGGCTTCGGGCAGGTGGGTCAGCAGCAGCGTACTGCGCGTCAGGAAGAACACCGCCAGCCAGCAAGCGACGAGCAGGCCGAGATAGCGGGTTTGGGCGTGGCGAGGAAGGAACATCGGATACGCGCGGATCGGAAACGAAGCGCAGTCTGGGCGACACCGTGTCAAGGGCGCGTCAAGGAGTCGTCAAAAAAGCGTCAAAACAGGGGTAAGGTCAAAATGCCGGGCGGGCTATACTGCGCTTACTGCTCGCCAAAAAAACCGAAACGCATGCGCCTGCTCGTCATCGAAGATCATCCCGACATCCTCGCCAACGTCGTCGATTTCCTGGAAGCCGCCGGCCACATCGTCGATTGCGCCGGCAACGGGCCGGGCGGCCTGCACTTGGCGTTGACCGGGCATTACGATCTGATCGTCCTCGACGTGATGCTGCCGGGCATGGACGGCTACCAGGTTTGCCGCAGCTTGCGCGACAGCGGCAGCCAGACGCCGGTGATCATGCTGACCGCGCGTGATGCGCTTGACGACCGCCTGCACGGCTTGCGCACCGGGGCCGACGATTATCTGGTCAAGCCCTTCGCGCTGGCCGAACTGGAGGCGCGCATCGAGGCGGTGCTGCGGCGGACGCTGGGCGCCCGCCAGCGGCTGCAAGTCGCCGACCTGGCGCTCGATCTCGATACCTGGCGCGTCACCCGGGCGGGGCAGACGTTGCGCCTCAATCCCGCCTGTCTCAAGCTGCTCGAAGTCCTGATGCGCAAGAGTCCCGGCATCGTCCGCCGGGAAGCGCTGGAAACGGCGCTGTGGGGCGACGATCCGCCGGCCAGCGACAGCCTGCGCAGCCACCTGCACCTGTTGCGCCAAGCCGTGGACCGACCGTTCCCACGGCGACTGTTGCATACCGTACACGGTGTCGGCTATCGACTCGCGGAGGATGATCGTGATGACTAGGCAACCGCTCGCCCGCCGCATCCTGCTGTCGTTTACCTTGCTGACCGTGCTGATCGCCGGTCTCTATGCCGGAGCCATCGTAGTCTTCATCCATATCGTCGAGGACGACCTGATCGGCGACGAACTGCGCAGCGAGATGGCGGCGGCCGAGGAGGTGTATCGGAACAGCCAGCGGATTCCCGATATCAGCGGCGGTAGCACGCTTTACGTGCCTGAGCTGGATGGCAAGGCCCTGCCGCCGGATTTCGCCGGTATCCGCGACGGCTACCAGGAAGTCGTCAGCGCCAGCGGCGCCTGGTACGTACTGGAAACGACCGTCGACGGCCGCCGCTTCATCTTGGTCCGCAACCAGGATGCTTTCGAGGCGCATGAGAATATGATGATCCGGATCGTCATGATCGGGTTGGTTCTGGCTATCGCGCTGGCCTTCGTTATTGGCCGCCTGACTGTGCGCCGGGTGATCGACCCGGTGATCCGCCTGGCCGGGCAAGTGCGCGACCGCGACCGGATGCTGGCGCTGACGCCGCCTCTGGCGGCGGATTACGGCGATGACGAACTGGGCCAATTGGCGCATGCCTTCGATCTGGCGTTTGGCCGGCTGGGCACGGCCGTCGAACGCGAGCGCCTGTTCACCAGCGACGTCAGCCACGAACTGCGGACCCCGCTGATGATTGTCGGCACCTCGGCCGAGCTGCTGGCGCGAGGTGATTTGCCGGAGCCGGCGCGTCGCCATGTCGAGCGCATCGGCAAGGCGACGGCGGAAATGCAATCGCTGGTCGACACTTTCCTGCAATTGGCGCGGGCGCAAGGCACTCACCCGGCTCCGGTGGAGGGGACAACCCTGGCGGCCATGGCCGACGAGTTGGCGGCCGCCTGGCGGCCCGAGATCGCCGCCCGCGGTCTGGCCTTCGTGCTGCGCCACGACGAGGAGGTGCCGGGCAACTGGCACCCGACGTTGTTGCGCGTGGTCATCAACAACCTGCTACGCAATGCGCTGCATTACACCGAGCGGGGAGAAATCCGGCTGATCGTCGGCGCCGGCGGCTTCCGTGTCGAGGATACCGGGCTGGGCATTGCCGTCGACGAGATGGACGATATGTTCCGGCCCTTCGTCCGCGGCCAGCGTGCGCGCGGCGAGGGGCTTGGCCTCGGCTTGTCGCTGGTCCGCCGGATTTGCGAGCAGCAGGGCTGGACGATCACCGCCGGCAATCTCGACAACGGCGGCAGTTGCTTCACCGTGCGGCTGATTTGACCAAGGGCCGAGCGCAAGCCTCGGCAGGAGTTGCGTGCTGGAGGCGGCGCGCAATCGCCACGCCAGCCCTCCCCGCGAGATTCATGGTTTGCTCACCACGATACTTGCTTCGTTCTGGTAGAGAATTTTCATCGCCAGACCTTCCTGTTCCAGCAAGGGATAGTAACGAAGCGGCATGATCGCCATCGCCTCCGGCTGCGCCTGCCAGGCTTGCGCCAGACTAGGCAGGTCCGGCAGCACGCGCCATGGTTCCTGGGCGATGCCGAAGTTCAATTCCTTCTCCTTGTTATCAACCAGCGTCAGCGTGCGATTGAGGTAGAAGGGCAGGGTCTGATCGTACATGCCGACCGCGTAGAACGGCATGTCCGGCTTCATGTAAGGCCGGACCGCATCGGCGAGCAGATAAGAGGAGCGTTCCCTAGCGATGGTGTTGTAACCCGACGCGGCAAGCTGCGCCGCGATCAGCGAGCCGAGCGCCAGCGCCAGCACCGCCGCCATCTTGCGCGTGCGGCGCAACAACAGCAGCGCGGCGATGGTGCCGACCAGCCAGCATAGCGCCGCGCCACCCAGCCACAGGGCGTATTCGGCATACAACTGCTGCCGCAACGGCGTGCGGGCGAAATGGCCGCTGAACGGCACCGCCGCCATGATCAACAAAGGCAGCGCAATCGTCGGCGCGATCAGCCAGAACAAGCGGCGCTCGGTCATCAGGGTCAGTTGCCGTCCCATCAGCAGCGCCAGTGCGGGGAGCATCGGCAACAGGTAGGACGGCAATTTGGAGCCGGACACCGAGAAAAATACGTAAACGAATCCGCTCCAGAACAGCAGGAAGCGCACCGGATTGAATGCGCCGACACGGCCCGCGCTGTTTTTCCAGGCCCGCAGCACGGTATCGAACATCAACAGCGTCCACGGCAACATGCCGAACAGCAGGATGGGAATAAAGTAGTGCCAGGGCTGATAACGATCCAGTTCCTTGGTGGTGAAGCGCGTCCAGTGCTCGTAGATGAAAAATTTCTGGAAGAATTCTGGATTTGCCTGCATCACCAGATAAAACCACGGCGCCGAAACCAGCAGGAACAGCAGCAATCCGATGCCCCAGTGCATGCGTTTCCATACGGACCAATCGCGCTGGAATACGCAATACAGGAACAGCGCCGCGCCGGGCAGCACCGGCCCCATCAATCCCTTGCTCAACATCGCCAGCGCCAGCGCAATCCAGGCCAGCCACATCCAGTTGCGCGCCGCCTTGTTGCCCTGAGCGCCGGAAGCCCCGGCATCGGCGACTTCCTGCTGCGCCAGCAGCAAGCTGACGATGCCCAGCGTCAGGAAAAAGGTCACGCCCATGTCCAGCGTATTGATATGCGCCATCTGCACATAGAGCTGGCTGCTGCCGAGCAGCATGGCGGCGTAAAATCCGGCCGCCGGCCCGAATAGCCGTTTGCCCGCGAACCCGACCAGCAGAACGCCGGCAAACCCCGTCAGCGCAACCCACAGCCGTGCCGTCCATTGATGCACGCCGAAAATTTCGTAAGCCGTCGCCGTCGCCCAGTATTGCAGCGGCGGCTTCTCGAAATACTTGATGTCATTCAGACGCGGCGTGACCCAATCGCCGCTTGCCGCCATCTCGCGCGCTATCTCGGCATAACGGCCTTCGTCGGTAGGGATGATTTTGCGGTGTTCGATATTGCCGAACCAGATGGCGGCAACGGCCAGCAGCAGTAGCCAGAACGTGCGTCTGGAAAGGGTTGAGGATTCCATGGGGAGAAGGGAAAAATGAGAGCAGCCGGATTCTATCGTTCAATTACTCGTGAGTCAGAGAGCTAGACGACGCCCGGGCGTTTGCACCCGCTGGAAGTCGCGGCTCAGGCCCCGTCGTTGTGTAGCACCGCGTGGCGCCGGGCGTAGAGGAAATAAACGGCCAGGCCCAGCGCCAGCCAGACCAGGAAGGCGATCCAGGTCATCTTTTGCAAGTGGGCCATCAGGAACAGGCAGAAGGCCACCGACAACAGCGGCACCGCCGGCACGCCGGGGCAGAGGAAGGCGCGTGGCAGTTCGGGGTGGGTGCGGCGCAGCACCAGCACGGAAATGGAAATCAGCGTGAAGGCCGCCAGCGTGCCGATGTTGATCAATTCAGCCAGTACGTTGAGCGGCACGAAGGCGGCGATGGTGGCAAAAACGATGCCGACGGTCCAAGTGGCGACGTAGGGCGTTGCATGCACCGGGTGCACCGCCGACAGCCGTCTGGGCAGCAGACCGTCGCGCGACATGGCGAAGATGATGCGGGTCTGCCCATAGGTCATGACTAGAATCACCGTGGTCATACCGACGATTGCGCCCAGGTCGACGAAGCCCGCTACCCACTTCTGGCCGGCCAACTGCAGCGCCAGGGAAACCGGATGATCGATCCCGGCGAACTGCTGGAACGGCACGATGCCAGTCATGATCGCCGCCATCGTCACGTACAGCACGGTGCACACCGCCAGCGAGCCGATGATGCCGATCGGCAGGTCGCGGTGTGGATTGCGCACTTCCTCGGCAGCCGAGGTCACGGCGTCGAAACCGATGAAGGCGAAGAACACCAGTGCCGCCGCGTTGAACACGCCGGCCGCGCCGAAGGGGGCAAACGGCCGCCAGTTGGCCGGCTCCACGTGCCAGACACCGACGGCGATGAAGAGCAGCACGACGCTGATCTTGATGGCTACCATCACGTTGTTGAAACGCGCCGATTCGCGCACGCCGTAGGCTACCAGGGCAGTGATAGTCAGCATGATGAGCAGGGCCGGCAGATTGATCAGGGTGACGACCCCCGGCAGCGCACCGGGCGCGGCGGTCAGCGCCGTCGGCAGGCCCAGGCCGAAGCCGGCCAACAGCGACTGGAAATAGCCGGACCAGCCGACCGATACCGCCGAGGTGGCCAATCCGTACTCCAGCAGCATGTCCCAGCCGATCATCCAGGCAACGATTTCGCCCAGCGTGGCGTAGCAATAGGTGTAGATGGAGCCGGAAACCGGGATCGCCGAGGCGAACTCGGCATAGCACAGCGCGGCCAAGCCACAGGCCAGCGCGGCGATGACGAAGGACAGCATCAGCGCCGGCCCGGCGGTCAGCGCACCGGTACCGGTAAGCACGAAAATGCCGGTGCCGACGATGGCGCCGATGCCCATCAGAACCAGATCGAGCGGACCGAGCACTTTCTTCAGGCCATCGTTGCGGGCCACGGCCAGCATGGCGTCGATGTTCTTGGTGCGGAATAAATTCATCCAATCCCCTGCGGCGGACGGTTCCGCCAGATCCGCGCTGGATGGCCGGCGATAAAACCCAGAATAATCGTCCCGATAGTAGCAAAATCGGTCCCGTAACGACGGGGTGGGGCGTAATCCGCTGCCAAACAAAAAAACGGGCCATCAGGCCCGTTTTCTGGTTTGACTGGCAGATTTCCGCTATTCAGGAAGCCAGCTTGTTACGACGCCGGATGCCCACGGCGGCGAGGAGGGCGGCGCTGGCAAGCGCCAGGCTTCCCGGCTCCGGGACATTGCTGCTGCCACCACCGCATTGCCCCAAGGCGCAAGGCGAAGCGGGCATCATGGGCATGGGGGGGTCGCCGACGTTAAGAGGGGCATAGAGCCATGAGGTTTGGTAAGGCGCATCGGTCGCACCATAACTGGCGGTGAATCCGAATGGGCTGCCTCCATCAACAATTTCACCAGGGGCTAAATAATTGCCCGGAGTAATAGCACTCATACCCGTACACCATTCCCCACCCCAAACGCAGTATCCGTACCAATGGATCACCTCGGTAACGCCTGCGAATGGCGAATTCGACCAGTCGGGGTCGGTCATCCAGGCCGCGACACCGGTCCATCCGGTATCGGGATTGGCGACGCCGATCTTAGCGATCTCGTAGTCCCACCCCCACGGAGATGTAATGTTTGTGATCCCCATATCGGCATAATAGGGAAGCTCGAAATCGATGATAAAGGGTGCGGCACTCCAATCCTCGTCCCCATTCCCGTTCCAGTAGCTGTCGTTATAAACCCCGAAGGCATACTGGTAACTTCCGCCAACCTGGGTAACTTCACCGGTCACGTGGTCCAGTTGTATCCATTCAGCCTGCGCCTGGGGGGCGCACAGAGCAGCCAGCGAGAAAACGCCGGCCAGCGCGGCAGTATGCTGTTTCGTTATCATGACACCTCCTGTTAAAACCTTTATGGCATGCAAACCATATGCCATATCCAAAATAGATAACAAAAACATATGGTTGATAGACTTCATGGCTGTATGGCGCATGGGCTGTGTAAAATTTTCCGACAGTCTCTGCTGGAACATAGCCTCTTCCCAATCCCGCACTACCCTTCGACCCGGAACGGCCGTTGACTGACTAATCAGCGGTTTCAGCTAACTGCTGAGCTACTGCAGCAGATATTGTCCGAGGTAGAACTTGAAGCGTTGGACCGGCGTTTCCTCGAGGAGGAAGGATCTGCTACTCAACGGCAAGATCAACAAGCCGCTGGTCAACGAGTGCCGGCGGGTGTGAAGGTGGCATCCGCGTCACAGTTTTTTGCGCTTCAGCGGTTCAGGTAGATCGCCAGGCGGCTGCGGCGGATGGCTAGTTTTTCCAGTTCGGCGACGACGAACACCAGTAGGCCAGCCCCAGCCACCTTGAGCCATTCGAGCGGACTCAGGTCGGTCGAGCCGAACACGGCCTGCATCGCCGGCAGGTGGGTGTAGGCGAATTGCAACGGCAGGCAGACGGCGATGGCCAGCAGGACGGCGCGGTTGCCGGTCAGGCCGTCACGGTTGAGCACCGAAGCGAAGATGAAGCGGCTGTTCAGCAGGTAGAACATTTCCGCTGCGACTACGGCATTGACGGCCATCGTACGTGCTGTTTCGATGCTCGTGCCGTTGTGCAGCTCCCACAGAAACAGCCCAAGTGCACCGGTCATCATCAGTACCGAGACCAGCACCACGCGCCAAATGAAGAAGCCGGACAGCAACGCTGTGCCGGGCGGGCGCGGACGGCGGCTCATGATGCCGCGCTCGGCGGGCTCGAAGGCCAGGGCCAGCCCGAGCGTGCTAGAGGTGACCATGTTGATCCACAGCACCTGGGCCGGCGTCAATGGCAGGGCCAGTTCGAAGAGGATGGCGGCGATCACGACCAGACCCTCGCCGCCGTTGGTCGGCAGCATGAAGAGGATGAATTTCTTCAGGTTGTCGTACACGGCACGGCCTTCGCGCACCGCCGCCGCGATGGTGGCGAAATTGTCGTCGGCCAGCACCATGTCGGCGGCCTCCTTGGCTGCTTCAGTACCCTTGCCGCCCATCGCCACGCCAACGTCGGCGCGCTTGAGGGCAGGGGCGTCGTTGACGCCGTCGCCGGTCATCGCCACTACCTGACCGTCGTTTTGTAGCGCCTCGACCAATCGCAGCTTATGCTCCGGGCTGGCCCGGGCGAACACGTCTACTTCCCAGGCCACGCGGCGCAAGGCGGCGTCGTCCATCAGCCCGATCTCGGCACCGGTGATGGCCGGCTTGCCGACGCCGATGGCCAATTGCGCGCCGATGGCGCGCGCCGTCTCGGCATGGTCGCCGGTGATCATCTTGACCCGGATGCCGGCGCGGTGGCACTCGCCGACGGCGCGCACGGCTTCCTCGCGCGGCGGGTCGACGATGCCGGCCAAGGCCAGCATGACATAGCCGGATTCCGTATCGGCGAAGTCCAGCCACGGCCCTTGCGGCGCGGCCTGCTTGTAGGCCAGGGCCAGCACCCGCAGTCCCTGGGCGGCGGTGTCGGTGGCCATGCGCCGCCAGGTGTCGACATCGAGCGGCCGTTCGCCATCGTGTTCCAACTGCCGGGGGCACATGTCGAGGATGCGCTCCGGCGCGCCCTTGACGAACAGCCACGGCGCGTTGTCGCCGTCGGTATGGTGGGTAGCCATGAAGCGGTGCTGCGATTCGAAGGGAATGGCGTCGAGCCGCGGCCAGGTTTCGCTGCCCAGGTGCCGGGTAAAGCCGGTCTTGGCCCCGAGGACCAGCAGCGCGCCCTCGGTCGGATCGCCCTCGACGCGCCACGAGCCGTTCTCCTCGCGCAAGCGGGCGTCGTTGCACAGCACGCCGGCGCGGATCGCCAGCCGCAATGCTGGGTAATGCTCGGGGTCGACGATGCGGCCGTCGATGCTCAGATTGCCGACCGGGGCATAACCGACGCCGCCGACGTCGAACACATGATTGCTACAGACGATGCGCTGCACCGTCATCTCGTTGCGGGTCAAGGTGCCGGTCTTGTCGGAGCAGATCACCGTCACCGAACCGAGCGCCTCAACGGCCGGTAGGCGGCGGACGATGGCGTGGCGGCGGGCCATGCGCTGCACGCCGAGCGCCAGGGTGACGGTCATGATCGCCGGCAGGCCCTCGGGAATCGCTGAGGCGGCTAGCGCCACAACCATCATGAACATTTCCGTCGGCGCATGTCCGCGCCAGACCGTGCCGAGCAAGAAGGTAGCGGCCGAGATGCCGAGGATGGCGATACCCAGGAAGCGGCCGAAGCGGTCGATCTGGCGCAGTAGGGGCGTCGTCAGATGCTGGATGCCGGACAGCATCTGGTTGATCCGGCCCAGCTCGGTCGCTGCGCCGGTCGCTACGACGAAGCCGGCGGCCTGGCCGTAAACCACCAGCGTGCCCGAATAGGCCATGCCGAAGCGATCGGCCAGCGGCGCGTCGGCAGCGACAACGGTAGCGGACTTCTCGACCGGCAGCGATTCGCCGGTCAGGGCGGCTTCCTCGACACGCAATTCCTTGACCGCGACCAGGCGCAGATCGGCCGGCACCCGGTCGCCGGAAGTCAGCACGACGCGGTCACCCGGCACCAGGTCGGCGGCGTCGATTTCCCGTCGGTGTCCGTCGCGAATTACCGTGGCGCGCGGCGACAGCATGGCGCGGATAGCGTCGAGCGCCGATTCAGCCTTGCCTTCCTGGATAAAGCCGATGACGGCGTTGATCACCACCGCTGCCATCAGCACGCCGGTGTCGATCCAGTGCCCGAGCAAGGCAGTGATCACGGCGGCTCCCATCATCACGTACAGCAGAATGTTATGGAACTGCCCGAGCAAGCGCCGCAGCGGGCCGCGCCGTTGCGGTGGCGCCAGCCGGTTCGGCCCGTGCCGCGCCAAGCGATGGCGGGCTTCGTCGTCGCTCAAGCCGTTCGTTCCGGTTTGCAACAACTGCTCGACCTCGGCCGCGGTCCGGGTGTGCCAAGGCGGGGTTGGCGGATGATCGACGGTCGCGCGCTTGCTCATGATGGGCCTTGTCGTCGTGATGGGCGGGCCGGAAGCCGGCTCAGGACCGGCGGCAGACGATCTGATCAGATTCTACCGCCGCCCGCCGCTTCATCCAAACGCCGCGCCGCGCGGGAAGAAGCGCCAGAGCGGAGGAGGGAACAGCTCCTTCCCCTGTCTCATCGGAGACGGGGAAGGTCACTCAGACAGGGTTTCGATGTGGGTGATGGCGGTGCCATGGTTTGGTCATTGGCGAGGATATTGCCGGTGGCTTGCATGCCGCAAAGAAGTTTCGGCTTGCTCTGGCAGTCCCGCTTTGGCGGAGGGTTACGACTAAAGCACAGTTAACTCTAATAAACTGTTTCTCATTTTTATCAACTCCGATTCTGTGTACTTCTGTGAGATGCTATTGGCTTCTTCGAGAATTCTGACGGCACTTTTATCTATTTCTAAACCAAAAATTTTGTGAATATAAATAAAATACGTATCTTCCATGTCGACTAATAACTTGTTCTCAGAAAATATTTCGTTATGTTCTTTTAAGTATACAAATTTTATTAGAAAATTATTCACGATACCTGAAAGAGCATATCGCAGTGCTGACATGTTTTGTCTCTCTGTGTTGATCTTATCGTATGAATTCTTATCGAATCCATAGCCCGAGATTTCTTTACAATAAAATTGACAAGCCGTTTTCCACCAAGCATACATCCCTGATAACTGCCCTTGAAATGACTGCATTGTATTCAATCCTAGAACAGAAAACTGATACAAGTCGGAATTGGTTGCACCTCTTATAAGATGTCTAAAACTCTTTGATGTTTCCACAGTGGCAACATAATCACAAATAATTTCTTCTAGAAATACATGCCCTTGATCTATCATTGTCATTGCCCCGTCTATAAGGCTTTCTGGTACATGATCAATTCTGCCTGGACTATAGAAATCTCGATCGTCGCCTATATATTCCTTGATTTTTCCTATGATATATTTGAATCTGTCTAAGCACTTGAAAAACTCATCTGGTCTTAGTTTATTCTCAATATGTTGCAGCTCATGAGTGAGGCAGAAGTGTTTAGAATAACGCAATATAATATTTAAAAAATCGCTGTACGAATCAGTATTAACAGCTACAGAAAAATGTTTAGAAGATAATCTGCGACATTCTTTCGCAAGGACGTATGAAATATGGGGGTATTCACTCAGCTTTAGAGATAAAAAATAGTACATATCGCCCATAATGACATTTTTACAATTATTGATTAAAGATGCATCTGCGCCTTCCTTCCTTATTGCGTTTAGCAAATAATAGTGCGTTAAGTAGTTCTGAAATAGCATCCAGTAGTGCTCATCCCATATCAAATATTCTTTACTTCTGAATGAAACAATTTCTGGGAAAAAGTAATTGCTGCATACAGTTACCATCTCAACATCTTTAGCTTCTAGTGCAACCCTTTGAATTAAGTCATCAATCTTGGTGAAGCTGTTGTTACTCATTTCCTTTATAAGGAACTTTCTATTAAGCGACAGGAAATCATGGATCGCATTAATCATTCGTGTCACACAGATTTTTTAAAACGTCTACTATCTCGTTTTTGCTATACCCTTCAATGATAATATTTCCTTTTTTTGTAATAAGTATTCTGCCTTTGTCTTTTTTTTCGCAAAGATGAGTAAGGACAAAATCTATTGCCTGAATTGATAATGCAATTAAAGGCACCACTACCGTGATTGTCTGCCCTATGCCATCAAATCCCGAGCTTTCAATGACTTCATAATTAGAAAAGCTGCTTTTAACAGAATCAAGAAACTCTGTATCCTCTTTACTGCAAGACATTATCAATTCCATCAAGTCTCTCCTCGGCTAAATTTCAAAAAAATTTGTTCACGTGTTGAGGAGCCATGCGGAAAAATCAACCTTCGTAGCAGTGACCTTTCAACAAGGCTAGCTCAAGCACGATTAGCAATTATCAGTGCTATTGGGGTCAGCTTCGGATTGTATTTCAATGGCGAGAAACAAGCCTGCCATGTCCTCGTCGTCAGTAACGTACAAGCTGCCTTGAGCGCGGCGGAAGCCATGTTCGCCCAGTACTGCACCAATCTCGGTATATGCCTGTGTTAGCCTTTCGGGTGGTATTTCTCGGCATCGGCTACCACCAAGTCAAAAGCTACGGCGTACATTATTGCGCCTCTGGGTCATCATTCAGGCGCCTCCAGCGGTACTCTGTTTTCTCGCCGGTTTCGATCATCGTGACTTCGATCATCCAGTCTCCGTCATCGAGTTGGCGCAAGGCTTGCCCTACCTCATATTTTGGTCCGAATGGCCCGAAGCTCTTGATTTTCCCGATTGGAATGGCTGGTGTTCTGGTGGCTACTTGCATGACGTTTCTCCTCGGTCTGCCTTGAGTGTAGCGGGAAAGCCGGTCTGTCGCCAATTTCAATGGGTTGGCCAGGCGAGGACAGGCGAGTTATCTCAGAATGATGCACAGCACCCGCTACCAGCATGACCGGCAAGACCGACTCATCGGGCGAATCAACCCTGATGGACGCCAAGCTACGACCTGCCACCGCAGCAAGGGGGAAATGTAAGCACTTGATCAGAATCCGGCCAAGTCATTGGCGGATTGTCATAAGCAAATAGACAATCATTCTTTCGGCGGTGCGGCTGACCTCGCCTAGACTCCGTTCCATCCGAAACGAATTCAGCGGAGTACCCCATGAAAGTCAAAGCCATCCTCGGCGGCCTGCTGGCTGCTTCCCTGGTCGGCGGTCAGGCGCTGGCCGCCGACATAACCCTGCTCAACGTCTCCTACGATCCGACTCGTGAGCTATACCAGGATTACAATGCCGCCTTCGCCAAGTACTGGAAGGCGAAGACAGGCGACAACGTGACCGTCAGGCAGTCGCATGGCGGCTCCGGCAAGCAGGCGCGGGCCGTCATCGATGGCCTGGATGCCGATGTGACAACACTGGCGCTGGCCTACGACATCGACGCCATCGCCGACAGGGGGCTGCTTCCCCTGGATTGGCAGAAGCGCCTGCCGCACAATGCCTCGCCCTATACTTCGACCATCGTCTTCCTGGTGCGCAAAGGCAACCCGAAGGGCATCAAGGACTGGAACGACCTGGTCAAGCCGGATGTGGCTATCGTCACGCCGAACCCGAAAACTTCCGGCGGCGCCCGCTGGAATTACCTGGCGGCCTGGGCCTACGCCCTCGAACAGCCGGGCGGCAATGAGACCAAGGCCAAGGAATTCGTCGGCCAGATCTTCCGCAACGTCAAAGTGCTCGATTCCGGCGCCCGCGGCTCGACCACCACCTTTGTCGAGCGCGGCATCGGCGACGTGCTGCTGGCCTGGGAAAACGAGGCTTATCTGTCGTTGAAGGAACTGGGCAACAAGTTCGAGATCGTCGTCCCCTCGCTGTCCATCCTCGCCGAACCGCCGGTGGCGCTGGTCGACAAGAGCGTCGACAAGCATGGCACGCGCAACGTCGCCCAAGCCTATCTCGACTACCTGTACTCGCCGGAAGGCCAGGAAATTGCCGCGCGCAACTTCTACCGGCCGCAGGACGCCAAGCTGGCGGCCAAGTACGACAAGCAGTTCGTCAAGACCAGGCTGGTGACCATCGACAAGGTCTTCGGCGGCTGGCGCAACGCCCAGAAGACGCATTTCGCCGACGGCGGCACCTTTGACCAGATCTATCTATCGAGCAGCAAGCGCTAGCGACCGGGCTGGCAAAGCGAGGCGCCGGGCGGCCCCGCTCCATCTGTTATACGGATTATTGCTATGCTCTGCGTCCGATCGTTTTTCGCTAGAGCAACATGAACAAAATTCTTCCGGTTGTCCTTTCTGGCGGCTCCGGTACACGTCTGTGGCCGCTGTCGCGGGAAAAATATCCCAAGCAGTTGCTGCCGCTGATCGGCAAGCAGTCGATGCTGCAAGCCACGGTGGCGCGTCTCGATGGGCTGGACGGTTTGGCCGAACCGCTGCTGGTGTGCAACGAGGAGCATCGTTTCGTCGTTGCCGAGCAGATACGTCTGCTCGGCAAGCATGGGCGGGTGCTGTTGGAGCCGGTCGGACGCAATACCGCGCCGGCACTGACGCTGGCTGCGTTGTGGGCGAGCAGGCAGGGGGATGACCCGGTGCTGGTGGTGATGCCGGCCGACCACGTGATTGTCGACGAAGCGCTGTTCCGCGAGGCGGTGGCGCGCGCCGTGGCGCTGGCCGAGGCGGGCAGGGCGGTGACCTTCGGCATTACGCCGGATTGTCCCGAGACGGGATACGGCTATATCCAGCAGGGAGCGGCCCTGGCCGGCGACGGCGGCGCGTTTGAACTGGCCCGTTTCGTCGAGAAGCCGGACCGCCAGACGGTGCAGAAGTATCTCGATGCCGGCGACTTTTTGTGGAACAGCGGCATCTTCGTCATGCGCGCCTCGACCTGGCTGACGGCGCTTGAATTGTGCCGGCCGGATATTCTGGCCGCCTGTCGAGCAGCGCTGAAGGGCGGCGAGGATGGCGATTTCGTGCACGTCGATGCGACCGCTTTTGCCCGGTGTCCCGCCGATTCGATCGACTACGCGGTGATGGAGCGGCTGACCGGCGCCGCCGCCGGCTTGCCGAAAAGCGCGGTGATTCCGCTGGCGGCGGGCTGGTCCGATGTCGGCGCCTGGGATGCCTTGTGGAAAGTCCTGCCCAAGTGTGAAGTCGGCAATGCCTGGCGCGGCGACGTGCTGCTGGAGGGGTGCCGCGACACCCTGGCCATTGCTGAAAACCGCCTGGTCGCCTGCATCGGGCTGAGCAACATCGTGGTGGTGGAAACCGACGATGCGGTGCTGGTCGCCCACCACGATGCGACCCAGGACGTGAAGAAGGTCGTCGATCGCCTGAAAAACGAGGGGCGGGCCGTGGCGCAGTGGCACCGCAAGGTCTACCGGCCCTGGGGCTGGTATGACGGTGTCGATGCCGGCGAGCGTTTCCAGGTCAAGCGCATCGGCGTCAAACCCGGCGCCGCGCTGTCGCTACAGATGCACCACCACCGCGCCGAACACTGGATCGTGGTCAGCGGCACGGCGCGCGTAACCCGGGGCGACGAAGTGTTCCTGGTCAGCGAGAATCAATCCACCTACATCCCGCTCGGCGTCAAGCATCGCCTGGAAAATCCGGGGATCGTGCCGCTCGAGATGATCGAGGTGCAGTCCGGCAGCTATCTCGGCGAGGACGACATCGTCCGCTTCGAGGATACCTACGGCCGGCGTTGATCAGTCAAAGAGCAACGCCGCCGCCACTTGCCGGCCTTCGTTGGCGAGGATGTTGTAGGTCCGGCAGGCGGCCGGCAAATCCATGATTTCCAGGCCGATGCCGGCCTGGGCGAAGGGCTTGAGCCACTGCGGCAGCGGAAAGCGCAGCCGGTTGCCGGTGCCGAGCAGGATAATGCCGACGGGCAGTTCGAGCAGCCGCTGTAAATCCTCGGCGGCGAGCGTCGCGGCCGTGGCTTCGGTCCAGCCGGTGACGATGGATTCCGGCCGCACGATCAGGTTACCGGTGTGCTGTTCGTGGTTGACGGCGACATAGCCGTCGCCGTGGGCGGTGAACAAATTGAGGCCGGCGGCGTTGGAAAGGTGGAGTTTCACTGAGCGATTGTCCCCGATTGTTCTGTAAAGCCCGCCGAAATTGCGGTGCCCCATACGTTAAAGTAGGATTATAACTTTGGCCGAATTGCGCCGAGACGGAATGCCTTCATGAAACATGTCAAGAAATCCGCCAAACTTGCCAACGTCTGCTACGACATCCGCGGCCCGGTGCTGGAGATGGCCAAGCAGATGGAGGAAGAGGGCCACAAAATCATCAAGCTGAACATCGGCAACCTGGCCGCCTTCGGCTTTGATGCGCCGGAGGAAATCCAGCAGGACATGATCCGCAACCTGCCCAACGCGGCCGGCTATACCGATTCCAAGGGCATTTTCTCGGCGCGTAAGGCGATCATGCACTACACCCAGCAGAAGCACATCAAGGGCGTGACGCTGGAGGATATTTACGTCGGCAATGGCGTCTCCGAACTGATCGTGATGGCCATGAACGCGCTGCTCGACGCCGGCGACGAGGTGCTGGTGCCGGCCCCGGACTACCCGCTGTGGACGGCGGCGATCAGCCTCTCCGGCGGCAAGCCGGTGCATTACCTGTGCGACGAGGAAAAAGGTTGGCTGCCCGACCTCGACGACATCCGCAGCAAGATCAACAAGAACACCAAAGCCATCGTCATCATCAACCCGAACAACCCGACTGGCGCGCTGTACCCGGACGATCTGCTGCACGAAATCATCGACATCGCCCGTCAGCACCACCTGATTATCTACGCCGACGAGGTTTATGACAAAGTGCTGTACGAGGAGGCCAAGCACACCTCCATCGCCGCCCTGTCCGAGGATGTGCTGACCATCACCTTCAACGGCCTGTCGAAAAACTACCGCGCCTGCGGCTACCGCGCCGGCTGGCTGATCGTTTCCGGCGAAAAACGCCACGCCAAGGATTACATCGAGGGTCTCGACATGCTGGCCTCGATGCGCCTGTGCGCCAACGCGCCGGGCCAGCACGGCATCCAGACGGCCCTGGGCGGCTACCAGAGCATCGACGATCTGGTAGCCGAAGGCGGGCGGCTCCGCCGTCAGCGCGACATCGCGCACGAGTTGATCACGGCCATCCCCGGCGTCACCTGCGTCAAGGCCAAGGCGGCGCTGTACATGTTCCCCCGGCTCGACCCGAAGATCTACCCGATCAAGAACGACCAAGCCTTCATCGCCGAATTGTTGCAGGAAGAAAAGGTCTTGCTGGTGCAGGGAAGCGGCTTCAACTGGGTGCATCCCGACCACTTCCGCCTGGTTTTCTTGCCGCACGAGGACGACCTGCGCGAAGCCATCGGCCGCCTGGCCCGCTTCCTGGAAAACTACCGCAAGCGGCATGGCACCGCTTGAGGTTATCGAAATCACCACGGCGGACGGCGCGCTGACCGCGCCCGAATGGCTGGCGCGCGCCGAAAGCGTGCACCGGCAACTGCGGCCCGGTTTGCCGGCGGACTACGTCGGGCGGCTGCGCGAGGTATTCGCCAACGGCGGGCGCATGGTCGTTGTTGTCGAGAACGGCGCGGTGCGCGCGCTGGCGTTGTGGCGACTGATTGAAAACACCTACGAGGGCCGTCGGCTTTATGTTGACGATCTCGTCACCGATGAAGCGCGGCGCTCGCAGAGCTTTGGCGGGCGGCTGTTCGGCTGGCTGGAGGAAAAGGCGCGGCAACTTGGTTGCGATGTAGTGGCGCTCGATTCCGGTGTGCAGCGGGCCGGGGCGCATCGGTTCTATTTTCGCGAGGGAATGCATATTCCTTCGTTTTGTTTCAGGAAGGCGGTCAGGCCATGAAGGGCGGGCGGATCGCTTGTGGCTTGGTGACGCTGGTGGTTTGGGGGTTGTTGGGGGTGGGAGCGGTGCTGGCGGGAGAGGAAATTCTCTATGACTACGGCGGGTATCGTTTCCATGACGCAGACTGGGAACTGGCCTGCGACAACACCCGCGCTTGCCGCGCTGTGGGTTACAAAGCGGAAGTGCCGGGGATTTCTTTTAAAGATAATCTGGATTCACCCATCAGTTTGCGCATCACGCGGATGGCAGGGCCAGATACGCCGGTCGCTATGACCGTGCTAGCTAACGTTCGAGACAAAGGGCAACGCCTGAAAATCGGCACGGTGGATTTGCGTGGTTTGAAACCGGAAGATTCAGGATATATCGAATTCACGCCCGATCAGGCACACGCCGTAATGGCCGAGATGCTTAAACCTGAAGTCAGCGAGGCGCTGGTCTGGTTTGGCGACGACGACAGTGGCGATCCTGACGGCATACTGTCCTTGGCCGGTCTGAATGCCGTGTTGCAAAAAATGGACGAATGGCAAGGCCGTGTGGGTACGCCGGGTGCGCTTGTAGAGCATGGCGGTAAACCCGAATCATCGGTGCTACCGCCAGTACCCATACCTGTCGTCAAGGTGGCTGCGTCCGTGGCGACGCGGCCCGCCGATGCGGGCTTGGCAGAGCGCATCTTTCCCCTGTTGGTGGATTTGTTGGAGGATGGTGAGGAGACTCCCTGCGTCTACCCAGAGCAAAAAGAATTCAATGCTGAAAACCTTCGAGTTCATCGGTTGACGGATCGACGTGTACTGCTATCGGTCGCGTGTTCAGGTAGGCTGGGTTGGCGAACGTATACCGTTAATTGGGTTGCCAACGATAGTCCGCCCTACGCGCCACTGGAACTCGACATTGAAGGGGATTTTGATGCGCAGAGTATGAGCATTACCCCTTCTGGCATGATACAGCCTGCGGGGGGCGGTTGCTGGACAGAGGAGGACTGGCGTTTTGACGGCCAAAAATTTGTTCTGGCGTATGCTGCTGGCAATAATTACCCGTGCCGAGATTTTGGCGCTTGGGTTTTACCCACCTACGTCACCCGCATCATCCCCCCCAACTCAACCCTTCCACCCACACCATGAGCACAGCAAATCCCATGAAACCCATCAACGTAGGACTCATCGGCATCGGCACCGTCGGCGGCGGCGCCTGGACGGTTCTTCAACGCAATGCGGAGGAAATCACCCGCCGCGCCGGGCGGCCGATTCGCATTACCGCCGTGGCCGACAAGAATGTCGAACTGGCAAAGCAAGCCACCGGCGGCGCGGCGCGGGTCACCGATGACGCCTTTGCCCTGGTGAATGACCCCGACATCGACATCATCGTCGAACTGATCGGCGGCTACGGCGTCGCCAAGGAAATCGTCATGCAGTCGATTGCCAATGGCAAGCATGTCGTGACCGCCAACAAGGCGCTGCTGGCCGTGCATGGCACGGAGATTTTTACCGCCGCCCAGCAAAAAGGCGTGATGGTGGCTTTCGAGGCGGCGGTGGCGGGCGGCATCCCGATCATCAAGGCGCTACGCGAGGGGCTGACGGCCAATCGCATCGAATGGGCGGCGGGCATCATCAACGGCACCACCAATTTCATTTTGTCGGAAATGCGCGACAAGGGACTGTCCTTCGCCGAAGTGTTGCAGGAAGCACAGCGCCTGGGCTATGCCGAGGCCGATCCGACTTTCGACATCGAGGGCGTCGACGCGGCGCACAAGGCGACCCTGATCTCGGCCATCGCCTTCGGCATTCCGGTGCAATTCGACAAGGCTTATGTCGAGGGCATTACGCAACTGGAGGCCGCCGACATCCGCTATGCCGAACAACTCGGCTATCGCATCAAGCTGCTCGGCATCGCCAAGCGCCGCGAGCAGGGCGTTGAATTGCGCGTGCATCCGACCCTGATCCCGGCCAAGCGCCTGATCGCCAATGTCGAGGGGGCGATGAACGCCGTGCTCGTCAAGGGCGACGCCGTCGGCGCGACGCTCTATTACGGCAAGGGCGCCGGGGCTGAGCCGACCGCTTCGGCGGTGATCGCCGATCTGGTCGACGTCACCCGCCTGGCCACCGCCGACGCCGAACACCGCGTGCCGCACCTGGCCTTCCAGCCCGATGCCATGTCAGACCTGCCGATCCTGCCGATGAGCGAGGTCGAAACGGCCTATTACCTGCGCCTGCGTGTTGAGGACAAAACCGGCGTGCTGGCCGACATCACCCGCATCCTGGCCGACCAGGGCATCTCCATCGACGCCCTGCTGCAACGCGAGCCGGAAGAAGGCGAGGGCGAAACCGACATCATCATCCTGACCCACGTCTGCAAGGAAAGCGCGGCGGATGCCGCCATCGCCCGGATCGAGGGGCTGGCGGCGCAAAAAGGCAAGATCAAGCGCATCCGGCTGGAGGATTTGCAGTAAGCAGCGGCGGCAGCGGATTGAAGGCGGGGGCTACGGCCTATAGTTTCATGTTCTTTCCAGCGTTGTTTACCCCCACCCTAACCCTCCCCCGCAAGCAGGGGAGGGAACCGGACTCCTTCCCCCGCTTGCGGGGGAAGGCTGGGATGGGGGCAGGTTCGGAATAGATGCAACTGGAATGCGCGAGGACGCCAAAAGGGAATTGGCCCGCAGCTTGCGCGCCAATATGACCGATGCAGAGCAGCGATTATGGCGGTGGCTTCGTGGGCACCAACTGGCCGAGAGCAGATTCCGCAGGCAGCACCCCGTCGGCCCGTTTATCGCTGACTTTGCGTGTATTGAAAAGCGGCTCATCGTTGAAATCGATGGCGGGCAACATAATCCGATTGCCGACTCCAGCCGCGATGCCTGGTTTGAACGTCACGGCTGGCGCGTCTTGCGTTACTGGAATCATGATGTAGAGGATGTGCTTGCGGATATTTTGAGGGTGCTTGACTCCATTGAGTGCTGCTGAATGCGCCCCCATCCCAACCTTCCCCCGCATGCGGGGGAAGGAGTCGGATTTCCTTACCCGCATGCGGGGCATGGGTGGAGCCAGCGGCGCAAGAGAGAGCGTGGCTAAACCGAAATAGCTCTGGCGCCTATGGGGCTGCGGCCCCCGTTTTTGCGCCGGCCATTCATTTCGTGGATTGCGACACCGATCAAGGAATCGCAATCGGCCGCCCGGCAGAATCCGCGAACGCCACGATGGTGGCGCAACCCTGCAAGGAGAAAACCGATGGCCTGCAACCATACAACCCCCGAAGCCCTGTACCCGTTCGATGCCCGCGGCGTTGCCAAGCGTTTCCGCCACGCCGCCATTTTCGGCGCGCTCGACGCTCTGCATCCTGGCGAAACCATGCGTTTCTGCAATGACCACGACCCTCTACCGCTGCTCGCCCAGTTGCAGCAGCGCTACGGCGACCATCTGGCAATCGAATACCGCCAGCGCGAGCCGGGCGCCATCGTCATTGATTTTTCCGTCGTCGGCTGATCATTGCTCGCCACTGCCGGCCTGACCTTGCTTGCCCTGTTCGCCAGCGTCGCGTTGACGCTGGCCGGCAAAGGCGCACCGCTGGCGGTGACTCATCTGGCTTTTGCCGTCGGCATCGTGCCGCTGATTTTCGCGGCCATGCTGCATTTCGTGCCGGTGTTGACGCGCACCGGCAATCCCGGCCGTGGGCTGCGTCTGCTGCCCACAGCGGCCCAGATCATCGGCCTGCTGGTCGTGGCCGCATTGCAGGGGCTGCTGCCATATTGGGTTCTGCATCCGGCGGCCTTGTCCGACCTGTTGCTGGCCCTTGTCCTGTTGTCGTGGATCGTTGTCCGCGCCCGCGCCGCGTTGGGCCGGCCGCATCCCGGATGGCGCTGGTACACGGCGGCGCTAGCCTGTCTGATTCTGGCGCTGGCGGCGGTTCTGGGCATGCTTCTCTGGCCGCAGCAGTGGCCGGCGCTGCGTCTCTTTCACCTGCATCTGAATACCCTGGGCCTAGTCGGCCTCGCCGCGCTCGGTACCTTGCCGGTGCTATTGCCGACCGCCTGCGTCCGGCCCGATCCCGCTGCCGGCGCCTGGCTCGGCCGTTGGCTATGGCCGGCTTTCTCCGGCGTCGTGCTGATTGCCGGCGGCAGCGCGTGGCATTGGACCCTGGCCGCCGCTGGCAGCGGGCTGCTGTTGGCGGCGCTGCTCAGCCTGCTGTGGCAATGGAAGCGTGTTTTCGGCTGGTGCTTGCTGCTGGCCGACGGCGTTACCTGTTCGTTGCTGGCCGCCACTGGCGGTCTGGCGCTGACGCTAATTGCAGGTCTGGCGCATGGGCTTGGCCTGATGTCGGCGCGGCTGACGCTGTCCGCCTGGGTGTTTGGCTTTCTGCTGCCGCTGGTCAGTGGCGCGCTCAGTCAATTGTTGCCGGTGTGGCGCTGGCCGGGGCCACAACTGCCGGCCCGGCTGGAAATGCGTTGCCGGTTGGCCGTCGGCGGCGGCTGGCGGGCGCTGTTGTTTTTCGCCGCCGCAGCGCTGGCCTTGGCCGGCTTCGAGCGCCTTGCCGTGGCCGGCGCGGCGGCGGCCTTGCTGTTGTTTGCCGCGGCGCTGTTGCGCGCCATGCGCGTCCGACGCATGGCGCGGTAAAATCACGTTTTTTCGCTTTTCAGGGCCAACCCCCATGCGCTACATCTCGACTCGCGGCCATGCCGCGTCCCAGGCTTTCTGCGACATCCTGCTCGGCGGTTTGGCGCCCGATGGCGGCCTCTATCTGCCGGAAAGTTATCCGCAAATCGGTCGTGCCGAGCTGGATGCCTGGCGCGGGCTGTCCTACGCCGACCTGGCCTACGAGATACTGGCCAAGTTCATCGACGACATTCCGGCCGCCGATCTCAAGGCCATCGTCGCCAAGACCTATACCGCCGATGTCTACCGCCACGCCCGCAACGGCGGCGACGCGAAACAGATCACGCCGCTGACCCGGCTGGAAGATGGCCTGTACACACAGGAACTCTCGAACGGCCCGACGCTGGCCTTCAAGGACATGGCCATGCAGTTGCTCGGCAACCTGTTCGAGTACGTGCTGGACCAGCGTAGCGAGTCGATCAACATCCTCGGTGCCACGTCCGGCGACACCGGCTCGGCGGCCGAGTACGCGATGCGCGGCAAGCACAACGTCAAGGTCTTCATGCTCTCGCCGGACGGCAAGATGAGCGCCTTCCAGCGCGCCCAGATGTATTCGCTGCAGGACGCCAACATCTTCAACATCGCCGTCACCGGCATGTTCGATGACGCCCAGGACATCGTGAAAGCGGTTTCCAACGATGCCGCCTTCAAGGCCCAATACAAAATCGGGGCGGTCAACTCGATCAACTGGGCGCGTGTCGTGGCGCAGATCGTCTACTACTTCCAAGGTTATTTCCTGGCCACCCGGTCGAACGATGAGCAGGTTGCCTTTGCCGTACCCTCGGGCAATTTCGGCAATATCTGCGCCGGCCACATCGCCCGCCGGATGGGCTTGCCGATCGCCCGCCTGGTGCTGGCCACCAACGAGAACGACGTACTCGACGAGTTTTTCCGTACCGGCGTCTACCGTCCACGCACCTCGGTCGAGACCAGCATCACTTCCAGCCCGTCGATGGATATTTCCAAGGCTTCCAATTTCGAGCGCTTCGTTTTCGATCTGGTCGGCCGCGATCCGGCGGTCATTCGCGAGCTATGGGCCAAGGTGGACAAGGGCGAGGCCTTCGACCTGTCGGCCACCCCGCACTGGGCCAGGATGGCGCAGTTCGGCTTTGTCTCCGGCAAGAGCACCCACCTCGACCGCATCAACACCATCCGCTTCGCCCACGGGCGCTATCACGTGATGCTCGACACCCATACCGCCGACGGCCTCAAGGTGGCGCTCGAACACCGCTTGCCGGGCGTGCCGATGATCGTGCTGGAGACCGCCCAGCCGGCCAAGTTCGAAGAAACCATCCGCGAAGCGCTAGGCGCCGAGCCGGTGCGCCCGGCCGATCTCGCCGGCATCGAAGCTTTGCCGCAGCGCGTCGTCGTCATGGCGCCGGATGTCGAGGCGGTCAAGCGCTTCATCATCGAACGGGTCTGAGCGCCGCTATCGCTTATTCGAGGCCGTTGTGGCCTCGTTGATGATCTGTTCCAGCGTAAATCCACATCGGCACCGTTCGGCCCGCTCGCGTGAACCCCATTGCTTCGTAGAAATGCAGCGCCTCGCCATCGGCGGTGAGCATGAGCTGGTGGAAGGAACGATAGCGATTCAGCATCGCTTCCATCAGCGCGCGGCCTATGCCTCGACGATGCATATCTGGATGAACCAGCATGTGCGGAAGGTACACGACCAGATACCCATCCGATATCGCGTTTGCCAGACCAACGAGCCTATCGTCAATCCGAGCAGTCGCACGCGAGTGCGAGTTTCTCAAAGCCAACATCAATTCGACTGGTTTGTTCGCCGCCGACCAACCGTTTGCTGTGTAGAGTTCGACTACTTCGTCTGCTTTGATCGAGTCGCTCAAACTCACGACAAAATTCATCGCCTCTCCATGTTTTGCCTAACGCTCAATGGAAACGGCCGCCCCGGGGGCGGCCCGTGGATATTTCGCGCTACAGGTAAATAACGGCCGGGAAGACGGCGATGGCGAGAACCAGCACCAGCCATTCCAGATTGTGCCGGGCCAGGAAACCGGTGAAATGCAGGATCAGAATGGTGATGGCGACCACATAGAACAGCGCGAACAACATGGGAACTCCCTGATTATCGGCTTGCCTGCGGGATTATGACCCCAAAACCGCCGCACCACCAGTAACGGCGGCCATAAGCGGCGGCGTCAGTCGACGAATCGCATCGACAGATCGAGGGCCTTGACGTCCTTGCTCAGCGCCCCGACCGAGATGCGATCGACGCCGGTCTCGGCGATGGCGCGGATAGTTTCCAGCGTGACGTTGCCGGAGGCTTCGAGCACGGCCCGGCCGGCATTGCGGCGGGCCGCCTCACGCATCGTGTCGAGGCTGAAATTGTCGAGCAGAATCATCGTCGCGCCGGCTGCCAGCGCAGTATCGAGTTCGTCGAGCGACTCGACCTCGATCTGGATGAAACGACAGCGCTCACCGGCCTGTTCGGCGATGCGGCGAGCCGCCGCCAGCGCCGGGGCAATGCCGCCGGCAGCATGAATGTGGTTTTCCTTGATCAGGATAGCGTCCCACAGCGCCAGCCGGTGGTTGCCGCCGCCACCGCAGCGGACCGCGTATTTCTGGGCGATGCGCAAGCCGGGTAGGGTCTTGCGTGTATCGACCACCTGCGCCCGGGTGCTGTCGATGGCGTCGGCGTAACGGCGCGCCTTGCTGGCCACCGCCGACAGCAACTGGAGAAAGTTGAGGGCGCTGCGCTCGGCCGAAAGCAGGGCGCGGGCATTAGCCTCGATGTCGCACAAGGTCTGGTTGGCGGCGATCCGCTCGCCATCGGCGGCCTGCCAGATGATACGGGCCTGCGGGTCGAGGCGGCGCACGCATTCGTCAAACCAGTCGCGGCCGCAAAGCACGCCCGGTTCGCGCGAAATGACCGTGGCCCGGCTGCTCCGGCTGGCATCGATCAGGCTGGCGGTCAGGTCGCCTGCGCCGAGATCCTCGTCCAGGGCAGCAGTTACGTTGCGGGCAATTTCGGGAGCGAGCGGAACGGCGAAGTCGATGGTCATGGTGCGCGCGGTGGGCGGGTGGGAGGTGGATTGTACCGCCCGGACGGCGTGCTGGCGCGCCGTCAGCGGCAATGGCGCAGCCAGTCGTTGAACACGTTGCGGGCGGCGTCGGCGATTTCGCCGGCGGTCAGGCCGACCGGTCCAATATCGGCGGCGACCAGCCGGTCGGCGGCGGCCCCGTGTAGATGTACCCCGGCCAGCAGCGCCGGCACCGCCGGCCAGTGCTGGCCGAGCAGGGCGAGCACCAAGCCGCTCAGCACGTCGCCCATGCCGGCGCTGGCCATGCCGGGATTACCGTTATCGTTGATCCACCATGATCCATCCGCCGTCGCCACCACCGTGCCGCAACCCTTGAGCGCGACGTGGCTGCGATAGCAGCGGGCAATCTCGCGGGCGGCGCCGAGGCGGTCGGCCTGAATCTCGGCAGCGGCGGTTTCGAGAAGACGACCGGCCTCGGCCGGGTGTGGCGTCAGAATAGCCGGAACCCGGCGACTGGCCAGGGACTGCTGCAAATTTTCTTCGCTGGCCACCAGGTTGAGCGCGTCGGCATCGAGCAGCAGCGGCTGGTCGAGGGCGATGGCGGTTTCCAGCAGTTCCGAGGCTTCCAGCGAGATGCCCAGACCCGGGCCGCAGGCCAGCGCCGCCAGCGCCGATTGCAGCAGCGCCTGCGGCCGGCGCAGCATCAGTTCCGGCTGTAGCGGGTCGAAGCTCGGCGCCTGCGGATCGATCAAGCCGGCATAGACCCGGCCGGCGCCAAGTTTGAGCGCGGCGCGGGCGGCCAGGAAAGTGGCGCCGACCATCGACGGGGCGCCGCCAAGCACGCCGACGCTGCCGAAACTCCCTTTATGGGTGTTTTTCAGGCGCGGCGCGAGATAGTCGGCGAAGGCGGCGGGCGTGATGCGGCGGCCGTCGGGCGGCAGTTCGGCCGGCGGGTCGAGATCGAGCCGGGCGAGGCGCAGTTGCCCACAATGATCGGGGCCGTCGGCGGTGAAGAGGCCCGGCTTGCCGGCGATGAAAGTCAGCGTGTGCGTGGCGCGAACCGCGATGCCCGGCACCGTGCCGCGCTCGGCATCGAGGCCGGAGGGACAATCGAGCGCCAGCACCGGGCAGCGGTCGCGCCCGCCGATATCGTTGATGGCGCCGATCAGCGCGGCGTGGCGGCCGGCCGGCGGGCGGCCGAGACCGATGCCGAACAGGCCGTCGACGACCAATGACCAGCGGTTCTCGGCCGGGATCGCATCCACGGCCTTGCCGCCGCCAGCGGTAAAGTCCCGCCAGGCGCCGGCCGCATCGGGCGGCAGATGGTCGACATCGCCAGCAAAGACCACGGTCACGGCGAAAAAGCGTTCGCGCAACAGACGGGCAACTACCAGGGCGTCGCCGCCATTGTTGCCGGGGCCGGCCACGATGAGCACCGGCAAGCCGCCGGGCGTCACCAGTTCGCCAGCCCAGTCCGCCGCCGCCAGGCCGGCGCGCTGCATCAGCTTGTCGCCGAAGTGGCGGATTTCCAGTGCCCGCAAGGAAGGGCTGAGGTAGAGATCGTCGTCCATCAGATGATTCTAGCCCCAATAACGGCGGGCGAGGGTGACTCGCTGCCGCCGGGCGGTCGGCGAACCTAGCCGGTTTCCGGCTTTTTCTTGCCAGGGTCTGGGGAGACTCCCACGGACGGCACTTCGATTACGTCATCGAACTCGCTCTCGTCGACGAGGTAGGTGCGCCGCTCCGGGGCCACCCAGCGTCGCTCATCGGATACACCGGCGTCACATTCGCGCCGGTCGTGACCGTTGCGCCGATCATGTCCGTCCCATGTTCCGTTGCTCATCGTCGTCCTTGGTTCATCATCTTGGCTCTACCTTGCGGGAAATCGGAGCCGGTGTTGTCGCCAGTAAGAGCGGCTGATGCCGGAAACGCTGCCGCCGACGGTAATGCTCAGCGTGCCGCTGGCCAACGATAGGGTAGCCGTTGGTCGCCCATATCGCATTTGCGCCATCCACCGTGACCATGCCATCGGAGCCCAAGTCGTTGCCGACGATGCCACCCGTGACGTCCAGAATACCGATAGCATCGCCGATGGCGAGAGTAGCGCCGGCATTCCAGGGGTCCGGCTGAACGCCCGCCATAACCGGGGTGCCGTCAAACGGGGTGGCGCCACCTTCGGTAACGTTGCCGCTGGCAGTGTTGGCCACTTGCACCGGGGGTTCGAGTGTCGCCAGTCCGATCAGCGCCGCCGCGCAGAGCAATGCGCTTCGCCACGCTTTGCCGCGCCATTTCGCCAGTTCGGACACGGTCTTCTTCAAGATTTCCCCCTTTCACCAGGTTTTGTTGCCGTTTTGACGTTCGCGCTGTAGCAGCGGCAGGCTCTCGGGGAATCCGGGATTCCCCGAGAGAAGGGTTTGAAAATCAAAACTTCATAGCCATGTGGAATGATGAGACCAACGCGCCGGCATGTCTTATCGAATCTTGACTTTTGTCATGATTCTTGTTTTTTATTGCCATACTTACTTGCCTGCGAAGCTGGCGCGGCATGGTGCCGGTGTGTTTCTTGAAGGCCAACAGGAACTGCGTATATGACTCGAAGCCGCTGGCCAGGGCGACCACGGTCAGCGAGTCCGAGGGGTGGAGGCATATCCAGTGGATGGCATGCTCGATGCGGCAACGCAGTACGTACTGCCACAGGCTGATGCCTTTCCTCTCCTTGAACACTTTGCTCAGATAGAAGGTGCTCAAGTTGACGCTGCCGGCGATGTCGGCAATGGAAAAGTCCTGCGTCAGATGCGCGTGGATGTAATCCTCCACGTAATTGAGCAAGGCTGTCATGGTTGGCCCCCAAAAGTATCCGTTACACATAACGGGATGGGATGATGGAGCCAACGTGCCGGGATGTCTTATCGAATCCTGGCTTTTCTCATGTTTCTTGTTCTTTTATTGCGATGGTCACTTGCGTGCGAAACTGGCGCGGAACCATGCCGGTGTATTTCCTAAAGGCCGACAGAAACTGCGTATATGACTCGAAGCCGTTGGCCAGGGCGACCGCGGTCAGCGAGTCCGCGGGGTGGAGGCGCATCCAGCGGGTGGCCTGTTCGATGCGGCAGCGCAGAACGTACTGCCACAGGCTGATGCCTTTCATTTTCTTGAACACCCTGCACAGGTAGAAGATGTTCAGGTTGACGCTGCCGGCGATGTCGGCAATGGAAAAGTCCCGTGCCAGATTGGCGTGGATGTAATCCTCCACGTATTCGAGCAAGGCTGGCGAGACGTGTTGTCTGGAATGGGTGGCGCTCCACGGTTCGGCGGGTTGCTCGAACAGATCAACCAGGCGCAGACCGATGGCGGCGAGCAGGGTTTCGTTGAGCAGCCGTCCGCCGGGGCGATGCTCCCGCAGATGGGCGTGCAGAGCTTGCAGGGTGTGCAGCAGCGGCGCGTCGCTGATACCGTCCAGACGGGTGTGCAAGCGGGGTAGTGCAATGCCTCCCCCGAGAATTTTTTGCAAAGCGGAAACGGAGACGGAGACGAACAAGGCGTCGAGCGGCCGATGCCACTGGCTGGCAAGCGCATCGCCGGCCGCCCGGAAAAAGATGTGGTCCATCGTCATGGCGCCAGACTGCAACCGGCCATTGATCCACCACTCGATCGGCACGCGCCGGGTATTCAGGGGCACGGCGAAGCAGTGCTCGGCCATGATGCTTTCCGGCAACATGCCGGGCGGCGCTAGGTGGCGCTCGAACGCGAAACCGTCCCACTGCCGCGCATGGCTGCCGTAGAGCGCCTGAGTGTGAATGGCGGGAACGACGGTACCGTTGGCGGTGGCGGCCTTGAACTGGGTGGTGAAGGATACTTCGGGCATGACGGTATAGGATGAAGCCAACACGCTGGCGCGTCTTGTCGAATCTTGGCTTTTGTTATGTTTCTTGTTTTTATCGTCATGACCGCTTGCGTGCGGAACATTTTGCTTGTTTCTTGAGGCGGCCCAATTCCGCGTTGATGCGTTTCCTCCGCTAAAAGACTTGATGCAGGCTTTGCACGATGCGGCAATTTTTCGCCGGTTGCCTGGGACGGCAATCGGCGCTCGATCACGGGTCTATCTTCAGTTTAGCGCAGCCGACAGCTTGCGCCGGTATTCGCGTACCAGATCGTCGTGCTGCTCGCCGGCCAGGGCTTCGAAGAGTTGCAGCAGCGCCTTGCGGCCGGCGCCTTCGTCGAAGAAACGGTCGCGGCGGACGACTTCGAGCGCTGCTTCGAGCGCTTCGCGGAAACGGTTCTGGGCGGCGTAGGCGCGGGCCAGTTCGAGGCGCGTGGCGTGGTCGTCCGGGTTGGCGGCGAGTTTTGCTTCCAGCGGCGCCGTGTCGGCGGAGCCGGCGGCCAGCGCCAGGCGGGCGCGCAGGGTGGCGGCGCGGTCGCTCTCTTGCGCGTATTCGGCGGCCAGTAGTTGCTGCGCCTCGTCGTTGCGGCTGAGTCCAATCAGCAGTTCGGCGGCGTCGAGGCGGATGGCTTCGTCGTTGGGGGCATGGCGGCTGGCTTCGGCCAGGGTAGCGAGCGCGGCCTCGGGCTGGCCTTCGGCGGCCAACGCGGCGGCCTGTTCGCGCGGCGAGGCGGTAGCTGGTCCGGCCGGTAGCGCGACGCGGTCGATGAAGGCGCGCAACTGGCTTTCCGGCAGGGCGCCGTTGAATTCGTCGACCAGTTGGCCCTGGAACAGCACCTTGACCGAGGGAATGCTGCGCACGCCGAAATGCTGCGCCAGTTCCGGGTTTTCGTCGGCATTGACCTTGGCCAGCAGGAAGCGCCCTGCATATTCCTCGGCCAGCTTTTCCAGCAGCGGCTTCAAGACCTTGCATGGTTCGCACCACGGGGCCCAGAAGTCGACCAGGACCGGCACGGTCTCGGCCGGCAGCAGCACCTTGGCTTCGAATTCTTCGAGGGAGATGTCAAAGGCGAATGAGGACATGGGTATCTCGGCTACATGGATAAGGATCGGACGAATTTTAACGCCAGCTTGGCGGCGGCGGGAGAGTGCGGACGCAGGCCGGTTCGGCGCGTGCCGGGTTTGGGCATTCACGGCTTTTCGGCTATGATTTCAATTTCCCGCAGCCTGTCTTTACATGACCAAATTTGTTTTCGTTACTGGTGGTGTCGTGTCCTCTCTGGGCAAAGGCATCGCCGCCGCGTCGCTGGGGGCCATTCTGGAATCGCGCGGCATCAAGGTTACCCACCTCAAGCTCGACCCCTATATCAACGTCGATCCCGGCACGATGAGTCCCTTCCAGCACGGAGAGGTGTTTGTCACCGAGGATGGCGCTGAAACCGACCTCGATCTGGGTCACTACGAGCGCTTCACCAGCGCCAAGATGACCAAGCGCAACAACTTCACCACCGGCCAAGTGTATGACGCGGTGCTGAAGAAGGAGCGACGCGGCGAATATCTCGGCAAGACGGTACAGGTCATTCCGCATATTACCGACGAGATCAAGGGCAAGGTCAAGGCCGGCGCCGAGGGTGCCGACGTGGCCATCGTCGAAGTGGGCGGTACGGTCGGCGACATCGAATCCCTACCTTTCCTTGAGGCGATCCGCCAGATGGGCATCGAGGAAGGCCGCAACAACGTCTGCTACATGCATTTGACCTTGCTGCCCTACATTCCGACCGCCGGCGAACTGAAGACCAAGCCGACCCAGCATTCGGTCAAGGAATTGCGCGAGATCGGTATTCAGCCGGACATTCTGCTCTGCCGTGCCGACCGTTCGATCCCGGTCGAGGAGCGGCGCAAGATCGCGCTGTTCTGCAACGTCATGCCGGAAGCCGTGATCGAGTGTCTGGACGCCGATTCCATCTACAAGATTCCGGGCATGCTGCACGAGCAAATGCTCGACGAGATCGTTTGCCACAAGCTGAACATCCTGGCCAAGGCAGCTGACCTGTCGGTGTGGGAGAAGCTGATCGAGGCCATGGAGCATCCGCTGAACACGGTGCGCATCGCCTTCGTCGGCAAATATGTCGACCTGACCGAGTCCTACAAGTCGCTGATCGAGGCGATCAAGCACGCCGGCATCCACACCCGCTGCAAGGTCGATATCGAGTACATCGATTCCGAAAACATCGAGAAGGATGGCACCGGCGTGCTTGAGCGCATGGACGCTATCCTGGTGCCGGGTGGTTTCGGCCGGCGCGGCACCGAAGGCAAGATCGCGGCGATTCGCTACGCCCGCGAGCACCAGGTGCCTTACCTCGGCATCTGCCTCGGCATGCAGATGGCCGTCGTCGAATTCGCCCGTCACGTCGCTGGCCTGGAGGGCGCGCATTCCACCGAATTCGTCCCCGACACGCCGTACCCGGTGATCGGCCTGATTACCGAATGGCTCGACGTTTCCGGCAAGGTCGAGAAGCGCGGCGAGGATTCCGACCTTGGCGGCACCATGCGCCTCGGCGCCCAGGTTTGCCGCTTGGCCGAAGGCTCGCTGGCCCGCGCCATCTACGGCGCCGGCGAAATTACCGAGCGCCACCGTCATCGCTACGAAGTCAACAACACGCTGCTCTCTCGCCTGGAAGAAAAGGGGCTGGTCGTTTCCGGTCGCGCGCCTGGCACCGATCTGTGCGAAATGGTCGAGTTGCTGACCGACGTTCACCCCTGGTTCGTCGCCTGCCAGTTCCACCCGGAATTCACCTCCAACCCGCGCCAGGGTCATCCGCTGTTCACGTCCTACGTGAAAGCAGCCTTGGCCAGCCAGGCGGCAGCGAAGTGAAACTGTGTGGCTTCGCGGTCGGTCTCGACCAGCCCCTGTTCCTGATCGCCGGGCCGTGTACGGCGGAATCCGAGCAACTGTGCCTGGATATCGCCGGCCACCTGAAGGAAGTCTGCGCCCGGCTGGGCATCCCCTACATCTTCAAGGCATCTTTTGATAAGGCCAACCGCAGTTCCGGCAAGTCGGTACGCGGTCTGGGCATCGACGAGGGGCTGCGCATCCTCGGCGAAGTGCGCCGGCAGATCGGCGTGCCGGTGCTGACCGACGTGCACGCGATCGACCAGATCGCCCAGGTGGCAGCCGCTGTCGACGTGTTGCAGACGCCGGCCTTCCTCTGCCGGCAGACCGATTTCATCCACGCCGTCGCCGCCTGCGGCAAGCCGGTGAATATCAAAAAGGGCCAGTTCCTCGCTCCCGGCGACATGAAACACGTCGTTGCCAAGGCCCGCGAAGTCAATAACGGCGCCGACAACCTGATGGTCTGCGAACGCGGCGCATCGTTTGGCTACAACAACCTGGTTTCCGACATGCGCAGCCTCGCCATCATGCGCGAAACCGGCTGCCCGGTCGTCTTCGACGCCACCCACTCGGTACAGTTGCCGGGCGGGCAGGGGACAACTTCCGGCGGCCAACGCGAATTCGTCCCGGTACTGGCACGGGCGGCGGTGGCGGTCGGCATTTCCGGCCTGTTCATGGAAACCCATCCCCGCCCGGAAAAGGCTTGGTCGGATGGGCCGAATAGTTGGCCGCTGGAACGCATGGAGAGTTTGCTGATGACCTTGATGACGCTCGACAAGGCGACCAAGGCGGCTGGGTTCGAGGAGCTGTGGTGAACTCGGTGCTGACCATCACCATTATTAATAATTTGCTTTAATTTATATTCTTAACATTATGTTTATAAGGAGTAAACATGAGCTCAATCGTTGATGTCGTCGCCCGTGAAATTCTCGATTCACGCGGCAATCCCACGGTCGAAGCCGATGTACTGCTCGAATCCGGCGTCATGGGCCGTGCTGCCGTGCCGTCCGGCGCTTCGACTGGTTCCCGCGAGGCCATCGAGTTGCGCGATGGCGACAAGGGCCGTTATCTCGGCAAGGGGGTGATGCAGGCGGTGGAGAACATCAATACCGAGATTTCCGAGGCCATCATCGGCCTGGATGCGCAGGAGCAGGCTTTCATCGATCAGTCGATGATCGAACTGGATGGCACCGACAACAAATCGCGCCTGGGCGCCAATGCCATCCTGGCCGTGTCCATGGCCGTCGCCAAGGCCGCCGCCGAGGAGTCCGGCTTGCCGCTGTACCGCTATTTCGGTGGTATGAGCCCGATGCAGATGCCGGTGCCGATGATGAACATCATCAACGGCGGCGCGCATGCCAATAACAGCCTGGATATCCAGGAATTCATGGTGATGCCGGTTGGCGCCAACACTTTCCGCGAAGCCCTGCGCTGCGGCGCCGAAATCTTCCACGCGCTGAAGAAGCTGCTGGACAAGGCCGGTCACTCGACCGCCGTTGGCGACGAGGGCGGCTTCGCGCCCAATCTCGGCAGCCATGCCGAAGCCTTGCAAATCATCATGCAGGCGATCGAGGCCGCCGGCTACGTGCCCGGCCAGGACGTGCTGCTGGCGCTTGATTGCGCCGCCTCCGAGTTTCACAAGGACGGCAAGTACCATCTGTCCGGCGAAGGCCTGCAACTAACCTCGGCGCAATTCACCGACTACCTGGCCAATCTGGCCGACCAGTTCCCGATCGTTTCGATCGAGGATGGCATGGCCGAGGGCGATTGGGACGGCTGGAAGCTCTTGACCGACCGCCTGGGCGCCAGGGTGCAGATCGTCGGCGACGACCTGTTCGTCACCAACACCAAGATCCTCAAGGAGGGCATTCAGAAGGGCATCGCCAACTCGATCCTAATCAAGATCAACCAGATCGGCACGCTGTCGGAAACCTTCGCCGCCATCGAGATGGCCAAGCGCGCCGGCTACACGGCGGTGATCTCGCACCGTTCGGGCGAGACCGAGGACAGCACCATCGCCGACATCGCGGTGGGCCTGAATGCCGGCCAGATCAAGACTGGCTCGCTGTCGCGCTCCGACCGTATTGCCAAGTACAACCAGTTGATCCGCATCGAGGAGGATCTGGGCGATACCGCTTCCTACCCGGGCCGCGAGACTTTCTACAACCTGCGCTGAGTTTTCGTTGAGTTGCGCGCCATGCGCTGGCTGACGGGCGGCCTGATCGCCCTGATCATCCTCCTGCAATACCCGCTGTGGCTGGGTAAGGGTGGATGGCTTCGGGTCTGGGAACACGACCGTCAGTTGCGGGTGCAAAAGGAAGCGACGAAGAAGCTGGAAATCCGCAACGCGGGCCTCGATGCCGAGGTCCGCGATCTAAAGCAGGGTTACGACGCCATCGAGGAACGGGCCCGCTTCGAACTGGGGATGATCCGCCAGGACGAGCATTTCGTGCAGATTCCCGAAAGGGCGCCCGGCAAATAGAAAACAAAGGCGTCGACCCCGGCCGGGTGTCTCCATTAGAATGGGCCTCAGCAGTCCATCGACGACAGCGCTTCAGGAGAACACCATGCTGCTCAACGCTGGCCAGACCGCCCCGTCATTTTCCTTGCCGGACGCCGATATGGAGACTGTTGATCTGGCTTCATATCTCGGAACGAAGAACATTGTGCTGTTTTTCTATGCCAAGGATGGAACGCCCGGCTGCATTCGGGAAGCGACTGACTTTTCCGATCACGAGCAGGAGTTCGCCGAGCAGGGCTGCCTGGTGTTCGGCATCAGCCGCGACGATTGCCTGCAACACGCGGAATTCCGCGACCGGGAAGGCATCGGGCTGGCTTTGCTGTCGGATGCCGACGGCACGGTATGTAAACAGTACGGCGTCTGGCAAGCCAAGGAGGTGGACGGCCGGAAGAAATTTGGCGTCGTCCGTTCCACCTTCATCATCGACCGCGTGGGTATCATTCGCCATGCGCTGTACAACGTTAATTACAAAGGCCATGCACTCGATGTGCTGCGTCTCGTCAAGGAAATGAATTCATGAACATGCAGGTTGCCAAGGATACCGTCATCACCCTCGACTATCACGTCACCGATCCCGATGGCGAGGTCGTCGACGAAGGGCGCGAACCCATCGTCTACCTGCACGGCGGATACGACGACATCTTCCCGAAGATTGAGGAAGCCTTGCAGGGCAAGAAGGTCGGCGAGTCGATCCAGGTCAAATTGCAACCGGACGAAGCCTTCGGCGACTATGACGCTGAAATGGTCGAGATCGAGCCGCGCCAGGACTTCCCCAAGGAGTTGCAGGTCGGCATGCAGTTCGAGGGTGGCCCGGAAGATGGCGACGACGATGAATTAGTCATCTATCGCGTCACCGACATCACCGACGACAAGGTGGTACTCGACGGCAACCATCCGCTCGCCGGCATGGCGCTGGTCTTCACTTGCACCGTGCGAACCATTCGCCCCGCCAGCGCCGAGGAAATCGAGCACGGCCACGTGCACGACCCGGACGACGACGAGGAAACCTGCCACTGAGTTCCAGCCCCGCCGATGCCACCCCAATGCCCGTTGCGACGGGCATTGTCGTTTCTGGCGAAGGACAGTTTTTTTGCTCGTCGGCAAATCTACTGTACAAAAATACAGTTATTGGCTATATTGCACCCGTGGCGGCAGCGCGCCGCATTGTCAGTAATCGACTTTGACATGGGAGCCGATATGAAACATATCCAGGCGTGGTTCGAGCGGATCGCCGGTATTTCACGGGATGAGATGGCGCGTCTGACGCGGGCCAGGGAAATTTTCGCGGCCAGCGATACCGATCTGGCCAGCCTCCAGTTGCCGGCTTGCTGGCGCCGTTCAGCGCGCGTCCAAGTGCGGGTCGGCTGAGCCGGGGGGCTCACGAATGCCGACCCGGTTCGCTCAACGCAGCAGGTCTTTCAAGGCATACAGCGCGTCGAGCGCCTCGCGCGGCGTTAGGCTGTCCGGGTCGAGGACGGCCAGTCGTTCAACGGCCGGATGCGGCGGCGGTTCCTCTGCTTCGGGCTCCGGTGCGCCTTGGGCGAAGAGATCGGGTTGCAGCGGATCGACGGCGGCGCGCTGTTCGAACTCGCGCAACTGCTTGCGTGCGGCGCGTACCACGGTAGGCGGAATACCGGCCAAGGCGGCGACCTGGATGCCGTAGCTCTGGTTGGCTGGGCCTTCTTCGACAGCGTGCATGAAGATGATGCGGTCGTTGTGCTCGACAGCACCGAGATGGACGTTAGCCAGTTCAGTGTATTCGTGCGCCAGCCGCGTCAGCTCGAAATAGTGGGTAGCGAACAAGGTCAGGCTGCGGTTCTTCTCGACCAGATGGCGCAGGATGGCGAAGGCCAGAGCCATGCCGTCGAAGGTCGAGGTGCCGCGGCCGATCTCATCCATCAGCACGAGGCTTTGCGCGGTGGCGTGGTGCAGGATGGCGGCGGCTTCGGTCATCTCGACCATGAAGGTCGAGCGGCCCGAGGCGAGGTCGTCGGAGGCGCCGATGCGGGTGAAGATGCGGTCGAGCGGCCCGAGCGCGCAGTGGTCGGCCGGCACATAGCTGCCGATGTGGGCGAGCAGGGCGATCAGCGCCACCTGGCGCATGTAAGTCGATTTGCCGCCCATGTTCGGGCCGGTGATCAATAGCAGGCGCCGCTCGTCAGTAAGCAGGCAGTCGTTGGCAATGAAGGTCTCGGCCTGGTTGGCCAGCTCGTTCTCAACCACCGGATGGCGGCCGCCGACCACGGCCAGCCGGGTCTCGGCGACGAATTCCGGCTGGCACCAGTTGCGCTTCAGCGCCAACTCGGCGAAGCCGGCCAGCAAGTCGAGCTGAGCGACAGCGCGGGCAATGGTCTGTAGCATCGGGACGACCGGCAGCAGCGCATCGAGGATCTGCTCGTAAAGCAGCTTCTCGCGGGCCAGCGAACGCTCTTGCGCCAACAGCGCTTTGTCCTCAAAGGCTTTCAGTTCCGGCGTGATGTAGCGCTCAGCGTTCTTCAGCGTCTGGCGGCGACGGTAATCGTCGGGAATCTTGCCGACGTTGGCGTGCGTAACCTCGATGTAGAAGCCGTGCACCTTGTTGTATTCGACCTTGAGGCTGGCGATGCCGGTGCGTTCGCGCTCGCGTGCTTCCATGTCGACCAGGAAGGCGCCGCAGTTGTCGTTCAGCGACCGCAACTCGTCGAGATCGGCGTCGAAGCCCGGAGCGATCACGCCGCCGTCGCGCACCTGGGCACCGGGTTCGGCGGCGATAGCGCGGACCAGCAGATCGAGCGCCGCGGCTGGCGCGTCAAGTTCGGCAAAGGTCCGCGTCAGCAAGTCGGAAATCGTACCGGCCAGCGGCGCGCGCAGTTCCGGCAAACGCAACAGTGATTCGCGCAGGCTGGCCAGGTCGCGCGGCCGGGCGTTCCGCAGCGCGATACGGCCGGCAATGCGCTCGATGTCGGCGATGCCGCGCAAGGCCTTGCGCACCTCGCCAGCCAAGCGGCCGACATCGTCGAGCAGTGCCGCGACAGCGCCGTGGCGGGCGGCGGGAACCGCCCGGTCGCGCAACGGATGGTGCAGGGTATGGCGCAACAAGCGCGAACCCATACTAGTAACGCAGTTGTCGAGCAGCGAGAACAACGTTGGCGACGGCTGGCCGCGCAGCGTTTCGGTCAGTTCCAGGTTGCGCCGGGTAGCGAGGTCGAGGCCGAGATAGGCGCTTTCCATTTCCACCGTCAGGCCACGCAAATGCGGCAACTTGCCCGATTGCGTCGCCTGCGCGTACTGCAACAAGGCGCCGGCCGCGGCAATTGCCGGCTTCAGCCCCTCGGCGCCGAAACCGGCCAGTGAGGCAACTGCAAACTGCTCGCATAGCAAGCGCCGGGCCGAGTCGACATCGAAGTACCAATCCGGCTGGCGGGTACGGGCTGCGTCGAGCCCGAAGTTGGGCGTCCAGCTTTCCGGATGGAGGATTTCCGCCGGCCGAATGCGTTCCAGCGTCGCCGGAATCTGCTCGGCCGCTACCTCGATCAGGATGAATTCGCCGCTGGCGAGATTCAATCGGGCAATGCCGGCCGTATTGCGCAGGGTCGTCACGGCCAGCAGCCAGATATCCTCTTTGTCATCGACCAGCGAGGCATCGGTCAGCGTGCCCGGCGTCACGATGCGCGCCACCGCGCGCTCGACCGGCCCTTTACTGGTTGCCGGATCGCCGATTTGCTCGCAAATCACCGCCGACTCGCCCATTTTCACCAGGCGGGCGAGATATGGTTCGAGCGAATGGAAGGGCACGCCGGCCATCCTGACCGGAACGCCGGCCGACTGGCCGCGTGTGGTCAGCGTGATGTCGAGCAGGCGCGCCGCTTTCTCGGCATCCTCGTAGAACAACTCGTAGAAATCGCCCATCCGGTAGAAAAGCAGGGTGTGCGGATGCTGTGCCTTAAGCGCCAGGTACTGCCGCATCATCGGCGTGTGCTTGGCGAGATCCCCAGTGGTTTCGTTATTGTCTTTCGGATTCAATGGTCGACTCGTGTTTGTCTGGGCGGGATTAGGTGCATCAGCCCGTGATCCGGCTCTCAAATGCGGCATTTTCGCCGAAGGTGCGGTTCATCACAAACGGTGCTGATACCTGGTTGGCGACAGGCTACGCTATGGTGCCGTTGGGTTCATTTCCCGTTCCCGTTTCATGAACGAGGCAGCCAGCACCGCCAGCGCCAAGACCGAGGCCAGGAACAGGAAGCCCTGGGCATAGGCGGTATAAATACCGGGCGGCGTGACGCCGTATACCGTTTCGCGCCATTCGACGAAGACGGCCATGATCGCCACGCCCATGACGCCACCCAGTTGTCGGGCATAGCTGACGACCACCGAGGATTGTCCGAGCTGGTGTGGCTCCATGTAGCGCAGCGTCGCCAGGTTCAAGGCAGGCAGGATCATGCCGAGGCCGATGCGCCCGATCACCGTTGCTGCGATGATCGCCAAGTAGGAAATGCTGTCGCCGAGAGCGGCGAAAATCAGGAAGGAAGCGCCGAAGACGATCAGCCCCAGCACCGTCAGCCATTTCGGGGCGTAATGGTCGGCCATCCGACCGGCCAGCGGCAGCATGGCGACCAGCGCGATGCCGGAGGGCAGCAGGGCCAGGCCGGCCGAACTGGCGGAGAACGACAGGGCATTTTGCAGGAATACCGGGATCAGGTAGGTCGAGCCGTACAGGCCGAAGCCGTAGGCGAAGGAAACGATCGTTCCCATCGAGAAGGTGCGTTGCTCGAACAACCGCAAGTTGATGATCGGCTGCTCTTTGCGTTTGGCATGGCGGTAGTAAAGCCCGGCACCGCCGATGACGAGCAGGCCCTGGCCCAATGTCCACGGCGAGGCGAGGCCACTGTGCTGGAGGCTGGAGACGCACTCGATCAGCGCGATGGCGCTCAGGGTCAGCCAGCCCAGGCCGAACCAGTCGAAGGGCTTAGCTTCAATCCGGCGCGGCGCCGGCAGCAGACGGATGGCGGCCAGGCCGGCGATGACGGCGAAAGGAGTGCCGAGGAGGAAGATCGATTCCCAGCCGAAACGGTCGAGCAGGACGCCACCCAAGGCCGGGGCGATAGCTGGCGTCAGGGCGATGCCAAAAATCAGCAGACCAGAGGCACGGCCCTGGACTTGGAACAGGCGCATCAGCGCCAGCGTACCCATCGGCTGCAGGACGCCGGCGGCAGCGCCTTGCAGGATGCGGGCAACAACGACGAGCGGGAAGGTCGGCGCGAAAAAGCCGGCGATGCTGGCCAGTAGCAGAACCCCCAGGGCCAGCAGGAAAACGATACGAAAGCCGAGGCGGTCGATCAGCCACAAGGTCGGCAGCATGGAAACTGTCATCGCCGCCAGGAAGCCGGTCATCGCCCACTGAACATGATCCTGACCGAGCCCGAAATGCCTGGCCAGTGCTGGAACGGCAACGTTGAAGCTGGAGGCGCACAAGACGCCGGCCACCGTCCCGAGACTGAGAATGAACAGCACGATCCATTTGTAACTTTGGCCGTAATGCGCGGACAACGAGGCGGCGGGGCGGAACAGTCCCATCGTGGCAGGCTTACTGGCGTAACTCGATCAGGTGCGGGCCGCCGGCCGCGAAGGCCCGCGTCAGTACCGCGTGCAGCTCCTCGGGCGAATCGACGCGGAGGAAGGTGATCCCGAAAGTTTGCGCGGCATGGCTGAAGTCGATGTCTTGCGGCATCTTCCAGCCGCGCTCGAATTCCGGCAGGGCACGTTGCGGCAGTAGTTCGAAAATACCACCGCCGCCGTTGTTGACGACGACGATCACGGCATCGCGGCCGGCCGCCAGAGCCAAACCGCCGATATCGTGCTGGCAGGTCAGATCGCCGACCAAAGCGACCACGCGGCCGGTCACCGCGGCGATGCCCAAGGCCGTCGACAGGTTACCGTCGATACCGCTGACACCGCGATTAGCGTAGATCGGCAAGTGTTTATCGGCGCTGCCCGAGGCCCGGTCGAGGTCGCGCACGGCCAGCGAGTTGCCGACGAACAGCGGCATGCCCTCCGGCAATGCGGCGATCAGGGCGGCGATCGGGTTGTCCGGCGAGTTTGCCAAGTCTGCTGCCGCCATCTCGCGCTCTGCCAGGACAGCGCGCCATGCTGGCTCGACCGACGCTGGGCGCTCGGCTAGCATGGCACGGCAAAAAGCAACCGGGTCGGCGTGCAGCAGGTCGGTCAGCCGATGCACGGGGTCGTTCCAGCGCGGCCACGGGTCGACCAGGGCGTGCACCGCACGTGCTCGGGCGACGTACTGTTGCAGGGTCTTGGTCACCGGGAAGGCGCCAAAGCGCAGCAGCCATTCGCCGGTCGGGGCGGTGGGCAGCCAGTCGTCATAGCGCACGCACAACTGGCTCCGGTCGTGTCGGCCGAAACGCAGGCCGGAGAGCGGTTCGGCCAGCACCGGGCAGTCAAGTTGCGCGGCCAGCGCCGTCAGCGCCTCGGCAAAGCCGGGGCTGGCCGGCAATTCACCGCAGACGATGGCGCCGGGACGGCCGGCGATGCGGCGAGCAAGTTCACGCACGGCCACTGCATCGGGTACGCCGTCCGGCGCCACCCCCCGCAGCAGTGGCGGAACCTCTACCGGCGGACAGTCGCTAGCTGGTACCAAGGGTTCGCGGAAGGGCTGGTTCAGATGCACCGGGCCGGGTAAAGGGCCGCGCGCCTGGGCACAAGCCTGCGCCGCCAGCGCATGCAGCCGGGCCGGCGCGAAACCTTCATGTGGAGCGTCGAGGGCATGGCGGGCGCGGACATGCGGGCCGAACAGTGCCAGTTGGTCGATGGTCTGGTTAGCGCCGCAGCCATGCAGCTCGGCCGGCCGGTCGGCTGAAACCAGCAGCAAGGGCACGCCGGCCTGGCTGGCCTCGACCACGGCCGGCAGCCAATTGGCCGGCGCGCTGCCCGAGGTCGCCAGCAGCAATACCGGCGCGCGCGTCGCCTTGGCGATGCCCAGTGCGAAGAAGGCCGCGCAGCGTTCGTCGATCACCATCTCGCAGGCGATTCGCGGCTGCCGCAATAAAGCCAGCGCCAACGGCGTCGACCGCGACCCCGGCGAAATGACCGCATGGCGGACACCGGCCGCGACGAAGCCGGCGACGAGTTGTTGCGACCACAGAAAATTCAACGTACCGGGTTCGGTCATCGGGAGCGGGCGAGGGTGAAAGACGGGAATTGTAGTCCGCCCCGAACGCCTGCATCTACCACTCGTCATCCTGCGCGAAGTCGCAGGATCCATGCGTCGCGCAAAAGCAAAAAGGCTGGGTCTTGCGACCCAGCCTATATTTTTGCCGCAGCAGGACGAATCAGGCGGTGGGCGCCTTCTTGTTCCGCCGACGCAGGGCACCGGCCAAACCCAAGCCGGCGAGCATCAGTGTCAAGGTGGCGGGTTCGGGCACCGTGCCGTCGATCGGCTTGTCGTTAACCGTCAGACCGGCAAAGGCAAGACCAGAGGCGTAAGCGGTGTCGCCTACATTGGTCACGCCAAAGACCAAGCTATAAAGTCCTCCATCGGCGAACAGATAGTCCATGCCGATCCAGCCGGTATAGCCACAACCACCGCCGGTATAGCACGAGCCACTATCAGAGCCGAGCGCGCTCCAAGTCGGCGCTCCCGGGATGATCGGCGTGCTGGCCGGGTCCAGGACTACCCCATCGGCAAGACCCGGCAGACCAAAACCCGGCACCGTGTTGCCCGTCGGCGTGGTGCGAGCCGTGAACAATATGATGTCAGCGCCGCCATCCGTCGGGCGCAACGCGGCCCAGGCATAGTCGGTGTAACTGCCGCTGCCGTCAGAGGTGACGTAATTGAAGTAAAAATGCAACGAGTCCCCGGCCGACGCCGAAAAGCTGTCACTCACATAGAGCGAACCATTGGTTTGGTTGACGCCGCTGACATTAAGCGAACCGACGCCGGTCGCGCCGCCAGACGTGGAGACGTATTGATAGTCCCCGTTCCCAATCGGGGCGGCCGTTACGACGCCATTGGCGCCCATCGTGCCACAGTTGCCAGTGCATACGGATGCGGACGCCGACGCGGCGAAGCCGCAGGTGAGTGCGGCTACCACGGTGCTATAGATCAATTTATTCATGGCTGTTCCTAATGTTGGTTAAAAAGCATACATGCCACCGTAACAAGCAAATAGTGTGCCACAAACACAACGTATTGATTTGTAACTGTTTTATAGGGCGCGTGTTTGGGGATGTAAATATTTCCGACACTGCGGCGCCATGACTGCCTGCACCAAATGGGGCTTCGATTGGTTTTTTCTTTACCACGCGTCTCGAAAAACCGCGGCCCCGGGCTCATTTCCCGTTTTTGAGCAGCCCTTGCAGCCCGGCGAAAGGGTTGTGCGTGGCGCCGCCGCCACGGCCATCGCGGGCATCGGTATAGCCGCGGTCGGCCTCGATCTGCTTCTGGTGTTCGTTGTCGTGGCAATAGAGACAGAGCAGTTCCCAGTTGCTGCCGTCCGCCGGGTTGTTGTCGTGATTGTGGTCGCGGTGGTGCACCGTCAGTTCGCGCAGGTTGGCGGGCGTGAATTCGCGGCCGCAGCGGCCGCAGATCCAGGGATAGATTTTCAGCGCCCGCTCGCGGTAGCCTTCGGCGCGGGTGTCGGCGGCCTGGCGGGCGGTGACGACGATCCGGTCGAGCTTGTCGTGGTCGATGGTTTTCATGGGCGTCCTCATTGGCAACGGCGCGAGATTCGGGCAAGGGGAGGATTCTACCGCCAGTTGGCGGGCTGCCAGTAAAATCGCATTTTTTTACACCGCCCCGCCGCCATGTCCCGGATCAAGATCGACCTGCCCGCGCGCTTCGCCTTCGCCACCGAAGTGCCCATCACCATCAATCTCATCAATTACGGCAATCACCTCGACAACGCGGCGCTGCTGATGCTGGTTTCCGAGGCCCGGGTGCGCTTCTTCAAGGCTCTCGGCTACAGTGAGCTGGATGTCGAGGGGATCGGTATCATCATCGCCGACGCCGCTGTACAGTACCGGAGCGAAGCCTTCCACGGCGAAATCATGGTCGTCGAGATGGCGGCCGGCGATTTCAACCAATACGGCTGCGATCTGGTCTGGCGCCTGACCGAACAGGCCAGCGGCCGCGAAGTGGCGCGCGGCAAGCACGGCATCGTGTTCTTCGACTATGCGGCGCGTCAGCCAACCGGGGCGCCGGCCGCCTTCGTGGCCAAGGTCGGAGGCTGAACAATGTTGCCGATCCGTTATATCGAGCCGGTTTTCCGCCCGCCGAGCGAGGCCGAATCGCTGATTCTGCCGGTTACCGACGGCTGTTCGTGGAATCGCTGCACCTTCTGCGAGATGTATACGGCGCCGCAAAAGAAATTCCGCGCCCGGGAAGAAGCCGAGATCGTCGACAGTCTGCGTCTGACCGGCGAACGCTATGGCGACCGGATTCGCCGTGTCTTCCTCGCCGATGGCGACGCGCTGGCCTTGCCGACCCGCCGCCTGCTGGCGATTCTCACCGCGATCCGCACGCACCTGCCGGCGGTGCGGCGTATTTCCAGCTACTGCCTGCCGCGCAACCTGCGCAAAAAGTCACAAGGCGAGATCAACGAGCTGGCGGCAGCCGGCCTATCGCTGGCCTATGTCGGCGCCGAATCTGGCGACGACGAGGTGCTGGCTGCCGTCAACAAAGGCGAAACCTTCGCCAGTACCCGCGACGCGCTGGAAAAACTTGGCGCCGCCGCCATCAATCGCTCGGTGATGATTCTCAACGGCCTCGGCGGCCAGGTCTGGTCGCGGCAGCATGCTGAAAATTCGGCCCGCCTGGCCAACGCGACGCAGCCGGAATATCTGGCGACGCTAGTGGTCAGCTTTCCGCAGGGCGAGCAGCGCTTCCGCGCCGCTTTTCCGGCATGGAAGCCGCTCAATCAGCATGGCCTGTTCGTCGAAATGGAGCAATTTCTGTCGGCGCTGCAACTCAAGCGCACGGTGTTTCGCAGCGACCACGCCTCCAACTGGCTGGTGTTGAAAGGCACGCTGGGCGCCGACAAGGAACGCCTGTTGGCCCAGGTGCGCCAGGCCATCGCCGCGCCGGAACGGGCACCGCTACGCCCGGCTTGGGCGCGCGGCCTGTAGTGTCTACATCGGCGCAACCGGGAAGCTCATGGGTTGGCGACGTGGAATCCGCCTCGTATACTTAGCAATTCACCCAGCCGCGCAGGATGCCCGACATGAACCCGAATACCCTGACCGACAACGATCTCGATCGTCTGGAGGAACTCCTTGAAAGCGATGTTTTCAGCGACGACACGATGCGCCTGGATGAAATCCAGGCCATGCTTTGCGCCATCGTCAGCGGGCCAGCGCCGGTCATGCCCGGCGTCTGGCTGCAAGAGGCGCTGGGCGAGGAGGGCGTCCAAAAGGCCGGCGATCCACGCGTCGCCGAAACCCTGGAATTGCTGATGCGCCTGAACAACGACATCGCCGCCGCGCTCTTGGCCGACGAAACCATTTCCCCGGTGCTTTACCCGGTCGACGAAAGCGGCGAGGAATACGACTACGCCGCCTGGGCCGATTCCTACGTTTTCGGCGCAGGCCTGGCCGGCGACTGGTTTGAACAGGCCGGCAAGCATGCCGAGGATTTGTCCGAACTGCTCGAACCGCTGTTCCTGCTCAATGGCATGCTCAAGGAAGATGTCGAAAACAGCGGCGAGCGCTGGTTCTCGCCAGCCGAGGAAGCGCGCCTGGTCGCCGACATCCAGAACAACCTGCCGCTGATCGTGCAGACGCTGTACAACTTCTGGCGCAACAAACGAGACGGCGCCATCGCGCCGATCCGCCGCGAGGAACCGAAATCCGGCCGCAACGACCCCTGCCCCTGTGGCAGCGGGCGCAAATTCAAACAGTGCTGCGGCCACCCGGACAAGCTCAATTAAAACGGGACAGTGAGTTGAGGGGCGGGGAGGGGAGGAAATTGACCGAAGACCCCTTTTCGCCTCAGTCGGTTTAACATCCCATGTCCGCCACCACTCCACCCATGCCTCCTTCCAGTGGCTGGATTTTTTCACCCAAAGCATTGATCAGGCTGCGCATGTGGGCGGCGTGGTGGCGGATGGGGTTATTGGCGCAACCATCGGCACGTTGACCGTGCCCATACGCGGGCTGAGGAGGTTGGCATCCGCCATCTACGCGCAGGCCTTGATCGATGGCGTGAGTGGACGGGGCGACTGCCAGCCGTTGCCGGACCGACAAGAACACGGCCTTCCTCTGGCGTCACCGCTTTCTGCAACAAGCGACCCGCCATCAGGCCCGGCGCGAAAGCGGGATTGTCGAAGCTGGCGAGACGTTCTATAAATTTACATAATACAAATTATGCGAAGTACGGAAGGTAGCTAAAAGCGGTCGATCCACCAGCCCGTCCGCGCCCGCTCCCGTAAGAACCGAAACAGCCGAACCCCTGCGCAATCACCGCCATCGGGTCGAGACTCAGCGTGATGGCGATCCGGAACGCTACATCGGGTTCAAGCCGGTAGATCGAAACCCTTGAGTTTGCGATACAGGTCCACGGCATAGGAATCGGTCATTCCGGCGACGAAATCGGCGATTTGTAGCAGACGGACGTAGGGATCGGGATCGGGCTGGCCGCCGTAGCCGAGAAATTGGCTTGGCAGCAGACGGAGCAGCATGCGCTCACGGGTCGTCATCCGGCCGAATCCGGTAGCGGCCTCGACGGCGCTGGTGAACAATCCGAGCAGCGCGCCAAGTACCTCGAAGCCGGCGGTTTCGATTTCCAGCGCCGGTCGCGCCGTGTAGATGGTTTCCTTGGCCAGCTTGAGCACCGCCTGAAGTGGCACGGCGACCGGCGATTTGTCGAGTAAGTCGTTGTCGAACTGGCCGTCGAGAATGGTCGCCTCATTTTCCAGAAACACCGCTGCGGCGCTTTCGAGCAAGCGGCCAATGGCCTTGGCGCGCAGGTATTCGAGGCGCTCTTTCGGATCGTGCAGACGCTCCAGGCGGCAGCCGCTGACTGAACTACCAGCCAGTTCGCCGAGCAGGCACTCGGCATCGCGGTAAGGCACGAAGCCGAGCTTGGCGGCATCTTCCAGGTCGACGATCAGATAGCAGGTGTCGTCCGCTACCTCAACCAGAAAAGCCAGGGGATGGCGACGCCAAGCCATGCCAGGAATGCGCTCGACCAGGCCGGTAGATGCAGCGACGGCACTGAAGGATTCCGCGTCGTGCTGGAAAAAGCCGAACTTTTTGCCGCTCTTGCCGTCGAGTTCCACATCGAGCGCCGACGGCCGGGGGTATTTGGTGAACGTCGCCAGCACCGCGCTGGTTAGCTGCAGACCGGGATTGGCCGGGCTCTGCAAGCGGGTAACGATGCGGAAGCCCTGGGCATTGCCCTCGTAGCGCTCAAAGTCGGCCCGCTGCGCCGGAGAGAACGGATGGCGATCGAGCAGACCGGAATTGCGGAACCATTCGCGGATCGCATCCTCGCCAGCATGGCCGAATGGCGGATTGCCAATGTCGTGGGCCAGACAAGCGGCAGCGACGATCGCTCCGAAGTCGCCCGATTCGACCTGTTGCAGGCCGTGCCGGGCGATGATCTCGCGGCCAACCACGGCCCCCAGTGAGCGGCCGACGCAACTGGCCTCCAGGCTGTGCGTCAGGCGGGTGCGCACATAGTCGCTTTTCGACAGCGGGAAGACCTGGGTCTTGTCCTTGAGGCGGCGGAAGGCCGAGGTAAAGACGATGCGGTCGTAATCTTGCTGGAAGGCGGTACGCTCCGGTGAGCCCAGCGTTTTGCCGGCTCCCGGCCGCTCGGCAGACAGCAGTTTTTCCCAGATTTTTCGTTTGCCCATGATGGAATGGAGAGACAGAAGATGATGGCCGGCGAGTTTACTCCGCGTCGAGCATCTCCCGCAGATGATCGGGAATCGGCACCGACTTGCCGCTCTGCGTATTCATCCAGACGATCTTGGCCGCCCCCTCGGCGACCAGTTCGCCATCGATCAGCATATCCACATGGCTCTGCACGCTGGAGCGCCCCGGCGGATCGACATAGGTGCGCACCTCGACGGTTCCCGGGTAATGCATTGGCTTGAGGAAGGTGCAGCCGGTATTGATGATCACCGGCCCGTCGCCGCCTGGTCGCACCTGGACACCAAGTGCCTCGATCCATTCAACCCGTGCCTGCTCCATATAACGAAAGTAAACGGTGTTGTTTACGTGGCCGTAGGCGTCCATATCGCCCCAGCGAATGGGCATGTGGGTGACATGGACAAGCTTGCGTTGGTGCTCCATTTGGCGAGTTCCCATAGGGCTTGATCTAAATTTGTCCATACAGTAGCGTGTTAGTTTCAGCTCAACAATAACCATCCAAGGGAGAGACAGCATGGAACGCGAAGCCATGGAATTTGATGTTGTCATTGTTGGTGGCGGTCCGGCCGGATTGGCATCGGCTATCAGGCTCAAGCAACTGGCAGCAGAAAAAGGCGGCGAAATCGCGGTCTGCCTGATTGAAAAAGGCGCCGAGATCGGCGCCCATATTCTTTCCGGAGCTGTCATGGACCCGCGTGCTTTGAGCGAATTGCTGCCCAACTGGAAGGAAGATGGCGCGCCGCTCAATGCTCCGGTGAGTGAAGACCGCTTTTACATCTTCTCCGAAACCGGCGCCACGCGTGTTCCCAACTCCCTACTGCCGCGATGCTTCCATAACGAGGGCAATTACGTCATCTCTCTTGGCAACCTCTGCCGCTGGCTGGGCGAGCAGGCCGAGGCCCTCGGTGTCGAAATCTATCCTGGCTTCGCCGGTGCTGAAGTGCTGTACGACGACAACGGCGCGGTAAAAGGCGTTGCCACCGGCGACATGGGCCGGCTGCACGACGGTTCCGAAGGTCCGAACTTCCAGCGGGGCATGGAACTGCTGGGCAAATACACCTTCTTCGCCGAAGGCTGCCACGGTCACCTCGCCAAGCAGTTAATCGGCAAGTTCAAGCTCGATAGCGATGCTGATCCGCAGGCCTACGGTATCGGCCTGAAAGAACTGTGGGAAATCAAGCCGGACAAGCACCAAGCCGGTTTGGTCGTGCATAGCGGTGGCTGGCCGATGGATGCGGCGACCTACGGCGGCGGCTTCCTCTACCACCTGGAGAACAACCAGATCGCCGTCGGTTTCGTCGTCGGTCTCGGCTATGAAAACCCGTACTTGTCACCCTACGAGGAATTCCAGCGCTTCAAGACCCATCCGGAAATCCGCAAGTTCCTCGAAGGCGGTAAGCGCATTGCCTACGGTGCCCGCGCGCTGACCGCCGGCGGCCTGCAGTCGCTGCCCAAGACCGTGTTCCCCGGCGGCGCGCTGGTCGGTGATGACGCCGGCTTCCTCAACGCCGCTCGCATCAAAGGCTCGCACTGCGCCATCAAGACCGGCGCCCTGGCCGCTGAGGCCTGCTTCGCGGCCTTGCAGGCCGGCCGCAGCCAGGATGTGCTGACCGCCTATCCGGAAGCCTTCCGCAACAGTTGGCTGTACGCCGAACTGCACGCGGCACGCAACTTCAAGCCGTGGATGGCCAAAGGCCTGAAGCTCGGCTCGCTGATGTTTGGTATCGACCAGTTAGTATTCCGCGGCAAGGCACCGTGGACGCTGCATCACACCACACCAGACTACGCCAAGCTGAAGCCGGCCGCCGAGTGCCCGAAGATCGACTACCCGAAGCCGGATGGCGTGCTGACCTTCGATCGTCTGTCCTCCGTCTTCCTGTCGTCGACCAACCACGAGGAAGACCAGCCCTGCCACTTGCAGCTGAAGGACGCGGCTGTCCCAATCACAGTCAATCTGGCCAAGTACGATGCACCGGAGCAGCGTTACTGTCCCGCCGGTGTCTACGAGATTTTGCATGACGAAGCTGGCACCCCGCGCCTGCAGATCAACGCCCAGAACTGCCTGCACTGCAAGACCTGCGATATCAAGGACCCGACGCAAAATATCAATTGGGTCGTGCCCCAGGGCGGCGAAGGTCCGACCTATCCGAACATGTGATGCTTTATAATTCGCCGGCTAAAACCCCTTAGGGAGAACAATAGATGGGCTTTCTTGCCGACAAGAAGATTCTGATCACCGGGCTGCTTTCGAAACACTCCATCGCCTATGGCATTGCCAAGGCCTGCTATCGCGAAGGTGCGCAACTGGCCTTTACCTACCAGAATGAGCGCTTTCTCGACCGCATCACCAAGTTTGCCGCCGAATTCGACAGCAAGCTCGTGTTTCCGCTCGATGTCAGCAGCGACGAGCAGATCGCCGCGGTGTTCAGCGAACTCGGCAAACACTGGGATGGCCTCGACGGCTTGGTGCACGCCATCGCCTACGCACCAACCGAGGCAATCGAGGGCGATTTCCTTAATGGCATCTCGCGCGAAGCCTTCCGCGTTGCCCATGATATTTCCTCCTTCAGCTTCCCGGCACTGGTCAAGGCCGCCCGGCCGATGATGCAGGGCCGCAAAAGCTCGGCGCTCGCCCTCTCCTACCTGGGCGCTGAAAAGACGATGCCGAACTACAACACCATGGGCTTGGCCAAGGCCAGCCTGGAAGCGGCGACGCGCTACTTGGCCTTCTGCCTCGGCCCCGAAGGCATCCGCGCCAATGCCGTTTCCGCCGGTCCGATCAAAACCCTGGCGGCCTCCGGTATCGGCAATTTCGGCAAGCTGCTGGCCTACAACGCGCACCATGCGCCGCTACGCCGCAACGTGTCCATTGAGGAAGTCGGCAATGCCGCCGCCTTCCTGCTGTCCGACTTGGCCAGCGGCATCACCGGCGAGATTCTCTACGTTGATGGCGGCATGAACACCACCGCTTTGGGCAACGCCGAGCCGTTGCCGGGCTGAGGCAATGGCGGCGTCAGGTAATACCTGACGCCGATCCCATCTGGAAACATCTCGCGCAGGCAGCTGAGCGCTCCCGCGACAGCGGGTTGAGCCGACATTCGCGTGCCCCTTAGGTTTCAGGCCTCCTGAACTACCCAAGTTTCGAGAACAGCCAAAACCGCCCGCCGCCTTGTATGTAATGCGGTATTGCAGCACTTAGGCATCAAACCCGGCGAGAAGATTGAGCTGGATTTGCTGCCCGACGGCCGGGCCGAGTTGAAAACCGCTCAGCCGAAAGGCTCATTCCGGGAGTTGCGGGGCATCCTCAAAGGCAGGACGAATGGCGCTCGCTGCCACGATCCGCTCGCTGCTGAACACAAGCAATGTCGTGGTCAACCGCCCTGCCGTCGAAGCTGGCCTTGCCTTGCTGGCTGCTGGCGGAGATTTTGCCGATGGCGTCATTGCCTATGATGGCGCCTGGCTCGGCGCGGAAACCTTCGTTTCCTTCGATAAGAGCCTGTTCAAAGTCTCCTGAGCAGTAGAGCCAGGAAGGCCAAATGAAGAAACTGCAAGCTGGTTTCCAGCTTTCGCTCGCAGTTTTTCCATAACCGCCGACACTTTTCCAGCCAGCCAAAGCTGCGCTCCATCACCCTGCGCTTGGGCATCACTTTGAAGGTGTGCAGGTCAGCCGGCCTCCGGCTCGCCCTCCTCGTCTGCCGTGGAAGCCGCGGCGTGTAGCTGCCGGGCGCGAATCTCGCGCAACGCTGGCGTTTCCAGGCTGATGCGGCCGAGGGCGCCACTGCGATAGTCGGTCAGCAACACGGCCGAGGCCTTTTCCAGATCGAACTCGCCGCCGCGCCCCTTCTGCAGGCAGCCGCGCTTTTTCGCCACCGCCTCGATAACGCCAACGCCGTCCAGGCCATCGACAGCGAACCCGTAGCGGGCGGTCAGCAGCGTCGGGTAAGCCTGCACTAGGTAATCGGCGAGAAACACCGCGACATCCTCGCCAATATAGGCATTGACGCCGACCGCATGGCTGGCGGCCAGCATCAGACCATCGACCGGATCGGCGATCTTCGGCCAGAGCATGCCCGGCGTATCGTAAAGAGTCAGCCGCGAACTGATGTCGATGCGCTGCTGGCTCTTGGTCACCGCCGGCTGGTCACCGACGGCGGCCACCTTTTTCTTGACCAGGGCATTCAGCAGCGTCGATTTGCCGACGTTGGGAATGCCCATGATCATCAGGCGCAGCGGCTTCACCGCATCGTTGCGGTGCGGCGCCAGCTTTTGTGCCAACGCCGGAATCTTCGCTACGTCACCGGCTTTCTTGCAGGAAATGGCAACGGCCGAAACGCCCGGCTGCTCGGAGAAATGCCGCAACCAAGCCTTGGTCGACTCGGGATCGGCCAAGTCGGCCTTGTTCAGCAGTTTCAAGCAGGGCCGCTGGCGGAAGGCGCGCAACTCGTGAATCATCGGGTTGCTCGAAGCCGCCGGCAGGCGTGCATCGAGCACCTCGACCACGACATCGGCCATGGCCAGCGTTTCGGCCGCCTTCTTGCGGGCCGAGGTCATGTGCCCCGGAAACCATTGGATAGCCATCGTGCGCCCCGTTCAGCCGCCGGTCACCGGCGGGAAAAAGGCGACCTCGTCGCCCTCCCCGAGCAGCGCATCGAATCCGGCCATGTCCTGATTGACGGCGCAGCGCAGATTTTTCGCGCTGGCCAGTTTGTCTCGCCCTTGGCCGACCAACCAGTCGCGCAGCTGGCCGACGGTGGCGATGTCGGCGGGCAACTCGATATTTTCACCGGAACGGCCAAGCGCCTCGCGCAGGCCGGCGAAATACAACACTTTGACATTCATGACAGCAATTCCGCAAAAGGCACGAAGGATACCGCGTCGCCACACCGGACCGTCTGTTCCGGCCGCAGCAGCACCAGGCCATCGCCCCAGCACAGCGAAGTGACGACGCCAGCACCCTGGTTGGGGAACAACTCGACACCGCCGTCATCCGTCATCCGGCCACGCAGGAACTCGGCTCGGGCATCCGGGCGCAGCCAGTCGAATTCGGCGCGTAACGGGAAGCGACGCGGAACCACGTCGGTCACACCCTGCAAGCGCAGCATGAAGGGCCGGACCAGGACCAGGAAAGTGACCATCGCCGATACCGGATTGCCCGGCAGGCCGACGAACCACGCCTTGCCGCCGCCATCGTGGTCGATGCTGCAATCGATTTCGCCGAAGGCCAGCGGCTTGCCCGGCTTGATGGCGATCTTCCACAAATCGAGCCGGCCTTCGGCCTCGACCGCCGCCTTGACGTGATCCTCCTCGCCAACCGAAACGCCGCCGCTGGTGATGATCAGGTCGTTGTCGGCCGCCGCCTTGCGCAATGCCTCGCGGGTCGCCGCCAAGTTATCCGGTACCGTGCCGAGATCGCGCACCTCGCAGCCGAGGCCATCGAGCAGCGCCCGCAGCGCGTAGCGGTTGGAGTTGTAGATGCCGCCCGGCGGCAGCGGTTCGCCGGGCTGAATCAGTTCGTCGCCGGTGAAGAAAACGCCGACGCGCAACCGGCGATAGACCGGCAACTCCGGCAGGCCGGCCGAGGCAGCCAGGGCGATGTCCTGCGGCCGCAGCCGGATACCGGCTTGGAGAATCTCGGCACCGGCGGCGATATCCTCGCCGGCGCGGCGGATGTTCTCGCCCGGACGCGGGACATGATTGACCACGACCTCTTCGCCGCGCGCCGCGCAGCGCTCCTGCATGACCACGGCATCGGCACCGGGCGGCACGGGGGCGCCGGTGAAAATGCGGGCCGCGGTGCCGGGCTGCAAAGCACTACCGACCTGGCCGGCCGGAATGCGCTGACTGACCGGCAGGCGGGTTCCGGCGGCGGCAACATCGGCCACACGCACCGCGTAACCGTCCATCGCCGAATTGTCGAGCGGCGGCGAAGCGACGGTGGAAACCTGTGGTGCGGCCAACACTCGCCCGGCGGCGGCAGTCAGCGGCAGGCTGCGGGTTTCCGCGACCGGCTGCGCCGCGGCCAGCAAGCGCTCGAAAGCTTGTTCAAAAGTCAGCATGGACGCTCCTGTAAATCGAGAGTGGTCATCACGAAATCAGCGATGCGCTCGATGTCATCGAGCGGCAGGCAAGGCAGCGCGGTGTCGAGAGCAACATCGGTAGCCACGGCCACGATGTCGCGGCGCTCGGGAAAAAGCGGCGGCTTGCCGTTCTCGGGCCGATAGACTTCCAATTTCGGCACCGGTTCCTGCTTGAAGCCCTCGATCAGCACCAGGTCACAGGGGGCCAGGCGACCGAGCAGTTCGTCGAGGCTGATATCGCCGCCAGCGCGGTTCTCGCGCATCAGCACCCAGCGATTGCTACAGGAAAGCAAGACCTCGCTGGCCCCGGCTTCGCGGTGGCGGTAGGAATCCTTGCCCGGACGGTCCATGTCGAAACCGTGGTGGGCATGTTTGATGACGGAAACCTTGAGGCCACGCGCGGTGAAACAGGGGATCAGCTTTTCCAGCAAGGTGGTCTTGCCGGAACCGGAATAGCCGGCGATGCCGAATACTTTCATGGCTGCATTCTACGTGTTCAGGCTGAGAAAACCGGGGCAAAGCCGCCGCCAGGGGTGCGGAAGTTAGTGGTCTGCCCCTGGTACAGGCGGGCGGCGAACAATTGGACATACCCCTGATAGACATAGGCACGGATATCGGCCTTCATCGTTTGTGACTCGTCCTCGACCGGCACCGGATGTTCCGAGGGCGGCGCGATTTCCTGGGCGATATAACCGCCTTGCAAGATGTCCTCGAACACGCGCCGGGTCAGCTTGTCGCCGCGATACGCGGCACGGCTGCCGAAGCCGGCGGCCGGCTTGAAGAACCAGCGCTTGCGCTCGGCCCAGAAGCGCTCGCCCTCCTCCGCCCGCACCGCCACCGTACGCGGCACGCCGGCCAGCAGCGTAGCGCGGATCGCTGCCGGCACGCCAAATTCGTCGAGCACGGCCGGATCGGACAACAACATCAGGTTGCGCTTGTCAGCATAAAGCGCATGGGCGAAGGGATGCGGCGTGACGACCACGCCGCCTGCAGCAAACACAGCGCGCAGCGCGGCATTGGCCGGGGTATCGAGCGAGAAATCGGTGAGCCGGTTGTAGATCAGGTCGACGATTTCACCTTGGGAGACTGTCGCAAGCTGTTCTGGTGAGACGCTGCCTGCCCTCTCCCCCAGCCCCTCTCCCGCAAGCGGGCGAGGGGGGCAAAAGCCCCTCTCCCACTCGTGGGAGAGTGGTGGGGGAGAGGGCGGGGGTTTTTCGGCACACCCCTGATACTGGAGCCGGCCGCCAACCCGGGTGAAATCGGCCGGATCGGCAATGACCGCGGCGATGCCGTGGCGCTCAACGAGGCGGCGGAACAGCTCGAACTCCGGCGCCAGATACTGCTGCGCCGGCTTCTCGTCGACGATGGCGATGCGCGTCAGCGGCACATCCCCACGCGATAAGCGCCATTCCTCGCGGAACATGGCGACGAAATCCTCCTCGATGCGCACGGCGGCATCAATGGCACCGTGGGCCCGGAGCAGGCAGGCATTGAGCATGCCTCCGCCGGCATTGGTATTGATCTCGATCAGCCTCGGCTGGCCGTCGACCAAGTGAAAGTCATAGCCGAAGAAAACGCTGCGCGCCGGTAGTTCGCCGCCGGCGCCGGGCGGTGCCCAGGCCAGCACGCGGCGGCGGTATTCCGGCAGCGCAACGACCGTTTCGATGGCCGCCACCAGCTCGCGCATCGCCGCCAGCGTGGCCGCCGGCAAGGCGAGCGCCGCCTGCGAGAAAAGCGCTGGATGGCTGACGGCCAGCGTTTCGAGATCGAGGCCGGCACCGTCGGCCAGCGCCGCGGCCAGGGCATCCCGGCTAAACATGGGCATTCCTGGCGGCAAAGAAATTCAGCACTTCGGATAGCTCCTTGGTTCGCTTCATCGGCGGCAGACTTTGCCACACGCGGCGGCCATACGGCTTTGATAGAAGTCGGGGATCGCAGATCATCAGCACACCGCGGTCGCGCTCGTCGCGGATCAACCGGCCGGCGCCCTGCTTGACATTGATGACCGCGCGCGGCAACTGGTATTCGATAAAAGGATTTCGCCCCTGGCGCCGCATCTGCTCGATGCGCGCCGCCAGCACCGGGTCATCGGGCGGCGCGAAGGGAATCTTGTCGATGATCACCAGCGACAGCGCCTCGCCGCGCACGTCGACGCCTTCCCAGAAGCTCTGGCTACCGACCAGGATGGCGTTGCCGAGATAACGGAAGCGCCGCAGCAAATCGTTCTTGCTGCCCTCGCCCTGCAACAGCAGCGGCATATCGACGCCGGCCTCGGTCAGCCGCGTCTGCAGCAGTTCGTGCGTGCGGCGCATCGCCCGCAGGCTGGTGCACAGGAAGAAGGCGCCGCCGCCGGCCGCGAGCACGGCGGGAAAGGCGGCCTCGACGACGGCATCGGTATAGCCATATGAATTTGGCTCCGGCATACCCAGCGGCGCATACAGCACAGCCTGGCTGCCAAAGTCGAAAGGACTCTGCCAGCAGGCCGATTCCGGCTCACCAAGGCCGAGTTCGGCGCAGTAGTGGTGGAACTTGCCCTGCACCGCCAGCGTCGCCGAGGTAAAAATCCAGGCCCGCGGATGGCCACCCATCTGCTTGCGGAAAATCTCGGCAACGTCGAGCGGCGTCGCATTCAATTGCAGCGAATGGGTAAACGCCTCGGCCCAGCGAACCGTGCCGTCTTCACTCAAGTTCCGCCATTCGCCCAACGCCCGCACCAGATCGCCGGCCCGCTGCCAGCACTTTTCCAGGCCCTCGGCCCGCTCCGCCTGACTTTCGAGCAGGGCGGCGAAGGCCGTCACCTCGTCTTCCAGCGCCTGCAGCGCCGGGGCGAATTCTGGCTTCTCCTGCAACTGTCCCCAGGAAAAACGGCCGGCGTCGATGCCGACGGCCAGGCGCAAGTCCTTGGCCACCTTCTCCAGTTGCCGGGCCGCCGTTTGCAGTTGAACACAGTCGCGGGCATGGGCCAGGCCCTCGGCGCGGGCGTCGCGGGCCAGATCGATCACCTGCGCCGTCGACACGCTATCGCCGAAGAACAAGGTCGCCACTTCCGGCAACTGGTGAGCCTCGTCGAAGATCACCGTATTGCAGGCCGGCAGCAGTTCGGCCATGCCCTCGTCGCGCAGCATCACATCGGCAAAGAACAGGTGGTGATTGACCACCACCAGGTCGGCGGCCATCGCCTCGCGCCGCGCCTGCATCACGAAGCAGCCCTTGTAGTCCGGGCAATCCTGGCCGAGACAATTCTCGCGGCTCGAAGTGGCATGGTTCCAGACCGGTGAACTTTCATTCACCTCCAGGCATTCGGCCTTGTCGCCGGTTTGGCTGACCTTGGCGAAGACGGCGATACGGCGAGCATCGGCAGCATCCTCGCGGCTGAGGAAACGGCCGTCGGCCAGCGCCCGTTCCAGGTGGTAGGGACAAACATAGTTGGCCCGCCCCTTCAACAGCGCGATCTTGACCGGCGCCTTCAGCGCATCGCGGACCATCGGCAGGTCCTTGTTGAACAACTGGTCCTGCAGCGTCTTGGTGCCGGTCGACACGATCACCTTGCCGCCCGAGCGCAAGGCCGGAACCAGATAGGCAAAAGTCTTGCCCGTGCCGGTGCCGGCCTCGGCAATGAACACCGAACAGCGGTCGATGGCAGCGGCGATGGATTCAGCCATCTCGACCTGCTGCTGGCGTACGCGGTAGCCGTCAATGGCCGTGGCCAGCGGCCCAGCGGGAGAAAAGATTTCCGAAAGGGAAGACAAGGGAAAAGCCTGAAAAAACCGGGCGGATTCTAGCAGATGCCCGGCTCCCTCCGGCTTGACCGTGGCGCTTCAGCGCACCTCAAGTGGAGGCAGCGGATGCGTTTGAGTACGCTGGCGAGGTATTCAGGCAAATTCGATGTTGGCCCCGAGGTACGTTAGGTGTTGGGCTACGGGCCACCGTAACCAAACTGGTCGCCGCCAAGCATTTTCCAGCGACCATTGATATTGACCAGCACGAGGCGAAACCAGGGTTCGTCGGTGGCCGGGCTAATGTGCGGATCATTGCCTCTGCCCGTGCCTTCCCAAACGATCAGGTCGGGCACGCCATCGTCATCGAGGTCAAAGTTGAATTGAGCGCCGCTCGAAAAACCCGTAGCCTCGTGATTCATTTTCGTCACGCTCTGCGTTAGCTTGGCTTGATCGCGCGGCAACGGGATGGCGGTATAGAACACGAACAGGCTTCCGGCTGGATTACGTTCGAGAGACACCTTGCCAAAACTGTGGTCACTGCTGCTACCGTCATAGCCCATGGCGGCCTCATCGGGATAACCGAAGGTGAACCCGATGCCGCCCTCAGACCCTATCGACCAAGTGAGTTCCTGAAAAATCTCAGTTCGCTGTGCAAAGCTGTTCTGGCTGCGCAAGCGGCCATCACGGAACAGTTGTACGCGCTGGATGGGCTGTGTCAGCAAAGTGGTGTGCGAAAGCATGTCGTACAATGCCGCACCCCAGAGCGGATCGTCTTCGTCCATTTTGGCCGGGCGCGGCTTGATAACCTGCCGGTACACGATGCCAAAGTGTCCGCTCAATGCCTCGGTCGTGAACCCCGGTGGCGCAATCTCCTTTTCATTGCGGAACAGCGATGGTTTGATCGTCGGGAATTCCAGCGCGTGTATCAATGCAGCATCGCGGGGCGTTCGATGAGCAGTGGCGCCTGAGTCGTTGCGATCCCACCAGTAGAGGTACAGGCTGGGGAATAGCGTTTCGGCTCCACTCACCTGCGAGCCGAGGTCAGAATCGGAATTGTGAGCTTGCTTGGCGATGCGCTTCAGTTCTGCCCAATCGAGCAGTGGGCCGGGTGCGGAACCCAAGTGCCGCTCTTTGGCCAAGTGCGCTTTCATGCGCTCCAAAGCCTCGTTACGCGGCCACAGGCTTTCATCATTCGTACGCACAAAATCGCAATCCGAAGCACTGAAGGCTTGCCCGGCTTGCTCCACCGCCTTTTCCCAAGTGATTCCGGCCCTTTGCACGACCAGAAAGAGCGCGTATTTTCCCAGTTTCTCCAAACTGGGTTGAATCCAGAATGCACGTTCGGGGTCGTACTCCGGGCTTTCCGGCTGACTCAAACGCACAAGATCGACTGGCGCGGAAGCCAAGTATCGGCAGGCGATGAAACCGCTAGCTACGCTGGCGGTTTGTACCTCGCAATAACCGCCGCCCGCATTTTCACGCAACAGCTTGACGGTGGAATTCAGCGCCATAAGGCCCGCAACTTCGGCGTTCGCATCCGGTGCTACGCGCAAATTTACTGCGCTGCCGACAACCCAGCGCGTCGCCGGGTCAGGCTGTTGTGCTTGCGCCGGCTCCACCTTCTCGGCGCTCAGATCGCGGCAGGCGACCCAGACATCGGAGTAGTCGCCACGGGCAGCGTCCAGCATCTGAACGTAGCAATAACCGTCGCTGTGCGAGTCGTCCAGCAGGCGAACCTGGGTTCCTTTCGCCAATGTACGCACGTCCGGTCTTCGTGGGTCAGAGGAATCGCGTGTGATGACACCATCCACCGCCACCCAACGCGATGACTCCGATTTCATGCCGATAAAGGCCGTGAAGGTCGGATCCCATGTCCACTGCGGCGGATTCGAAGCAATTGCCAGCGCAACCTCACTCCCAACCAGCAGCAGACTCGCCGCCAGCCACCACGCCCCGCGCATTGGGCGGAAGCAGGCGACGGCTCCCCGCTTGCCATTTCCCGTCAGCTTCATGACGACCTCCATTCAGGACGATTTCACTCTGGCTTCACCGCCTCAAGCCTTCCACTCGGCGAGTGCTATTGGGGTCAGCTTTGATTTTTTTCAACTATTCATAATACCCATTGACTTCACCGCACCTCGATCGTAACGATGCGCCCGGATTTTCCACCGACCTTGCGCAGGCGCTCGGCGATGTCGGTGTTGCCGCTCTTCAGCGCCACGTCGACCGCCGTTTCGCCCGATTCCAGCTTGCGATTGGGATCGGCCTTGCCGGCCAGCAGCAGATCGACAATGGCCAGATGACCGTTGCGCGCCGCTGCGATCAACGGCGTCGTGCCGTTCTCGCTCGGCGCATCGACCTCGGCACCAGCCTTGAGCAGCACCCGGACGATCTCGGTATGGCCAGCGAAGGCGGCATAGGTGAGCGGCGTCCAGCCGGGGTTGTTGATCTTGGCGCCGGCCGCCACCAGGTGTTCGACGACCTTTTGGCGCCCCATGAAGGCGGCCAGGCGCAATGCGGTATCGCCGGCCGCGTTGCGGGCATCGAGCTTGGCGCGCTGGCGGATCAGGTAGTCGACGAGGCGGTCATGGCCGTCGCGGGCGGCCAGCATCAGCAGCGTGTTGCCGTCGATGTCGGTGGTATCGACCGAGGCGCCTTTGCCGACCAGGGCCAAAACGGCGGCGGTATCGCCCTGGCGGGCGGCGTCGATCAGGTCATCGTAGGTGGCGCCGATGGCCGGCAGGGAGAGACAGGCGACCAGCGTCGCCAGCAGGAACGGTTTCTTCATGATGTCGCGGGCCTCTGCGCGTGGCGGAAAAGGGAAAAGAAATTGTCGCTCGTCGCCCGCGCCACCTCGGCCGCCGTCAGCCCGCGCAGACGCGCGATCTCCTCGGCGACGTAGCGGACGTAGGCCGGCTGGTTGGCCTTGCCGCGAAACGGCGCCGGTGCGAGATAGGGCGAATCGGTCTCGACCAGGATGCGGTCGAGCGGGCAGCGGGTGGCGACGTCCTTGACGATGGTGGCGTTCTTGAAGGTGACGATGCCGGAGAACGATAGGTAGAAACCAAGATCGAGCGCAACGCGGGCAATTTCCCAATCTTCGGTAAAGCAGTGCATGACGCCGCCGACCGCATCGGCCCCCTCTTCCCGCAGTAGGCGCAGGACGTCGTCGGCCGAATCGCGGCTATGTACCACCAGTGGCTTACCGCAGCGGCGCGCCGCCGCGATGTGATTGCGAAAACGCTGCCGCTGCCACTCCGGCTTGTCTTTCTGCCAGTAGTAATCGAGCCCCGTCTCGCCAATGGCGACGACGCGCGGATGGGCGGCGAGTTCGACGAGGCGCTCGACCGTCGGCTCCTCGGCATCGCTGTATTCGGGATGGACGCCGACCGTGGCGTAGAGGCGCGGATCGCGCTCGGCCAACGCCAGCACTTGGGGAAAATCCTCAAGATTGACGCCGATGCACAGGGCCAGTCCGACACCGTTATCCTGCATGACACCGAGCACTTCGGGCAGGCGCTCGGCGAGGCCGGGGAAATCCAGATGGCAGTGCGAATCGATCAGCAAATCAGAGCGTATGCGTCGGACGCGACGACTGCATGACGCCGCCCAGCAGACCCTCGATCTTGCGGCGCGCTTCCTGGCCGCTCTCGTCGTTATTGAAATGCACGCCGATCCCCTGGGCGCGGCCGCTCTGGGCGCCGGCCGGGGTAATCCAGACGACGCTACCAGCGATCGGCAGCTTGGCCGGATCGTCCATCAGCGATAACAGCATGAATACCTCGTCGCCGATGTGGTAGCTGCGGGTGGTCGGGATGAAGATGCCACCGGCCTTCAGGTGCGGCATGAAAGCCGCGTACAGCGCCGACTTGGAATTGATGTTCAGCGACAGGACGCTCGGACGCAGCGGCGGGGGTTTGGCTTCGCTCATCGGCTATCTTTGGCAAACAGGGCGCGGTAATCGAGAAAAAGCCCTTCGAGAAACAGACGGGCGTTCAGCGGTTGTTCGGCTTCTCGGCGGCGCGCTACGGTCGTCCGGTACGACTGCAACAGCCGCGCTGGCGGAATCATAGCAGCGAGGCCGCCGATTGTGGCCGCCTGCGGCAGAAAATAACGGACTGCCAAGCCGTTGCTAGCCAGCATCAAATCGACCAGCCATTTTTGCAGGCCGTCGACCACCGCCTTCAGCGGCAGGCGCCCTTTGCTGTCTTTGACCGCCTTTTCCAGTTCACCGGCCAGCGCCAGCGGCTCCACCGCCCGACCGGCGGCTAGCCGCCGGGTCAGCGCCTCCAGCCAGTCGCTCTGGCCCGCGGCCGACCATTCCAGCGCCAACCCCGGCGCGCCACCGGCCAGGGCCAGCCAGCGCCCGGCATCGGCGATACCGTGCTCGGCCAGCACCTGCTCGGCGCGGGCCGCCGAAGGCAGCGGCACCGGCACCACCTGGCAGCGGCTGCGGATCGTCGGCAACAGGCGCATCGGATCGCTTGAAACCATTAAAAATAATGTACTTGGCGCAGGTTCCTCAAGTGTTTTGAGAAGTGCATTGGCGGTTGCCCGATTCATCGCTTCGGTCGGATTGACGATCACGATGCGCAGGCCACCGCGATGGGTACCGACATTGAGAAATTCGTCGAGGCCGCGCACCTGATCGATGGTGATCTGCTGGCTGGCCTTTTTCTTACCCTCCTCGGCCTCCGCCTCGTCGGTGAAAGCCTCCGGCTGTAACAGGCGGAAATCCGGGTGGTTGCCCTGGCCGTACCAGTTGCAGGCCAGGCAATGACCGCACGCCTGGCCATCACCCTGCGGCTGCTCGCATAACAGGCTGGCGGCAAACTGGCGAGCCAAATCAAACTTCCCGAGACCGCGCTGGCCAAGCAACAGCAGCGCATGCGGCATCTGCGCCCGCCGAGCCTGGAGACCTTTCCAAACGGATTCGTGGAGACTTATAACGTTCATAAACAAATTGTTATAAGAATTTCTTCAAGTCGTTTGCGAATATTGTCGCGGGTATTGCTGGCATCGATCACGCAAATCCGTTCCGGATGCGCATGCGCCCGTTCCAGATAGGCGTGGCGGACCCGCTCATGGAAATCGGCCCGCTCCTGCTCGAAGCGGTCGAGGCTACGGTTGGCAACAGCGATGCGTTCGCGTGCCACGTCCAGCGGCAGGTCGAATAGCAAGGTCAGATCGGGTTGTAAATGCCCATGCACCCAGCTTTCAAGCTGGTGCAGCTTGTTTCGTTCCAGGCCACGCCCGCCCCCTTGATAGGCATAGCTGGCGTCGCTGAAACGGTCGCAGACGACCCACTCGCCGCGCTTGAGCGCCGGCTCGATGACCTGCGCCAGGTGTTCGCGGCGGGCGGCAAACATCAACAGGGTTTCGGTTTCCAGATGCATAGTCTGGTTGAGCAGCAATTCGCGCAGTTGCTCGCCGAGTGCCGTGCCACCCGGCTCGCGCGTCACGTGCACGGTCAGGCCACGGCCGCGCAGGCGCTCGGCCAGCCAGTCGACGTGGGTGCTCTTGCCAGCGCCGTCGATGCCTTCGAAAGTGATGAATTTGCCTTTCACTTTCCCCCTCTCAGATAGCGGTTGACCGCCCGGTTATGCTCATCGAGCGTATTGGAAAAATGGCTGCTGCCATCGCCGCGGGCGACGAAGTACAAGGCGCTCGTCGCCGCAGGATGCAGGGCGGCCTGAATGGAGGCCAGACCGGGCATGGCGATCGGCGTCGGCGGCAGGCCGCGCCGGGTGTAGGTATTGTGGGGCATATCGGTTTGCAGGTGGCGCTTGCGCAGGTTGCCGTCGAAGGTCTCGCCGAGACCGTAGATCACCGTCGGATCAGTTTGCAGCGGCATGCCCAGGCGCAGCCGGTTGACGAAGACGGCGGCGACCAGTTCACGGTCGGCCTCGCGCCCGGTTTCCTTCTCGATGATCGAAGCCATGATCAGGGCCTCGTAGGGCGAACGATAGGGCAAACCGTCAGCACGCCCGGCCCAGGCCTCGGCCAGCCGCTGCTCCATGGCGCGCACGGCACGGGCCATCAGGTCGAGGTCGCTCGACTGTTTGTCGAACAGATAGGTATCGGGAAACTGCCAGCCCTCCAGGCTGGGATAATCGCGGCCCAAATGCCGGATGATCTCGGCCTCGCTCAGTTCCCGGCTGTCGCCGCGCAGGTCGGGGTGCGCCTCCATCCGTGCCCGCCACTGCCGGAAAGTCCAGCCTTCGATCAGCGTGATGTCGCCCTGGGTGACCTTGCCGTGGATCAGCTTGTCGAGCAGTTGCTGGGCGGTGATCCCCTGCTCGACCGAATAGCTGCCGGCCTTGATGCCGGTATCGGCCCTCTGCGTGCGGGCCAGCAGCAGCAACAGCAACGGCTGCACAGCAACGCCGGCTTCGCGCATCTGGCTAATCGCCGCGCGCAGACTGCTACCACTGGCGATATGAAAATCGACTGGCGAACCGCGCAGTTCCAGCGGCTGCCCCGCCCACCACCAGAACCCGGCGACAGCAGTGGCCAGCGACAGGACGGCAAGAAGCAGGAGTTTGATCAGGAAGCGCAAGGGAACTCGACGGCGGCGGGCAGGTCTCGCCCGTGGTCAAACGAGCAGGTAAATTCGGGCGATATAATAGCGCAAACCCCCTCAGGAGCTTTCATGAACCCCAACTGGCGCAGCTTTCTCGAATCGGCCGAAGCCGCATTCAGCGGTGATTCCGCAGAAATCCACAGCTTCGGCGATGCTGCCGGGGAATTGCAGGCGGCCGCCCGGCAGACGGTCGTCGTGCCGCTCACTCACCTGGCCCTGATCGAGGCCGTCGGCGAGGAGGCCAAGTCCTTCCTGCACAACCAGTTCACCAGCGACGTCAATCACCTCCAAAACGGCCAGGCGCAACACGCTGGCTGGTGCTCGGCCAAGGGCCGGATGCAGGCCAGCTTCGTGCTGTGGCACGAGGGCAGCAGCTACCGCCTGGCGCTGGCCGCTGATTTGCTGGAAGCAACGCTGAAACGCCTGCAGATGTTCATCTTGCGCGCCAAGGTCAAGCTGGCGGCGCAGAACGACCATGTGCTACTCGGCCTGTCCGGCGCCCAAGCCGGCGAAGCCCTGGCCAACGCTGGCCTGCCGGTACCGGTGGCGGCGATGGACATCATCGCCGGCAATGGCTGCACCGTGCTGCGCCTCGATGCGGAACGCTGCATTGTCGCCGCACCGGTCGCCGCCGCGCCCGGTCTGTGGCAGAAACTGACCGTCAAGGCCCGCCCGGCCGGCACGCCGGCCTGGCGCTGGCTCGATGTGCGAGCGGCCTTTCCACTGGTGACGCTGGCGACCAAGGAAGAGTTCGTGCCGCAGATGGCCGATTTCGAGAAGATCGGCGGTGTCAGCTTCCATAAGGGCTGCTATCCCGGCCAGGAAGTCGTCTCCCGCACCCAGTACCTGGGTAAGGTCAAGCGCCACCTTTACCGCTTGAGCGGTAACGCACCGCTACAGGCCGGCGACGAATTGTTCTCGCCGGACAACCACGACCAAGCCAGCGGCAAGGTAATGAGCGCCGCCCCGGCGCCGGATGGCGGCTTCGCCGCGCTCGCCGTGATCCAGTCGAACTTCGCCGCCAATCTTCGGCTCGGTTCGCGCGAAGGGCCGCCGGTCGAAGCGGTTGCGGTCAATCCCGCCTAACCTTGGCTTGAACCTCATGACGATGTGTCGCTTTTGCCTGGCTGTCATTGCCTGCGCGCTAGTCATTGGCGCGCTGGTAATCGTCGCGGTCGGCGAAGTTCTGAGCCGCCCGGCAAACAGCGCTGTAGGCGAGCCGCCATCCGATTTTCATGCTTCATCAGTCCGCTTCCCAATCTCCGCATCTCAGTCCATCGCCGGGTGGCTAGCACGCGGCAAACCCGGCCAAGGAGCCGTCCTCCTTCTGCACGGCATTCACGCCAATCGCACCCAAATGCTTGGCCGCGCCCGATTCCTGCAGGATGCCGGGTATTCCGTGCTTCTGATCGACCTCCCCGCGCACGGCGAGAGTTCTGGCGAGCGCATCACATTTTTGGCGCACGCGAGGCAACCGGCGTCAACAGCGCTCTTGCGTTCCTGCGTAGCGAGCTTCCCGGCGAGCGCATCGGCGTTATCGGCATGTCCCTGGGAGCGGCCTCGCTCGTCCTGGCGCGACCCAGCGTGGTGCCCGATGCGGTAGTGCTTGAATCCATGTTCCCCACACTCTCGGAAGCCGTCGCCAATCGGCTTGCCGGCCGCTTCGGTTCGCTCGCCGCCCACCTGCCACCACTTCTGCTGTGGCAACTCCCCCTCTGGATCGGCGTAACCGAGAAGCAGCTCAGGCCGATCGAGGCGCTACCGGCGCTGCATGCTCCGTTGCTAATCGCCTCGGGGACTGACGACCAGGACACAAAGTGGGCGGAAACCGAGCACCTCTTCGCCATAGCGAACCAGCCCAGGGAATTGTGGGCTGTCCAAGGCGCCGCCCATGTCGATCTCCACGCTTACGATCCGAGCGCATACCAGGCCAGAATCCTGAAATTCCTGGCCAGCCACCTCGGAAACGAGGCCCGATCCTTCGCTGTACCCCATCACGGAAGCCGCTTTTCGGCTGCCACTGCGCCGGGTTAAGTGCAAAGCGATGTGCCTGATCGTCGTCGGCTGGCAAATGCATCCCGACTACCCGCTGGTGGTCGCCGCCAATCGCGACGAGTTTTACGCCCGGCCCACCGCCGATGCCGCTCCGTGGCCCGACGCGCCGGAGGTATTTGGTGGTATTGACCGGGAAGCCGGGGGGACTTGGCTAGGCATCCGCCGCGACGGCCGTTTCGCTGCCGTCACCAACGTCCGCGAACCGGACATGGCCAAGGGCGAGCGCTCGCGCGGCATGCTGACGCGCGATTTCCTGCTCGGCGACATGACAGCACCCGGTTATGCACAACGCCTCGACGGCCAGCTTTATTCGGGTTTCAACCTGCTGCTCAGCGACGGCATGCAATTCGTCTATTGCTCCAACCGCGACGGCGTGCCACGCCTGCTGGCGCCGGGCATCTACGGGCTGTCCAACCACCTGCTCGACAGCCCGTGGCCCAAGCTGCTGATGGCCCGCCGACGTTTCGCGGAGGATCTAGCCGCCCTGCCCGACGATGACGCTTTGTTTTCGCTGCTGGCCGACGATGAGATCGTGCCCGACGCCGAACTACCGCAGACTGGCGTGCCGCTCGAATGGGAACGTCTGTTGTCGGCCGTCTTCGTCAAATCGGACAGCTATGGGACACGTGCCTCGACCGTTGCCTGGCAGCGCCGCGACGGCGTGATACGTCTGCACGAGCGGCGTTTTGGGCCGCAGGGCCAAGCACTTCAGTCTTCGCTGATATCGACCGCCGTATAGCACGGCACCCGTTCGAACAATTCGACGATGTCGGCGTTGCGCATGCGAATGCAGCCATGCGAACCGGGCATGCCCATCTGCGCCGGCTCGGGACTGCCGTGGATATACACGTAGCGGCGCATGGTATCGACACAACCGAGACGGTTGCGTCCCGGCTCGCAACCCGACAGCCAGAGGATGCGGGTCAGAATCCAGTCGCGGCCGGGGTGCTGCTCGGCCAGCGCCAGCGTCCAGATTTCGCCGGTCGGCCGGCGGCGGACAAAAACGGTATTGGCCGGCTGCCCGGCCCCGATCTTGGCGCGGATCAGGTGCCGGCCGCGCGGTGTCCGGAAACTGCCGGATTCCTCACCGACACCGGCCTTGGCCGTCGACACCGGGTATTCGCGCAGTACGCAAGCCGCATCGTCGACAACCAGCAGGCGCTGCTTGGCGACCGAAATCAGCAATTTCATGGGTTTTTCTTGCGCCGCTCGGCAAAAAACTGCGACAGCATATCGCTGCACTCGGCGGCCAGCACCCCGCCCTCGACCTGCGCGTGGTGATTCAGGCGCTCAACACCGAATAGGTCGACCACACTGCCATGTACGCCGGTTTTCGGATCGCGGGCGCCATAAACGACGCGGCTGATGCGCGCGTGCATGATGGCGCCGGCGCACATGGCGCAAGGTTCAAGGGTGACGAACAACTCGCAGCCCGGCAGGCGGTAATTTTCCAGATTTCGCGCCGCATCGCGTAGCGCGGCGATTTCGGCATGCGCGGTTGGATCACTCTCGCCGATCGGCGAGTTGAAACCGCGCCCGACGATAGCGCCATTAAACACGACGACAGCGCCAACCGGCACCTCGCCCAGACACTCCGCCGCCCGCGCCATGGACAGCGCCTCACGCATGAAAAATTCGTCGCTCAGACCGGCAGGCAGCAACTCAATCCGGTTTTCGTCAACCATCGTCAGCGAAGAATCGGCCGCGACATCCGCCACCTCGATAACATGCCAATCCGCCACGGGAGTCAGCTTCAAATTGTTTTCAATCATCGTCATAAAATAAAGTCGACGCCTACCTCCAATAGCATCCGCTTACAGCTTCTTCAAATATTCCTTGGTAAAAACACGATCCGGCAAATCACGCAATTTCATATCGCCGTATTCGAGTACCGATATTTCGCCGCTGCGTAGCGCATCTTCCATCACCATCCGAGTCGGCCGAATGGTGCCGGCCATGGTCTTGAAATCCTCGTAGCTGGCCTTTTTCAGCAGTCGGTTGGAAAGCGAGTAGAACTCGGCCTTGAAGGGCCAGAAATTCTTGGTATTCACCCAGTACCTCACCTTCTGGTAAGTCACCGAGCGATCGACGGCGGTCAGTTCGAGAACGGCGTAATTTTCGCCGTTGATGGTTTCGTTGCGCACGATCCTGGGGTTGTAGTCGCCGGAAAAATTGGCCCGCGCCAGATCGCCGTTGGCCACCTGCCCGGTCAGGCGCTGCGAGAGGGAGATGCGCACCGGCTGCGAGACTTCGGGCATGAATATCCAGAGATCGCGGCCTTTCATCAGGATGATCTGGCCGCGTTCGGAGGCCGGCTCGGTGACCATCACCACCGTGTTTTCATTGCCCTTGGACAGCACGCGGAATTTGCGCAATTCGGGTTCTTCATCGGGCCTGGTGGTGGCGATGCTGACATCCACCTGGAAACCTTCGGCCGGAAATCGAACCTGATCGGCCTTTTCCACTATACTGCGGGCTTCGGCCTCATCGGCCGGATCGGAGGCGGCCTGCTGGGCCGATGCGCCGGTTGTCGCCAGGCCCAGGAACAAGCATGTCCAAGCCAGGCAACCCCATCGACTTAGCAGATTGGCATTATTGCGCAACACAGGCATCTCCCCGCACAGGTTCATCGTCATTTCTTCCGTATCCCGTCAAGTATGAGCAGCGTCGTCCGCATCGAACGCGTGTCCAAGGAATATCTGCTCGGCGAACAGACCGTTCAGGCGCTCAATGATATTACATTGGCCATCGAGCCCGGCGTCTTCCTGGCCATTTCCGGCCCGTCGGGCAGCGGCAAGACGACCTTGCTCAACCTGATCGGCTGCATCGACCAACCGAGCAGCGGCGATATTTACATCAACGAGCAAAACGTCTCGCAGAAATCGGCCAATGAACTGGCCGACCTGCGCGCCCGTTCGATCGGTTTCATCTTCCAGACTTTCAACCTGTTGCCGGTACTGTCGGCGGCGGAGAATGTCGAATACCCGCTGCTTCGCCGCAAGGATCTGTCGACGGCCGAGCGCAAACAGTGCGTCAGCTATTTTCTCGACATCGTCGGACTCGACAAATATGCCAATAACCGACCCAACCAGTTGAGCGGCGGCCAGCGCCAGCGCGTCGCCATTGCCCGCGCCTTGGCCATCAAGCCAGCCATCGTATTGGCCGATGAACCGACGGCCAATCTCGATAAGGCCACCGGCATCGAGATTCTCGGCTTGATGAAGCAAATCAACGAGCATCTCGGCACCACCTTCATCTTTTCCACACACGACCAGAAAGTCATCGACCACGCCAACCGTCTGGTCGAGATTGAGGATGGCGGCATCATGGCGTTCGGCATCCGCAACCAGAAAGGCAACTGGCATATCGCCCGCGTTGCTCCCCATGCCGCGTCCGCTACCGGGCAAAATGCTCAATAACCTGTTCAGGATCCGTACCGTGCTTTCGCCATCACCCGCCCTCCGCCGCCTCGCTCTGATCGCCACCGCCTGCCTCGGCTTCGGCGCGCAAGCCGCCGATGACCGCGAATCGCTATTCGGCGACGACCTGCCGCCGATCAAAAACAAGGCTGACAGTCAGACTGAAAGCAAAGCGGAATCTTCCGGTCCGGGTATCAGGGGTTTTCTCCAGTTCGAACTGGCCCGCACGACGGCCAGCCCCGAGCACTGGTCAAAAATGCGCACGCGCGCCGATCTGAGCAGCCAGGGCCGGTTCAGCGACAGCGTCAAATGGAAGCTCGGCGTCCGCATCGATTACGACGCGGTATACGACATCAACAACTTCTACCCGCGGGCCGTTCAAAACGACCAGCGTTCTTCCTTCGACCTCCGGGAAAATTACCTCGACGTCAGCGCCGGCGGCTGGGATTTCCGCTTCGGTCGGCAGAATGTCGTCTGGGGCGAGATGGTCGGCCTGTTCTTCGCCGACGTCGTTTCCGCCCGCGACCTGCGCGAATTCATCCTGCCCGATTTCGACCAGATGCGGACGCCGCAATGGGCCGCCCGCGCCGAGTATTTCGGCGACGATTTCCACGGCGAACTGCTGTGGATACCTGTCGCCACCTACGACAACATCGGCAAACCGGGCGCCGCATTCTTTCCACACCAACCGGTGCCGCCCGGTTTCACCGCCCGTTACCTCAGCGAGGACCGCCCGACCCGCAATCTCGACAACATGAACTACGGCCTGCGCCTGTCCACGCTCAAGAACGGCTGGGACATCTCGGGCTTCTATTACCGCAGCACCGACGTCAACGCCACCTTCTACCGCGCCCCGATCATCGGCCCGGAGATAACCTACCAGGCCCGCCACGACCGCATCCACCAAACGGGCGCAACGCTGACCAAGGATTTCGGCGATGTCGTGCTGAAAGCTGAAGGCGTCTATACCAAGGGCCGCAGCTTCACGCTATTGAACCTGACTGACCCCAACGGCGTGGCCGAACAGAACACGCTGGACTGGGCGGCCGGCCTCGATTTCACGTTGACCGCCGACGCCCGCCTCAATCTGCAATTCTTCCAGCGCCACTTCTTCAATCACCATGCCGATCTGATCTCGGATCGCTACGAAAATGGCTACAGCATCCTGCTCAACAGCAAGCTGTTCTCCAACTGGGAAGCCCAGGCCCTGTTCATCGCCAGCACCAACCGCACCGACTGGCTGTTCCGTCCGCGCCTGACCTGGAATTTCGAGCGCAACTGGCGCTGGCTGATCGGCGCCGACATTTTCAAGGGCCCCGAACTCGGCATGTTCGGACGCTACGACAATCAGGATCGGGTGTATTCGGAAATCCGCTACAGCTTCTGATCGCGCCGCGTCAGACCCATTGGCGTAGCGCGTCGACCACCGGAATCTTGACGACGCGAGCCGCCGGCAGCACGGCGGCGCAGACCGTTGCGATCAAGCCGATCAGCATGGCGCTCAACACTTCCAGCGGCAGAATCCTAATCGCCGCCAGGTAACCGAGATTGGCGTTGGGCGGCGGCGGCATGGGAATACCGATTTCAGAAATCACCGCCGCCAGGCCGACTCCCAACAACGCCCCGACCACGCTGCCAACCAGGCCAATGACGGCGCTTTCGGTAAGAATAAGCTGGAAGACATCCCGCCTTCTGTCGCCCAATGCCATCATCGTGCCGAATTCGCCGACCCGCTCGAAAATGCTCATATTGACGCTGTTGGCCACGCTGAGCAGGACCATGATCAGGATAATCAATTGCAGGAAGCCGAATTGCTGCTTGTAGAGATCAATCGTCTTCTCGTAAAAATCGTTCAATTGCACCCAGGTCCGCAACTCATAGCCTTCCCGCTCTAAATGGGGTCGCAAGGCAGCCGCCACCCGGTCGGTATCGGGTGTCTTGCCGAGCGAAACGACCAGCGTGTTGATGCCGCTGGTGCCGAGCAATTCCTGGGCCGCAGCGATGGGAATGCGCACGGCCCGCGCGTCAAAATCCTTGGAAAAGCTCTGGAAGACGCCGATCACCTCGAATTCCATGGTGTTGAGCGCGCCTTCCGGCGTATTCAGCAGCAAGGAAATGTGATCTCCCGGAGCGACCTGCAAGGCCGTGGCCACTCCGTGACCGAGGGTGATGCCGAAGTCGTCGCCATCGGCCAATTGCCGCCCCTCGACGATGTGCATGAAACTGCCAAGCTTCTGCTCCTTGTCCGGCTCGACGCCCTCGCCAATGATCGGCCAATCGGTCCGGCCGTTGTTGAGCAGCCCCGAGAAATTCACCCGCAGCAACACATCGTCCACGCCCGGCTGGGCGGCAATGCGCTTTTTCAGGCCGTCCGGATTCTCGATCAGATACTTTTCCGGCGAGCGCGAGCCGTAGGTGAAATACCCCGCCTTGACCACCTGCATGTGTCCAGACTGCGAGTGGATCAAGGCTTCGCCAAGCTGGACGAAAATGTCCTGGATGAAACCACCGCTGAGGATCAGGCCGAGCACGCCAAAAATGATCGCCGACAGCGTCATGCCGGTACGGACTTTCTGGCGAAGAATATTGCGGACGGCGAGTTTAAGCATGGCTGTCACCGGTTGTGGCGCAAGGCATCGACAATGATCTTGCGCGACGCCTTCCAGGCTGGATAGATACTCGCCAACAGCGTCGTCACGATGGCCAGGGCAAAACCCTGCAGCGCCATCTGCCAAGTCAGAAGAATTCCGGCGGTATACCCGAAGGCCATGCCAGGTGGCGCCGGCATGGGAATCCCGACGGCCGAAATCCCCAGCGCCCCCAACCAACCGATCAGCAAGCCGAGAATGCCGCCGAAGAAGCCGAGCAACACGCCCTCGGACAAAAAAAGACTCAGAATGGCGGAACGCTGCGTGCCCAAGGCCATCATCGTGCCGATCTCACCAGTGCGCTCAAGAACGCTCATCATCAGCGAATTGGCGATACTGAGTATGATGATCACCGCGATGATCAGGCGCACCACTCCCACCTGCTTCGAGAACAATTCAGCCGTCTTGTTATAGAAATCGGCCATGCGGTACCACGGGACAAACTCGATCACCTGCCCCTGGAAACGCTCCTCCAAACGAGACAGCACCGGATCGGTATCCTCCGTCCTGTCCAGCAGCACCGCATAGGAATGCGCCCCGTCGACGCGCAGCAATTGCCGGGCAAGCTTGATCGGCACGCGCAGCGCCGAATCATCGTAAGCCTTGGTAATCGTCGCGAACAAACCGCGCACGGTACCCTCGACGGCATTGATGCGCCCGCCGGCGGTATTGACCACCAGCACGATCAGATCACCGGGCTTGACCCCCAGATTGGCCGCCAGCCCCTGGCCGAGCAGAATGCCCTTGGGATCATCGCTACTCATCGCCTGACCGGCAACCACGGTGATCGAACGGCTCAGGTCGCCTTCCAGATCGGGATCAACCCCTTCGCCAATGAAGGAGATGGTCGCCTCCTCATGACTGACCAGGCCGCTGAACGACAGGCGCGGCGCAATAGTGCGCACCGGCAAATCCGCGCGCACCCGTTCCCGTTGCTCGGGCGTCAGCGGAAAAAGAAAGGCAAACGGATCGGACTGCCCGCTTTCCAGATACCCCGGCTTGAACAGCCGGATATGGCCCAACTGGGAATGGATGGTCGACTCCCGGCCATAGCGCAGATTCCATTCGATGAACCCCCCCGCCAGCAGCAAGGAGGTAATGCCGAAGCCGATCGCCAGAACGGCCATCACCGAACGCCGGCCGTTGCGAACGATATTTCTGAAGGCCAGCGCCAACGACAGTTTGATCATGGTGCGAGAGTAGTGCAGATCGCGCCATCGCGGAAGCCTGTTCCGCAGCGGAATGAGCGCCGTTCACGCCGATTCGGCAACTTGGGTTCCAACACGCTCTCCCGGGTGTCGGAAAACTTTACACTCCCTACTAAACAAACACGGCAACAAAAATATAACAAACTGAATTTAATGAAAAAACAAACGCTGGCACACATAGTGCTTTATACTCGGCGCAAGCATCATCAACCCGTTTTCCAGGAGTTCGATCGTGAAAACCTCGATCAAAAATATCCTTGCGGTCGCCGGACTCTTGACCGCAACGGCGGTAAGCGCCAGCCCCATGTACATACAGCTTCCGAACAACAGCTACGGCCAATACCTCCCTGCTTTGATTGACAGCGACTCGAAAACCGGCACCTTTACCGAGTTCGGCTACAGCCAGATGATCGCAACCACCGTTTATGATCTGTCGGACGGTGATGTCAAAGGCAGCTTCTTCGACACCAACGTTCCCAGCGAGTTGATTGCTGCCGGTGTCCCTCTGGGTGGCATCAGCGGAACATCGATGGCTGGCGGCAATACGGTCAATCTGACCAACCCGAACTGTGGCCCTAACAGCAACGCCAATTGCGACATCGACGCGCTCAGCCCCCTGGCTCCCCCGCTTGTGGGAACCGACAGCGAAGGCTTCCTCCTGAGCTGGGATCTCCAGGTGCTCTATCACTTTGACGGCTATCTCAGCGATGCCGGCATAGTCTATACGGGCGGTTGGTTTGAACTCTGGTTCAATGATTTCTATGACAACAGTAATGACCGTGCGGTAATACGAGGGGAAGTGACCGGTTCCGATCTTCAAGCCGCCAATCTGAACATTTTCTTCGATATTACGTACGCGGAAGCCGGTTTCCTGTGGGTCCAGGATGCGAGCGGCAACTTCGTTGATGCCAGCACGCAGAAAACCTCGCTGATTCTCGACACCAACGTGAATCCTCCCATCCCCACCCCGAATCAACTGCTGGTGGTCATGGACGACCAGGGCAATCTCAGCGCCATCCGCCAAAGCACCCTTGACGGCTCCATCACCGCGCGGATTGAGGTTCCCGAGCCTTCGACCATCGCTCTGCTGGGTCTCGGTCTGTTCGGTCTGGCCGCTATCGCTCGCCGTCGCAACAGCGCATGAGCGGAAGTTTCGACTGAGGGGGCATCTTGCCGATGACTTTCTGACCGGAGGCAAGATATGTACGGGGTCGCTAAGGCGGCCCCGTGTTTTTTGCTCCAAGCCAAACTCCATGTTCAAACACGAAACGGCCTTTTCACGGAATATTGGCTGGGTGACGCCGGACGAACAGGCGCAGTTGCGCCAGGCACGAGTTGCCATCGCCGGCCTCGGCGGCGTCGGCGGGGCGCATTTGGTGACCCTTTCCCGCCTCGGCATCGCGCGCTTCAATATCTCCGACTTCGACCGGTTCGAATTGCAGAATTTCAACCGCCAGGCCGGTGCGATGATGTCCTCGATCGGACATCCCAAGGTCGACGTCCTGAAATGCATGGCGTTGGACATCAACCCTGAATCGGACATCCGGACTTTTCCGAACGGTATCAACCCCGGCAATGTCGCCGCCTTTCTCGAAGACGTGGACATCTACGTCGACAGTATCGATTTCTTTGCGCTCGACGCCAGGCGCCTGCTGTTCGCGGAATGCTACAAACGCGGGATTCCCGCCGTCACCGCCGCGCCGCTGGGCATGGGTGTCGGTTTTCTTTACTTCGCCCCCAAGGGGATGAGCTTCGAGGAATATTTCAGGTTCGAGGGCCACCCCAGACAGGAGCAACTGGCCCGCTTCATCGCCGGACTTGCCCCGAAGGTGCTGCAACGGACCTATCTTGTCGTTCCCGAAAGCGTCAATTTCGCCGAACAGCGCGGCCCCTCCACCGCAATGGCCTGCGATCTTTGTGCTGGCGTGACCGCTACCGAAGTGCTGAAAATCCTCCTGGGCCGGGGCAAGGCACGCGCCGCGCCGTGGGGCATACAGTTTGATGCCTATCGGCAAAAACTATCGTTTACCTGGCGCCCATGGGGCAATGCCAATCCGATTCAGCAATTGATGCTGATGTTCATTCGCGCCCAGCTCAAGCGCTAGGCCGCTGATGCAAAACCGGGCTGAAAACTTTATTTAGCCCGGCATTCGTGAAAGAATCCATTTTTTCGACATATCTGTCGCTCGTTCCTTCGCGCTCTTCCGTTATCATGTGGGCCGTTCCGGTGACAGTTGTTCAGATCATGAGAGGCTCAAATGAGTACGTTACGCTCCGCTCCCGCAAATCTCTTCATTCTGCTAGCCACCGCCATGGCCGTGGCCCTGCTCTCCGGCTGCGCCTCGAGCCTGCCCCCGGCGCCACAGTCGGCCGCCTCAGCGGAATACAACTACAAGATCGGCCCGGGCGATAACCTCAATATCGTCGTCTGGCGCAATCCGGAGTTGTCGATGTCGGTTCCCGTCCGCCCGGACGGCAAAATCTCGGCTCCCCTGATCGATGACCTCGATGCCATGGGCAAGGATTCGACCAGCCTCGCCCGCGACATCGAGAAGGAATTGGCGAAGTTCATCCGCGACCCGGTGGTCACCGTCATCGTGACCAGCTTCGTCGGCCCTTACAGCGAGCAGATTCGCGTGATCGGCGAAGCGGCCAGACCGCAGATTCTCGCCTACAAGCAGAAAATGACCCTGCTTGACGTGATGATCGCCGTCGGCGGCATTACCGATTTCGCCGATGGCAACCGCGCCACCATCCTGCGCGCCGGCGACACCAACGCCCAGTACAGCGTGCGCTTGAAGGACCTGGTCAAGGGCGGTGACGTTTCGGCCAATGTCGAGATGCAACCAGGCGACGTACTGATCATTCCGCAGAGCTGGTTCTGATCGGCCTCGTTTCAATACATGCCGCCCAAACCTTCGGCTGGGCGGCAACAAGCTTGGATTCTTAATGGAAGAGATTCTTCGCCAGGCCCAGGCCATCCTGCGCGCGACCTGGAAGCATCGCCACCTCGGCATGCTGGTCGCATGGGTCGTGGGCGCCATCGCCGCTGGCGTGATTCTGCGCATACCGGATCGGTATGAAGCATCGGCACGCATCTTTGTCGATACGCAGTCGATCCTCAAGCCGCTGATGTCCGGCCTGGCCATCCAGCCCAACGTCGAGCAGCAGGTCATGATGCTCAGCCGGACACTGATCAGCCGGCCGAACATCGAAAAGCTGATCCGCATGGCCGATCTCGACCTCGGCATCAAGGGCAAGGCGGCACAGGAGGCTCTCATCGACCAGCTGACCAAAACGCTGAAAATCCAGAGCGTCGGCCGCGACAATCTCTACATCCTGTCCTACCGGGATACCGACCCGGCCAAGGCGCAGCGCGTGGTCCAGGCGCTGGTGTCGATCTTTATCGAATCCAGCCTCGGTAGCAAGCGCCAGGATTCCGACTCGGCGCGCAAATTCATCGAAGATCAGATTCGCAATTACGAAAACAAATTGCAGGAGGCGGAAAATCGTCTCAAGGAATTCAAGTTGCGCAACATCGACTTGCAAATCGGCGAAGGCAAGACCAGCGTCGACCACCTCTCCGAACTGACCACGGTGCTCAGCACCTCGCGCCTGGCCTTGCGCGAAGCGCAAAACGCCCGCGACTCCCTGCGCCGCCAGATTGTCGGCGAGGAACCAATGTTGCTGCCGGAATCCCCGGCGGCCGATTCGGGCATCTCCTTGCCCGAAATCGATGGCCGCATCGATACCCAGAAGCGCAATCTCGATACCCTGCTACAGCGCTATACCGAGCAACATCCGGACGTTATCGGCATCCGCCGACTGATCAAGGATCTCGAAGAACAGAAACAGGAGGAATTGCAGGCGCGCAAGAAATTCGCAGCCAGCAACCCGGGGGCCTCGATCAGCAACAACCCGGTCTATCAGCAACTGAAGGTTTCCTTGGCCGAGGCCGAGGCCAATGTGGCTTCGCTTCAGGCGCGCGTCGCGGAATACGAAGACCGCTACCAGCGGATGACCGAGTTGATGCGGACGCAACCGCAGTTGGAAGCGGAATTCGCCCAACTGAACCGCGATTACGCCATCCACAAGAAAAACTACGAGCAACTGGTCGCCCGCCGCGAAATGACAGAGCTTTCCGGCGATCTCGAAGCCGCCGGCTCGGTCGCCGATTTTCGCCTGATCGACCCACCGCGAGCCTCGCAACAACCAGTGGCCCCAAACCGCATGTTGCTGTTCCCGCTCGGTCTGTTGCTCGGCCTGGCCTCCGGCCTGTTTGCCGCCTTCGTCGCCAGCCAGGTCCGCCCGGTGTTCTTCGATGGCAATTCCCTGCGCGAAACCACCGGCCTTCCCCTGCTCGGCACCGTCACGCTGATCCGGAACGACGCCCGCCGGCTCAAGGAAAAATCAACCCTGCGCCGTTTCTTATTGGCCACCGCCGGATTGTTCATCGCCTATGGAGCCGGCATGGCCGCGCTCTTCTTCCTTTCCCAACGCGCTGCCTGAAGGTGATTGATGAGTCTGATTGAACAAGCCGCCAAGCGCCTGGAGCAACTTCGTCAGGCCGGTGTCGAGTTGCCCGAGGAAACAGCGCAGCCCGCCACTCATCAGGGCAGCGGAAGGGTAGCCAGAAACGATGTCGCCCCCTATACCGCCGCTGTCACAATGCCGAAACCGGCGAACGAGGAAAAGCGGGCGCCAGCGGCAGCCGCCAAGCGCGTCGAGCTCAATCTCGACGCCATTTCCGCCTCCGGTCTGCTGGTGCCGCAAGCCGCCCACAGCCAGCGCCAACTGGCGGGCGAGTTCCGCGTCATCAAGCGGCCACTGATCGCCAACGCCATGGGTAAAGGCAGCGAGCCGATCGTCAACGGCAACCTGATCATGGTCACCAGCGCGCTGCCGGGCGAAGGCAAGAGCTTCACCGCCATCAACCTGGCCATCAGCATCGCCATGGAACTCGACAATACGGTGATGCTGGTCGATGCTGACGTAGCCCGCCCATCGGTACTCAACATGCTCGGGCTGCCCCCGGCCCCCGGCCTGCTCGACGTGGTCGACAAGAACTCGGTCGATATTTCCAGTGTCCTGTTGCGCACCAATATCGAAAAACTTTCGATTCTGCCCAGCGGCACCCAGCATCCGCGCGCCACTGAATTGCTGGCCAGTGACGCCATGGTCCGTCTGCTCGATGACATGGGCAGTCGCTACAGCGACCGTATCATCATTTTCGACTCCCCCCCCCTGTTGCTGACCACGGAATCACGCGCCATCGCCACGCACATGGGGCAGATCGTCGTCGTCGTCCATGCCGAAAGCACCCCCCAGGCGGTCGTCAAGCAGGCGGTCGACACCATTCAAGCCTGCCCGGTCAAGATGATGGTTCTCAACCAGGCACGGCAAGCGCCTTCCGATGGCTACGGTTACGGGTATGGCTACGGTTACGGTTACGGATATGGGTATGAGAAGAGGAAATAGATACTCCATTTTTCGTCCGCTGACGGTCGCCTTCGCACTGGCCTTGTCACTACCGGCGACGGCCCAGCAAAATACCGGCGCCCAGGCAATGCCGGGCATAGGCACTCCGGCCGCGATGATCGATACCAACGGCGGCGACAATTCGACCGAACAGGGCAGCGGACGGGCCTGGACGATCTCGCCGCGGATCGGCCTGTCGCTGACCGCCACCGATCATGCCAACATCAGTTACGGCCAAGGCGAAAGCGACCTGATCACCGAAATCTCGCCCGGCATCCGCATCGATGCGCGGACCGTCCGCCTGCGCGGTTATCTGGATTACGCGCTGCGCGGCCAGTTCTATTCCAAAAATAACGGAAGCCGGCACCAGAATGCCCTCAACACCTTCGCCACGCTAGAAGCCATCGACGACTGGTTTTTCGTCGATGCCAGCGGCAATATTTCGCAGCAATCCATTTCCGCCTTCGGCCCGCAATCGCCCAGTGATGCGTCGATCAACAATAACAGCACGGAAACCTCGACCTATCGCATCTCCCCCTATATCCGCGGAACCATCGGCGGTCTCGCCGACTACACGGTTCGCTACAACGCCACGACAACCCGGGCGGACGATTCGACGGGTACGAATCTCGATACCTCGCAATGGATCGGTCAGCTACGCGGCGGCACGCCCTTCCACAGCCTGCGCTGGAACCTCGATGCCAACCGCCAGACCGCCGATTATGCCAATGGCCGCAAAACCGATGCCGACCTGACCCGGCTGCTGCTCACCTATCTGATCACGCCGCAATTCAGTATTTCCGCCAGCGCCGGCTGGGAACGCAACGATTACGCCTCGCTCGACCAAGAGAGCAAGAATACCCACGGCTACGGTTTCGACTGGAATCCGACCCCGCGCACCCAAATTTCCGCCTTCATGGAACGCCGTTTCTTCGGTGACGGCCATCGTCTCAGCATCAGCCACCGCTTTCCCAACAGCAGCATCCGCTATACCGATACCCGCGATGTTTCGGTATTGCCCAACCAGTTCGCCACGGCCGGCATGGGCAGCCTCTACGACCTGTATTACGACTATTTCGCCTACCTGATTCCCGATCCGGCCGCTCGTTCCGCCTTTGTTCAAACCCTGCTGGCCTCTTCCGGCCTCAATCCCAACCAGCAAGTCGTCAGTGGTTTTCTGTCCACGCAGGCCAGCAAGCAACGGCAGCAGCAACTGGCTTTCGTGTTGTTCGGCGCCCGCAACTCGCTGACGCTGCAATTCAACCGCAGCGAGAATTCGGCCTTCTCCGCCGCCCTGGCCTCGACTGGCGACGATTTCTCGCAGAGTTCAAAAATCAGGCAGACAGGCGTCAGCCTGACCTTCTCGCACCGCCTGAGCGCCCTCTCCAATCTCAACGTGACCGCTGGCCGGCAGAAGAGCAGCGGCAGCAACACCGGCGGCGTCGATCTGGATACCACGACGACGCTCTATCAGATCAGTCTGGCCACCAAGCTCGGAGCGAAAACCAACGGCTCGCTCAGCGCGCGCCGCGCGAAATACGATAGCGACACCAATCCGTATACCGAGAACGCCCTGACTGCCACCCTTCTCTATACCTATTGACGCATGTACGAAGCCTTCTATGGTTTGAGCAGCAAACCCTTCCAGCTCAATCCGGATCCCTCGTTTTATTTCGGCAGCAAACAGCATCGCCGGGCGGCTGCCTATCTCAATTACGGCATGCACCAGAACGAAGGTTTCATTGTCATCACCGGCGAAGTCGGCGCCGGCAAGACCACCATCGTCCGTGCCTTGCTTGACAGTCTCGACCCGCAAAAGGTGGTTGCCGCCCACTTGGTCAGCACCCAGCTCGATGCCGACGATACGCTGCGGCTGGTCGGGGCGGCCTTCGGCCTGCGCACCAAGGATGTTTCCAAAGCCGACATGCTGATGACGCTGGAGGCCTTCCTGATCAGCGCCACCAGCAAGGGCAAGCGCTGTCTGCTGATCGTAGACGAGGCGCAGAATCTGACGGCGCGCGCCGTCGAGGAACTGCGCATGCTGTCCAATTTCCAGTTCGGCAACCGCGCCCTGTTGCAAAGCTATCTGATCGGCCAGCCCGAATTCCGGCAGATGCTGCAAAGCCCGCAGATGATGCAGTTCCGCCAGCGGATCACCGCCGCCTGCCACATCGGGCCGCTCGATGTCGAGGAAACCCGCGCCTACATCGAGCACCGGCTGAAACGTGCCGGCTCCTCCGGCTCGCCGACCATCAGCGACGCCGCCTACGAAGCCATTTTCAAGGCCAGCGGCGGTATTCCGCGCCGTATCAACTCGGTCTGCGACCGTCTGCTGCTATTCGGCTATTTGAGCCGCAAAAAGGACTTCGACGTAACCGACGTCGAGGAAGTCGCCCGCGAGATACACGGAGAGACCATGGGTGACAGCACCTACGCACTGGCGGCCCAGAACAGCCTTTCACCTTACCAGACGGGCAACCTGCCTCTTGCCAGCGGTGATTATGGTGACGACCCAGGCGCCCTGCTGGCCAACATGAACCTCGAGCAGTTCGGCAAGCGGCTCGCCCGCCTCGAACGCAGCATGCTGCAACTCGAAAAGATCAACAGCGCGACCCTGTCCTTATTGCAGCAACTGGTTGCCGATGGCCGGCAACTGACCAAGAACACCAGCGAAAGTGATTAAGCCGATGCCTGAAACCTGGCCCTCCGATCTTGGCCCCGTCATTTGCGTTGTCGGCGCCCGGCCCAATTTCATGAAAATGGCGCCCATCCTGCGTGCCTTTACCGCCCATGCGCCGGCCATTCCGACCCTGCTGCTGCATACCGGCCAGCATTACGACCGCGACATGAATGACCGGCTGTTCGAAGACCTGCGCTTACCGCAGCCGGACATCAACCTGGAAGTCGGCTCCGGCTCGCACGCCGTGCAAACGGCCGAGGTCATGAAGCGCTTCGAGCCAGTGCTCGACGAGCGCAAGCCCTCCTGCGTGCTGGTCGTCGGCGACGTCAATTCGACACTGGCCTGCACGCTGGTCGCGGCCAAGAAAAACATTCCGGTGGTACACGTCGAGGCCGGCCTGCGCAGCTACGACCGCGCCATGCCGGAAGAGATCAACCGCGTCCTCACCGACCAGATCGCCGACCTGCTGTACACCACCGAGCGCAGCGCCACTGACAACCTGGGGCGCGAGGGCATCGCCGCCGAGCGCGTGCGCTTCGTCGGCAACGTGATGATCGATTCGCTGCTGAGCAACCGCCCGGTCGCCCGTTCTCCGGCGGCCACCATCGCCGCTGGCGGCGGCGACCCGGCCCTGATCGCCGGTGCCGAGGGTTACGGCGTCGTCACCCTGCACCGTCCATCGAATGTCGATAGTGCCGAGGTTCTCGCCTCGCTGCTCGGTGTCTTGCGCGAAATTGCCGAGCGTCTGCCGCTGGTGTTTGCGCTGCATCCGCGCACCCGTAGCAACATCGAGCGTTTCGGCCTGCAACACCTGATCGACACGCCGCGCATGTTGATGCTGCCGCCCCAAGGCTACCTGGAAATGCTCGGCCTGATGGCTGGTGCGCGTATCGTGCTGACCGACTCCGGCGGCCTGCAGGAGGAAACTACTGCCCTCGGCGTACCTTGCCTGACCCTGCGTGAGAATACCGAGCGTCCGATCACCGTCGAGCAGGGTACCAACACCATGGTCGGCCGCGATATCGAGGCGATCCGCCAGCAGACAGCGGAGATCCTGGCCGGGCGCGGCAAGAGCGGTCGCGTGCCGGAACTGTGGGACGGCCGTGCCGCCGAGCGCATCGCCACCGACCTGGCCGGCTGGCTGCTCGGCCGCCACGCTGCCGGCCGTTGAGTATCCCGCCAATGCCCGCCCAGTCGACCCGTAATGCGCTGACCATCGACGTCGAGGATTACTTCCAGGTTTCCGCCTTCGCGCCCTACATCCCGCGCAGCGAATGGCCGACCCGCGAGTGCCGCGTCGAGAGGAATGTCGACCGCATCCTGGCCATGCTCGACGAGCACGGCACGCGGGCCACCTTCTTCACGCTCGGCTGGATCGCCGAACGCTATCCCGGGATGGTCCGCCGCATCGCCGCCGCCGGCCACGAGATCGCCAGCCACGGCTACGGTCACGAGCGGGTCAGCGACCAGACGCCGGACAGCTTTTATGCCGACATCCAGGCCGCCAAACGGGTTCTCGAAGACCTGGCCGCTTGCGAAGTGCGCGGCTACCGGGCGCCGAGTTTTTCGATTGGCGAACAGAACCTGTGGGCTTTCGACTGCCTGGAACGCGCCGGCTATCGCTACAGTTCCAGCATCTACCCGATCCGCCACGATCATTACGGCATGCCCGACGCACCGCGCCACGCCCATCGGATCGGCCAATTGGTCGAGATTCCGCCGACCACGCTACGTTTCTTCAACCGCAACTGGCCGGCCAGCGGCGGCGGCTATTTCCGGCTGCTGCCCTACTCCCTCTCGCGCTGGATGATCCGGCACGTCAACGACGTCGACCGCCTGCCGGCGGTGTTCTACTTCCATCCCTGGGAAATCGACGTCGAGCAACCGCGCATCGCAGGCATCAATGCCAAAACGCGCTTCCGCCATTACCTCAACATCGAGCGCATGGAGCCACGACTCCACCGTCTGCTGGCCGATTTTTCCTGGGGCCGGATGGACGACCTGTTCCTCGGTAAGGCCTGATTCGCATGCTGATTGATCGCCTCGACCCGTCCGACCACGCGGGAGCGGCCCGCTGGGACGCCTTCGTCAACGCCTGCCCGGAAGCCACCTTCTTCCACCGTGCGGCGTGGCAGGGCATCATCCGAGAGGTTTTCCGCCACCCGACCTATTTCCTCTACGCCCACGAGAATGGCGAGATGTGCGGCGTGCTGCCACTGGCCCAGGTCAACAGCCTACTCTTTGGCAACGCGCTGGTGGCCCTGCCCTTCGCCGTCTATGGCGGCGTTGCCGCCGCCAGCGCCGAGGCCGCCGCCCTGCTGGAGGAAGAAGCGCAACGGCTGGCCGTCCAACTTGGCGTCGACCATCTCGAATTCCGCAATATCGCCGCGCGCCATGCCGACTGGCCAACGCAGGATCTATACGTCACCTTCCGCAAGGAAATCCTGCCCGAGGTCGAAGCCAACATGCAGGCCATTCCACGCAAACAGCGGGCGATGGTGCGCAAGGGCATCAAGAATGGCCTTGCCAGCCACATCGACGACAATGCCGAGCGCTTCTTCGCGCTGTTCGCCGACAACGTCCACCGTCACGGTACGCCGGCTTTACCCAAACGCTATTTCGCGGCGCTGCTGCGCGTTTTCGGCCCGGATTGTGAAGTGCTCACCGTCACCGCGCCCGATGGCCGACCGCTGAGCAGCGTGCTGTCCTTCTATTTCCGCGACGAGGTATTGCCTTATTACGCCGGCGACGACGCGGCGGCCCGCGACTTCGCCGCCAACGATTTCAAATACTGGGAACTGATGCGCCGCGCCTGCGAGCGCGGCCTGCGCGTCTTTGACTACGGGCGCAGCAAGGTCGGCACCGGCCCCTATGCCTTCAAGAAAAACTGGGGCTTTGAAGCGCAGCCGCTGCATTACGAATACCGCCTCTACAAGCGCGACAACATCCCGCAGAACAACCCCAGCAATACAAAATACCGATTGTTCATCGCCGCCTGGCGGCGCCTGCCGCTCGGCCTCGCTAACCGGCTCGGACCGCTAATCGTCCGCAATCTGGGCTAGGCGCAACGACTCCATCATGTCCAACATCCTCTACCTCACGCACCGCATTCCCTTTCCGCCCGACAAGGGCGACAAGGTGCGCTCCTGCAACCTACTTCGCCACCTGCTGCGATCGCATCGCGTTTTCCTCGGCACCTTCGTCGATGCTCCCGAGGATGTCGCGCACATTCGGACCCTAGAGAAAGTGTGCGCCGGGCTCCACGCAGTTCGCCTCCGTCCCAGCCTGGCCAAGCTGCGCAGCATCAACGGCCTGTTTGCCGGCGAGCCGCTGACCCTGCGCTATTACCGCGACGCCGGCCTGCAGAAATGGGTCGATGAAATCTGCCGCACAGAGCAGATCGACGCCGTCGTCGTCTTCAGTTCGGCAATGGCCCAGTATGTCGAGGACAAGCAGCGAATGCCGATCTTGATCGATTTCGTCGACGTCGATTCGGCGAAGTGGACCCAGTACGCGCCCCGGCACCACTGGCCGATGTCCTGGATCTACCGCCGCGAGGGCCGCCTGCTGCTGGCCTGGGAACGGCATACGGCGGCCCAGGCGGCGCGCTCCTTTTTCGTCACCGAGGCCGAGGTCGAACTGTTCCGCGAGTTGGCTCCGGAATGCAGCGTGCGCGTCGAAGCCATGGGTAACGGCGTCGACGCCCGCTATTTCACGCCGGCCGCCGGCCGGCCGTCGCCCTTCCCGGCCGACGAGGAGGCCGTGGTGTTCACCGGCGCCATGGACTACTGGCCGAATATCGACGCCGTTACCTGGTTCGTCGCCGAGATGCTGCCGGCGCTGCGTAGCCAGCGCCCGCAGGCGCGCTTCTACATCGTCGGCCGCAACCCGACGGCGGAAGTCCGCGCCCTGGCCGGCAAGCACGTCGTCGTTACCGGTACCGTGCGGGACGTTCGCCCCTATCTGCAATATGCCGGCGTGATCGTCGCGCCGCTGCGCATCGCCCGCGGCATCCAGAACAAGATTCTCGAAGCCATGGCCATGGAACGCCCGGTGATCGCCACCACCGCCTGCGCCGCTCCGGTCGAGGCGCTGCCGGACGAGGAACTCCTGACGGCTGATTCCGCCCAGGAATTCGTCGCCGCCATCGTCGCCCAACTGGCCGATCCGGCCGCCGCCGCCGCCATTGGCCGTGCCGCGCGCGCCCGCGTTCTCGGCCGCTATAGCTGGCGGGCGCACATGAGCCGCATCGACGCCTATCTGGGCAACGCCACCTCGACCCTCCTGCCATCGAGATGAAGGTCGCCATCCAGCCGCCGCTTTCGCCCGCCTGGCGGCAAGCGCTGCTTCTGCTACCGCTGCTGATCGCCTGGCTAATCTACTGGTACTGGGATACCGCCGCCGCCATGGTCGGCATCTGGTACCGCTCGGAAACCTATGCCCACGCTTTCCTGGTGCCGCCGATCACGCTGTGGCTTATCTGGCGCCAGCGGGCGGCACTCCTCGCCGAGCAGCCGCGGACCTCGCTGCTGCTCGCCGTGCCGGTCGCCGGCACCACGCTGGCCTGGCTGCTCGGCGAGTTGACGGCGGTTAACGCGCTGACCCAGTTCGCCCTGGTCGCCACGCTGGTGCTCGCCATCATGGCCTTGCTCGGCCTCTCGGTCAGCAAGCGCCTGGCCTTTCCGCTGGCTTTCCTGTTCTTCTCGGTGCCCTTCGGCGATTTCATGATGCCGAAACTGATGGAGTGGACCGCCGCCTTCACCGTCCTGGCACTGCGCGCGAGCGGCATCCCGGTTTACCAGGAGGGCCTGCAATTCGTCATTCCCTCGGGCCATTGGTCGGTCGTCGAAGCCTGTAGCGGCATCCGCTACATCATCGCCTCGGTCACCGTCGGCACGCTGTTCGCCTATCTCAACTACACCTCGCTACGCCGCCGTCTGCTCTTCATCGGCGTCTCTTTCGTCGTGCCGGTGATCGCCAACTGGCTGCGCGCCTACATCATCGTCATGCTCGGCCACCTTTCCGGCAACCGGATCGCCACCGGCGTCGACCACCTGATCTACGGCTGGGTCTTCTTCGGCGTGGTGATCCTGATCATGTTCCTGATCGGCGCGCGCTGGGCGGAACCCGAAGCCGCCCCGACGCCACCGGCCGAAGCCGCCGCGCCGCCAGTCGGCACTACCGGCAGGGCCTGGCTAGCCGCGGGCGTCGTCGCCCTGATCGCCGCCGCCGGCCCGCTCGCCTTCATCGCCATTGACCGGGCCGACCGCGCCGGTCCGGTCACCCTCGCCGCCCTACCGCCCCCGGCCGGCTGGCAGGAAGGCGCCGATCTGCCGTCCTGGAAACCCGATTTTTCCGGCGCCTCGGCAGAATTGCAAACATCCTTCCAACGCGATGGCCAGAGTGTCGGCCTCTACATCGGCTACTACCGCAAGCAGGATTACCGGAGCAAACTGGTAACGTCGACCAACACGCTGGCCGCCAGCACCAACAAGCAGTGGCGCGTCGCCGCCCGCGACACCGTGGCTCCGGCAGCGGCCGGCCTGCCGGCCCAGGTTGTCGCCGCCGACCTGCTCGAGACCGGCAGCAGCCCGGAAGTCCGCCTGCGGGCCTGGCAGTGGTACTGGATCGACGGCCGGCTAACCGCCTCGGACGCCCACGCCAAGCTGCTGACCGCGCTGTCCCGCCTGTCCGGCCGTGGCGACGATGCGGCGGTCGTCATCCTCTACGCTCCGGCCGCCACCGCCGCGTCGGCATTGCCCGCCTTCGCCGCCGCTAGCGCGCCGGAAATCAACCGCCTGCTGGCCGCCACCCGCGAGCAACGATGAGCGCCGACCGCCGACCGCTCATCGCCCATGTCATGTACCGCTTCGCTACCGGCGGATTGGAGAATGGCATCGTCAACCTGATCAACCACATGCCGCCCGAACGCTACCGGCACGCGGTGATCGCCCTGACCGAAGTCACCGATTTTCGCCACCGTATCCAGCGCGACGATGTCGAGTTCATCGCCCTGAACAAGCCGCCCGGCCAGACCCTGTGGCTGTTCCCGAAGCTCTATCGGTTGTTCCGCCGGCTGCGCCCAGCCATCGTGCATAGCCGCAACCTGGCAGCGCTGGAAGTGCAGTTGCCGGCCTGGGCCGCCGGCGTGCCGGTGCGCATTCACGGCGAGCACGGCCGCGACGTCGGCGATCTCGACGGCAGCAACGTCGCCTATCAGCGCGTCCGCCGCTTTTACAAACCTTTCGTGAGTTATTACCTCGCCCTGTCGCGCGACCTCGCCCAATATCTGCATGGTATTATCCGCGTCCCTCCCGACAAGATGCTGCAGGTCTACAACGGTGTCGACACCATCCGCTTCCATCCCGCTCCCGACAACGACTGTGCCACGCCCGGCTGCCCGTTTCCGCGCGCCGGCCACTGGCTGGTCGGCACGGTAGGCCGCATGCAAACCGTCAAGGATCAGCCAACCCTGGCCCGCGCCTTCGTCCGGGCACTGGAAATTGCCCCGGAACTACGGCAGCGCCTACGCCTGGTGCTGATCGGCGACGGGCCGCTACGCAGTGAATGTCAGGCCATCCTCGCCGCAGCCGGTATCGCCGACCTGGCCTGGCTGCCCGGCGAGCGCGGTGATGTACCCGAGGTGATGCGCGGCCTCGACTGCTTTGTCCTGCCATCGCTGGCCGAGGGCATCTCCAACACCATTCTCGAAGCGATGGCCTGCGGCCTGCCAGTGATCGCCACCAACGTTGGCGGCAATGCCGATCTGGTGGCCGCCGGGACAAGTGGCAAAATCAGCGGCGACATCATTCCCGCCGCCGATCCCGAGACAATGGCCCAAGCCATCGTCCGCTTCGCCGCCGCCCCTGAATCCTCCCGCGCCATGGGTCGGGAAGGCCGCCGGCTGGCCGAGGAAAAATTCAGCATGCAGGCCATGGTAGCGGCCTACCAGGGCACTTACGACAAACTCCTGCACCCTAGTGTGCTGCCCCGCGAATAACCGCACATGAAATTGCGTCTTCGCGCCCCCGGCGGCGTTGCAAATGCTCGCGATACCACCCGGTATCGCTGTGCTTTGCGCCTTGCCGTGAACGCGAATCCATCAATTTCATTTGTGCGGCCATTTACGGGGCAGCACACTAGCGGTGCGACCATGCAGTCCTGACAGGAAACAACCATGTGCGGCATCACCGGTATTTTCGACACCCGCGGCAAGCGCGATATTGATCGCGCCGTGCTGCACCGGATGAACGAATCACAGTTCCACCGCGGCCCCGATGAAGGCGGCCTGCATCTCGAACCGGGCATCGGTCTCGGCCATCGCCGGCTCTCGATCATCGACCTGGCCACCGGCCAGCAGCCGCTGTACAACGAGGACAACAGTGTCTGCATCGTATTCAACGGCGAAATCTATAACTACCAGGAACTGATCCCGGAGTTGCAGGCGCTCGGCCATATCTTCCACACGCGTAGCGATACCGAAGTCGTCGTGCATGCCTGGGAAGCCTGGGGCGAGCGTTGCGTCGACCGCTTCCGTGGCATGTTCGCCTTCGCGCTGTGGGACCGCAACCGCGAAACACTGTTTCTCGCCCGCGATCGCCTCGGGGTCAAGCCGCTGTTCTACGCCCTGCTCGACGACGGCACCTTCCTATTCGGCTCCGAACTGAAATCGTTGCTCGCCCACGGCGGCCTGAAGCGCGACATCGATCCCTGTGCCGTCGAGGAATATTTCGCCCTCGGCTACGTTGCCGAGCCACGCGCCATCTTCCGCCAAGCAAAGAAGCTGCCGCCGGCCAGCGCCTTGCTGCTGCGCCGCGGTCAGCCGGTCGGTAAGCCGCGCCCTTATTGGGACGTCCGCTTCTCGTTGGACAACCCGCTCAGCGACGACGAGGCCCGCGCCGAACTACGGCACCGCCTTGAGGAATCGATCAAGCTGCGCATGATCTCGGAAGTGCCGCTCGGCGCCTTCCTCTCCGGCGGCGTCGATTCGAGCGCCGTAGTCGCGGTCATGGCCGGCCTGTCGACCAGCCCGGTGAATACCTGTTCGATCGGCTTCTCCGACCCAGCCTTCAACGAATCGGAATTCGCCAGGATGGTGGCCGACCGCTACCGTACCAACCATCATCTTGACATGGTCGAGAGCGACGATTTCGATCTGATCGACACCCTGGCCCGGCTCTACGACGAGCCTTACGCCGACAGCTCGGCGATCCCCACCTACCGTGTCTGTCAACTGGCCCGCCAGCACGTCACCGTCGCCCTCTCCGGCGACGGTGGCGACGAGAGTTTCGGTGGCTACCGCCGCTACCGCCTGCACCTGATGGAAGAAAGAATGCGCTCGGCGCTGCCGCTCGGCTTCCGCCGGCCGGTCTTCGGGACGCTCGGCCGGCTTTATCCGAAGGCCGACTGGGCGCCGCGCGTGTTCCGCGCTAAGACGACCTTCGAAGGCATGGCCCGCGACTCCGTCGAGGCCTATTTCCATTCGGTGTCGATCCTGCGCGCGCCGATGCGCCGACGCTTGTTCAGCCCGCAGTTCAAGGCCGCGCTCGGCGGCTACGACGCCTTCCAGGTCTTCGCCGGCCACGCCGCCCGGGCCGAAACCGACGATCCGTTAGCGCTGATCCAGTATCTCGATCTCAAGACCTACCTGATCGGCGACATCAACACCAAGGTGGATCGCGCCAGCATGGCCCATTCGCTGGAGGTACGCGAGCCACTGATGGATCACAAGCTGATCGAATGGCTGGCTACCCTACCCTCGTCGCTGAAAATCCGGGGCGGCGAAGGCAAGTATCTGCTCAAAAAAACGATGGAACCCCTGCTGCCCAATGACGTGCTGTACCGTCCAAAGATGGGTTTTTCCGTTCCTCTGGCACGCTGGTTTCGCGGCCCGCTCAAAGCCCGCGTGCAGGAAGCCATCCTCGGTTCGCGTCTGGCCGACACCGGCTGGTTCAACCGCCGTTATCTGGAAGAACTGGTGCGCGATCACAACAACGGTAGCCGCGACTACAGCGCCTCGATCTGGACCATCCTGATGTTCGAAGCCTTCCTGCGCAATGTGATGGAACAAGGAACACCGGCATGATCCGTGTCCTGCACATCCTCGATCATTCGATCCCGTTGCACAGCGGCTACACCTTTCGCACCGCCGCTCTATTGCGCGAACAACGCGCCCTCGGTTGGGAAACCTTCCACCTGACCTCGCCCAAGCAAGGCGTAACCGGTGCCGCCGTCGAGGATGTGGACGGCCTGCGCTTCTACCGCACACCGCCGGCTGAGGGTTTTCTCACCAAACTGCCGCTCGGCAAGGAGCTGGTGCTGATGCGGCAACTGGAAACCCGGCTCGAAGAAGCCGCCCGCGAAGTCCGCCCGGATATCATCCACGCCCATTCGCCGGTGCTCAACGCCCTGCCGGCGATCAAGGTCGCCCGCCGGCTCGGCATCCCCGTGGTTTACGAAATCCGCGCCTTCTGGGAAGACGCCGCCGTCGACCACGGCAGTACCCGCGAAGGCAGCCTGCGCTATCGCGCCACCCGCGCCCTGGAAACCCGGGCCATCCGGCTGGCCGACCATGTGTTCACCATCTGCGAAGGCCTGCGCGCCGACATCGTGGCACGCGGTATCCCGGCCGCCAAGGTGACCGTGATCCCCAACGCCGTCGATGTCGCCTCCTTCCATTTGGCCAGCCCGCCCGACCCACAGTTGCAGGAGAAATGGGGCCTGACCTGCAGAACCGTGATCGGTTTCATCGGCTCCTTCTACGCCTACGAAGGGCTGGACCTGCTGCTCGACGCCCTGCCGGAACTGATCCGCCAGCGCCCCGACGTGCGCCTGCTGTTGGTCGGCGGCGGCCCGCAGGAAGCCAATTTGCGCCAGCGGGTCGAACGCCTGGGCCTAGGCGAGCATGTGATCTTTACCGGCCGCGTGCCACACCGGGAAGTCGGCCGCTATTACGACCTGATCAACGTTCTGGCCTATCCGCGCCATCCGATGCGCCTGACCGAGTTAGTCACGCCGCTCAAGCCGTTGGAAGCCATGGCCCAGGGCCAGTTGTTCGTCGCCTCCGATGTCGGCGGCCACAAGGAACTGATCGAGCACGGCCGGACCGGCATCCTGTTCAAGGCCGGCGACTGCAACGCCCTGAGCGGCGCCCTACTGGGGCTGCTCAACGACCGCCAACGCTGGCCTGAACTCAAGGCCAACGGCCGTCATTTCGTCGAGGCGGTGCGCAACTGGCGCAACAGCGTGGCCAATTACCGCGCGCCATACGCCTTGCTCACAGGAAAAACCCTGGCTTGAACCATCGATACCATGCCTCGTCGTATTAGAACGCTTCTGTTCTCGACGCTATTTCCCAGCGTGGCGCGTCCAGTGCACGGCATTTTTGTCGAAACGCGCTTGCGTGAGCTACTGAAAAGCGGAGAAATTGAAACCAAAGTGGTCGCCCCTGTCCCTTGGTTTCCTTTCAACCACAAGATTTTCGGCGAATACGGCCAATTCGCGGCAACGCCCCGCTTCGAACACCGAAACGGCATCGATGTTTATCACCCCCGCTATTTTTTGCCGCCGAAAATCGGCATGAACATTGCCCCGCATGCCCTTGCCCACGCTGCGCTTCCGGTGATCAGAAAAATCATTGAGGACGGTTTCGACTTCGACCTGATCGACGCCCATTATTACTACCCTGACGGCATTGCCGCCAACTTCATCGCCCAGCGGCTAGGTAAGCCGTTCGTTATTACTGCGCGTGGCACCGATCTCAATTTGATCCCTCGGTATTCCTATCCGCGCAAGCTGATTCTGCAAACTACCAAAGCCGCCAATGCCTCCATCGGCGTTTGCCGGGCCCTGATTGATACGCTGGAGGATTTGGGTGCCGAACCAAACAAGCTGAAGGTTTTTCGCAACGGCGTGGATCTCGTCAAATTTCAACCGGACGACCGCGACCAGGCGCGATCAAAACTCCAGCTCACGGCACCGACCATCCTGCTGTCCGTAGGCCACTTGATCGAACGCAAAGGCCACCATATCGCCATCCAGGCCATGCCAATGCTGCCGGCAGACGTTCAATTGGTTATCGCTGGCGCAGGACCGGAGCGCCTGGCGCTCGAAACTCTGTCCAAGCAGCTCAACCTACAGGATCGCGTGTTTTTCACCGGACAGTTGCCGAATGCCGAATTGAAGGGGTGGTACAGCGCTGCCGATGCGTTGGTTCTGTGCTCCGACCGCGAAGGTTGGGCCAACGTTCTACTCGAATCGATGGCCTGCGGGACACCGGTGATCGCAACGAATATCTGGGGAACACCGGAAGTCGTCTCCTCGCCGGACGCCGGGGTTCTCATGCGTGAGCGCTCGGCCGAAGCCCTGGCCGAGGGTTTTGCGGAATTGTTCAGGAACTACCCTTCCCGCAGTGCCGTCCGTGCCCATGCCGAGCGCTTCAGTTGGCAGGAAACCACTGAGGCACAACTCGAACTGTTCCGTAGCATTTGCAGCAACCACCAAAGAGTTTCATGCGCGACCTAGTCATCTTGGCCATTATCCTGGGGGGCTCAGCGGTAGCGCTACGCAAGCCGTGGATCGGCATTATCCTATGGACTTGGGTCAGTCTAATGAACCCACATCAACAGTGGGGCTATACATCCGCCTCGATGCCAGTTGCCATGATCGTCGGGGTTTCGACACTGACTGGACTCCTGATCTCACGGGAAAAGCGAAACCCCTTCATTTCTTCAGCCGTATGGCTGCTCGCCGCCTTCGTCGTGTGGATTACGTTTACGCTGCCGTTTTCCATGTATTTCGAGGCAAGCCTGCCGCTATGGGACCGCTCGATCAAGATCTATCTGATGCTATTTGTCACACTGGCTCTGATCGAATCGCCCAAAAAAATGAATATCTACATCTGGACGCTAGTTGTTTCAATTGGCTTTTATGGCGTCAAGGGGGGTGCCTTCACGCTGCTAACCGGGGGTAGCTACCGGGTATGGGGGCCTGGTGGATTCATCGGCGGCAATAATGAAATTGCCCTGGCGGTCATCATGATCATCCCCCTGATGCGCTATCTGCAGCTGCAGATGACGAACAAATGGCACCGCCATCTGATGACCCTCTCGATGATCCTCTCCGCAGTCATGGCACTTGGTACCCATTCGCGCGGCGCATTGCTGGCGCTGATTGCGATGACCTTCCTGATATGGATACGCGGCCGACAAAAACTGATTCTCGGAGTCATGCTCGTCGTCGTCGGCTTTCTGGCCCTCCCGTTCATGCCGGAACACTGGTGGGCACGTATGGAAACCATTCAGACCTACGACCAGGACGCCTCCGCCTTGGGCCGTATCAATGCCTGGTGGATGGCATGGAATTTGGCGAAAGATCGCCTCCTGGGAGGTGGCTTCGAGATTTACAACCCGACGGTCTTTGGTATGTATGCACCAGACCCCAATGACGTCCATGCCGCCCACAGCATCTATTTTCAGATACTGGGAGAACATGGATTCATCGGTCTTACGCTCTTCCTATTGCTTGGGGTCGTCACCTGGACAACAGCCGGCAAGCTCATGAAGATCGGTACGCAACAACCATCGCTCGGTTGGACCCGTGATCTGGGTGCCATGATTCAAGCCAGCATGGTGGGCTATGCTGTGGGCGGCGCCTTCCTTAGTCTCGCGTATTTTGATCTACCATACAACATCATGATCATCGTAATCCTCGCGAAATATTTTGCGGATCAGGAATTGGAGCATGCCAAAACACACAGCTCCAATCAATATGAATCGACAGCCAAGCAAACATGAACAACATCCATTCATGAAGAGACTCCGATGCCTATATTGCGAATATCCCTCTGTATCCTATATTTAGCAGCATTTCCTGGATATGCTCAAGAATCCATCGAGCGCTATGACGCCGAATGCCTACCGCTGCACAGGGCTGCCAAGCATGGGCCATTCGATTACAACAAGGCAACCCTTGCCGAACGTCATTTAGTTGAGAGGCCTCACTTCGACGAGCATTATCAAGCTTATCGCCTTGGCAAAGGCATACTACAGAAAAAAACCGATCACATCATTGAAACACCTGCCGCCGGCTTCAGTTATACCCTATGGGCATTTCCAAACCATCCCCTTGCCTTGGCCGCCATGGAAGATATCGCGTTCAAGCAAAAAAAAGACACCCCACCTGGTGCACAACTGAAGGTACACTGCTATTTTCAGAGAGCTGTTCGCTTTACCCCGGAAGACCCACTGGTCAGATCCCTATACGGTTATTACTACGCCCGCCGAGGAAAAAAGCAAGAAGCCATGATGCAACTTGCGAAAGCAGAATCACTAGATAGCGGGATTGCCGACGTAGCAGTATATTCCGCATTTGCCTATTTCGAAATAAGTGAGTTCAACAAGTCCCTGGAAGCAGCAAAACAAGCATATCAACTCGGCTATCAATTGCCTGGCCTGAGAAACAAGCTGGAGCGTGCCGGGAAATGGAAAGATTAAAAGAAAAATACATCACCACGGAATTAAACGACCATGTTAAATATAAGGCCATTGATAGAAAAATTAAAAATTTCAGCAAACCGCCGTCGCTTTGAAAAAGCATTACACCAGATAGCATCTTCGGCCCCAATCCGTACAGGTTCCGATAAATTTACAGCACTCTCCATGGTGCATCATCGTGACGTTGAATCCTATCTGCTGGCGATCAAGTCATTCTGTCGATTTTTCTCGCCACGACGCATTATTGTCGTTACCGATCCAACCATAACGGATGAAGACCGCCAGCAGATGGCAACGCATGTTGGAGGTATCCAATTCGTACATGCGGAAAACTATCGAATTGCGGGAATGCCCCAAGGTGGATGCTGGGAACGCCTGATAGCCATTGCTGAATTTGTCCAGAATGACTATGTGATCCAACTTGATGCTGATACTGTTGCCTTATCGGAGATGCCGGAAGTCAGAAAGGCTGTTGAAGAATCCATGTCGTTCGTGCTGGCTACCGAGGATGGACAGGACTTCAGTTCCTGTACCGAGGCAGTTGCCTGGGCAAAAAAGCGTGCTGAATCTGGGGAGCACATCCAGATTCTCGCAGAATCCAGCATGGATGGCCTGACCGATTACCAGGCGTTGCGTTATGTCAGAGGATGTGCCGGATTCTCAGGATTTGCGGTGGGTTGCTTCAACCGCGATAAGTTGAAAACTTTCAGCGACACCATGTCGCAAATACTGGGTGACAAATGGACCGCATGGGGAACTGAACAATTCACTTCCAATTTCATGGTATCCAATTCCCCTAAAGCCGTAGTTTTGCCACATCCTAAATATTGCCATCCAGGAAGAGAACAGCCCGGAACAGTATTTCTGCATTTCATTGGCTACGTCCGGTTCAACACGGATCGCTATGCCCGTGCCGCCCGTGAAACCTGCGCGGCTCTTGGCAAAAAATAAGCGCCAGAATCAGGCATGCGGATAATGAAACCGCTTTTCAGACTGCTATCTCCCGCCGGACCATCGGCAAAACTCAGCATTTTCATTTTCCACCGTGTTCTCCCGGTGGCTGATCCCTTGCTCCCATACGAGCCTTCGGCCGAGCAATTCGATTGGATCGTCCGCTTCATAGCCCGGACCTTCAATGTCATGCCACTCAGCGAAGCTGCCCATCGGCTGAAGGCCGGCAAGTTGCCGCCTGCCGCCGCTGTAATCACTTTTGATGATGGCTATGCCGACAATCTCCTGGTCGCTTGGCCCATTCTCAAACGCTACGGCGTCTCCGCCACTTTCTTTATCGCCACAGCTTTCCTTGAAGGCGGTCGAATGTGGAACGACGATATCATCGAGGCATTCCGGCTCGCCCCGACCGGCAAACTGGACCTGAGCGAATTCGACCTGGGAGTCCGCAACCTGACCGACATGGCATCGCGTGTGCGGGGCTATGAGGTGGTGCTCGGCAAACTCAAGTACGCAGCGCACCCGATTCGCGCCGAAATCGCCCGGCGAATCGCCACGCACTGTGGAGTACCGAACGCCTGCGACCTGATGATGACCCATCGACAACTCCGCCTTCTACACGGCGAAGGGGCGGAAATTGGCGGCCACACCCGTACACACCCCATTCTCGAGTGCATGGACGATGCAACCGCCCAGCAGGAAATTGTTTCGGGAAAGCAGGAACTCGAAGCGCTGCTGGAAGAGCAAGTGCACGTTTTCGCCTATCCGAACGGTGTTCCCGGCCGCGATTACTCAGAGCGGCATGTGGACATGGTCCGCCAGGCAGGATTCGACGCTGCGGTATCAACCCACCCAGCCTGCGCAACTGCGACTTCTGACATTTTCCAGTTACCCCGCTTCACGCCATGGGACCGTACACCGCTGCGCTTCGCCTTGCGCAGCATGATGACCATCGCCAGGTCAGTCTGAACGGTCCGGCACTTTACAGGCTGCGCAAAACACTTAGCGCTTGCCTGAACGTGCCAAGTAGGCTCGCTGAATTTCGTGCCATAGCTGGTGCTTGCTCGCCCATGCCATGAAAAATGCCCCGAGTATCCCGCCAATTCCCGAAACCAGCACAGGAAAGAGCAATTCGTTTGGTCGCCAGCCCCAGTGGAAAATCACCGCGACAGAGGCTGCCGAAGCGCCCAGCGCGACCAGCAGGCTTTTCCCCCAAACGCGCAGTATCGCTCCGCCGGTAAAACCGATGTGCTTACGCACGGTAACGATCCAGAACGCCGATGACAGCAGCCCGGAAACGATCAAGCACTGGCTGAGCTGTAGCAGGCCGAGCAGCGTGCCGAACACGGTCGCGATCACGGTCGCCAGCATTGACAGCAGGGTCGCTTTGAGAACGTCGTTGATGGCGCCGATACCGATCAGGGGCGGCGAGCAGATCGCGGCCGGAATCGAAAAGACGCAGGCGACGGCCAACCAGCGCGCCGGATCGACGGCGGCATCCCACTGCGCGCCGTAGAGGATGCGGATGGCCGGATAGGCCATCAGGGCGACACCGCTGAAAAAGGCCCAGCCCAGCCCAGTGATCAGTTCCATCGCGACCAGGAAGGAGGCGCCGAGATCGCGCGCCTCGCGCGACTGGCGGGCGAAATAAGGCAGCGCCACGGAATTGACCGCATCCATGACCAAACGTTGGAACATCGTCACCAATCCCTGGCCACGGCTGAACAAGCCGGCGTCTACCATGCTCTGCAGCTTCCCAAGCAGCAGTTCCGGGGCGCCGCCGGACAAGGTGTTCATCAGCGAGGTGGCGGTCAGCTTGCCACCAAACGAGACGACGTCGCCGATGCCACGCGTGATCGGCCGCCACGGCAGGCGCGGGCAGGCAAAAACCCAGATCGCGACGATACTGGCCACGGTGGTTAGGGCGTTGGCCCAAGCCAAACTGACCGGACCGAAGCCGAACCAAGCCATGCCAATGGCCGAGGCCGCATGCACCAGTGCGCCAACAAAGCGCACGCCGGCGATCGAGCCGAAGCGCATTTCCCGCACCAGCCAGGCGTTGGGATAGGCGAGAAAGGGCGTGATGGCGAAGTTCAAGGCCAGCACCAGCATGATCTCGACCATCTGCGGTTCGCCGTAAAAACGGGCCACCGGTACCGCCGCCGCCAGCACCAGCGCGGCGAGGAAAATGCCGAGCCCGAGTTGCACGCTCCAGGTGGCGCGCATCTTTTCTTCCGTCAGCGATTTGTTCTGAACCAGGTATTGCCCTGCGCCCAAGTCGCGGAAAGTGGCGACGAAGCCAAGCAAGACCATGGTTACCGAATAGATGCCAATTTCCGACGGCGTCAGCAGCCGGGCAATTGCCATCGACGAGGCGGTATGAATCACCAGACCGGAATATCGGTCGAGAAAGGATAGCGCGAGGGCTTTGCGGGTAGACAAGGATGGACGACTTTAGAAGGAAAGGCGGCAACGGCATGCCGCCGCCGATGGCTGCGGGTCAGGCGGTAAACGGACGCGGCCTGGCTTGTAGCCACTGGGACAGGATCATCAGGATCCATACCAACTCGCCATAGTAACCCGGGTATTGCGGCAGATAATCCTTGAGCAGCCGGTCAAGGAAATCGGCGCGGACGATTCGGCAGCCGCGCAGATAATCCAGGGAATCGACAGCCAGCTTGCGTAGCGCCGGGTGTTCGACCGCCCAGACGCCGAACGGCAGGCCAAAGCCGTGTTTCTTCTTGGTGATGATTTCCGGCGGCAGAAAATCCTTCAACGCCTCCTTGAAGAACCAGCGCAGCGTCAAGCCTTTGATCTTAAGTTCGGGGTCGAGGCGCAGCGAAAAATCGACCAGGCGATCATCGAGCAAGGGGAAGCCGACCTCCAGCCCGGCCAGGCGGGTGGAACCCAGCACTTTCGGCAGATCGTTGTCGGCCAGGGTGTACTTCCAGTCGTACCACAGCATCCGGTTGACCAGCGCATGAGCGTCGGCGGCGCGCCAGTTTTCCCGCTGCTGGCGCAAGGTGTCCTGTGGTTCGACCTGGGCAAGAAACTCCGGCGTCAGCACCGTGTCGAGACCGAGGCGCGAGAGCAGATTGTACATCTGCATCCGGTCCGGCATCGGCACGCTGGCCTGCTCGACATAACTGACGGCCTTCTTGACGCCGGGAATCTTGCCCGGCCAAGCGCAGCCGGTCAGCAACGGCTGCAACAGGCCGCGTCGCAGAAAACCGGGGATCCGCTCATAAGCGCCGAACACCCGCTGCTTGGCATAGCGGACATTGCCGCCGAACAATTCATCGCCGCCGTCACCGGCCAGAATCCGGGTCAAACCCACCTCGCGCGCCGCCTTGGCGCAGTAGTAGGCGGGCAGCACCGAAGAATTGCCGAAGGGCTGATCGTAAGAGGTGGCAACCTGGTGAATGCCCGCCACCAGATCGTCCGGCGTCACATAGTAAGCATGATGCTCGGCGCCGAAATGCCGGGCAGCGATGCGGGCATACTCCATTTCGTCATAGCCCGCCGCCGCAAAACCGATGGAAAAGGCGCGCGCCGGCTGCCCGGTCACTTCGCGCAACAGCCCGGCCACCGTCGAACTGTCGGTGCCGCCGCTGAGAAAACAGCCGGTCTCGCCGGCAATCTGGTCGCGCACGCCATCCCGCAGAATCTCGCGGAATTCCGCCTTCAAGTCGGCAAACGACGCCCGTTTCCCCTCGTCGAAATGCGGCTTCCACCACGGCGCAACCGTCAGCCGACCATTCTCGAATAAAGCGTAATGACCGGCCGGCAGCCGGAAAACATCCTTGAACACCGTCCGCGGCGCCGGGATCATGTGGAACTAAAGGTAGTCGTAAAGCGCCTGCGGATCGATGTCGCCATCGGTGCCAGCCAGTTCGTCGGCCCGCTCGGCCACCCGCAACGCGCCATCGGCCACCCGGTAGCACAGCGAATGGAGGGAAAACCGGTCGACGGCGCAAAACACCCTGCCATCCGGCCAGTTGATAACGACCGAAAACGCGCCTTTGACCGCCTGCGGCGCATCGGCGCCATGCCGCTCATAGGCGGCCAGCCAATGCGCGACGGCTCCTCCAGCCTGAGCGCCCGTCCCCCAATCAACTGGCAGTGGCGGAATATTACCGGAGACCGTGATTTTTATAGTATCCATAGTGCTATTCAATTTCGTATTGACTGATTACCTGTCGAATATCATTCGATTATTTTTCTGCAAACTAACCAATTATTTTCCTGGCCGACAAAGAGTCAGATGGCGGGAGAAAAACAGGTATCTCCAGCCACCTGGGTAGAGCAAGCTTTGGAAATGCGCTTTCCAGGCTGCTCGCCGCTTTCCCTGTTTACGAAACGAATCCGCCAGATAATGAAAATTTCTGCCAATGCGCATGCGGATTGTCGCAACAATCGATTTCGGCGGATTCATTGCCAGCATTTTTTGATAAAGTGAATCATAAGCCTCGATATAGGCTGAAGTTTTAGATAACGAATTCGGCGTATCATTAATTCGGAAAGTAGGCTGATCAAGGACGGCGACTTTTTTTTCGGCCATGCACAATCTGAACGCCAACCAAGTCCACTCGGCATAGGAGTGCGACTCCTCAAAATACTCGACACCGATCCGTTCTGAACGAAACAGACCGGCACAGGAAGAAGGCAGCCAGTTCTGGCGAAACAAGGCAGCCAGTGGCGCTATTGATATTTTGTTCGGATCTTTCAGATAAAGCTCGTTGTCGGCGCCCAAATAACGATAGCCATTGGTCACGACATAGTCACAACTATCGTCGCCAGCCAATACGGCGACCCGCGCGTCGATGGCGCCTGGCAGATATTCATCATCATCGTCGAGAAAAGCGAAATAAGGGGTTTTGACTGCCTGTCTGCCGGTCAGCAGCGCCAACGGCAGCGAACCGATGTCGAGCGACAGCAATTCGATGTCATCCCTGTTATGCAAGGCATTCTCGACATCGGCTGAACGGCGGTTGCCATTGGCGACGACAGTGATATGCACTGGCCGGGAGGAGGAGGCAATGACACTGTCGATCGCGCGGAACAAGGAATCACGGTGCAACATGTCGGCCATGGTCGGAATAATGACAGTCACTTCAGCCGTACTGCCAATTGCCGCGCCAGACGAAACTTTGTTCATGGATCAATTCCTCTCTATCGACGGACTGCCAAAGCAGGGCAGCGCCGGTAGAAACAATTTCATGACAGAAACACAGTGATGACATAGACATTAAATTGGCCCGGCACAGGCCATCTGACCGCTCCTGTTTTTCAACATAAAACAGAGGAACAGTAACACATAGAATAGTAAGGCCAGCCGTGGCACGTCGATCAGGCTGTCGAACATCCCGACCACCAAGAAGCCGGTGATCGCCGCCGAGAGATAGGGGGCCAGTTCATGCTCCCTGGCCCGGCCCAGATTCAGCTGCCACAGGGCCGCTACGGTTAGCAGCAGGAACGATGCCAAGCCGAACAAACCTTGGTCGAACAGAACATTGACCAGGATGTTTTTGGCATGCCAGGGCAAATGATCGCGGTCGCTGCTGAAGAACCAGCGCTGCATGTCCTGGTTGAAATCGCCGTTGGTCAGCAGCGATTCACCGCCCGGCCCGAGCAGGATGATGTCATCGACGTCGGCAGCGCCGCTCATATTGCCGATGCCCAGTGAGAACATGCGTAGGCGCGGCGCATACCAGGGGCCGCCATCGAGCAACGGCCCGGACAGCCTGATCGTGACCGCCTGCCAGTCCTCGCCGGACTTAACGTTGGCATGCCCACTGGCGCAACGGGCGACATAGAGCAGGTGCTTTTCGCAGACCTCGGCTAGCAGGGTGACCTTGTTCTTGGCCCGGACTTTCAGCGATACGGCGAACGGCCCGGCCGTGCCAAACGGCAAACGCTGGGAGACGCGGAAAATATCGCCGAAGCTCAGCGGATGCCGGGGCGCGACCAGCGACAGCCAGGCGCCCTCGTCGTCGCCGACCCATTGATAGGTGCCGGGAAACTTGCTGTCCGGCGAGGCGAAGAAATAATTCGCCGGATAGCGCCCCAATCCCTTGCCAAAGCCAAGGTCGAACGGCGTCTCCAGCATGGTCATACTGAGCGACCAATGATCGAGACGCCCCTCCATGTCTTGCGAGGATGTCGAGAAGCGCCCGCCCATATACGCGCCGCCGGCGAATACCGCCATCACGGTGCTGACGGCGACCGCCGCGCTGATGAAAGCGGCTTGCCAGCGCCGCTCTTCCGGCCACAGCGGTCGTTTGGCGAACACGGCGCAAAGCGTCGCCGCGAACACCACGGCCAGTGCACCCAGCATGCCCCACAAGGCAGCGCCGCCGCCCCAGTGATGGGCGGCGCTGGCCGCCATCAGGCCCAGGGCGAACCAGCCGGCAGCGAGAAAAATCCGCTGACTGCCCTGAATCGCACCAGGCAGTTGCCACAGGACAACAAACAACGCGGCAAGCAACAGGAGATACAGGACATACGGCCCCTTGGGCAGCAAAGCGGCCAACAGCGCCAGCGCCCCGCCGACCATCAAGCCCAGCGCGACCCCGGCAACCCATTGGGCCACGGCGATGCCGCGCAGGTGCTGCGGCAGCACCAGGGTCACGGCGAGCACGCCGAGCAGCGCCAGCAAGCCGCGATAGCCGCCGTTGGCGAATACCAGACCGGCCATGGCCGCCAGCACGAGCAGCGCAATCGCCCAGCGCAACGGCGTCCATGCCGGCTGCTGCCCTGGCTGGCGGGCGCCGGCCGGCCGATGCGTCCGCCAGGCCAGCATTGGCAGGCTGACCAGCAGCGCCAGATAGACGCCCCGTGAGAAAGTGGTCAGCGCGACATAGGCGGCGAGCACGATCAGGCCGAGAGCCAGCGCATGACGCGCCGGCGTTCGCGCATGGCGCAAGGCATAAACGGCGAATGGCGCGGTCAGCAGCAGCCAGCCGTCGAGCGCCGCGCCGCCGACGTGCATTTCCCAGAACAGGGCCGTCGAGCGGTAATCGCTGGAAAAATTGAGCAGGCCGGTAAAGGCCAGGCGCTCCCACAACGCCGCCAGCCCCGCGCTGCCAAGGCCGAGCGCCAGCCCCCAGGCCAGTTGCCGCCCGGCTTGCTGGTTGGGATCGGAGAACAGGCGGCGCAGCAGCGGCAGCAGCAGCAAAGCCAGGAAAAAGCTCTTGCCGATGCGGATGCTGTTCATCGGGCCGTCGTAGCCCTGATACCAGCCGAACTGGAAGCCACCGGCATCGGCAAAACCGCGCGCCAGCGAAATCAACAGCGACAACGCCAGCAAGGACGAAAGCGCGAGCAACAGCCGGGAAAGACGATGGCGATACAGCGGCGGCCCGTCGACCAAGGCGCGGAGATAGCCGCCGCCGGCCACGGCCAGAACCAGCAGATCGCTTTCCTCGAAGCTGAACCAGCCCGTCCACGGCGCCAGACCAATCACCGGCAGCAGCGCCGGCAGCGCAACCAGACACCAGGCCGGACAGAGAAAGGCAACCGCGCCGACGAGCGCAAACAGCGACAGCGCCGCGCCCGGCCCGAGCGGGTAATGCCAGGCGAGAAAACCGCCCAGCCCGAAGGCCGCAAGCGCCGCCAGCAGCTTGCCTGCTCGGCTCAGCATGAGCGCCCTCGCTCTGCGGCGTCCATCATCTCAGCAGCCTCCGGTCGCCGTATCGAGCAGCCGGGCCAATTGCGCCGTCCGCCCCTCGCGCGAGGCGGCGGCGACCGCCTGCGGCGTGGGCAATACCGCCTGGCCGGCGCGGATCGCCTCAAGAAAGGCCGGCAGCGCCCGGCGGATGTCGTCCGCCGAATCGAGGCGAACGATGTCGGTCGCGCCGGCCTGGCGCAGCGTTGCCGCCGTGTCGCCCTGCGGATCGGTCGAGGCCAGGATCGGCCGGTTGGCGCGCAGATATTCGTAAATCTTGGCCGGAATCTGCTCGTTGCAATTGGCCGCCTGCATGACCAAGAGGCCGTCGGCGGCGAGCATCTCGGCCAGCGCCTGGCGATACGGCACGGGCGGTTGGCAGTCGATCAGATCGCCGATGTCATAGCGAGCCGCCAGCGCTTGCAGCAGATCATCATGCACCGAGGCGCGAAAGCGCACGACCAGGCTGCCCGGCGCAATCGCGCCAGCCGCCTTGAGCTGGCCGAGGGCGGCGAAAAATTGCGTCGGATCGCGCTCGGCCGGGTAGACGATGCCGCTGTGCAGCAACGTGATCGCTCCCGGATTCAAAGGTTGCCGCATCGCGTCGACCGGCGCAGCGGCGGCGAAGGTTTCTTCGTCATAGCCGTTTTCCAGCACTGTTACCCGTTCAGCATGATCCGGGTAGCGCTGGCGATAGGTGTGCGCCGCGCCCGGCGTCGTGAAGGTGCTGAAGCGCGCGCTACGCAGCGCTTCCTGTTCGATCGCCAGAAAGCTCCGCCGCGTCAAGGGATCGGCCGGATAGCCCTCCTGCGCCATCGGGTCGCGGAAATCGGCGAGCCACGGCAGGCCGCTCCGCCGCTGCAATTCCGCGCCAATCAAATGGGCGGTGGCAATGGGATAAGTCGACCAGATCGCCCGTGGCTTGAATTGGCGGATCATCCGCAGCCCCTCGCGGACGGCGGCATATTTCCAGCTAACCCAGCGGTCGGGCCGGGCCATGGCGCCGATATAGCGGCCGCCGATCGCCAGATGGCGCGCGGTATCGAGCGCGAAAGCGCGGCGCACCACGACGCCCGGAGGAATATCGCCCATCAGATCGTCGCTGGTACGCTCGTAGGCACGCGGATCGGCCGACAATACCAGCGGCTCCCAGCCGAACTTGGGCAGGTGCTGGACGAAGCGCAGGGTGCGCTGAATGCCACTGCTGCCCGCCAGAGGCGGGAAATGGTAGGCGATCATCAGGACGCGGTTCATGGTTTTTTCACGAGAAAATCCAGCGAAAAGCAGCAGTGAAAAGGGGGCGTTTTTGGTTTAATTTTCTTCTGCATAACACCTCTCAAAAACAATGTGAAGCTGGCCCGTTTACCGCGCGTTTGCCGTGATTTCATTTTGGATAGCGCAAGTCATCATCAGAAATTTTTTCGCTCCGCATCTGCTCAACTTCAGACAAAAACTTCTTAGCAATATCCGATTTGGAAGATTTAAGATAATTTTCGTAATTAACACAGCCTATTCTGAAGTTTGACATTCCCATGTTGAGAATCTGCTCTTGCGTCATTTCTACCTTATCGTCAAAGGCCACACCCATTTGATCAAGATTTGCCCAATAGACACCAATATTGTACCCCGACATTCTCCATGCAACTATATTCAAATTCTTTTCCACTTCTTGCGTAAAATTTGAATAGCGTCGGCTCCAATCTTGATACGCAGCGTCATTTCGTTCGACCAGATCGGGGAAATATTGATTGCATGTCTTTCTTATAGCGCCAATTTCACGAATTGCCCCGAATATCGTAACTGTAGCAGATGTATAGTTTGCACTTTCCTTGTCAGAGGTTATTTCCTCAGCCCGTGCAGAGAGGACAGTACTCATAGTGGACATTAAAAACAGTGAATAGACAAATTTCATCGGAACAGTCATAACATACCCCTGATAAAAATAACGAAGATAAAGAAAATCGAAAGCAGAAAGTGAGTATTTTTGTTTTAATTTCCCACCTCATGACCTCCTCCTCAAAATCCGAACCCCATCCCTACTGCCCCTCCGGCAGGCGGCGCAGGCACCTCCTGACTGCCGCCAGCGCGACGCCGATCCGGCGGCCGGCTATTTCCTTGAGCGCCAGCGCGCAGCCGATCAGCGTGCGCGGGTTGTAGGCGACGATGCCCCGGCGCTCCCGGCGGTCGCTCATCCAGGCCTGCTTGTAGGGATCGTCGCCGATCAGGAAATCGACTTCCTCGACCCGGTCGCCCTCGATGACCTGCTGCATCATAAAGCTGGTCAACACCTTGCCCGGCGACCAGGCGGCAAAGTTCTGGTGGTAGGCCAGCTTGTAGATACTGGCCTTGCCCTGGCCGACCATCCACAACTGGGCGGCGACCGGCCGCCCGCGCAGGCGGGCGATGCCGAGCCGCAGCATGCCGTTGGCGGCCAGCAGGCGGATCAGCGCCGGCACGAAATCGGGGTACGGCTCGGGTTTCTTCCAACTGGCGGAGTAGACTTCCGCGAAGGCGGCGATGCCCGCTTCGACGCCGGCAGAGTCGCGGATCAATTCAAGCGCGCCGCCGTCGGCGATGAATTTTTTGGTACTCCGCTTGATGCCGCTGCGCAGGTTGACGCTGCGCTGGCGCAGATAGCCCTCCCAGCCATCCCGCACCTTGAGGAACCAGTTGCCGAAGCAGAAAAAGGTCAGCGGAATCCAGCCGCTGGCGCGCAATTCGTTCAGCAAGACGCCATAACCCGGCGACTCGGGGTCCATCGGCGCGAAATAGATCATGTGAGCGCCGTGATTTTCCCGCGTCGCTGCATTCAGCAGATGGCGCACCGTCAGCGGATCGCAGCCCTGCCCGAGCAGCGGCGAATACAGCGAGGTGTAGTAATTGCTCAAGGCCTCCAGCTTGCGCAGGTAGCCCTGGCGAACCCGGCGCAGCGGCAGAACCGCCCGTGCCCGCCCGTGGTCGGCGAGATAGTAATAACGGACGTCGGCATCGTCGGGATAAACCTGCCGTTGCAGCAAGTCGAACCAGTCGATCGACACATCGAGATTGCCGTTCAGCGCGAATTCGCCAAATGGCGATTCGCCCGACGGAAACTCATCGAGCCGGGCGCAACTGCGCACCTCGACCGGCGGCGTCGCGTTTTCCGGCTGACGCATGCGTTGCGAGCCGCGCAACTGGCGTTTCACCGTGCGGAACAAGGTATAGGCGACGATGGCGTAATCGCTGCGGAACAACTGGATGCTGTGGATGGCAGCGCCGAAAGTCGCCCACTCGGCCTGGTCGCGCGTGGCGTTGGTATAGAACTCGACGACCCGTTCCGGGTTCTCGGCCAGTTCGCGTTCGAGCAAGCGATACAGCAACAGCCGGCCGGGCGCGAAACGGGACAGCGTTTCGTCGTAGGCGGTCTTGAGAATCACCAGCATGCGTGGATTGCCGATCAGTAGGCGGGAGGCGGCCAACTGGTCGTCCATCGACAATTCGCAGATCTCGGCCTGCCCGGTGGCGGCGAAATTGGCCAGCACCTCGGTGTAGAAACGCCCCTGAACGTTGTCGGCCGCTACCGCCGTGCCGGCTTCGCCCTTCCAGCCGGCGCTCTCCAGTCCGCCGAAACGGCCGACGCCGTCGGCCATGGCCGCCGCTTGACGCTGGCAGGACAATTCGACGCCCACGGCCTCGCGCTCTAGGCGATTGAAATAGCGGCGGATATTGCTGCGCAGATTCTTCGGACGCTCCCGCCAATAGGCATCGAAACCGCTTTCTGGCACAACGCCGATGGTGTTGGCATGCGGGAAAACGATGCTTTGCCCCCGGACTGGCTCAAAGGACGGGGCATAGCGCGGATCGACGGCATGGAATTCGATGCTCCAGGCAAAACCGGGCAGCGCCTGCAACAGGCTTTGCAGCAGCGCGGCGTCGGCAACCAGGATCGCCGTGACCTGCGCCTGTGATGGCCGAAAAATCGCCCAGCGCCCCAGGCCGTGCGCTTGCAGGATCACCGCGCCGCGCACAACGCCCTGTTCGCGGTACAGACACAGGCGCTCGTTGCCATCGGCGAAATATTTGAGCAGCGGGCCGACGAAACGGCTGTCGAAATACGGATGCGCGTCGTACAGCTCGCCGTTGAGGCGATCCCAGTCGGCCGCGTATTCGGCGAAGGCGGCGGCGGCCGGCAGCAACGTCCAACTCATTGACAGCCTCCGGCAACCGGCGCGCGCAGCACTTTGCTCAGCGCCGCCAGCAGCCAGTCCATTTCATCGTCATGCAAGGATTGATGGCAAGGCAGATGCAGCAGGCGCAAACGATAATCGCGCGCCACCGGACAAGCGGAAATCGCCATTTCATCCCAGCGCCAAACCGGCATGCCAAGTTGTTTGAGCCAGTAAAAATGCGGCAGCGGCTGCTCGATCAGCAGCGGAAACATGTAGGGCACGACGGTTTCCGGCAACTCCGGGTAGAGCGGGCGGCAATGCGGCAAATCGGCCACGGCTTGCAGCCAGCGCCGGTAATGGGCCTGGCGGCGGCTAATGACGGCGCTCAGCGAGGCATGTCCAGCCAGCCAGCGCGAACCGCGCAGGGCGGCGATGCGGGCGGATTTTTCTTGGTACTGGCGCGAATGACCCAGCCGCGACAACGGTGCGTCGTTGCCGACTGGCGGCATTTGCCCGGTCAGCGCCGCCAGTTGGCCGTCGAGCGCGGCGATATCAGCGGCGTTGACCGAGGGTTGCCGGGCCGCGTCGAAGCACTGCTTGAGGCCGCGCAGTTCGTCCCGCCAGTTAGCTGGACGCACCGTCGCGCCGGCCAGCGCCGCCGGCTCGGCAGCATGCAGCCAGCCGCCGTCGGCACAAGGAAAAAATTTGTACGGGCTGGACGCCATGAACTGCCCGTAACGCCCTGCCCCCGCCGCCCGATAGCGTTCGGTGAACAAGGTATGCGAACAATCCTCGACCAGCACGATGCCGCGCGCCGCGCACCACGCTTGCAGCCAGGAGAAATCGCGGACGAAGCCGAAAAAATGCGTCGCCAGCAAGGCTTTGACCGGCTTGGCCGAAGCCGCGACCAGCGCATCGAGCGCCGCTGGATCGGGCGTCAGGTCAGCCAGCAGCGGATAGAGCAACACCTCGGCGCCGAGCGCCAGCGCCGGATCGAGCATGGTCACGCAGTGGTAGGCCGGGGCCAGCAGCGCGCCGCCGCCAACCAGCCCGGCCCGCCGGTAGGCTTCGCCGAGGGCATAGCGGCCACGGCTGTAATGCACGCCAGCCAGCAGGGGGACGCCGGCCAGCAACGCGGCATCGTCCGCGCCGGAAGCTTTGAAGCCGCGCGGCAGCACCGGCGCGCGCGGGCGCGGAAAGCGGCAGGGGGCGGGATCGAAAACCTGATAGTCGAGAGACACGATCAGCGCTCCGCGATTCAGGACGGCAGCTCTCGCCGCAGCCAGTCCAGCGTCGCCGCCTCGACCGTCCGCCGCAGGGCACGCGATGAAAAAGTGTGATCGGCAGCAGGCACGTCGAGGCGCGTCAAATCGGGCTTGGCCAGCGCACGGGTAGCAACGGCATCGGCCCGGCAGGCTTCGAGGAATTCCTTGGCGGTGTAATCGTCGCCGCTGAGCAGCAGCAGCGACGGGCCGGGGAAATCCGCCAGCGCGCGCATCATCCGCGTCTGGAAAGGTTCCGCCGCCGCCGAGGTCTCGGCCGCCCCCGCATGCCGGGCGCGCAGCCAGTTAGCGGCCAGATCCCGCACCGCCCGCGCAATGCCCAGCCGGCCGCCAAGCAGCTTGCGCCAGAACTCGCCTTGCAGCAGCCGCTGCACGTAATAATGTTTGATATGCGTCCGCGCCAGGGTCGCTTCCGAACGCGCCCAAGGATTGAGCAGCGCCAGACCGCCGAGCGCTGCATCCCGCGAGCCGTCCCAGTACAGCAAGGCGGCCGTGGCGGCGTCGCACAAGCCCCATAACACGATGCGTTCAAGTTGCGGGCAGTGCTGGCGAAAGGCCGCCAGCGCGGCGGCAATGTCCGCGTCGACGGCCGTGAAATCGCGCAGCTCGCCGCTGCTGTCGCCCATGCCGCGATAATCGAAGCGTAGCGCCGGATAGCCGGCCGCCGCCAACGCCCGCGCCAGCAACAGAAACTGGCGATGACTGCCAGCGCGGTACTGCGGCCCGCCGACGACGATCAGCACGCCGACCGTCGCCGGCGCATCCGGCACAGCGACGATGCCGAGGAGCGTCTCGCCGGCACAGGGGAAAACGATGGCCTGTTCGCTATAACTCATGCCAGCCCCGCCAGAGCCGCCCGCGTCGCAGCGAGCAATGCCGGCGCTTCCTCGATTTCCGTCGTCTGCCAGAAGGCCGGGCCGCGAACGACGCTGGCCTCGACCGTGAAACCGGCGGCCCGCCACTGCTCGATGCGCTTGATGGCGGCCGGCGTTAGCGTCGCCTCATCGCGCAACGAGGTTTCCAGCCAAACGACCCGGCCGGCACACCCCGGCGGCGGCGACAATTCGGCCTGTTCCAGACCGGCGGCCAGGGCCGGCGCGACTTCGTAGCCGGCGATTTCAACCGTTTGCCCGGCGGCCAGCTGCGCGCGCAGTTGCTCGCCAATCGCCTTGGCCTGGCCGGAAGCCATTTCACCGGCCATCTTCAAACGCATGAATTGCTGCCAATGCGGCTTGCCGGAAACAACCGGCTGCCAGAACAGAAAATCGGCGGCTTCCGGCAATTCGGCGGCGGCCTCGGCCGCCAGCAGGCAACCGGCGCGCAAGCCCCAGAGCATCAGCGGCGCGGCCGAACGCTGGCGCAAATAATGATAAGCGGCCAGCACATCGGCGCGCCAGGCCGCCCAGGTAGCATCGGCGAAATCGCCGCTGCTGTCGCCGCAGCCGAGCAGGTCGATTTGCAGCACGTCGCAGCCGGCAGCGGCCAAGGCGCGCGACTGCAACGCCGCCATGCGCCGGGATTTGTTCATTTCCTCGGCGAAGGGATGCAGATACAGCGCCGCGACCTTGGCTTTCCTCCCCTGCGCCGGGTGGAACAGGCAGAAGTGCCGCCCGTCGCCAACGGCGAGAAAATCAGGCTGCATAGTGGATATTGCTGGATCAACCAGCCAGCTTGGCGTCGACAAAGGCTACCAGCGAGCCGACCGTGGCGAAGGTGCTGCCCTCGATTTCGTCATCGTCGACGGCAAAGCCGAAACGCTCCTCGAAACCGGTAATCAACGCCACCACGGCCATCGAATCGAGTTCCGGAATGGCCCCCAGCAGCGGCGTATCCAAGGTATAGGCAGCCGCCCGGCCATGCAAACTGAGAATTTCGTCGAGCAGCGACAGGACTTCCTTCTGGGTGTTCAAACCGTACTCCTAGGGCATCTGAATCAGGAGGCCGCATTATAGGGGGAGAACGTCGCCGCGGCCGTGAGATAGAACACGAGCGTAACCATGATAGTCTGTTAGATTTCGTGCCGAAGGCAATGCTGGGAAATCATGAATAACGCCAATAGCATAACAGAACGTTTAGCTGGCTTCCGAAATTGGCAACGCTTGGCTGAGCAACAAACCGGCAAGAGCGCCCTGCAGCAGGTCCGCGAAATCCTGGCCTTACGCAACATGGGAGGATGCTGCGGCCTTAGCGACTATTATTGGTACAAGCTCTACGACGATGCCTACCTAAACGGTAATGGCCGCTCCGACTTTCTCGGCTGGCGCCTGCAAGCGCAGTTGAGCCAGGCGTTGAATCCGCGCCATGTGGTGCTGCCGGCCTGGGACAAGGTGGTGTTCATGATGTTGGCCGATGCGGTGGGCCTGCCTGTCGTTCCGACCGTGGCGACTTTTAAGGCTTGCCCGCGCCTGCCATCAGTCTTCGGCCAGCATCTGCGCAGCTATGCCGAGGCTGCCGAATTTCTGCGCAATCCAGATGTCTATCCGCTGTTCGGCAAGCCGGCCTGGTCGCAACAAGGGTATGGAAGCGCCTACCTGGAGCGCTATGATGCGACACAGGATCAGTTATGGCTGCTCAATGGTGGCAGTATCGCCGTCGAGGATTTCCTGGCCCGACTCGACACGCCGGTCGATCACCGCTACCACCGCCCGGAATGCGGCTTCCTGTTCCAGCAACCGCTGCGGCTGGCTCCATCGATCGAGCAATTGACCGGCTGGAAAGCCATTTGCGGCGCCCGCGTGATATGCCTCAATGGCCCCGGCGAATCGATGCCGTTGCGGGCGCTCTGGAAAATCGCCGTGCCGCCCAATCACGTCGACAATTTCAGCCTCGGCAAATACGGCAATCTGCTGGCCGACATCGATCTCGCCAGCGGTCGCATCTCCCGCGTACTCGGTGGTTTTTGGCCGGAAACCCGGATATTTGAAGAGCATCCGATTTCCGGCAAATCGTTTACTGAATTTTTCCTGCCGGACTGGCCCAAGGTGCTCGAATACTGCCAGGCGCTCGGCCAACTGATCCCGCTGATGCGCATCCAGCACATCGATTTCGCCTTTACCGACAGCGGTCCGCGCATCCTCGAACTGAACGATATCGGCGCCACCGAGTTCGCCCAGTTGCACGGGCATGGCCTGCTGACCCACCGGACGCGCCGCTTCATCAAGCAATTTGGCAACGCCAAGACCCATTCGTGGATCAACGACCTGTAGGATAAATCAGTGAAACTGCGTCAAACCCCCCTGTTGCTAAAACAACAATGGCATAGAATATCCGCTGCAATCGAATGGCGATTGCGCTCCCGTCTGGGCGACAATACCGTTGACGGGGCGATCTACCGGGCTGGCCTGCATGTTCGCCCCTATTTGAAGCGTGCCGTTTTTTTCGGCATCGCCGGCAGTGTCGGTAAAACAACGGCCAAGGATCTTCTGGTCGGCATTCTCGCCAGCCGTGGCAAAACCATCGGCAATCCGGTATCACTCAATGCCGCGCCGGAAGTGGCGCGTACCGTATTGCGGGTACGTCCCTGGCATCGCTACTGCGTGGTGGAGCTAGGAGAAACAGCGCCAGGATCCCTGGATAAACATCTGGCGGTACTTCACCCGACCATTGGAGCAATCACCAATGTCGGTGACGATCACTTCAGCGCCTTCGGATCACACGAAGCCATCGCGAGCGAATTCGCCAAACTGGCGCAGGCACTCCCTGCCGATGGCTGCCTGATCCTGAATCGCGACGACGAACGCGTCTTCGCGCTACGTCACCAGGCAGCTTGCCGGGTAATCACCTTCGGTCAAACGCCGGGCGCGGATTTGCTGGCCAGCGATATCTCCTCGGTCTGGCCAGGAGCCCTGCGATTCACCGTCACATTCAACGGTGAGCGGCAAGATGTGCAGACCCAGCTATATGGCCGACATCTTCTGACATCGGTGCTGGCGGCCATTGGCAGCGCGCTGGCCGCCGGTTTGACACTCGGCGAATGTGCCCACGGCATCGCTGCTGTCACACCGCCCCAAGGACGAATGCAGCGGGTATGCCTTCCTGGGGACATCACCTACATTTGCGATGATTACAAAGCCCCTGCATGGACAGTGGGAGCATTGCTCGATCAATTGGGCGAAGCAAAAGCCCGGCGCAAGATATTCGTGCTGGGAACGATTTCAGACTGCCACCATACGCCGATTCAAACATTCAAATTCGCCAAAAGGTCGCTCGAAGTTGCCGACATTGCCATATTCACCGGTCGCTATGCCTCGGCTGCGCTCAAAGCAAAACAACCGGACAACGAAGGCCGGTTGTACGCGTTTTCACATATCCGCGACATTGCCTTATTTCTCGAATCAACACGTCAACCGGGTGACTTGATCGTACTCAAAGGAAGCAATAACAAAGATCATCTGAGCCGCCTCGCCCTATCACTCAGCCAACCAGTCAATTGTTGGCTGAATGACTGCGAACGGGAAATGTTCTGCTCGAATTGCAGCCATCTCGAATCGCAGCGCACATCCCCGGGAACCCGCGATACCACCCCCGCCAACGCCCCCACGGAAACCTTGCCTATCGTCGGACCGGACGATCAGATCGTCATCGGGCTGGGAAACCCGGACCCCAAATTTACAGGCAGTCCTCACAACGCCGGCCACGCCGCATTGGATCAGTTCTGTACGGCCATCGGGAGTATTTGGCGGAACTTTCCCGAGGCATGGATTGCCCAAGGGAAAATCGAGAATCGCTTGATCTGGCAAATCAAGCCCAACGTACCGATGAATCTGATCGGACCGACACTAAAAAACCTGGCGGACGCAATGCAATTCACCGCAGCGCAATGCGTTCTGCTCTTCGACGATATGGATCTGCCCCTCGGCAAGATACGGATACGGATGAACGGTAGTGCTGGCGGTCATCGTGGGGTAGCGTCGATTCTCGACGCCTTCCAGACAGATCGTTTCCGCCGGATCAAGATTGGTGTGCGACCGCAGACAGCTCCGGCCAATCTGGTTGAGTACGTTGTGACGCCGCTCGGTGCAGAGGACTCAGCAATCATCGCCAAGGCCATCAAGGAAACAACGAAACAGCTTCAAGCCGTTCTCATCCCCCAATCTTGAGAACGACTGCAACAACGAATCCGTCAACTTGAAGCCATCAACGCATCGACTCGCTCATTAACAAACGCCCTACGCCCAAGAAACTGGGGAACGCCGAGATCGGCCTCGGTGTTGAGTTCCATCAGCACCGGCCCATGCTCGGCGAAAGCGACATCCCAATGCTGCAAACGCAGTCCAGGAAAATGCGGGGCAGCCTCACAGCATAAGTCCAGCGCCTTGGGCCAATCCGGCAACTGCGCGCCAACGAGTCGCGCCCCCGTATCCGGGTGTTCCGAGCACTCCACGCCTCCCGGCCAAAGCCCGGTGATGACGCGCTCGACACGCCCGCTGCCAACATCAATCCAAGCCAGCAAATTGCCGCTTTCACCCATACAGAAGTTATCGGTAACGTTTTCAGCCCGCCCGATCTTCCAGAACGCAAGCAACGCCTCCGGTTGAGTCTCGGCATCGAGCATCACGATCACGCGCACGCAACTGATGGTCTCGCCGACCAGCGCTTCCACTACCGGATGCTGACGCAGCCGCTTCTGCAACAACAGACCGCCAAATTTTCGATTCCGCCAAGCCTCCAGCAAGGCATCGCGACTGACCGTAGAACCTCGGCTATCGAGATAGGTGCCATCAGGCCCTTTGCCCAGGAGGCAGAAAGTTCCCCGACCGTACGTTCCATGAATGGGCTTGATGAAGACCGGAAACGGCAAACCGGTTTCCAGGTAGTCGAACAATTCCGCCTCGCTGCCCAAAATCTTTTCGTCGGCAATACGCTGGCCGGCCTGCGACCAGATCGCCAGCGTTTGTGGAATAGGAAAGCCATAGTGGGCCAACAAGGCATAGTTGAGCACCTTGTCGTTGGCCGTCGCCCGCCAGTAATTGTGATTCATGCGCCGGTCGATCATGTCGCTACCTTTCCAGCCCAGGCAACGGCCCTTTTCGGTGGCAGGGTAGTAGCGGTCGTCAAATACGCCCAGTTCGTAGTATTCATCAATCCCGAGCTGATACTGCCCACGGCGCAGCGCAAGGATTTCGAGCATCTGCCGCCAACGCGACTTACCCGTTTGAGTTCGCACCAAACCTGAATAAGCATGTAACTTGCGGATTTTGCTCATTGCCATCCTTGCCCCCTGAACGAAGCTCAACACTATGCCTTGGAACAAGCTTTCAGGAAAGACGATACACTTTGTCTGATGCACTATCCACCTGCCTTCGGGATGGAGTGTTTACCGTCGATAGTCCAAGCCGATCAGGCGATTCATCCGCAATCCAAATGCCATCTATTCGCTGCCGCACGCCAAGTAACACCATGACCGATACCTATCTGCTGCACCAACTGGTCGCCTGTTCCGCCGCCCGCACGCCCGAAGCCACGGCCCTGACCTATGGCCGGTCATCACTGACCTACGGCAACCTCCATGAGCAAGCTACCGGTTTCGCCTCTGGTTTGATGGGGCTGGGCTTGCAGCGTGGCGAGCGCGTGGCGATCTATCTGGAAAAGCGTTTCGAAACCGTCGTCGCCAGCTTCGGGGCACCGGCAGCCGGCGGCGTCTTCGTCCCGCTCAACCCGCTGCTCAAGCCGGAACAGGTCGGCTACATCCTGCGCGACTGCAATGTCCGCGTGCTGGTCACTTCGGCCGAGCGCCTGGCTTTGCTGCGGGAAACGCTGGCCGCCTGCCACGATCTGCGCCATGTCGTCGTGCTCGATGGCGCTGAAATACCCACAGTGCCCGGCGGCCTCAATACCCTGTGCTGGAGCGAACTGCTAGCCGCGCCGCCGGCCGGTGGTCACCGGATCATCGATACCGACGTCGTCGGCATCCTGTATACCTCGGGCAGCACCGGCAAGCCGAAAGGCGTGGTGCTCTCGCATCGCAACATGGTGGCCGGCGCCAAGAGCGTTGCCAGTTATCTCGAAAACCATGCCGGCGACACGCTGCTGGCCGCCCTGCCGCTGTCCTTCGATGCCGGCTTCAGCCAGTTGACAACGGCCTTTCACGTCGGCGCCCAGGTCGTGCTGCTCAATTATCTGCTGCCGCGCGATGTGATCAAGGCCATTGAACACGAGAAGGTCACCGGCCTGACGGCGGTGCCACCGCTGTACATCCAGTTGACCCAATTGACTTGGCCGGAATCCATCAGCGAGCATCTGCGCTACTTCGCCAACACTGGTGGCCGTATGCCACGCGAGACGCTCGATGCGCTGCGCCGCCATCTGCCGCGCAGCAAGCCTTTCCTGATGTATGGCTTGACCGAGGCTTTCCGCTCGACTTACCTGCCGCCAAGCGAGGTGGATTGCCGTCCCGATTCGATCGGCAAGGCCATTCCCAATGCCGAAATCCTGGTTCTGCGCGAGGACGGCTCGCCCTGCGCCGCCAACGAGCCGGGCGAGTTGGTACATCGCGGCGCCCTGGTCGGCATGGGTTACTGGAACGATCCGGAAAAGACGGCCGAGCGCTACAAGCCGCTGCCGATCCACGCCTCGGGCCGCGAGGCGGGGCTGGTGCTACCGGAAATTGCCGTCTTCTCCGGCGACACAGTACGCATGGACGAGGACGGTTTCCTTTATTTCATCGGCCGCCGTGACGAGATGATGAAAACCTCCGGCTACCGCGTCAGCCCGACCGAGGTCGAGGAAATCCTCTACGCCACCCGGATGGTCGGCGAATGTGTCGCCTTCGGTGTCGACGACGACCGTCTCGGCCAGGCCATTCAAGTCATCGCTACCCCGCCGGTCGGTGGCAAGCTTGATGTCACTGAATTGCTCGCCGAATGCCGCTTGCGCATGCCAGCCTACATGGTGCCGGCCGGCATCGAGGTGCGCGACGGGCCGCTGCCGCGCAATCCCAACGGCAAGATCGACCGCAAGACGTTGGCTACCGAGTGGGTGGCCTTCAACGCCGGCTAACCCCAGTACGGTTCAGTTAAGTCCCCCCAATGTCATTCCGTGCGCAGTCGCGGAATGACAAAAGGGGATTCTGCATGGCACCTTCCCCGCCCGTCTCCTCATTGCCAGCCGTAGCGGCGGAAATAAATGCCCTTCATGGCCTGGGTCAGCCCCATATAGGCCAGCAGGATCAGCGGTAGGAACACGAAGTACAGCAGCGGCAACGCTTGCAGCTTGAAATGGTGCGCCAGTGGCCCCATCGGCAGAAAAATGCCGATGGCCATAATCGCCGCCGTCATCAGCAGCAGCGGGGTTGACGCCCGGCTCTGAATGAACGGCAGTTTCGGCGTGCGGATCATGTGCACGACCAGGGTCTGCGTCAGCAGACCGACGATGAACCAGCCGGACTGGAACAGGGTCTGCTGTTCCGGGGTATTGGCGCTGAACACGAACCACATCATGGCGAAGGTGGTGATGTCGAAGACCGAGCTGATCGGCCCGAAGAACACCATGAAGCGCCCCACATCCGCCGGCTGCCAGCGTTGCGGCTTGGTCAGCAGTTCGTCATCCACGTTGTCGAACGGGATGGCGATCTGCGAGATGTCGTACAGCAGGTTCTGCACCAGCAGGTGCATCGGCAGCATCGGCAGGAAGGGAATGAAGGCCGAGGCCACCAGCACCGAGAACACGTTGCCGAAGTTGGAACTGGCCGTCATCTTGATGTACTTGAGCATGTTGGCGAAGGTGCGGCGGCCTTCCAGCACGCCCTCTTCCAGCACCATCAGGCTCTTTTCCAGCAGGATGATGTCGGCGGCTTCCTTGGCGATGTCCACCGCGGTGTCCACCGAGATGCCGATGTCCGCTGTGCGCAGTGCCGGCGCATCGTTGATGCCGTCGCCCATGAAGCCGACCACATGGCCGTTGGCTTTCAGAAGACCGACGATGCGTTCTTTGTGCACCGGGGTCAGCTTGGCGAACACATTGTTCGATTCGACCGCTACGGCCAATGCCTTGTCGCTCATGCGCTCGATGTCGCTGCCCAGCAGGACGCCCTTTTGCTCCAACCCAACCTCACGGCAAATCTTGGCCGTCACCAGCTCGTTATCGCCGGTCAGCACCTTGACCGCCACGCCGTGTTCGGCCAGCGCTTTAAGGGCCGGGGCCGTCGATTCTTTCGGCGGATCGAGGAAGGCCACGTAGCCGATCAGGGTCAGCTCGCGCTCGTCGGCGACGCCGTAGATGCCCTGGGTTGGCGACGTCTCCTTCATCGCCACCGCCACCACGCGCAGACCTTCTTCATTGAGGTCAGCCGTGACCTGGCGAATCCGCTCCAGCAACTCGGACGTCAGCGGCTCGGTTTGCTCGCCGCGACGCACTTGCGTGCAGACGCTCAGAATTTCCTCGACAGCACCCTTGCAGATCAGTTCATGGTGATCCTCGCGCTCACTGACCACCACCGACATGCGGCGGCGATTGAAGTCGAACGGAATTTCATCGACCTTGCGGTAATTCTTGGCCGGCTCCAGTTCACGGCGCACCTCGGCGTGTTCCAGCACGGCCACATCCAGCAGGTTCTTCAGGCCGGTCTGGTAGTAGCTGTTGAGCCAGGCCACCTCCAGCACCTCTTCCGATTCCTCGCCCCAGACATCGACGTGGCGCGCGAGAAAAATCTTGTCCTGCGTCAGCGTGCCGGTCTTGTCGGTGCACAGCACATCCATCGCGCCGAAGTTCTGGATGGCATCCAGCCGCTTGACGATGACCTTGCGCCGCGACATCACCACCGCGCCTTTGGCCAGCGTCGAGGTGACGATCATCGGCAGCATTTCGGGCGTCAGGCCAACGGCGATGGACAGCGCGAACAGCAGCGCCTCCATCCAATCGTGCTTGGTCAAACCGTTGATGAACAGCACCAGCGGCACCATCACCAGCATGAAGCGGATCAGCAGCCAACTCACCTTGTTGACGCCGGACTGGAAAGCCGTGGGCGCGCGGTCGGTGGCCGTGACGCGGCTGGCCAGCGCCCCGAAGTAGGTAGCGTTGCCGGTGCCGAGTACCACCGCCATGGCCGAGCCGGACACCACGTTGGTGCCCATGAACAGGATGTTGTCCAACTCCAGCGGGTTGATCGCGCCGGCGTCGCGCTGCGTGGCGAATTTTTCGACCGGCATGGACTCGCCCGTCATCGCGGCCTGCGACACGAACAAGTCTTTGGCGCCAAGCGCACGGCAATCCGCCGGAATCATGTCGCCCGCCGACAACACGATTATGTCGCCCGGCGCCAGCAGCCGGATCGGCACTTCGACCCGCCGCGCGGCCTTGGCGTGGATACGCGCGCCGTAATACTGTTCGAAGATCGGCGCGGCATCCTCGGAGATATCGCGCCGAATCACCGTGGCGGTGTTGCTCACCATCGCCTTCAACGCATCGGCGGCCTTGTTGGCCTTGGCCTCCTGCCAAAAGCGCAGCAGCGTGGACAGCACCACCATGATGCCGATCACGACGGTGGCCGTCATGTCGTCGGTCAGCCAGGAAATCGCCGCCAGCAGCGTCAGCAGCAGATTGAACGGATTGCGATACGACAACCACAGGTGCTGCCGCCACGACAGCGGTTTTTCATGATCGACCTCGTTGAGGCCGACGCGCTCGCGGATAGCCTGCGCCTGGGCTTCGGTCAGGCCGTCATCGTGGCTATCGAGCTGGGTCAGCAGTGCCGCCGGGTCGCTGATCGCCGCTGCGACCAGTTGCTTGCTCAAGCCAGCCGGCAGTTCGCGACTGACTCCGGTTTGCGCCAAGGTATCGAGCAGCGCTAGGCGGCGGAAGTGCCTGGCAATGTGGCGGGTACGCAAAAAGCCCGCGAAAAATTCTTTGAGGAGCGTGAAGTTCATGTTGTTCTCCGGTGCGGCCTGCCCGCTTCACGCTGTTTGAAAGCGTGCTCAGGCAGGCGGCGAAGGTTCTGGGTCTGGCATGGTTTAACAAGACTGCATGACAATAGCCTGGCTTACGGCAGAAACGGCAACGAGAGCAGGCGCAAGCCAATGGAAAACCACCGCTCGCCGCTCCCGCTGCCATTGCGGTTGCCATACGTCGCATCAATCTGGACGCGATCCGGCACCAGCCAATGACGCAGGCCGAGTTGATGAAAAGGCTTGCCCTGGTTCTGACCAAAGGTTTCGGCGATCAGCCAGGTGTTTTCGGCAAGCCGGGTCTCGCTGCCCAGCCCCCAGGTCAGACGGTCGCGCCGGATTTCACCCTCGCGCTGCCAGCCCAAGTTGGTATGAACAACCAAGGCATCGCCGTTGAGCGAGATGCTAACCGGCACATAGGCGTACCAGTCGCGGGCATCGGCTTGACGATGGCCTGCCGTGCCCGCGACCAGGCCGATGTCCCAGCCGTTTGGGTCCATCGTTTTGAACAGGGTCTTGCCCTGCACGACGACATCGGTGGTCCGGGTACGTCCCGCTTCACGGGTGACGGCGCCGCCCACGGTCAGTTCCAGATTGCCGGTGAAATTGCAGGCGGGAAGCACCCAGGTTTCGGTACTGTCCGGGTTCCGCTTGACCCAGGCTTCGAGCTGGCACGCCTTGGCATCGGTGATGCGGGCATCATCGGTCATCATCGGGCGTGCCGCGTTGGCCGCGTTGGCCGCCAGCAGGGCGGCACCGAGCAAGGCCAGGCGGAGCGGCGGCCAAGCCGCGCCAAAGCGGCCGGGGTGTTGGAAACAGGTAATACGCACAGCGTTCTCCTTTTGAATCGAAGCGGAGCCTTGACGCGTATCCTGCCCGCCACAGCGCATCATGGCCGATGCACATGGCAAGCCGATGACGGCAAGCGATGCTCGCGGCCGACCGCCGCAAGGCGGCCAGCCATTCAGTTGTCTTGGAGGGAAGGTTGTGCGTAGCAGAATGCCACGACACTTTGCCGCCTCTCGTGTTCAGCGAGATAGCGGCAGGAAAACCTGCGCGTTATCTTGCCGAGGGGATGCCGATCACTGGAACCGGCCGACTACAGTCACTCGAACAAGTGCCCACTTGGGAACTCCGCAGTTAATGAAGCGGTTGATTTTACTCATCTGCAACGACCAGAGCAAATGAAACAGGGCAATCGCTCTGGTGACGCTGGACGCGCCATTTGTGTAGAATCACGCACAAGGAGCGACACATGGCCACCAATCTAGCAATTGATCCGAACATCCTTGAACGAGCCGTCCAGGTCAGTGGCGAGCGCACGAAAAAGGCTGCCGTCACCAAGGCGTTGCAGGAATTCATCGCCCGCCGGGAGCAGCAGCGTCTGGCCGATCTGTTTGGGAAATTTGAATGGGATACGTCGTTTGACTACAAGGCGGAACGGTCGCGCAACAAATGACCTTTCTCGTCGATACCAGCGTTTGGTTGCTGGCTCTCCGCCGCGACGCTCAGACCGCCGAACCGCAGGTGCATCAACTCAAGGAGGCGTTGCTCGGCTCGGAAATCATCGTCACGACCGGATTGATTGTGCAAGAGCTTTTACAGGGTTTCCTCGGCCCCAAGGCACAGACCCAGATCATTGAACGATTTGCTGCGTTGCCACTCCTCCAGCCCGATCGGGATGACCACATCAACGCCGCGATTTTGCGCAACACTTGCCGCCGCGTGGGGGTTCAACTCGGCACCGTCGATGCCCTGCTGGCGCAACTCTGCATTCGGCACGATGTGATGCTGCTCACCACGGACAAAAATTTCACGCATGCCGCGGAACATTGCCCGCTTCGCATATGGTCAGCTATGGCCTGACATTCAACCAAGACGCGCTAACGCGCGTCGGTTATTTGGGCATTCGGTACACATGGCACTTAGAACACGGTCAATTCTGCTGATCACGGCTATGCCAGCCATGGTTCCCGCCTTGCTCTGGCTCGTTGCATATTCAGTACATGGCACGGCCTGTCCTAGGTGGCGTCTGATAAGTACTGCACCATGCACGGTCGCCTCCGTCGATCTAGGTTGGCTTATGGTGTTAGGGCTAATTGTTAGTCCATATCTCCTGACGATTACGGTTCCATTGTCAATTATTCTTGCTGGCATGACTCTCCTCTTTTCACATAATCGTTGGATGGCACACAAGGTCTTGCCGCTCATGCCTCGCTCGTTCGGTTGGATCGCATTGGGAATGGCGCTTGGCCTTGCTGCGCTACTAGAGGCGCGGGTCGAGTTTTATGATTGGGCGGGCTTGCAACCCAATATGGCGCCGCAAATAGCCTATTTCTTCGGCCCAATCATTTACGCGCTGCTGTTGCTCGTTGCGTTTGTTGGTGAGCTGGCCTTGCAGAAGATCTTCGGGCGTCCACGCTCGCGCACCGAGGCGCTCCTGGTCGGCGTGACTTATGTCACGCTCCTTCTCTGGTGGGCTTTCCCGGGTTATGACTGGGTTATGCTCTGCCTCAACCCCTTGCTTCTTCGGTGGCTCATTACTTTGGTTTTCCGTGCCAGCGTGCAACCACCAAAAATTGATGCCTGATATTACATTCAACTCGGATGCGTTAAAGCATGCCGGCTAATTCACGAGTTCAACGATGTCCTCCCCCGCCCGCCCCCTGCCCACCC
>JAIRKE010000035.1 GCA_031260295.1 Azonexus sp.
AACTGCGACGCGCTGGCCATCGCCATCGGCACCAGCCACGGCGCCTACAAATTCACCAAGAAGCCGACCGGCGACATCCTGGCCATCGACCGCATCAAGGAAATCCACGCCCGCATCCCGAACACCCACCTGGTCATGCACGGCTCCTCCAGTGTGCCGCAGGAACTGCTGGCCGAAATCCGCGAATTCGGCGGCGACATGAAGGAAACCTATGGCGTGCCGGTCGAAGAAATCGTCAACGGCATCAAGCACGGCGTGCGCAAGGTCAACATCGACACCGACATCCGTCTGGCCATGACCGGCGCCATCCGCCGCTACTTTGTCGAAAATCCCACCAAGTTCGATCCGCGCGACTACCTCAAGCCGGCCCGCGAAGCCGCCAAGAAAATCTGCCTCGCCCGCTACGAAGCCTTCGGCTGCGCGGGCCAGGCCAGCCGGATCAAGGTGATTCCGATGGAAAAAATGGCCGAACGCTACGCCAAGGGCGAACTGAACCAGATCGTCAAGTAAGGTCGCCGCCCCGGCCCCACCGAGCGGGAATCCAGTCATCCGGGTTCCCGCTTTTTTTCGCCCGCCGAGGAGACGCCATGCTGTTCATCACCAGCCGTATGCCGACGGTCAATACCGAACCCGAATTCAACAAACACTTCGTGTTCGACCTGAAGAACAATGCCTCCAGCCACAGCTTCTTCTGCTGCCGGCGCCACAAAAAAGGTGAGTACGAGGAAATCGGCAGCAGCGCGCTGCTGCAAGCGCTGAAAACCGCGGATTACCAGCAGGTGCTGATCTATATCCACGGCTTCTCCAATCTGCCCGAGGATGTGTTCGCCAGCACCGAGGAACTCCAGAATCTGTGCGACCAGCAAAAACCCAACGAAGTGCTGGTGCTGCCGCTGATCTGGCCGTGCGACGCCGACCTCGGCATCATCAAGAACTACTGGGACGATCAGAAATCCGCCGACCAGAGTGCCTTCACCTTCGCCCGCGTGATGCAGCGTTTCATGGAATGGCGCAATTCGCCGGACTGCAACCCCGAGGACAACCCGTGCCTGAAGCGCGTCAACGTGCTCGCCCACTCGATGGGCAATCGCGTGCTGCGCCAGACGCTGACCAACTGGCACCGCTACGACCAGCCGCATGGCCTGCCGCTGCTGTTCCGCAACAGCTTCCTGGTCGCCGCCGACATCGTCAATGAATCGCTGCACAAAGGCGAGGAAGGCGAGCTGATCAGCCACGCCTCGCGCAACGTGGTGGTCTATTACGCCTCCGACGACCTGGCCCTGCGCGCTAGCAAAATCTCCAATCTGAAGAATGCCGAAGCCTCCCGCCGCCTCGGCCACAGCGGGCCGGAAGACATGGAGAAGACGCCGAAAAACGTCTACGCCATCGACTGCGACGACGTAAACACCCGCTACGATCCGCCCAAGGGCCACTCCTATTTCCGCTCCGGCATCCGCAAAGGCCAACCCGGCCTGGTCTTCGCCCACATCTTCCGGACCCTGCTGAGCGGCCGTGTCTTCCCCAACGACGAATTCCGCAAGTCGAGCATCATTGGGCTGGACAAAAGGGCGTGATACCCATCCGGCAGACCAGATACCCAATGGACTCGAAACGGGCGACACCGTGCACCGCTTCCTCCTGTCAAAATCTCTCACACATTACGCACGAGTTGCGCCGTGCCTCAAAATCCTCTGCTTGGCTAGCCTAAATCCATCCAAGGTAGGGAAAGTTCATCCACGCATTTATTTGTGCAAGAAAGCCGGAGGAAACCCCACCACAACGGGGGGTTTTCTGCCGTTTGACCGGCAGCAGCAGGCCTTTTAGAGTTAAGGTTTCGCTTTCGATCGCCGCCGGAACATTCATATTTCGATGAACTTCGTCCGCACCCTGACCCTGCGCCAGTTGCAGATTTTCGTCATCGCCGCCCGTCACCAGAGCTATGCCCGTGCTGCCGAGGAACTGCATCTGACGCCACCGGCGGTATCGATGCAGCTCAAGCAACTGGAAGACAACGTCGGCCTGCCGCTGTTCGAGCGCAAGGGCCGCGGTGTCGTGCTGACCGGGGCGGGCGAGTTGCTGGTACACCATGCGCTGCGCGTGCTCGGCGAAATCAAGGATGCCGAGGCCAGTCTGCAAGCGCTGGCCGGGGCCGAAAGCGGCCTGCTGTCGGTCGGCCTGGTCAGCACCGCCAAGTATTTCATGCCGCGCCTGCTGGCCAAGTTCGCCCAGGAGCATCCGGGCGTCGACGTGCAGTTCACGGTCGGCAACCGCAGTGCGCTGCTGCAAAAGCTGCAAGACAATGCTGTCGACCTGGCCGTGATGGGCCGCATCCCGGTCGAGATCGAGGCTCATGGCGAGCCGATGGCGCCGCATCCTTACGTGCTGGTAGCGCCGGCCGACCATCCGCTGCGCCACGCCCGGCGCTTTGAAATGCATGAATTGCGTAACGAGACTTTCCTGTTGCGCGAGGACGGTTCGGGATCGTATCTGGTCGCCGAGGAAATGTTCAGGAACCATCTGTTTACCCCCAAGCGCACGATCAGCCTGGGCAGCAACGAGACGATCAAGCAGGCGGTGATGGCCGGCATGGGCGTCGGCCTGCTGTCCTTGCACACCTTGCCGCTGGAACTGAAGACCGGCGAGGTGGCCATTCTTGACCTGGTCGGCACGCCGGTCGAGCGCACCTGGTATGTGGTGCATATGAACACCAAGCGCCTGCTGCCGGCCGGTGTCCACTTCCGCCGCTTCCTGCTCGACGAGGCGGCCGCGGCCCTCGATGCCGAGTTCGCTCCTTACCTGATACGACCAAGCGCCGCCTGATCGGGTGCGTTCAATTACCGTTTCCAGGATAATTCTTCTTTTGCTTTCGGAATGACCGCCGTGACCGCACCGCTTTTTGAATCTTCCATCACCAGCCTGCCGCTGCTTTCCAAGGGTAAGGTCCGCGACATTTACGCGGTCGACGCCGACAAGCTGCTGATCGTCACCACCGACCGCCTGTCGGCCTTCGACGTCATCCTGCCCGATCCGATCCCGAACAAGGGCCAGGTCTTGCAGGCCGTCGCCGATTTCTGGTTCGCCAAGCTCGGCCACATCGTGCCCAATCAGTTGACCGGCATCGATCCCGAATCGGTGGTTGCCGCCAACGAACGCGAGCAGGTGCGCGGCCGCGCCGTTGTCGTCAAGCGCCTGAAGCCGCTGCCGATCGAGGCCGTGGTCCGCGGCTACGTGATCGGTTCCGGCTGGAAGGACTATCAGCAGACCGGCGCCATCTGCGGCATCGCCCTACCGGCCGGCCTCAAGATGGCGCAAAAGCTGCCACAGCCGATCTTCACCCCGGCGACCAAGGCCGAAGTCGGCGATCACGACGAAAACGTCTCCTTCGCCCAGGCCGCCGCCAACTGCGACGCGGCGCTCAACGATGCCTTGCGCGGCACCGGCAAGAGCGGCACCCAACTCTGCGCCGAGGCCCGCGACGCCGCCATCCGGCTGTATCAGGAAGCCTCCGACTACGCGGCAACACGCGGCATCATCATCGCTGACACCAAGTTCGAATTCGGCATCGACGCCGCCGGCACGCTGCACCTGATCGACGAGGCGCTGACCCCGGATTCCTCGCGCTTCTGGCCGGCTGACCGGTATGCCGAGGGCAGCAACCCACCGTCCTACGACAAGCAATATGTACGCGACTACCTGGAGACGCTAGATTGGGGCAAGAAGGCGCCCGGCCCCAGGTTGCCGGCCGAGATCATTGCCCGCACTAGCGCCAAGTACCAGGAAGCCTACGAGAAGCTGACCGGTAAGACGCTGTAAGCCGGTCCGGCCGCGCTGCCGCCGCCTCCGACGCCCCGCTCTGCGGGGCCGTCTTGAATAGACCCTTCCTCCCGCCTTGTACGGACGGCGGCGACCGTCCGTTTTGCCCCGAAAATCATGACCGAACCCCAGAATCCGCTGCTCGACTTTACCGACCTGCCCCGTTTCGACCTGATCGAGCCCCTGCACGTCAAGCCGGCGATCACCTGCCTGCTCACCGATGGCCGCGCGTTGATCGAGCGCCTGACCGCCGATACCACGCCGGCCACCTGGAATGATTTCCCTGGCGCCCTGGCGCTCGGCCTCGAACCGCTCGGCCGCGCCTGGGGCGTGGTCGGTCATTTGCATTCGGTCAACGATGTGCCAGCTTGGCGCGAGGCTTACAACGAGATGCTGCCGGAAGTCTCGCGCTTCTACAGCGAGCTTGGCCAGAACCTGAAGCTGTTCGACAAGTACCGCGCCTTGAAGGCCGGCCCGGAGTACGCGACGCTGTCGCGCGAACGGAAGAGAATCATCGACAACGAGATTCGCGACTTCCGCCTTTCCGGCGCCGAGCTGCCGGATGAACAGAAACCACGCTACCAGGCGATCATGGAGGAACTGTCGCAACTGGCGGCCAAGTTCTCGGAAAACCTGCTCGACGCGACTAACGCCTTCGCCGAGATCGTCACCGACGCCTCCCTGCTCGCTGGCCTGCCCGATTACGCTGTCGAGGCAGCCCGAGAAGCAGCGCAGACAGCTGGCCTCGATGGCTGGAAATTCACGTTGCACGCGCCGTCTTACGGACCAGTGATGCAGTATGCCGACAGCCGCGCGCTGCGCGCCCGTCTGTACCGCGCCTATGCCACCCGCGCCGCCGAGTTCACCAACGGCGCGAGCAAGGTGGAATGGGACAACACGCCGGTCATCCAACGCCTCCTCGAACTGCGCGCCGAAGAAGCACAGATGCTCGGCTTCGCCAACTTCGCCGAAGTTTCGCTACAGCCCAAGATGGCCGACACACCAGCGCAAGTGCTGGCTTTCCTGCGTGACATGGCGGCCAAGGCCAAGCCCTTCGCTGAGAAGGACATCGCCGAGCTGAAAGCCTTCGCCCGCGACGAGTTGAGCATCGCCGATTTCCAGTCGTGGGATGCCGCCTATGCCTCGGAAAAGCTGTTACAAGCGCGCTATGCCTTCTCCGAGCAGGAAGTGAAGCAGTATTTCACCGAGCCGAAGGTGATCGCCGGCTTGTTCAAGGTCATCGAAAGCCTGTTCGGGGTGCGGGTACTGCCGGACTCGGCGCCGGTCTGGCACGAGGATGTACGTTTCTACCGCATCGAAACGCCGGCCGGCGAACTGGTCGGACAGTTCTACATGGATCTCTACGCCCGTGAGACCAAGCGCGGCGGCGCCTGGATGGACGAGGCGCGCTCGCGCCGCCGGTCCGGCGCCGGCCTGCAAAAGCCGATCGCCTATCTCAACTGCAATTTCGCCCGCCCGGTCGGTGGTAAGCCAGCAACCTTCACCCATGACGAGGTGATCACGCTGTTCCACGAATCCGGCCACGGCCTGCACCACTTGCTGACACGCGGCGAGGAGTTGGGCGTCTCGGGCATCCACGGCGTCGAATGGGATGCCGTCGAACTGCCGTCGCAGTTCATGGAGAACTACTGCTGGGAATGGTCGGTACTGCAAGGCATGACGGCCCATGTCGACAGCGGCGAAGCGCTGCCGCGCGCGCTGTACGACAAGATGCTGGCAGCCAGGAATTTCCAGAGCGGCATGATGATCGTGCGCCAACTCGAATTCTCGCTCTTCGACATGCACCTGCATTGTGAATTCGACCTGTGCGGCCCGCGCGGCGTCATGGACCTACTGGACGAGGTGCGCGCCGAGGTGGCGGTGCTGCTGCCACCCGCCTGGCACCGCTTTCCGCATAGCTTCTCGCACATCTTCGGCGGCGGTTACGCGGCCGGCTATTACAGCTACAAATGGGCCGAGGTGCTGTCGGCCGACGCCTACGCGGCCTTCGAGGAAGCCGGCGATCCGTTCGATGCCGGTGTCGGCCGGCGCTTTCTTGACGAAATCCTGGCCATGGGCGGCGCCCGCTCGGCACTCGAATCCTTCCGTGCCTTCCGCGGCCGCGAGCCGAGCGTCGACGCATTGCTGCGCCATAGCGGTATGATTAGAAGGTAGCCACAATCCATCCGGGAGAATCCGATGCGCTTTCTGCTTGTCCTGTGTCTGGCGCTGCTGAGCGCCGTCGTTTCGGCCCAAACCTACCGTTGGGTCGATCCCTCGGGCCGCACCATCATTTCCGACACGCCGCCACCGGGCAAGGCCAAGGAAGTGAGCCGCACCAGCGACGGCCAGGCGGCAACGGCCGACGATGGCGATCTGCCGTTCGCCGTGCGCAAGGCGCGCGAGAATTTCCCGGTGACCCTGTTTACAGCCGCCGACTGCACCACCGACTGCCAGCAGGCGCGCGACCTGCTAAATAGCCGCGGCGTGCCCTTCACCGAGAAGATGCTGCAAAAAGCCGTGGATGCCACCGAACTCAGAGCACTGGTTGGGGATGTCTTCGTTCCGTCATTGAAAGTCGGCAACCAGAGTTTCCGTGGTTTCCAGGCCACCGCCTACCACAACCTGCTTGATCTCGCCGGTTATCCGAAAACGCCGGCTTACGGCAGCAAACCCTCTGGCGGCCTGCCCCCGGCGGCAGAACCGAAAGACACCGGCGACACTCCCACTCCGGCCACCAACTAGGAACGGCCGGGGCGGGCCGCCCACAGGCCGGGCCTCACTGGTCGTACAACTGATATTTCAGGATCAGCCGATAGGCGTGGCGCTCGCTGATGCCGAGCGCCGTGGCGGCTTTTTGCCGGTTGCCGCCGTACTTGACCAGCAGCTTGCCGAAATAGTCGCGCTCGATGTCTTCAAGCGTCGGCTCGTAATCGTACTGTAGCGTCGTACCGCCGCTACCGCTGGCGACACCGGGAATGAAGGCGAGATGCTCGGGCAGGATCTTGCGCGCGCCGCGCGACAGGATGAAGCCACGCTCGACGACGTTGCGCAGTTCGCGCACATTGCCCGGCCAGTCGTAGGCGAGCAGGTGCTTCAGGGTTTCCGCCGCCAGCTCCTTGGCTGCGGTCTTGCGGAAGCTGTCGAGAAAATGCTGGGCCAGCGCCGGAATGTCCTCGCGCCGCTCGCGCAGCGGCGGCAAGCCGATGATGAAACTCGATAGCCGGTAGTACAGGTCGCTGCGAAAGCTGCCATCGCGGCTCATCTCGAGCAGATTGCGGTTGGTGGCGACGACGAAGCGGACATCGGCGCGCAAGGTCTTGGTACCGCCCAAACGACGGAAGGTGCCGGTCTCGATGACGCGCAGCAGCTTGGCCTGAATCGCCGCCGGAATCTCACCGATCTCGTCGAGGAACAGCGTGCCGTTGGCCGCCTCCTCGATCAGCCCCTTCTTCTGCTGGTCGGCGCCGGTGAAGGCGCCGCGCTCGTGACCGAAGAGTTCCGACTCGAATAGTTGTTCCTGCAGGCCGCAACTATCGACGGTCACCAGCGGCCCGTCGGCGCGGGCGCTACGCTCGTGTACGGCGCGCGCGATCATCTCCTTGCCAGTACCGCTTTCACCCTGGATCAGCACGGTGACGTCGGTCGGGGCGACGGCGTCGATCAAGCCGTAAACCGCACGCATCTGCTTGCTGTCGCCGACCAGTGCGCCTTGCCCCTGGCTGATGCGCTTGCGGTAGTGCTGCAAGGTCTGCCGCAGCGCCGCGGTTTCCAGGGCACGGCGCACGGTCAATTCAAGTTCAGCCAGGTCGACCGGCTTGGTCAAGTACTCGCTGGCGCCCAACTGGATCATGCTGACAGCGTTGCGGATCGAGCCGAAGCCGGTCAACACGACGACCGGGCATTGCGGCGCCAACAGCGGTAACAGGCGTTCGCAGTCAGCGTCGGGTAGGCGGAAATCGAGCAGGATCAGATCAGGCTCGTGCAGGGCCAGCAGCTTCTCCGCCTCGCGCCAGGAACTGGCGCTGGTCGGCTCCAACCCCATGCGTTCCAGGTTCTTGACCAGCAAGGCGTTGAAGACGCGATCGTCGTCGATGACCAATACAGTTTTTTTCACGTCGCAATCCGTCGCAAGAAGTCAGCGGCCGGCCAGCGGCAAGCGGATGCGGAAACGGGTACCGCGCCCCGGTGTGCTGTCGACCTCGATGTGGCCATGGTAGCGAGTAACGGTAGAACGCACGATCGACAGCCCGAGCCCGGTGCCCAGCGCGCCGTCGGCACGCCGACTGTAGAAGGGCTGGAAAATGCGGCCCAGGTTTTCCGGCGCGATGCCGACGCCGGTATCGGTGATCTCGATCAGCACCATCTGCTCCTCCACACGACTGCGCAAATCGACCCGGCCGCCCTCGGGCATGGCGTGGTGGGCATTCTGCACGATGTTGAAGATCATCATCCGCAATTCGCTGGGATCGGCATATACCAGCGGCGACTCCGCCGCATAGTCCTCGGTCTGCTCGATGCCGCCGGCCAGCGCCTCGTAGCCGAGCAGCATGGCGGCGTCGTGCATGGCGTGGTTGACGTCCACGTATTGCAGCACTTCGTCGGGATGGCGGCAGAGCAGCAGCAGGCGGCGGGTGACCTCGATGCAACGGTCGATCTCGCCGTCGACGACGGCCAGGCCATCCTGCAATTCGCCCTTGGCCAAATCCCTATCGTCGGCGCTGCGGGCCAGGCTCTGCACCGCCAGTCGCACCGAGGCCAGCGGGTTATGAATCTCGTGCGCGATGCCGGCGGCGAGCATGCCGATTTCCGACAAACGCTGTTCTTGCGAATAGCGGGCCAGCGTAGACAAGTCACGCAGCGACTCGACGACACAGGGGCGCTCGCCATCCGGCCCGGCCAGCAGGATGCGCGAAGCGACGGTTTCGACAACGACTTCACTGCCATCGGCACGGCTCATTCGCTGTTCGTACTTCAACATCGGTTGAGCGTCGTCGAGGGCGTGTAGGGGGCACAGCACCAGCGTCGGCGGACAAGGCTCGTCGAGGCCGTGGTTGCTGCGATAGCACTTCTGTTCGAGGGCGGCGGCCCGGCTCAGGCCAAGCAGCTTGCAGTAGGCGTCGTTGACGGCGAGGACGCGGTGTTCCGGGCTGATCACCCGCACCGCGTCGGGCAAGCTGTCGAGCAGGCTGCGCAGGTAGTGTTGCTGGGCCTGTAGTTCGCCATAGCTGGTGGCGAGATTCTCCGCCATGCGATTGAAGGCCTGGCCGAGCTGGGCCAGTTCGTCGTCGTCACGGGTCGGCACGCGCACGCCGTGATCACCTTCGCTGAGACGTTGGGCAGCGTTAGCCAACGCATCGACCGGCGCGATCACATAACGATGCAGCGCACGGTAACCGATGACACAGGAAAACAGCATGACCAGCGCCGCGCCCGCCGTCAGCCCCAGCGCGCTATTGCGCGCCTGAATGCGCAAGGTGCGGGCATCATAATCGACGATCAGAATGCCGTTGATCGGATGGATTTCAAGCGCGCCGTGGCAAACGGTACAGGGCTCCCGGTTGAAGACGGGTTTGATCGAGCGCAATACTTCCCGGTCGCTGTCGTTGTCTTTATCGATGACGGTGAATTGCGCAAAGCCAGTAGCGGGCAGATCGTTCGGCACCTGGAAGCGCACATTGGCCTGCAGCGGATCGGAGGTAAAACGAACGATGCCGGCGGGGTTGAGTATGCGCACGCCAAGAATGTCCGGCTGCTGCCCGAGCCGGGAGACGATCTGTTGCAGGCCGGGTACGTCGCGCTTGAGCATGGCATTTTCGAGCGCAGCTTCGAGCAGACGGTTGATCTGCATCGAGGCAACGGACCGTTCTTGCTCAAGCTGGCTACGGTAGACCACAAAAAAAACCAGCAACAGAAGAATCGATGCGAGCGCCGAAGCGGCCAGCATGGCCAGCACGATCTTGCGCCGCAGCCGCGCCGCCCACCAGGCACGCAGGCGCCGTGGCCAGCGCTCGGCGGTTGGACTTGGCAAGGGGCTACGCTCGGCGATCACGGACATGGGTGGAGAAGAAATGGTGGCTGGTGTGCTGCCCCGCAAATGGCCACACAAATGAAATTGCTGGATTTGCGTTCACGGCAAGGCGCAAAGCGCAGCCATACCGGGTGGTATGGCGAGCATTTGCAACACCGCCGGGGGCGCAAAGACGCGATTTCATGTGCGGTTATTTGCGGGATAGCACACTTGTAGCACGATAGACGGCCTGGTGCCGATCGGCAACGATGACAGTCGACATCCATGCCATCCGGCATCCCTTCCCGGCGCCGGAACATCTGCCCGCGGCTACCAGGTGGGGCCGGTGCCCGGCACGAAGGCGACGGAATCGCCGCAGCCGAAGCTAGGCGGCATCTCCTCCTCCGGCCGGACTTCTTCGCCGGGCGGCGGCGGCAGTGGGGCGTCGGCGAGAACGACCAAGACTGCGCGCAGGGCATGCAGGGTGTCGGCGGTCAGCATGCCGAGCGCTGCGTAGAACGGGGTCGCAGCGCGCCCGGCAACGCGCTCGGCGAAACGGTCGAGCCAACGCAGCAAATGGCTGTCGAGAAAATCCGCCACCGCCCGCCAGCCAGTCTTGTCGGCGGCGATACGACAGAGATGGGCGATGAATTGCAGTTGCAGGCTCAGATTGTCGTCCTGGCGCCGCCGCCAGTCGCCAGCACCCAGGTTGTATTTCTGATACCACTCACGTACCGCGAACATCGGTCCCTGGCGCTCCAGCCCATCCGCATCGAGCCAGGCCGATTCGTTGGGCGAGGCATGGTAACGGCCGGTCAGGTAGATCGCCGCATAGTCGGCAGCCAGATCGTCGAGCGGAATACGAAAGACGGGATCGTCGCCAGCCAGGGTCTGCGCCATCAACAACCGCGCTTCCTTTCCCTCACGGGTGGTTGGCGGCAGCGTCAGGCAGGCCGGAAATTCCGCCGCTTTGAGCGCCGTCAGGGTCTCGGCATCGAGTTCGGCGCCGTGCAGGCGGGCGAGCAGGGACAAATCTTCGGCCACCAGCGCGCGCCACGGCGCGGCTTCGCTTGGCGATGGATCGGTCGGCATCGGAGGCTCAGCGTGGTTCATCGACCCGGCCCTGGCTGTGCGGCACGAAGACGATTGAAGGCTTGGTCAGTTCCGGATTGGCGAAATTCTTCACTGCGCGCACGACCTGCTCATGCGGACCGACCGCCTTGGTCGGATAGTTTCCGGCCCGCAATTGGTCGATCGGGCCGATGTCGAGCACGCGCATCATGCAAGCCTGGACGCAATACGGCGTGCGCCCGGATTCGATCTCGTCGACGCACAGGTTGCATTTCTTGATGACGTTCTCGGCCACATCGTACTGCGGCGCGCCATAGGGACAGGCGGCCTCGCAACGGCGACAGCCGATGCACAGCGTACTGTCGATATCGACGATGCCGTCCTTGGTCCGCTTCCAGATGGCGCCGGTCGGACAGGTGGGCAGGCAGGCAGGCTCAGCGCAGTGGTTACACGAGACGTTGACCTTATAGGCGAACACCTCGGGATAGCTGCCGCCCTCGATGTACATGACGCGACGCAGGCGCGGCCCGGCGGCCAAGCCGTTCTTGTCCTTGCAGGCGATTTCGCAGGCGCGGCAACCGATACAGTCGACGTTGTGGTGCACGAAGCCCAACTGCTTCTCGGGCTTGACCGGCACATACACTTCCTTCTTGCGCTGCTGGATGGCTTCCTTGATGCGCTCGAGGTCTTTGGCGGGAGGCGGGTTGTTCATGGCTGGGTTATCCGGTCAGTGATCGCCGCGGCAGAAGATATGACTGCGCGCGGTGGCGAGCTGATCCCAGCCGGGGCGGTGGACCAGATCGCTTTTCTTGATGTTGCACAGCACCGTGTTATAGGCGAAGGCGCCGGCCGGGCTCGGGTCGTCCTTGGTCAAGAAGTCCGGGTTGCCGGCGCGGTCAACCGACTGCTCATCGAGATCCATCCAGGCGCCTTCGTGCAGTACCAACACGCCCGGCATGCAGCGCTCGGTCACGTAGACGGGCACCACCACACGGCCGCGGTCGTTCCACAATTCCACCGTGTCACCCATGACAATGCCCAGGCGGGCGGCATCGCTGGCGTTGATGGTGACCTCTTGCGTGTAGGTTTCGCGCAACCACGGAATGTTGTGGAAGATGCTGTGCGTGCGCCAGCGCGGGTGCGGGCTGATCAAGTGGAAGGGGTAATCCTTCGTCTTCGGGTGGTTGAGCGATTCCCACGGCTCGATCCACTTGGGAATGTAGGGAATCTCGTAACCGTACTGGGTCTTGGTCCAGTCCTTGACCTCAGCCAACCAGCCCGACAGGATTTCGATCTTGCCCGAATAGGTCGGGAACGGCTCGCCGTTCTCAATCTGGGCGCGGAAGGCCACATGCGGCTCCTTCAACTCGAACTTGTAGACACCGCGCTTCTTGAACTCATCCCAGCCCATGGTCACGCCCTGGTGCTCCATGACCCGGCCTTCCCACCATTCGCGCAGATACTGCTCGTCGACCTCGTCGTCGTTCTCGAAATAGCTGCGTGTCGCCTTCGGGTTGTATTTCTCGCCGAAACCGAGGCGATAGGCCAGCTCGGTGAATACCTGGAAGTCGGTCTTCGATTCACCCAGCGGCTGGATCACCTTCGGCCGGTGGATGTAGTAATGCCCCTTGTACCAGGGCAAGGCGACGTCGTGGCGCTCGAAGTGGGTGGCGATCGGGAACAGCACATCGGCCCAGATGCCGGACGGGGTGATGGTCGAATCGTTGCAGACGATGAAGTCGAGCTTCTTGACCGCCTCGATCTCCTTGTTGATATTGGTGAGCTGGTTGAACCAATCGGAACCGTGCCACCAGATCGCTCGAATGTCCGGAATCTTGCCGTCGAGTTCGTCATCGCGCGGCCACAGGCCGACTTCCTCGCGCTTGACGTTGGGGTAGTTGAGCACGCAGTGCGCCCAACGGTCGGACTTGATCGAGCCCCACCAGACGTTGGCGTAATCGTCGTAGGGATAGGCGACGGCCTCGGTGTGGAAGGCCTTGCCGACGCCTTCGGCGGAACCACCGAGAATGCCGATATTGCCGGTCATCGCCTGCACGGCGGCGGCCATGCGGTTGTACTGCTCACCGTAAGCATTACGCCCCGGCGACCACGACGCTTTCAGCGCCGCCGGCTTGGTACGCGCGTACAGATCGGCCAGCTTCTTGATGTCCTCGGCACTGACGCCGCAGATCTGCGCCGCCCATTCGGGCGTCTTGGGTGTGCCGTCGTACTTACCGAAGATGTAGTCGCGGAAATTCTCTTTATCCTGCGCCCACTCCGGCATTGTGCCGGCATCCATGCCCTGACAGAAGCGGTCGATGAAGCGCTGATCCTGCAAGTTGTTGGCGAAGATGTAATGCGCCATGCCGGCCAGCATGGCGGCGTCGGTATTGGGCCGGATCGGAATCCACCAGGCGTCGTAGGCGGCTGCCGCGTCGGTGTATTGCGGGTCGACCAACACGAACTTGCAGCCGCGCTGCTTGGCCAACCGCATGTAGTAGAAAGTGTTGCCGCCGTGGAAAGTGTAGGCCGGGTTCCAGCCCCACATGATGATCAGCTTGGAGTGCGCGAAGGCATCGTCCTCGTTGCCATCCTCGATGGTGCCGAAAGTCGTGCGCGAACTGAAGGTGGTGCCCTGGTAGGACGGCACCGACCAGGAGTTGGTGCGGCAGCCGAAGATACCCAGGAAACGCGCCAGCAGGCCCTCGATCTGGTCGGATTTATGCAGCACGCCATAGGAGGCGCCGGCGTAGGACTGGTCGAGGATCGCGGTCGGGCCGTACTTTTCCTTCAACTCAAGCATCTTGCCAGCGACCAGATCCAGCGCTTCGTTCCACGAGGCGCGTTTGAACTTGCCTTCACCGCGCGCGCCAACGCGGATCATTGGATAGAGCAGGCGCTCCTGCGAATACAAGCGCGCCCGGTAGGAGCGGCCGCGCAGACAGGCACGCAGTTGCGGCACCGCTTCGGTATCGAAGCCGAATGCGCCACCCACCTGGTAGGCGCCATTGTCGGTCGACAGGCGGACGATCACGTCGCCCTTCTTGTGCGCCACCAGCATGTGGCGCGAGCCACAGTTGTGGGCGCAGGAAGTAACCACCGTCTGCAACTCGTCGTCGCGCGGGTAGGGCTCGTAGGCGAAGGCCCGAGCCGGGCGCGGCAGCGACACCAGACCGGTGGCGCCCAGCGCCGAGGCCGCCATCGCCACTTTCAGGAAACTGCGCCGCGTCATCGTCGCCGGGTCGGGGCCGCGCCTGAGCCAGTCGATGATGCCGTTTTCGTCAATAAGAGGGTGGATGGAAAGACTCACGGTTTGCTCCCACTGACGTTGCTCGCGATACCGCCTAGAAAACGGGCTTCCGATTGCGTGGGCCGGCCTTTGGCCCACTCCGGCACTTCCGGTGCCATGCCTTCCCACGGATGGCGCGGGTAAGGAAAACTGATGCGATACCATTGCCGGCCGCCGTGACAGCCGTAGCAAACGTCACCGCCTTTTTCCGCGGCCAGTTTCTCGATGGCCTCGGGCTTCAGGAAATTGACCTGGTGGCGATTCGTGCGAATGGTCGAATGACAGATCAGGCAGTCGTTCTGCATCGCGTCCCGGATTTCGGGCCAAGACTGATCCATCCCCATGATCTCATTGGGGTGCTTGCCGTGACACATCAGGCAAGTATCGGGATTGATGTTCTTGCGCAGCACATGCGCGGTATTATTCACGTCCGGTGGATTCACCGCCCGGTCACGCGGATCGCTGCCCTGGTGGCAGGTAATACATTGCATCTGCATCACCTGCGTGGAATAAGTCGATTTCAGATGCCGCCAGTGGAAAGTGCCCTGCTCACCCTCGTAGGTGTCGAGCGTCTGGTACCAGGCCAGCGAATTCGCCGCCTTGACGCCGGCCTTCGACTCCTGGCGCACGGAGTTCTCAAGAATCTCCTGGTGGCAGGCCAGGCATTGCTCGTCGCGGGCATTATCGATCGCCGGCTTGAAATGCAGCGGGTCCCAGCGGGCACGCTGGTAATCCTTGACCCCAGCATGCGCCGACGCCAGCGGTTGCACGCTCTCCTGCCCCATTCTCCCCAGACTCAGGAAAACAGCGACGGCGACGGTACAGACGATGCCGAGCAGCAAAATCACCTTTTTGTGAAGCGGCATGGCAATTCCATTTCTCGAAAATTGGGAAAAGGGGGACCAAGCCCCCTTTTGCGCGGACGCGGCTTACTTGTGGTCGCCGCTCATGCCAGACATGCCCTTCTGACCAGCCATACCTTCCTGGCCAGACATACCCGACATACCCTTTTGGCCGGCCATGCCTTCCTGGCCGCTCATACCGGACATACCCTTTTGACCAGCCATGCCTTCCTGGCCACTCATACCAGACATACCCTTTTGACCGGCCATACCCTTCTGGCCACTCATCCCGGACATGCCCTTTTGACCGGCCATGCCCTTCTGGCCCGACATCCCAGACATACCCTTCTGACCAGCCATGCCTTCCTGGCCGCTCATACCGGACATACCCTTTTGACCAGCCATGCCTTCCTGGCCAGACATACCCGACATACCCTTTTGGCCGGCCATGCCTTCCTGGCCGGACATCCCGGACATACCCTTTTGACCGGCCATACCTTCCTGGCCGCTCATACCGGACATGCCCTTTTGACCGGCCATGCCTTCCTGGCCGCTCATCCCGGACATGCCCTTCTGCTCGGCCATGGCGGCGCCGGCCATCGACAACACCATCAGACCCATGATCACAGATTTGCTTGCTTTCATCTTTTAGCTTCCTTCATCAGGTTAGGTTGGCACCAGCCGTGCAACGGCGACATTCGCCGCGGCACCAGCGCGATGCAAGGGTGCCTGGGCACGCGCGGAGCTTCTTGCCTGCCCCTGGAACGAATAAACGCCCCGTTCGCCGCGTGCTTCGGCGATTCTTCATTGCCGATGGTGGCTACGGATGTCGTAGGGATCTGTCATGCCTGGCTGCGTAAAGGGGGTATACCAAGCCCCCTGATCCCTGAGCATGCTGAGAAGCAACGCGGGATAAGGCTGGTCCACGCCGTGCAGCGCACGCTGTTCGTCGAGCGGAGGCGCAACTTTGATCATCGGCACATCCGCCCGCCGCCGATCGGGCGCCGTTCCGGCAACGAAGACCGGTGCGGACACCGCCTCCACCGCCAGCGCGGCACCACCTACGGCCAACAGGCACATTCCCAGTAATAGCCCGAAACGCTGCCGTGAAGCGGCGCCGCCAGGCCCGTAGAGGCACGCTATCTGTTGTTTTTCCATCGGCAATACCGTTCTCCTTTTCATCGGTACGGCACGGAACGTCTTGTCGAGCCCCGACCGCGAACAATCTTTAGCAAGTGCGATACCAGGCCGTCAGAGTCCATACAACAAGTTGATTTTTATGGATTTCCATATTGGCGCACGAAGGCGAGAACAAGGCTGAACCTGTCAAAATGGCAGGGCAAAACACCGTCGTCGGCATTTGCCGGCGACAGCACGTCAAACCGGGCCTGCCAAAATGGCAGGGGGTCGTAGAATCCAGTAATGGCCGGCACTCGCGATACGCGGGAAAAACCGCAGAAATCCGGCCTGCGCGAGCGGACTCCGGCGTTTGGTCATAAAATGCGGATGCTCGTTGCTCATGCCCCGCCCGCTCCGATGAAGATCGCCTCCTGGAACGTCAATTCGCTGAAAGTCCGTCTACCGCACCTGCTCGACTGGCTCGCCGAGCAACAGCCGGATGCACTGTGCCTGCAGGAACTGAAGCTCGAAGACCACAACTTTCCCCGTGCCGAGATCGAGGCCGCCGGCTACCATGCCGCCTTCTCCGGGCAGAAGACCTACAACGGCGTCGCTCTGCTGGCCCGTCAGCCGATTACCGACGTTGTCTGTGGCAACCCGCTGTTTCCTGACGAGCAGAAGCGCCTGATCGCCGGCACCGTCGACGGCGTGCGCATCGTCTGCGCCTACATGCCGAACGGCCAGGCCATCGGCAGCGACAAATACGATTACAAGCTGCGCTGGCTGGCCGCCCTGGCCGACTGGCTGAGTGGCGAACTGGCCGCCCACCCGCAGTTGGCGCTGGGCGGGGATTACAACATCGCCCCCGACGACCGCGACGTTCATGACCCCAAGGCCTGGGCCGGTGCCATCCTGTGCTCGGAGGCCGAGCGCGCGGCCTTCCGCCGCCTGCTCGACCTCGGTCTGCAGGACAGCTTCCGGCTGTTCACGCAGCCGGAGAAAGCCTTCTCCTGGTGGGACTACCGGATGCTCGGTTTCCAGAAAAATCTCGGCCTGCGCATCGACCACATTCTGCTCTCGGCGCCACTCGCCGCGCGCTGCACGGCCGCCGGCATCGACCGCGCGCCGCGCAAGCGCGAGCGCCCATCCGACCATGCCCCGGTGTGGGCTACCCTGGATTGAACATGAGCGCCGCCGCCATCGACGCCTCCCGCCTGCTCGCCCTCTACCCGGCGCTGGCCAGCCTGGCGCCGGTGCGACTGGCCGCGCTGTTGCAACCCGGCGCCGTGATGGAACTACCGGCCGGCGCTCCGGTCTTTTCCGAGCGCCAGTCCTGTCGCGGCTTTCCGCTGTTGCTCGGCGGCCGCATCAAGGTCTGCAAGATCGCTCCCAATGGGCGGGAGCTGATGCTCTACCGGGTCGAGCCGGGCGGCTCCTGCATCATCTCGTCGAGCTGCCTGCTTGGGCGTAGCGATTACAACGCCCGCGGCATCGCCGAAACGCCGCTGATCCTGCTGCTCCTGCCGGCACCCGTTTTCGCCGAACTGATGCTCGGCCACGCCCCCTTCCGCGATTTCGTTTTCCACCTGTTCGCCGAGCGCCTCGCCGAATTGATGCAACTGGTCGAAGAAGTCGCCTTCGCCCGCCTCGACCAGCGCCTGGCCCGCCTGTTGCTGGCCCGCCAGGATGATGTGCTGACCATCACCCACCAGCAATTGGCCGACGAACTCGGCAGCGTGCGCGAAATCGTCAGCCGCCTGCTCAAGGGTTTTGCCGCCCAGGGGCTGGTCGGCCTCGGCCGGGAACAAATCGCCATCCTCGATCGCCCCGGCCTGCAAGGCATCGCCGCTGTGTGACCCAGGTTACAGACGCTACCCCGGCGCACCCGCTACAGTACGCTCTACGACATTTCCTACCTTGATGGAGAAAACGACATGAAAAGCAACGTTGGCGGCATCGACAAAATCCTGCGCATCCTCGTGGGCATCGCCCTGATCGCCTGGGCGCTGTTGGGCGGCCCGATCTGGGCCTGGATCGGCGTCATCCCGCTGGCCACCGGCCTGATGGGCTGGTGCCCGCTCTACCCGATCCTCGGCCTGAGCACCTGCCCGCTGAAGAAGAAGGACTGAAGCAGAACCAGGTTTTGGCATTTGATCGCTGAAGGCGACCGGGGCAACCCGGTCGCCTTTTTTATTGCTTCGAGCCGTATTTTATAGAGAAGAAGCAGCAGCCTTGACCCAAGGGCAGCGAGGCGTTATTTTCATTCAGAAATCAATTCACCGATCTATTCATAAATATGTCGCGTCACTCAGATCGTATTCGCCAGCATCTCGCGGGTGGCCCGCTAACAACCCGGCAACTCATTGATAAAACGGCGCTTAGTCAGCCTACGCTGTGGCGTGCACTCAGCGCGCTGAGTGATGAAATCGTGCGTCTCGGGGCTGGCCCATCCATTCAATACGCCCTTTGTGACGCATCGAGAGGACTGCCGGATATAGCTGTTTACCGCGTCAGCGCGGACGCGAAAATCGAGCGCCTCGGCCACCTTGTGCCGGTTCGCCCCGAGGGGTTTGTGCTGCGCCAGGAAAATGGCGGGCGCGCGCGGCACAGCGATGGCCTGCCGTGGTGGCTGTTCGACATGCGCCCGCAGGGCTATCTGGGCCGTGTTTACGCCGCCCGGCATGGCCCGGCGCTGGGGCTGCCGGGAAGCATCACGGCGTGGACCGACACACATGTGTTACGCGCCTTGCTGGCGCACGGACACGATGTCACCGGCAATCTGCTGCTGGGCGACGCCGCCAGAGAGAGCTTTCTCGCCATGCCAGCGCCAGAACCATTGAGCGAAGAACAAAAGCCGGCGGCCTATGCGGCCCTGGCCTTGGCGGTGGCTCACGGAGAAATTCCGGGATCTTCGGCGGGCGGCAAGCAACCCAAGTTCACGACTTATGCCATCACCCCCAGCGGCCCAAGACACCAGATCGTCAAGTTCAGCGAACGAGAACCGGGGCCAGTGACGGAACGCTGGCGCGACCTGCTGCTGGCCGAACACCTGGCGCTGACGACCTTGCGCGAGGCGGACATTTCCGCCGCCAAAACGCAAATACCGCCGCAAATCCACGATGCGGATGGCCAACGCTTTCTTGAGGTCGAACGCTTCGACCGGGTCGGCGCTCTTGGCCGGCACATGTTGATTTCATTGGCGGCGCTGGATGCGGAATTTGTCGGCGCGGGAGCGGCGGCCTGGCCCGTCACCGTCCATCGGCTGGCAGCGGATCACGTGATTAGCCCGGAAGCCGCCGCCACAGCGGATTTGCTGTGGGCTTTTGGCAGCCTGATCGGCAATACCGACATGCACAGCGGCAATCTATCCTTCATGTCCGAGCAAGGCCGCCCCTATGACCTTGCTCCCGCCTATGACATGAGTCCCATGGCCTTCGCCCCACGCAGCGGCGGCGGATTGCCCGACACCCTGCCGGAAATCAACATTCTGGCCGACATTGCCGCCGCCACCTGGCGTCGCGCCGAAACGCTGGCACGCACCTATCTCGCCCGGCTGACGAATGAACCCGGATTCAGCCAGCGCTTTCGCCCCTGTATCGAAAATCTGGACAAGCATATTCAGACGGCCTCCGCCCGGCTGTCCCGGTTGATCTGAGCGTAACGGTCAGTTGCCAAAGCTGTTGGCGATGCGCACATAATCCTCAACCGCCAAATCCTCCGGGCGCAGGGTCGGGTTGATGCCGAGGGCGGCGAAGCCGGCTTCGTCAAGCACGCCCCTGAGCGTATTGCGCAGCATTTTGCGGCGTTGGGCGAAGGCCGTTTGGACAACGCGCGCGAAACGTTCCGGGTTTTTCGCCGTTAGTTCGGCGGCGGCCCTGGGAATCAGGCGGACCACCGCCGACTGCACCTTGGGCGGCGGATCGAAGCTCTCCGGCGGCACGTCGAGCAGCCATTCGAGATGGAAACGGTATTGCAGCATCACCGACAGGCGGCCGAAGTCGCCATCGCCGGGTGCAGCCACCATGCGTTCGACGACTTCCTTCTGCAGCATGAAGTGCATGTCGCGGACCTTGTCGCCGTAGTCGGCGAGATGGAACAGCAGCGGCGTCGAGATGTTGTAGGGCAGGTTGCCGACTAGGCGCAGGTCACGGCCGATGGCGGCGAAGTCGCAGGCCAGCGCGTCGCCTTCATGGATGGAGAGGCGCTCGGCAGGGTACTGTTTTTTCAGGCGGGCGATCAGGTCGCGGTCGATTTCGACGACGTGCAAATGATCGAGCCGGGCCAGCAGCGGCGTGGTCAGCGCCCCCAGGCCGGGGCCAATCTCGACCACGGCATCGCCACGTTGCGGATCGATAGCGCCGACGATGGCGCTGATGATGCCGTGGTCGATCAGGAAATTCTGGCCAAAACGGCGGCGGGGAATATGTTTCATCAATTGGGTTGCTATCTCAGGGAAGTCTATTAACCGGTGGCGAAAGCATCTGAGTTGAATGCAATGTTAGCCAGCAGCATGTTCGCTGGGATTCAACGCAGACAAGAAATTTTCCTCATACGCCTTACGCACAGACTCTAATTTCCATGCCACATCGGAACGCTTTCGATCAAGAATAGGTTTCAATGCGGAAGATATTTTTTTGAGCACTTGGTTTGGGTCGCCGGTTGAATTACGAATCAAATCGCTCATGCTTGTGCTGCTGGAATCTCTGCTGGTTGTTGAGTTGCAGAAGCTGCATGCAGTTACTGTATTTATCGCGTCAATTTCTTTGGATAGGGATTCACGCGCGGAGGCACTGAGATTAGGGAAGCACTCCGCGACAGCTAAACGGATTTCTTTTAGGTAACCACCTTGGCTTTTTCCAATGATGTGCTCTACGGTCATTTGACGCCAAAGATCAAATGTTAGGCTCTCTCCGCCACACCCGCACAGTTGGCAAGTAGCACCAGAACGAATATGAACATCAAAGGAATAACCAAATAGTGATTGGCATTGTTTGTGGTTGTATGGGGCGGCCATGTATTTTCTCCGGCTAATGCCGCTCAGTCGCTACGCTGGGCCGCCATGCGGGTGGCTTCGGCCACAGCCGCGAACAGACTGCCGGGGTCGGCGCGGCCGCTGCCGGCGAGTTCCAGCGCGGTACCGTGGTCGACCGAGGTGCGGATGATCGGCAGCCCCAGGGTAACGTTGATGCCGTGGCCGAAGGTGGCGTATTTGAGCGCCGTCAGCCCTTGGTCGTGGTACATCGCCAGCACCGCGTCGCCGCCGGCCAGCACCGGCGGCGTGAACATGGTGTCGGCGGGGTGCGGGCCGGAGAGTTGCATGCCCTCGCCGCGCAGGCGTTCGAGCAGCGGCGCGATGATGTCGATTTCTTCGCGGCCGAGATAGCCGCCTTCGCCGGCGTGTGGATTGAGACCGGCGACCAGGATGCGCGGTTGCGCCAAGCCGTATTTTTCGCGCAGGTCGGCATGGAGGATGCGCAGCGTTTCTTCCAGCGCCGCTGGCGTGATGGCTGCCGGCACGTCTTTCAACGGCAGATGGGTGCTCACCAGCGCGACGCGCAGCGGCCCGCGCTCGGTATCGCCGGCCAGCATCATGACCACGCGCGGCGTCGCGGTTTCTTCGGCCAGATATTCGGTATGCCCGGTGAAGGCGACGCCGGCTTCGTTGATAACGCCCTTGTGCACCGGGGCCGTGACCATCGCCGCGAACTCGCCGCTGCGGCAGCCGGCCAGCGCCCGGTCGAGCAGCGCCAGCACATAGGGGCTGTTGGCAGGATCGAGCCGGCCGGCTTCTGCCGGGCGGAGCAGCGGCACATGCAGGACATCGAGAACGCCGGATTGGACCGCCTGACCCGGCTGGTAGTCGCGCAGCGTGACGGCGAGACCGAGCGCGCTCGCCCGTTGCTGCAACAGGGTGCGGTCGGCCAGCAACACCGGCTGCGCGTCGACGGCTAGCTCATTGAGGCGCAGGCAGAGTTCGGGGCCGATGCCGGCCGGCTCGCCGCTGGTGACGGCAATCAGCGGCAGAATCATTGCTCTTCGAGGCGATTCTCGACATAGGCTTGGTCGCGCAACTGGCGCAGCCAGTCCTGGTAGGCATCATCGAGCTTGCGCTCACGCAGCGCCTGACGGGCAAGCATGCGCTGGCGCTCAACCGAGACGTCGCGCTCGCGGCGCTCCTGTATCTGGATCAGGTGCAGGCCGAACGGCGACTGGATGACCGGACTCAGTTCGCCCGGCTGCAAGGCATCCATCGCCCGCTCGAATTCCGGCACCGTGTCGCCCGGATTCAGCCAACCGAGGTCACCGCCCTTGGCCGCCGAGCCATCCTGCGAATACAGCCGCGCCTGCTCGGCGAAATCGACGCCGTTGATGATGCGCTCGCGGACGATTTCCAGCTTGTGCCGGGCGTCGGCTTCCGACTGCACTTCGTTGACCCGCAGCAGAATATGCCGGACATGCGTCTGTTGCACCGAGGCCGGGGCATCGCCGCCGCGCTTGTCGAGCAGCTTGACGATGTGGAAACCGGCCGACGAGCGTAACAGCCCGCTGACCTGCCCCGGCTGGAGGCTGGCGACGGCCTCGGCATAAAGGGTCGGCAGGCGGTCGCGGGAACGCCAGCCGAGGGCGCCGCCTTGCAGGGCATCGGGCGCATCGGAAAAGGCCGCGCTCAACTCGGCGAAATGCTCGCCGAGCAGCGCCCGTTGCAAGGCCTCCTCGCCGCGCTGGCGCAGCTTCTGCAACTGTTCCGGACTGGCCGACTCGGGCGCGCGCAACAGGATGTGCGCCAACTGGTACTCCTCGTTGCTGCCGCTGGCCGCCTGGTTGGCCAGGTAGTTGTCGATCTCTCCATCGGAAATGATCAGCTTACTGTCCACCTCGCGCTCGCGCAGGCGCACCATGATCATCTCGTTGCGGATTTCCTCGCGGAATTTGGCGAACTCGATGCCGTCGGCCTCCAGCGTCTGGCGGAACTGGGCCAGGGTCATGTTGTTGTTGGCGGCGATGCGGCCGATGGTCTGTTCCAGTTGCATGTCATCGGGTTTGAGTCCTGTTGCGTTGGCGTATTGCAACTGCACCCGCTCCATGATCAGGCGCTCGAGCATCTGGCGCTCCAACTGGGCCTGCGGCGGCAACGGCGTGCCCTGGCGGCGCAACTGGCTCAAGGCTGATTCCAGCCGGCTGTCCAGTTCGTGGCGGGTGATCACCTCGGCATCGACGACGGCGACGATGTAGTCGACCTCGGTCGGCTCAACGGCGGCGGCCTGCGCCGACGCGGCGGTGAACAGACCGAGAAAACCGAGCAGGGCGAGCAGACGATGAATGAGGTGGGTCATGATGGTCACTGGAAGGGATCCTGGCTGCCGCCAGTGGGCAGCTCGTTGGTCTTGCCGTAACCGGCAATGCTACGACGCAACAGGCTGAGCGGATTGGAGCCGATGCTGGCGAAATCGTTGAGTTCAAGCTGTATGAACAGCGAGGTATTGGGCGCGCCGGACAAGGCCGCCAGACGCTGGCCGACGACGCGCAACGACCAGCAGCCGGCGTTGTACTCGACACCGCCGATGGCTTCCAGCAACTGCGAATCGCGCAAGGAGTAGTTATAACGTCCGACCGCATACCAGCGCGAGGTGATGGGCCACTGACCGCCGATGTCGACCTGTTCGACCAGCGGCCTCTGATCGTTCATCGGATCGCGCACGAAGCGATAACTGGCGCTCAGCACCTTGCCGAAATCGGGGTGATAACGTGCGCCGAGCGAGAAACGCTCGTTGGCGTCGGCATTGTAGTTGTATTCCCAGGCGGCATCGACATAGGTTTTCGGCAGCACGACGCCGCTGACCGCCGCGATCAGGTTGGAAAAATCCTTCTGCCGCATCGTTTCGCCGGGAATCAAGACGCGCTGCGACTTGAAATAATAACGCTGGCCGATCATCGCCTTGAAACGCTCGGTCCCGGTCGCCGGATCGAGCAGGCGGGAGGTCAGGGCGGCCGTCAACTGGTTGGCGTCGTTGACCCGGTCGAAGCCGCTGTAGCGGTTCTCCGAGAATATCTGGGCGAAGTCGAAATCGGCCAGGGCGGTGTCGAACAGCGGCAGCTTGCCCTGATCGCGGTAGGGAATATTGACGTAGTACAGGCGCGGCTCCAGGGTCTGGATATAGTTGTTGTCCAGCCAACGGGTCTCGCGCTCGAACACCACCGTGGAATCCAGCGTGAAGGTCGGCACGCTCCGGGTCACGCTGGTGCGGCCGTCGGCCAAAGCCTGGTCCATCTGGTAGCGAGTCATGTGCAGGCCGAACTTGGGCGTGATCTGGAAGGCTGGATGGATGATCGGCAGGGAAACCTGCGGATACATCACCAGCCGCTCGCCGTTCGGATAATTGACCGTATCGGTATGGGTGAAACGCGAATACTGGCCGGTCATCATCGTATCGGTGTTGAAGAGGTTCGGCTTGTAGATATTGAAGTTGATACGCGGTTCCAGGAAATAGGGACGGCTGATCGGCGTTTTCGGGTCGGGTTGCAGGGTCTGGTAGCGCAAGACCTCGACCGAGGTGCTCAACCAGGAGGTCGGGGCATAACTCACGAGCGCCTGACGCAACAACTGGGTTTGCGCGGTTCTCAACAGCCGCGACGACATGTCCTCCCAGTACAGATCGTCGGATACCCCCTGCCAGTCCACCATCGCGCTGACGCCACGCCCCAGATTGTGCTGGTGCTGCACATGGTAGGCGTAGCGCCGTTCATCGCGCTGCTGGTCCCTGGCCATATATTCGGCTTGCGTCACGCCGGAATAGTTGTAGTCGAAATAGCGCCCCTCGACGCCCAGTTGCAGGCCGCGCTTGGCCATGTAGCGCGGCTGTATCGTCGCATCGTAATTAGGCGCGATATTCCAGTAGTACGGAATGCTCACATCCAGGCCATTTTTCGACGAGGCCACCAGCGTGGGATGCAGGAAGCCCGACTGGCGCTGCCCATTCAGCGAGAAAGAACCTGTCGGCAGGTAGAAAATTGGCATTTCCTGGAACCGCAGGGTGGCGTTGCGCACGGTGCCGACTTCCCGATCATAGTCGAGATGCATCGTTTCGGCCTGCAAGCGCCAATCGTCCTGTCCCGGCTTGCAAGTTGAATAGGTCGCGCGGGTAAAGCGGAATTGATTCTTGCCCGCGAAATCGAGCCGCTCGGCGCGGCCGCTCGCCTCCGACGGACGACGCTCCGGCGCCACGGTCGGCAAACCGTAAGTGTTCGGCACATTCAGCATCATCGGGGCGCCGGACGACGAGTAATTATTGGCGGCGACCGCGACGACAGTGTCTTTGCCGCGATAGAACTCGCTCTTGACCTGGCGGACGAAGTTGTAATCAACCTGTTCGGTATGGCCGATCGTATCGGCCAGACGCAGGCGCAGCCAGGGCGTATTCACGACCGCGCCATCCTCCATCAGGCGGACATTACCGCTGGCCTCCACCTCGTCGTCGAGCACCTTGTAGACCACGCGATCAGCAAACAGCAGCAGTCCGGCCCGGCGCAATTCGACATTGCCCTCGGCCACGGCCACCTGGCCATTTTGACCGTCCTGACCGTCCATGTGGTCGGCGATCAGGAATAGCGGATGCCGGTCATCCTCGCCAGCCGGCTTCGCCAGGCCGGTGCCGATTGCGGCAGGCTGCGCGCCCTTGCCGGCCATGACGTTGAAGCGGCGTTCCTGGCGCAAGCGCAGCGGCGCATCGTCATCCGCAGCGGCGGCATGGGCCGCCGGCAGGCCGGCGAACAGGCAGCAGATGCAGACAGCAAGCGGACGTTGGGAAAAACCGGGCATCGAGGCTTCAGCGGCGGGGCCGGAACGACAGGCGCCCGAGTGTTAAAATCCGCGCATTTTACAACGAACCCTCCCCGCCCGATGTTTCCTCAAGTTTCGCGCGATCAACTTGTCAGCGACTGTGTTGCCAGCCGCTTTCCCGGCCAGACCATCAACATCGCGCCGGCCTCGGCCGACGCCAGCTTCCGCCGCTACTTTCGTCTCACTTCGCCGGATGGCGCGACGCGCATCCTGATGGACGCACCGCCCGATAAAGAAGACTGCCGCCCTTTCATCCAAGTCGCCGGCCTGCTCGCCAAAGCCGGCCTCGCCGCCCCGCGCGTGCTCGATCAGGATCTGGGAAACGGCTTTCTGCTCCTCACCGACCTCGGCCGCATCGGCTACCTCGACGCCCTGAACGCCGACCCGTCGCTGGCCGACGCGCTGATCCGGCCAGTGCTCGACGCCCTGATCCAATGGCAATTGTCATCCACCGCCGCCACCCTGCCGCCCTACGACGCCACCCTGCTGCGCCGCGAACTCGACCTGTTCCCGGAATGGTTCATCGACCGCCACCTGGGCCTGCAACTCGACAACGATGAAAAGCTGAAACTCGACCGTACCTTCAAGTTCCTGATCAACGCCGCGCTCGGCCAGCCAAAAGTGTTCGTGCACCGCGACTTCATGCCGCGCAACCTGATGGTCGTCGAAAGCGCCGAGCGCCTGACGCCGGGCATCATCGATTTCCAAGACGCCGTTTACGGCCCGATTACTTACGACCTCGTCTCGCTGTTCCGCGACGCCTTCATCTCCTGGGAAGAAGAACAGGAAATCGACTGGGTCGTCCGCTACTGGGAAAAAGCCCGTGCCGCCGGCCTGCCGGTGCGCGAGGATTTCGGCGCCTTCTGGCGCGAATACGAACTGATGGGCCTGCAACGCCACCTCAAGGTGCTCGGCATCTTCTGCCGCCTCAAATACCGCGACGGCAAGGACAAATACGTCGCCGACCTGCCGCGCTTCATGGCCTACGCCAAAAAAACCGCCAGCCGCTACGTGCAACTGAAGCCACTGCTGAACCTTCTCGACAAGCTCGACGGGAAAACCGAGCAAATCGGCTACCGCCACAAATAAATGAAGGCGATGATCCTCGCCGCCGGCCGCGGCGAACGCATGCGGCCCCTGACCGACCGCACACCCAAGCCGCTGCTGCCGGCCGGCGGCAAACCGCTCATCGTCTGGCATCTGGAACGGCTGGCGGCGGCGGGTTTCCGCGACGTCGTCATCAACCACGCCCACCTCGGCGAACAAATCGAACAAGCGCTGGGCGACGGTGAAAAGTGGGGACTCACCATCCGCTACTCGCCCGAACCGCCCGGCGCGCTCGAAACCGCCGGCGGCATCGCCCAAGCCCTGCCGCTGCTCGGCGACGCACCCTTCCTTGTGGTCAATGGCGACGTGTATTGCACGGTCGATTTCGGCCATTTTTTTGACTTCCCGCTAGAACCCGGCCGCGCCCACCTCGTCCTGGTCGACAACCCCACCCACCACGCCGGCGGCGACTTCAGTCTCGACGGCGACCGCGTCGTTTACGCCCAAAGCGAGCAAACGCTCACTTATGCCGGCATAGGCGTTTTCTCGCCCGCCTTCTTCCACGCCATCCCGCCCGGCCAGCCGCTGAAACTACGCCCCCTACTCGACGCCGCCATCACCGCCGGTACCCTGAGCGGGGAGCGCTTCGCCGGCCACTGGGTCGACGTGGGAACGCCGCAACGTCTGGCCGAACTGGATCAGGAATTGAGAACCGCATGAGCCACGCCCCCTTCCTCGCCCGCCGCAAAAGCCTGCTGCAAGCCATCGGCGATGGCGTTGCCGTCATTCCGACCGCGCCCGAGGTCATCCGCAATCGCGATGCCCACTATCCCTATCGTTTCGACAGCTACTTCTGGTATCTCACCGGCTTTCCCGAGCCGGAGGCGGTGCTGGTGCTGGTTGGCGGCAAGAGGCCCAAATCCATTCTGTTCTGCCGTGAAAAACATGCGGAACGCGAGGTTTGGGATGGCTATCGTTACGGCCCCAAGGCGGCGAAAAGCGCTTTCGGCTTCGACGCCGCCTATCCCATCGAGCAATTCGACAAGAAGCTGCCCGAATTGCTGGCCGACCGCGAAGCACTGTGGCATGCCATCGGCCATGACGCCGCCTGGGATGCGCGCATCGCCGCCGCACTCAATGCCGTGCGGGCGCAGGCCAGAGCCGGTAAGCGAGCGCCCACCGCCATTCACGATCTGCGTGCCGCGCTGGACGCCATGCGCCTGATCAAGGACGAGGCCGAGGCGGTGATTCAGCAGCGCGCCGCCGACATTGCCAGCGCCGGCCACATCCGCGCCATGCGCGCCTGCCGTCCTGGCATGGCGGAATACGAACTGGAGGCCGAACTGACTTACGAATTCCGCCGCCAAGGCGCGGCCGGTCATGCTTACACACCCATCGTCGCCGGCGGGGCCAATGCCTGCGTGCTGCATTACGTCGCCAATGACCAGACGCTCCATGACAATAGCCTGGTGCTGATCGACGCCGGTTGCGAAGTCGAGGGTTACGCTGCCGACATCACCCGCACGTTTCCGGTCAATGGCCGCTTCAACGCGGCGCAGAAAGCGGTTTACGAAATCGTGCTGGCGGCGCAGCAAGCGGCTTTTGCCGCCATCGCCCCCGGCCGTCATTTCATGGCGGCGCACGACGCCGCCGTGCGCGTGCTGACACAAGGGCTGGTCGACCTGAAGCTGCTCCAGGGCGATGTCGACAACCTGATCGAAAAGGGCGATTTTCGCCGCTTTTACATGCACCGCACCAGCCACTGGCTCGGTCTGGACGTGCACGACGCCGGCGATTACAAGGTTGGCGAGCAATGGACGGCGCTGCAAGCGGGCATGACGCTGACCGTCGAACCCGGTCTGTACATCCCCCCGGCCGCCGACATACCGGCGGCGCTGGCCGGCATCGGCATCCGCATCGAGGATGACGTGCGCGTTACCGCCGACGGCTGTGCCGTTTACACCACGGCGCCAAGGACGGTGGCGGAGATCGAGGAGGTCATGCGCCATGACTGAAACGGCGGATAACGTCGACATCCTGATCGTCGGCGCCGGCCCGGTCGGCATGACGCTTCATCTAGCGCTGGCGGCGGGCGGCCAATCTTCGTTGCTGCTCGACCGGCGGCCGGCGCAGGCGCTGCAAGACGACCCGCGCGCACTGGCGCTGGCGCACGGCGCGCGGCAGTTGCTGGAGCAGATTGACAGTTGGCCGACTCGCGCCGCGACGCCGATAGCGACCATTCACATTTCGCAAAAAGATGGCTTTGGCCGCACCCTGATCGACCGCACCGACCTCGATCTACCGGCGCTCGGCTATGTGCTCCGCTACCGCGACCTGGCCGCCGCGCTGGCCGCCAATCTGCAAGCCGACGCCCTGCTCAGCGCAGCGGAAATTCTCGCCATCGCCCCGGAAGGCGACGGCGACGGCGTGACCGTCTCGATGCGCCACGCCGGCCAGACCCGCACGATTCGCTGCCAGTTGCTGATCCACGCCGAAGGCACGCCAGCCGACGAGGCGGGCGTCACCGTCCGCGACTACAACCAACACGCGGTGATTTGCGAGGTGACGCCAACGCCAGGCCACGACCAGCGCGCCTGGGAACGTTTCACGCCCGACGGCCCGCTGGCGCTGCTGCCGCTCGGCGACGAATATTCGGTGGTGTTCACGCTGCCGCCGGCCAAGGCCGATGCCGTGATGGCCCTCGACGACGACGCCTTCGCCGCCGCCTTGCAGCGCCAGTTTGGCCGCCGCCTGAGTTTTTCCCGACCCGGCCCGCGCCACCGCTTTCCGCTGGCGCTGCGCCTGCGTGACACGCTGGTCCGCGAGCGCGAAGTCTGGATCGGCAACACCGCCCAAACCCTGCACCCGGTTTCCGGCCAGGGTTTCAACCTCGGCTTGCGCGACGCATGGCAACTGGCCGAAACGCTATTGACCAATGGCCTCGATCCAGCCAGCCTGCGCCGCTACGCCGCCGGTCGCCAGCTCGATCGCCGCGCCGGGGCCATGTTTACCGATGGCGTCGTCAAGACCTTTTCCAACGATTTCGCCCCGCTCAAGCTGGCCCGCGGCCTCGGCCTGCTGGCTCTCGACCTGTGCCCGCCGGCCCGCCATTTCGTCGCCAAGCGCATGATCTGGGGCGCGCGCGCCTGGCCTTGATGCGTGCCAAGGACAATACCGCCGTTGTGGCGCAACCATCGCCCACGTTCGCTCGCCACACCGCCCGCATGAAACAAAGCACTGCCTGGTTCCTCGCCTGCCGCCCGAAAACCCTGAGCGTCTCCCTGTCGCCGGTGGTGGTCGGCAGCGCCGTCGCCTGGCATGAGCAGGATAGCCTGCTCTGGCTGCCGCTGCTGGCGGCGGCGCTCGGCGCGGCGCTGATCCAGATCGGCACCAATTTGTTCAACGATGCCGGCGATTTCCTGCGCGGCACCGATACGCCGCAGCGGCTTGGCCCGCGCCGCGCCAGCGCCGAGGGCTGGCTCAGTCCGCAGGCGGTGCAGGCTGGAGCCTGGCTGGCTTTCGCTCTGGCTTTTTTGTGCGGTATTTATCTGGTCGGCCACGGCGGCTGGCCCATCGTCTTCATCGGCCTCGGCTCGCTGGCCGCCGGCTGGGCCTATACCGGCGGCCAGCGGCCGATCGCCTACGGGCCGCTCGGCGAGTTCTTCGTCTTCATCTTCTTCGGCCTGATCGCCGTCGGCGGCAGTTACTACCTGCAAACCCTGGGCCTGAGCACAACGGCCCTGACCGCCGCGGCGCTGGTCGGCCTACACGCGGCAGCGGTAATTACCGTCAACAATTACCGCGACCGTGACGGCGACACCGCCAATGGCAAGAACACGCTGGCCGTCCGCCTCGGCCGGCCGGCCACGCGCTGGTTGTACACGGTGGAAATACTCGCCCCCTACGCCTTGCTGCCGCTGCTTGCCGGCCTCGGCTGGCCAGCGCTGCTGCCCTTGCTATCGCTGCCGCTGGCGCTGCGCCTGATCGGCCGTTTCCGCCGCGAAACGCCGGGTCCGGCCTTTAACGGCATCCTTGCCGCAACGGCCGGTCTGCAACTCGTCTTTGCCTTGCTGTTAACCTTAAGCTTCATAATTTGACTATTTTTTAGGCGCCGACTCGGGTAGACTACGCGGCCTCTCCTGCTTTGCCCGTGCTCCCGTTCACCCATGGAATTCGTCGGCTTTCAGCTTCGCAGCAACCTGTTCGTCGCGCCCATGGCCGGGGTTACCGATCGCCCATTCCGCCAGTTGTGCAAGAAGATGGGGGCCGGCTTGGCGGTATCCGAGATGGTCACTTCAAACTCGCTGCTCTACGGCAGCGCCAAGACGTTGCGCCGGGCTAACCACACCGGCGAAGTGGCGCCAATCGCGGTGCAGATCGCCGGTGCCGACCCGCGGATGATGGCCGAGGCCGCCCGCCACAACGTCGATCACGGCGCCCAGATCATCGATATCAACATGGGTTGCCCGGCCAAGAAAGTCTGCAACGTGATGGCCGGCTCGGCACTGATGCAGGACGAAGCACTGGTCGGTCGCATTCTCGACGCCGTCGTCGGCGCCGTGCCGGACACGCCGGTGACACTGAAATTCCGTACCGGCTGGAATCTGACCAACAGGAACGCGCCGACCATCGCCCGCATCGCGGAAAGCGCCGGCGTGCGGGCGGTCGCCATCCACGGCCGGACGCGCTGCCAGCAGTACACCGGCGAGGCCGAGTACGACACCATCGCCCTGGTCAAGACCCTGGTGAAAATTCCGGTGATCGCCAACGGCGACATCGCGACGCCGGAGAAAGCCAAGCACGTGCTCGACGCCACTGGCGCCGACGGCATCATGATCGGCCGCGCCGCTCAGGGCCGGCCTTGGCTGTTCCGTGAAATCGAGCATTACCTGAAAACCGGCGAGCACCTGCCGCCGGCCGAAGTCACAGAAATCCACGCCATCCTGATGGCGCATCTCGACGACCTGTATGCCTTTTACGGCATCGAGACGGGGGTCAAGGTCGCGAGAAAACACATCTCCTGGTACACCAAGGGCCTGGTCGGGTCGGCGGCGTTCCGCAAGATGATGAATACGCTGCCGGACGCCGAGCAGCAAAGGGGGGCGGTGAACGATTTCTTTCTGCGTTACGCAGCAGAACACGCGCACCTGACCTACGAAAACAATAGCGATAACAAGGAGGCGTTGGCAGCATGAGCCAACATGACCTGGGGCGGTGCGTCACGAACGCGCTGGAGCAGTACTTCCGCGATCTGGACGGAGAACGACCGGCCGCTATCTACGACATGGTCTTGAAAAGCGTCGAGAAACCGATGCTCGAAGTGGTGCTGGCCAAGGCCGGCGCCAATCAGACAGTGGCGGCGGAGATGCTGGGCATCAACCGTAACACCCTGCGCAAGAAACTAACCGAACATCAATTGCTCTAATCGCGGGCTATGAGTCGCTGGTCGTTGACTGGCAACCGGCCAGCGACGACGCGACTCCCATCCCCAATGACCGACAAAGATATGTCCATCAAACAAGCCCTGATTTCCGTCTCCGACAAAACCGGAGTGCTCGAATTCGCCCAAGGCCTCGCCGCCCAGGGCATCAAGCTGCTGTCCACCGGCGGCACTGCCAAGCTGTTGCGCGATGCTGGCCTGGCCGTTACTGAAATCGGCGACTACACCGGCTTCCCGGAAATGCTCGACGGCCGCGTCAAGACGCTGCATCCGAAGGTACACGGCGGCATCCTGGCCCGCCGCGACTTGGCCGAGCACCTGGCGACCCTCGACCAGCACGATATCCCGACCATCGACCTGGTCTGCGTGAACCTCTACCCCTTCGCCGCCACCATCGCCAAGCCCGGCGTGACACTGGAAGACGCCATCGAGAATATCGACATCGGCGGCCCGGCCATGGTCCGCTCCTCGGCCAAAAATTATGCCGGCGTCGCCATCGTCACCGACCCGGCCGATTACGCGCCGCTGCTCACCGAGATGCGGGCCAATGGCGGCGCGTTGGCGCTCACGACCCGGTTCGGCTTGGCGAAAAAAGCCTTCACCCATACCGCCCGCTACGACAGCATGATCGCCAACTGGTTGACCGGGCTGGACGAAGGCGCCGAAAGCAAGCCGGCCGAGGCCGCGCCGATCCCGTCCGCCTTCCCGGCCAAGCTGCAACTGGCCTTCGACCGCGTCGAGACCCTGCGCTACGGCGAGAACGCCCACCAGTCCGCCGCCTTCTACCGCGATACCATAGTGCTGCCGGGCAGCATCGCCGCCTATACCCAACTACAGGGCAAGGAACTGTCGTACAACAATATCGCCGACTCGGACGCCGCCTGGGAATGTGTCAAGGCCTTCGAGACCCCGGCCTGCGTTATCATCAAGCATGCTAATCCCTGCGGCGTCGCCATTGACACCCACTTGTGTGGCGCCTACGAAAAGGCTTTCAAGACCGACTCGACCTCGGCCTTCGGCGGCATCATCGCTTTCAACGGCGAAGTCGGTATCGACGTGGTCAACGCCATGAATGAGCGCAAGCACTTCGTCGAAGTGCTGATCGCCCCGGCCTTCACCACCGAAGCCAAGGCCGCGCTGGCTGCCAAGCAAAACCTGCGCGTACTGGTGGTACCGCTCGGCCACGATCTCAACAAGCTGGAACTGAAGCGCGTCGGCGGTGGCTTGCTGGTGCAGACGGCCGACGATTTCGCCGCCCAGGCCAGCGGCCTCAAGGTCGTCACCAGGGTGCAACCGAGTGCGCAGCAAATTGAAGACCTGCTCTTCGCCGAGCGCGTCGCCAAGTTCGTCAAGTCCAATGCCATCGTCTTCTGCGGCGGTGGCATGACGCTCGGCGTCGGTGCCGGCCAGATGAGCCGGGTCGATTCGACCAAGATCGCCAGCATCAAGGCCAGGAACGCCGGCCTGGAGTTGCGGGGTTCGGTGGTTGCCTCCGACGCCTTCTTCCCCTTCCGCGACGGCCTCGACGTGCTGGCCGAAGCCGGTGCCGTCGCGGTAATCCAGCCGGGTGGTTCGATACGCGACGAGGAAGTCATCGCGGCTGCTGACGAGCACGGCATTGCCATGGTATTTACCGGATTCCGTCATTTCCGCCACTGAGGGTTTCATGAAAATATTTCTGCGCGCCTGTTTTCTCGCCGGCGGCCTGGTCGCCAGCACACCCCTGCTGGCCGATGACGAGGGCTGGTTGTCGCGCGGCTGGAACGCCGCATCGACCGAAGTATCCGATATCTGGATACAGGGCGGCTCCGAGCTATACCTGCCGTTCAAGACCTACCACATGCGCTGGGCCTATTCGCGCGAAAAGATCGACAACTATCAGGAATCGCCCTTCGGTCTCGGTTATGGCCGTGGCCGTTACGATGAAAAGGGCAACTGGAGCGGTCTCTACGCGATGGGCTTTCAGGATTCGCACTTCAAGCCGCAATGGATGGCCGGATACGCCTGGAAAGCGATGTGGGGCGATCGCTCCGACTGGAATGCCGGTCTCGGCTACACCCTGTTCGTCACCGCGCGTTCGGATATCGGCCACTACACCCCCTTCCCGGCGGTATTGCCGGTCGCCTCGATCGGCTACAAAAAGTTCTCGGTCGAAGGAACCTATGTTCCGGGCGGAAAAGGTTACGGCAATATTCTTTTCTTCTGGGGCAAGTGGTCGTTCGACAAATAACTGCCGCCCTGAAACAGGTTTGGAAAAACAAGCATGAAATTACTCGTCATCGGTTCCGGCGGCCGCGAGCACGCCATGGCTTGGCGTCTGGCACAGTCGCCCGGCCTGCAAAAAGTGTATGTCGCCCCTGGCAACGCCGGCACGGCGCGCGAGCACGAACTGGAAAACCTCGCCATCACCGACCCGCAGGCGCTGGCCGATTTCGCCGAGCGGAACAACATCCTCCTCACCGTGGTCGGCCCCGAAGCGCCGCTGGCCGCCGGCGTGGTCAATGTCTTCCGCGCCCGTGGCCTGAAAATTTTCGGCCCGACCAGGGAAGCCGCCCAGCTTGAATCCTCCAAGGATTTCGCCAAGCGCTTCATGGCCCGCCACAACATTCCCACCGCCGGCTTTGAAACCTTCTCTGATGCCACTGCTGCACACGCCTACATCAAGCGCCAGGGCGCGCCCATCGTCATCAAGGCCGACGGCCTGGCCGCCGGCAAGGGCGTTGTCGTTGCCATGACCCTCGCCGAGGCACATGCCGCCGTCGATGACATACTATCCGGCAATAAACTCGGCGAGGCCGGCGCCCGCGTCGTCATCGAGGATTTTCTCGACGGCGAGGAAGCCAGCTTCATCGTCATGGTGGACGGCAAAAACGTGCTGGCGTTGGCTTCCAGCCAGGACCACAAGCGCATTTTCGATGGCGACCAGGGCCCCAACACCGGCGGCATGGGCGCCTATTCGCCGGCCCCCTGCGTGACGCCGGAAATCCATGCCAAAGCCATGCGCGAAATCATCCAGCCAACCGTGCGCGGCATGGCTGCCGATGGCATTCCCTTCACCGGCTTCCTTTATGCCGGCCTGATGATCGGCAAGGACGGCTCGATCAAGACCCTGGAATTCAACTGCCGCATGGGCGACCCGGAAACCCAGCCGATCCTGATGCGCCTGAAGTCCGATTTCGTCAAGCTGCTGGAGCACGGCATAGCCGGCACCCTAGATCAGGCCGAGGCCGAATGGGACCGCCGCGTCGCCCTCGGTGTCGTGCTGGCCGCCGCCAACTACCCGGACACACCGAAGAAAGGTGACATCATCCACGGCCTGCCGGCCGGCAACCGCTTCGCCGAAGACGCCCACGTTTTCCACGCCGGCACCGCCGAGACCGACGGCCAGGTAGTGACCAGCGGCGGCCGCGTGCTCTGCGTCACCGCCCTGGGCGAAAACATCAAACTCGCCCAGAAACGCGCCTACGAAGTCGCCGCGCAGATTGAGTTTGATGGCATGCAGTTGCGCAAGGACATCGGGTATCGGGCGATCAACCGTTGAAGCGGAGTTGAGTAGCCCGTAGGGTGGCAATAAGCGAAGCGCATTGCACCGGCGAGGTCGAGTACAGCATTTCTGATGTTTTTCCTTGCGCTCTTTGCGTTCTCTGCGGTTTCGCAAGCGCCGCAGCCCGCGCAGGAAGTTTCGGGAAAGACCGCTCAGCCCGCTTCGAGCAGCGTGCTGGCCCGGTAATGGCGGTTGGCGTCGTCGCTTCGGTCGAGCTGGTCGAACAGGTGGGCTAGTTCAAGATGCGCCTGCTGTGTCGGGGCGATGGCCAGCGAAGCTTCCAAATAGCTCTGCGCCTTGCCCCACAACCGCTGGCGCCGGCACATCCGACCCAGGGCTTGGAGCAGCCGGGCATCGGCCGGGTATTGCTGGAGCCAGGCTTCGGCGCGGGCGATGCGTTCGAACTGATCGCCATCGGCCAGACTGCCGTAAATGCTCAGCAATTCGCCCAGCCATTCGTCGTGCGGGGTGGCCTCGAAAGCCGCCTCGATCGGCTTCTGCGCCTCGTCGCCAGCGCCGCCAGCGACCAGCGCCCGCGCCGCAGCCAGCACCACGCGCTGGCTACGCTCCTCGGCCGGCAAGGTACGCAGATAGGCAATCAGCGACCCGCTGTCACCGGCCAAGCGGGCGATGTTGCCGAGATGCGCCTGGCTGCGCGCCTCGCGCGCCACCTGCGGCGACAGGGCATCGCGCTTGACCAGTTGGCGCAGCAGTTTGAGTACCCCGTCCCAGTCGCCGATGCCCTGGCGTGCTCGCAGTTCCAGGCGCAGCGCGGCGATATGCCGCCCCTGCTTATCCTGCAAGCGGGCCAGCGCTTGCAGCGCCTCGTTGAAATGACGCCCTTCGTTCATCATTTCGGCTTCCAGCATCAGCGTCGCCGCCTCGGTGCGCGGATCGCTGGCCTTGGCCTTGTCCATCCAGTCCTGTTGTTTTTCCGGCTCGCGCAGGCGCTGGGCGGCTCGGGCCGCGATCAACGCCGACAGGCCGGGGGCCGCGCTGGTGGCGTGCGCCTCGCCGGCCTTTTTCAGAGCCTGGCCGAAACGGCCCTCGAACAGCAGACGGACGGCATCCTGAAACACCTGACTGGCCCGCTCGCGCCGCCGCCGCTGACGGAAGCGGCGCGCCCGCTCGGGCAGGCTGAAGGTAAAAAACAAGGCGCGCAAAGCGCCGTAAGCCAGCAGAAACAGCAGCACCAGCGCCAGCAGAAAGAGATTGAGCGTCACCTCGGCGCGGTAAGGCGGCAGCACCAGCAGCACGTAGCCATCGTTCATCCGCGCGCCGACAGCGACGGCCGCCGCCGCCGCGAATAGCGCCAGGAGCCAGAACAGGCCTCTCACCGCGCGTCCTTGCCGCCGCGCAACTTGACCAGCACCGCCAGGCTGTCGCTCAGGCTCGGCAGATCGGCGCCAGGGTCGGCGGCAAGCAGTTGCTGGAGCTTGCCTTGGGCCTCCTTGACTGCCGGATCGTCGGCCGCGAAATAGCGTTGCAGCCAGTCCTGCGCTACTTTTAATTCGCTGCGGAAAGTGCCGTGGTCGCGGGCAAGCAGGGCCAGCCGGGCATTCAGCAGGCGCAGCTTGAGATTCTCGCGCAGGAAGAAGCTCTGCTCCGGCGCCAACAGCACCGGCTCCTCGCGGTCTAAACGCTGGATGCGAATCAGGTCGCGCAGGGCCTGCCAGGCATCCGCAGCGGCCAGACGCCACCAGGCGGCGCCCGCCTCGGCCTCCGTCGGCACCGACTTGGCTGCCGCAGCCGGACGATCGAGGGCGAGCAAAGGCAGTTCGTCGACACGGCCGATGATTTCCTCAAGGCGCAGGCTGATCCCGGCGACATCGACGAAGGGCTGCGCGTTCAGGCGGCCCAGATCCTTGGCCAGCGCGTCGCGCAATGGCAGATAGCGGGGTTTGTCGAGACGGGCCAGGCGGGCGTCGGCGGTCTGCAAGGCGAGCGCCGCGACGGCGACATTGCCGGCCAGTTGCAACTGCTGCTGCGCCAGCGTCAGCGCCTGCTCGACTTCGAGCAGGGTCGCTTCCTCGCGGCTGCGCGCCAGATCCTCGACCATGCTCTGCAAGGCCTTGCCCTGGCTTTCGAATTCGGCCAGACGACTGTCGACGACGCCGAACTTGGCCTGTAAGTCTTCGATCTGTTCCAGCAACTGGCCGCGCGCGCCGCGCTCTTCTTTGCCGGCAGTGTCGGCATCGGCCAAGCGGCGAGCCACCTCGCGGCGGGTTTCGTCGAGTTGCTGGCGGGTTTCCAGCCATTGCCAGCCGGCCAGGGCCAAGGCTAGGACGGCGACGAACAGCCACGGGCTGATTCGCCGCGCGGCGACGGGCGGTTCGGGCAGCGGCTCAGGCAAGGGCGGCGCGGGCTCGGCGTCGGGAGAGGAAATATTGTCGGTGCTCATGCCGGCCAATTATAAGCAACTAAAGCGGCCATGATGCCGCTGTCGGCGCCGCCGCTCAGGATAATTTTGTCCAGGCCGAGTTGCCGCGCCGCTTCGGCGATACGCGCATGCGGCACGAACAGCGGCGTGGCGCGCAGCCACTGACGGCCCTCGTCGTCGAGCAAATCGAGCAGGTAACGCAACCCCTCGCTACTCGACACGGTCAGCGCATCGAGCCGCCCCGCTCGCCAGACGGCCAGCAGCGGCTGACTGCCGCCGGCCGGCGGCGAGCGGCGATAACAGGCGATGCAATCGACCGTCGCGCCTCGGGCGCGCAAGGTGTCGGCCAGCAATTCACGCCCGCCGTCACCGCGAAAAATCGCCACCCGCTGCCCGGCAACCCGCTCGGCGGCCAGTTCGGGCAGGGCCAGCAGGCTTTCCGAATCGAAACGCTCGCTCGGGACCAGGCAATCGCGGATGCCGTGCTCGGCTAGTGCACGTGCCGTGCCCGGCCCCACCGTCGCCGGCCGCAGGTCCGACGGCCAAGGAGCGTGGGCAAGGAGCGTCGGCAGGGCATGATCGACGGCATTGGGACTGACGAAAACCGCCCAGCTATAGGTAGTGAGCCGCTCGGCGGCAGCCACCAATGGCTGCGAGTCGGTGGCCGGGGCGATGTCCAGCAATGGAAACAGCAGCGGCGTGCCGCCCGCTGCTGCGATGGCCTCGGCCAGCGGACCGGCCTGAGCCGCCGGCCGAGTGACGACGATGGTGCGGCCGGCAAGCGGGCCGGAGGGGTTCATCGGCAGTGCGCGAGCTTTTCCAGGATGACGTCGGCGCCCTGGGCGCGCAGCATCTCGGCCAGTTGCCGACCGAGCGCCTCGTCATCCGCCGGATCGCCGCGCACTTCGCCGGCTGCCATGTCCTTGCCATCGACGCTGGCGACGAAGCCGCGCAGCCAGAGTTGGCCGCCGTCGATGATCGCGTAGCCGCCGAGCGGCACCTGGCAACTGCCGCCCAGCGCCCGCGAGAAGGCACGTTCGGCCTTGACGCAGTGGGCGGTTTGCGTGTCGTTCAAGGGGGCGACGATGGCGGCCATGCTGGCGTCGCCTGCGACCAGTTCGATGCCGAGTGCGCCTTGCCCTGGAGCCGGCAGCGATTGTTCCGGCGTCAGGATGGCCTTGATGCGTTCCTTGAGGCCGAGGCGGATCAGGCCGGCGGCGGCGAGGATGATGGCGTCGTAGTCGCCGTTGTCAAGCTTCTTCAGCCGGGTGTCGAGGTTGCCGCGCAGGCTTTTGATGACCAGTTGCGGATAGCGGGCGCGCAAAATGGCTTCGCGGCGCAGGCTGGAAGTGCCGACCACGGCGCCGGCCGGCAGTTCGTCAAGACCGGCGTATTGATTCGAGACGAAGGCGTCGCGTGGGTTTTCGCGGGCCGAGATGGCGGCCAGCGTGAAGCCTTGCGGCATCACCATCGGTACGTCCTTCATCGAATGCACGGCGAGGTGGGCGCGGCCTTCCTGCATCGCCACTTCCAGTTCCTTGATGAACAGCCCCTTGCCGCCGATTTCGGCGAGCGGCCGGTCGAGAATCTGGTCGCCCTGGGTGGTCATGCCTAGAATGACGACTTCCGCCCCCGGATTGAGGCCGGCCAGCCGCCCCTGGACATGGACGGCCTGCCACATGGCGAGGCGGGATTCACGGGAGGCGATGATGATTTTGGACGGAGCGGACATGAAGCGGCACACCACAGGACGGGGAAAGGCGGGCATCTTAGCATGAGCGGACAGCCCCCTTTTTCGACCCAGATCAAAGCGCCGAACCAGCGCCCGGAACACCCGGATTTCTGGGATAAACGCTTCGACCAGAGCGTCACGCCCTGGGATGCCGGTGGCGTGCCGGCGGCCTTTACAGCTTTCGTCGCCCGCCAGCCGCGGCCGCTCACCACCCTGATCCCCGGCTGCGGCAGCGCCTGGGAAGCGGCCCATCTGGCCGCCACCGGCTGGCCGGTCACGGCGCTGGATTTCGCGCCAACCGCCGTCGCCAGGGCGCGCGAAATACTCGGCCCGGTCGCCGTCGACCTGCGCTGCGCCGATTTCTTTACCTTCACGCCGGCCCGGCCCTGCGATCTCATCTACGAACGCGCCTTCCTCTGCGCCTTGCCGCGCAAGCTATGGGCCGACTGGGGCCGGCGCGTCGCCGAACTGCTGCCGCCCGGCGGCCTGCTGGCCGGCTATTTCTTCATCTGCGACCAGCCGAAAGGGCCACCCTTCGGCATTCTGGCCGAGCAGTTGGACGAACTGCTGAGCAGCCATTTCACCCTCGTCGAAGACGCCCCGGCCACCGACTCGCTCCCCATCTTCGCTGGGCGGGAACGCTGGCAGGTGTGGCGGCGGCGGTAGGCAGGCCATAACGCCAGCAGCCGCTTTCTCATGCAGACAGAGAAACCAGCAAGGCTTATTTGGACTTGGCCGCAAAGCGCTACCGTGATTTATTGCAGGAGCTAAACCAATGAATAGCCAACGATTCGCCAGCGTCTGGGATGCCATCGAGGACACCCTGGCAGAAGCGGAAAACATGAAGCTGCGCTCCAACCTGATGCGCGGCAAGATCAACCTGTTCGGCCTCAATGCGCAGGTAAACATGGCGACGGCGGCTGGGCTGCATATCGAAATGCGGGTGCTCGAAACTGCCTGAATGGCTTGCCATAGACCCTGTGTCGCATCCTGGGCGATTTTCACCAACCCCGCTTCAAACTCAAATAAAACCCGACCCCATCCGCCTCATTCGCCGCGCGGATGGTGCCGCCCATTTTGGCCATGTAGGTTTTCGCCACGAACAGCCCTTGGCCGCGCCGGCCTTCGCCGCCGGTTGAGCCGGAAAAACCGTAGGCAAAAATCTTGTCCAGCCATTCGGGCGGGATGCCGGGGCCGGCGTTGTGGATTTTGATCGTCACGCTGCCCGACTCCGTTTCGCCGTTGGGGTCGAGGGCCAGGGTGATTGGCGTATCTGGCGTGCGATGGCGGTCGGCGTTTTTGAGCAGGTGGCTGATGACATCTTCGAGCGCGTATTCGTCGGCGCGCACCGGCACGGGCACGCCGCGCGGAATGTAGATGACATTGCCAACGCCGATATGCGAGGCGTTGTCAGCGATGTTGGCGAGAAAAGCATCCAGATCGAGCGTTGCCAGCGCCACGGCCGAGGATTGCAGCGCTTCGCTCGGGCTGGCGCTGCCGTAGAGCACGCGGATGGCCTGCTGCATGCGGGCAAGATAGCGGTAATCGGGGTCTTCCGGGTTGCCATGCAACGCGAGCAGGGATTGCAGCGGCGACATGATTTCATGTCCGACGGCGTGCCATTGTTCTTTTTCTTGCGCCACGCGGATGCGTTCCCGGCTGGCATCCTCCCTGACGCGGGCCAGCAGCCAGTCGAGCCGACCGGCGAGGATGCCGAGTTCGTCGCTGCCTTCGAGATCGGAAAAATCAAAGGCCAGGAATTCGGACTCCTCGCACCAGGGAGAAAACTGTCGGGCACGCCGGGTAAACAGCGCGATGCGGCGAATCATGCCGATTTCGATCACCAGCCAGACGAGCACGATGACCACCATCACCGCGCCGACGAACCAGGCCAGGCGGGTCGCGGTCGCGCCCAGGGTTTCGTTGACGACGCGCTCGGCATCGCCGCGCAGGAGAATACGGTAGTCGCCCAAGGGGGTTGCTACGACATCTTCAAGTTCAGCTGGCGCGACGGAGCCTGTTTCTCCATCGGACACGGCGATAGGCAGCCTGCGGATCAGCTTTGCCAGCAAGGGCGAAACCCGCTCTTCCGCCCCCTCCCTGCCCCGGATCAGAATTTCTTCCCCGCTGCCGCGCTGGATGCGCAAGGACTCGCCTTCCTGCAAGAGCGCCCCCAGATCATTGAGCGAAAAAGGCGCTATTGAGCCTTTCGAGGCGCTGTCGAACAGGGCATCTGGCCGGCTTTTGTCCTCACCTGGCGGCAGCAGGAAAATGTCGACCTCGATGTCGTTCAAGTCGGGGGGCGGCCAGAGCGTCTGCCGGGTACGCGGCAAGCCGGCAATCAGTTCCACGACGGGCAGCCGCAATGAGAAAAAGGATCGGCGCTCGCAATCCTGATGCTTGTCCTGTTGCGCGTCGGCACAACGCGCTTCCTGCCACAGCCAGCCCCGAAAGTCTCTTTCCGGCATACGTTTGTCGTAATCGCGCCCTGCCCGTTCGACGTAGCCGGTAAAGCGCCCGTTGACGCCGTCGACCAGCGCTCCGCGCTTCGACGGCAGCGCCTCGAACGGCGCGATCCAGCGGTATTCCACGCCGCGCAAGCGAACCGCGACGAGCATCCGGTGCGCACCATCCAGGTATCTATCGCCGATTTCATGCGCCACCAGCGGGCCGCTGGTGAAAGTTCCCGCCGCATAGATGAATCCGCCAACCCACGGATTGTTGCCGATCCCCACGCACAGGCTGCCGAGGCGCGGATAACGAACCAGGCAGTCCGCCATTTCCACCGCGTTCCAGGCTTTGTTGCGGTCGTCGAAATCAATCGCCGAAAACGGCAACAGCACCGGATGGATGACGCCTGATGTGCGCCGCTCCGGGTTCATGAGCGCAAGGTGCCCGGAAGGGTGGCGCAAGCGGGCCACGATCTGTTCCTTGGTTTTGACCAACGCGCTCTGGTAATTGCGCCAGGCGCGCTGTTTTTCTCCCTGCAACACGGCCATCACCAGGGCCATGACCACGACGATGAGCACCAGAAAGGCGGTGCGAAACAGTATCCGCAGCCGAAAGGAGGCCAGCCAGCGCAGGAAATGTTTCATGCCGCCGCCATGCTTTAGGAAACCCAGCGGAAACCGCGCATCGGCACATTCTCGATGTAGTCGAAATGTTCGTCATGCTCGCGGAAAGCTTCGCGCAAGGTACTGATGTGCTTGCGGATGTTTTCGCGGTTGCGCCCGCTCTTCACCACCGCGAACAGCTCATCGTAGGAAACCACTTCGCCCCGGCGCTCGAAAAGCGCGGCAAGGATGCGCTGCGCGGTCAGCGGCACGTTGACCCGTTTGCCGCGCCAGTGAGGCACGCCCTGGCGCAGCGGGTCGATGGAGAGTTCTTCGCCCGCCGGCTTGGCGGCTGCCGCATTTGCCAGATTCGCCGCGTTTTGCCGGCGGTTCTTGGCGGCACGCAGCATGTCGAGAAAGGTTTCGATGAATTCCGCTTCCTCGAACGTGGTCTTTTGCAGGTAATCCCAGGCGTCAAGCGCCTTCATGATGCCCCGGTAAATCGCCGCCGGCATGGCCGACACCACCAGCACGGGCGTTCCGCGCCCAACCTTGTTGATGGCGTTGATGATGGCAACCCCGGCATGACGATCGCGCCCGAGTTCAATATCCAGGATCACGAGATCGTAATCCTCACGCGCAATGGCCGTCTCGGCCTCGTCGCGCGTAAACCACTGCGTGGCCTCGATATCCGGCGCGGCGGAAAGCACCCAGCCGCGTATCTGTCCGCTGGTGGGTTCGTCGTCCTCGATGATCGCCACTTTGTACATCGCCCGCTTCCGTCTGTCTGAGGATTCGTATCGTAGAGCAGGGCCAGAGGAAAAACGAGCATGTGAGTGTTTCTTCACGCCCCGGAAAAAACGCTTCCTTTCATGAACAAAGGTGAGCGCCAACGGCATTGGACGCTCCATGCCGCCAGTTTGATGATGCAGGCCATGGATGACGCGAAAAACGTATCCCGCACCGACCTCCACTCTCACCGGAAAGGAATCATCATGGAAACCAGTCACAGCGGCGATCACTCCGCCCAAACGCCCGAAACCGGCAAAGCGCCACGCTTTCGTCAGCCGATGGAAAAAGCCGCGCAATGCCTGCACAGCGGTTTGCGCAATATCCCGTGGCGTCGCCTCACCCTGATAGGCCTGCTGGGCGCGGCCATCTACGGCATCGCCACGCACCCTCCCGTCCAACCGGTGGCAAGCGGCGAGGTGGGACTGCGCGTCAATCAATGGACCGGCACGTTCAGCCGTTTCGAGGAAGGTCAGGTACTGGTCATTCCCATGATTCACGAATTTCGCCTGTATTCCTTGCGTGATCGGGTCTACCAGCCGGAAAGCGAAGGTGCGGGCGGCTTTTCCTTCCAATCCATCGAGGGCTTGACCCTGAGCACCGAGATGACCGTCCGCTACGCGCTCGATGCGGACAAACTGTTGAGCATCGCGCGCAACCTGCCCAGCGATATGGACAACGAAATCGTGTTGCCCGTCATCGCGGGCATACTGCACAAAAACTTCTCGCGCTACACGGTGCGCGAAATCTTCTCGTCCCGCCGGCAAGAAATTCAGGACGAGATCGCCAAGGAACTGCAAGCGCGGCTAGCCGAAGATGGCGTCAAGCTCAAATCCTTCACCGTGGGCAAAATCAACCTGCCGCCCGATTACCTCAGGGGCATGGAAAAAATGCTGGCGGCGGAACTGGCGAGCGAGCAGATGAAATACACGCTCGAACTCAAGGAAAAGGAAGTCAAGGAAAGCGAACTTCGGGCCGAAGCCGAAAAAGTCAGCCGCGAAAAAGCCGCCGAAGCCGCAGCGCAGGAACAAGTCATCGCCGCCCAGGCGCAAGCCGAAGCCATGAAACACATCCTGCCCTTCAAGGAACAGCAGATCAAACAGCGCCAACTGGAAGCCGAAGCGGACAAGCAGCAACGGGTCAAAAACGCCCAGGCCAACGCCGAAGCGCGGGTCATCGAAGCCGCCGCCGAAGCCGATTCGCGCAAAAAACTGGCCGACGCCGAGGTGTACCGGCTCGATCAGGTCGGCAAGGTCAACAGCGAACAACTGGCCCGCGAAGGCGCGATCATCACCAAGAACCCGCTGCTCATCCAGAAAACCCTGGCCGAAAAACTCTCCGACAAAGTGCAGGTCATCATCGCGCCGCCGGGGACGAATGGGCGGTTTATCGGGGAGAATTTGATCGGGCGGATTTCTGGCGATCAAGCGGGGAACAACGCCGCCGAGGAGGACAACTGATTGCCAAGGCGGCTCACGCGAAGTCGTGAAGCCGCGAAGGTAAGGCTGTTCTTCGTGGCTTCGCGTGAATCATGTATTCGTGACCCCATCCCTCTACGTCGAAGAATGTGTTTCAACTTCAAGGAATTGTCATCATGAACACTATCGCTAACGCCCGATTTTTACGGCTTACGCTGTTGACGGGTCTGCTGGCTGGCTGCGCCTTGCCCGCGCTGGCGCAGACGGCGTATGTGAATGCCAAGGGTGAGCAACATGCATCGCCCGTGACAGCCACCGCGCTGATCGGCGGCGAAGTGACCACGCTGGAAACCGGCTGGTATTTGTGTAATGGGTCAATCAACTACACCGGCACTATCACCATCAGCGGTGACGTGAACCTGATCCTTGGCGACGGCTGCGATATGCGCGTAACCGGCAGCAAAGACAACGCTGGCATCAACGTCACCGGCTCGAACAGTCTGACGATCACGGCATCAGCCAACAGCAGCGGAAAGCGCTTGCTGATAGCCCATGCTGGCGTCGAGAGCAATGGCGCGGGCATCGGCGGTGGTCGCGAACGCGAAAACGGTGGCGTCATCACCATCAACGGCGGCACGATTATTGCCACCGGCGGCTACGGTGTCGGCGCTCTCGGTCCGGGCATTGGTGGCGGCCCCCGCAGCAATGGCGGCGCGATCACCATCAATAACGGCATGGTCATTGCCACCAGCGGCGATGGCTACGGCGCTAAAGGTACAGGTATTGGTTGTGGCTATGAAGGCAGCGACGGCACGATCACCATCAACGGCGGCACAGTCCACGCCATCAGCGGCATCAACTCCCCCCGTTTTGGTGGCGGAGCAGGCATCGGTGGCTGCTACGGTAATGGCAGCACGATCACCATTCACGGCGGTACGGTTGATGCCCGCGGTGGCTCCAGCAGGGGGCCGGGTATCGGCGGCGGCGGTACGGTCACTGTTCGTGGCGGCACGGTCAATGCTGCTGGCGGAATTGGTGGCGAAGCAGGCATCGTTGCCAGCGTGGTCAACATCTATGGCGGTACGGTTAATGCCAACGGTGGCTCCAGTGAGGCAGGTATCAGCGGTGGCACGATCACTATCCATGGCGGCACGATCAATGCTGCCGGCGGAAACGGGGGCGCGGGTATCGGTGGCAGCGGCGCTGTTTTTGGCAACACGGGCAGCAACGCGGGCACGATCATCATCGCCACTTCCAGTAAGGTGCTGGCCAAGGGCGGTGAGGCAAACTCCTGGAACGGACTCGGTGCAGGCGCGGCCATCGGCCAAGGCGGTTACCGCAACGGCGAATCGGGCGCAGGTATCCGCCCCATCCCAAAGCTTGCAGATACGGCAGTGGTTGCAGGCGGCAATGCCGCGTTTCGAGTGAACGTGAAGACCACCGGAAAACCCGCACCCAAGCTCGCCTACCAATGGCAACAGTCCACCGACGGCGGCGAAAACTGGTCATCCTTGACAGGCGCAACACGCGCCATCCTGAAGATGTCCGGCGTCACCGCCCGCATGAACGGCTATCTGTATCGCTGTGTGGTGACAGTTACAGGCATCGGCGAAAAATCCTCCATCACCTACACCACCGACTCCGCCCGCCTGACCGTGCGCCAGTAATCGCATCCACGGCCTCCATTCATTTTCAAGAGGTTCCCCCATGCTCGAACTCCTCCTCACCCTCGCCATCGTCACCCAAGACCAAATCCCCCTGCGCGGCGCACCGGAAGAAAACGCGCCTCGCCATGCCGTGCTGACGCAGGGCGACACGCTGGAAGTGCGCGGTGTCAAGGGCGATTATCTTCAGGTTTACGACCATCGGCGCGAGCGCGCCGGTTACATCCTGGCGACGCAAGCCGCCGAGTACCAACTCGATGCCAAGACCGCGCCCAAGTTGCTGGCGGTGGCGGAATTTCTCGCCGACCAGCCCGGCAGCGAAGCTCTGGGTATCGCCTACAGCGCCGCCTTTCTCAAGGCCACGCCGGCCGAGATGATCGACGCCAATGCCTTCGCGGCGCTGGGGCGTATGGCCGACCGGCTGGCCTGGCGCGCTTCCCGCGTCACGCCAGGCAACGAAAAAGCGGCGCAACTCGTTTCCGCCCATATGGAAACCGCCGCCAACACCGGCGTCGCATTTTACAGCGTCGAGCGCAACGACAAGATGACGCTTTGCTACGACGGCGATGCCTGGCGGCATGTCATGGCCTTGCCCGCCAGTCCCGAACAGAAGGTCGAAGCGGCGCTGTCGCTGACCCGGCACGAATGCGTCAAAGCCGACCTGCTGCCTTCCCAGCGGCTGGAAGCCGACCTTCAGCGCGCCGCCACGCTGGGCCGCGTGCTGGACGATGGGGCCAAGGGCGGTGATTTGCCCGAGCACCTGAAGAATCGCCTGAAAATCCGTGCCGCCGGCGTCTGGGCCGGCATCGCTCACGAACAAAGCATGAAGGACGGCAGCGATGCCGCCGCCGTGATCAAAGCCGGGCAGACGGCGCAAACTCTGCTCGCCGGCATCGACAAAAACGCGCTGACCGCCAGCGACCGCGCCGCCTGGAACGTCGCCGCCATCCGCGTCGGCGCATCGCGCTGGGCGGCGCAGCCGCAAACATTGGCCCAGCCCGGCAAAGGACGGCCCGGCATTGCGCTCGCTGCGGGCGACAAGCCGGGGCAGACCTGCGTCAAAGTGATCGCGGCGGAAGGTGGCAAAACCGCGCCGGACGCCGCCGCGCACTGCACCTTCGGCCACATCTGGACGGCCTCTCTCGCCGTCAGCCCGGATGGCAAGTTCATGACCCTGGCCGTGCAGCCGCTGAATACCTGGCGCGAGCTATGGGTCTTCCGCCAGGAGCCGGATGGCTGGCAACTCGACATCGTGCCCCCCGCCACCGACAACCCCGAACTCGGCTACATCGAATTCGCCGGCTGGGTTCCCGGCAACAAACAGATGCTCGTCGCCCGCGAAACCGTGGCGGGCTGCCAAGCCAAAACCAGCTTTGAACTCTGGAACCGCAGCACCCTGAGCATCGAGCGCCGAGCCGACAAACCCGGCAACCTGAGTACGTTCTACCGCTGGCAAGACCCGGCGTGGAAGGGCGGGACGGTGGCGGTACGGTGATGCGCCATGACAGGTTGTTCAAAAACACGGAACGCGATAATCATGGGTTCCTCGCCCTGTCCCACCCTTTTTAGAAAGCGCCGGAAATGAAATCACTTCTTCTACTGCTGGCCGCGGCTCTCTTTTCTTTGCCGGCGTCGGCAGAATGTACCGTCGTAACCATCTCGCACTCCTCGGCCAATCTATATCTTGGTATAGATACGCATTGCGTTGATCGGGAAACAATTTCCTTCACCAAAAAACCTGTTTATGAAAAAGGCAAAGATGGCGGAAAATATTTAACAAATGCAGACAACCTGATTGAATACCAGCTCAGGGAGGAATGTACGTGGAAAGGCCAGCCAGGAGACGATGCAATGCGGTCACTGCTGGATTGGAAAATCCTTTCTTGCCACCCAAAAGGCCGCACGCCACTGGCCGGTGCAACCTATAAGCTGAAAGCTGGCACGAAGTATGTGAAGTACGATGAGTGCGGAGAAAAACTGAAAAAACCTGAAAAGGTGAAATTCTGGCAATACGTTTGCGTATCCGGGTGCAAGAAAAAAGGCGTACCCGCCAGATTGGACGTGCCGTGGGGCTACTGTGATTAGCAATCACGCTCGACAGAGTGGGATGTCTTGACATTGTCCGACGCTTCGTTACGATGAAACTATGACCACGCACGCCAACCGTACCGAAAAACTCGACCTTCGCCTGACGGCGCAGGCCAAGCACACCTTGGTCGCCGCCGCTCGGGCGCAGCGCCGCTCGTTGAGCGAGTTCGTGCTGGAAAGCGCCCTTGTCCGGGCGGAGGAAGCCCTTGCCGACCGTCGCGTGTTCCAACTTCCTCCCGAAAAGTGGGAAGCCTTTGTTGCCGCCCTGGATGCTCCGCCGCGCGACTTGCCCCGCCTGCGCGAGCTTCTGCGGAAGCCGGGCGTCTTTTCGGGCGACGGGCGGGCGTGAGCGGTTTTCGGATCGAAAAACTCCATCGCCGCCATGCGGTAGAAACGTTCGATTGCGGCGAGGAGGCGCTGAACCGCTTTCTGGTTCGCTTTGCCCTCGCCAACCAGATGGCGAACGCCTCGCAAACCTATGTCGGCCTGGCCGATGACGATGCCATCGTGGGCTTTTACACGCTCGCCGTCGGCGAGGTGCGCCATGAGGAAGCGCCGGGGCGCTTGACCAAAGGTCTTGCCCGGCATGCCGTGCCGATCATGTTGCTGGCCCGGCTTGGCGTCAGCGTGCGGCGGCAAGGCGGTGGAATCGGCGCGGGACTGTTGCGGGACGCTATTCTGCGCACCTTGCAGGTAGCCGACATTGCCGGCGTTCGCGCGCTCGCGGTGCATGCCAAGAACGAAGCGGCGCGCTCGTTCTACGAGCGTTTCGATTTTCTCCCCTCGCCCACCGATCCGCTGCACCTGTTCGCGCTCATCAAGGATTTGCGCAGCCTCTAGGCTGGCGGCGGCACTATCGGGCGCTTCCGGGGAGCACGAGGCCGAGCAATGTCTACTAATTTGACTAAAGATTAGTAGGCATTGCCAAGCTGCATTCGCTGATCGAGGAATCGATCACCTCCAGCCAACTCGGATGCCTTCGTATTACACGCCGCCGAAAATCTGGCCGAACGTTTTCAAAGCCTGAATCGGGCCTGAGCATTCCGCGCCGCTCGCGCTGGCGACGGGTATCATCGGGCGCTTTTGCAATCCTTGCCTGAACCATGAAAACCGATACCCCGCCGACCATTTACCTGAAGGACTACACCCCGCCCGCCTGGCTGATCGACACGGTCGATCTCGACTTCGCCATTGGCGACGAGGCCACGGTCGTGACCGCCACGCTGGCGGTGCGGCGTAATTTGGCGGTAGCGATCCAGCCGTTGGCGCTCGATGGCGAGGAACTGGAAACGCTGGCGGTGCGGGTCGACGGCCAGCCGGCGGCCTATGAATTGACGCCCACCACGCTGACCCTCGCCGATCTGCCGGAACGCTTCACGCTGCAAACCGTGGTGCGCATCCATCCCGACCGGAATACCCGGCTGTCCGGCCTTTATCGTTCGCGCGACGGCTATTTCACGCAATGCGAGGCGCAGGGGTTTCGCCGCATCGCCTGGTTTCTCGACCGGCCGGACGTGATGTCCGCCTATACGGTAACGCTGCATGCCGAGCGGGCGCGCTTTCCGGTGCTGCTGGCCAATGGCAATCCGGTCGCCAGCGGCGAGGCGGCGGATGGCCGGCATTGGGCGAAATGGGCCGATCCGTTCCGCAAGCCGGCCTATCTGTTCGCCGTCGTCGCCGGCCGGCTCGACGTGCTGCGCGACAGCTTCCGCACCGCTTCCGGCCGCGAGGTGCAGCTGGCCATTTACGTCGAGCCGGGCAAGCTCGACCAATGCCCGCATGCGATGGCCGCCCTGAAGAAGTCGATGCGCTGGGACGAAGAGCGTTTCGGCCTGGAATGCGATCTCGACCATTACATGATCGTCGCCGTCGGCGATTTCAACATGGGGGCGATGGAGAACAAGGGGCTCAACATCTTCAACACCAAGTACGTGCTGGCCCGGCCCGACGTGGCGACCGACAGCGATTTCGAGAATATCGACCGTGTCGTCGCCCACGAGTATTTCCACAACTGGACGGGCAATCGCGTCACTTGCCGCGACTGGTTCCAGTTGTCGCTGAAGGAAGGGCTGACCGTGTTCCGCGATCAGGAATTCGGCGCCGATTTGCATAACCGCCAAACCGCCCGCATCCGCGAGGTGCGCGGCCTGCGCGCCGCGCAATTCCCCGAGGACGCCGGGCCGATGGCGCATCCGGTGCGTCCGGCTTCCTACATCGAGATCAACAACTTCTATACCGCCACGGTTTATGAGAAGGGCGCGGAAGTCATCCGCATGATGCAGACCTTGATCGGCCGCGACGCCTTCCGTGCCGGCATGGATGAATATTTCCGCCGTCACGACGGGCAGGCGGTAACGTGCGAGCATTTTGTCGCCGCGATGGCGGCAGCCTCGGGCTTCGACTTCACGCAATTCATGCGCTGGTACCAGCAGCCGGGGACGCCGCAGGTTGCCGTCACCGGCCATTGGGATGCTGAGCGGCGCAGTTACACGCTGACCTGCACGCAGTCCAACCCGCGCGCCCGCGACGACGCGCCCTACTTAATCCCCCTGCGCGTCGCGCTGCTTGCCGGCGATGGCAGCCTGCTGCCGGGGAGCGAGCGCTTGCTGCAATTGAGCGCCACGACGCAATCCTTCGTTTTCGAGGACATCGCCGCCCAGCTAACGCCATCCTTGATGCGCGATTTCTCGGCCCCGGTGACGCTCGATTTCGCCTACACGGCCGAGGAATTAACCCTGCTGCTGGCCCATGAACCCGATCCGTTCAACGCTTGGGAAGCCGGCCAACGGCTGGCGACGCGGCTAATTCTCGATGCTGCCGCAGCCATCGCCGCCGGCCGCTCGCCGGTCTGGCCGGACAGCTTCGCTGCTGCCGCCCGCCGCCTGCTGCAAACCCAGCAGCAGCGCGGCGCGGCCTTCGTCGCCGAGGCGCTGACCTTGCCCGGCGAAACGACGCTGGCCGAGATGCTCGACCCGGTCGATCCCGACGCCCTGCATGCTGCCCGCGATGGCTTGCGCCGGCATCTGGCCGAGCGGCTCGAAGGCGAGTTTTCCAGCCTTTATGCCGACCTGGCGATCACCGAAGCCTACGCCCCGAGCAGCGAACAGGCTGGCCGGCGGGCGCTGCGCAACCTGTGCCTCTCCTACCTGCTCGAACTCGACACGCCGGCCATACGGCAACTAGCGCTGCGGCAATTGCGCAACGCCGACAACATGACCGACCAGTTCGCCGCGCTGGCCGGGCTGGCTAACATCCAGGCCGCCGATTGCGCCGAGCGCGACGCGGCACTGGCCGATTTCTACGCCCAATGGCGGAACGAGGCGCTGGTCGTCGACAAGTGGCTGACCGCGCAATCGACCAGCCGGCGGTCGGATACCCTGGCCACGGTCAAGGCGCTGAGCGCCCACCCGGCCTTCGATCCCGGCAACCCGAACAAGATTTATGCGCTGATTCGCGCTTTCGGCGCCAATCTGGCATGCTTCAACGCCGCCGACGGCAGCGGTTACGCCTTCATGGCCGAGCAGATTCTGGCGCTGCACGAGCGCAACCCGCAGGTTGCTTCCCGCCTCGCCCGCTGCTTCGACCGCTGGCAAAAGTTCGACGCTGGCCGCCAGACGCATGCCCGCGCCGCGCTGGAACGCATCCGCGACCACGCCGGCCTGTCGCGCGACGTTCTGGAGGTGGTCGGCCGCGCCCTGAGCAATGCCGCCTGAAACCGATATCCTGACAAAAACATCGCCCGTCCCCGACAAAGAACGAGACAAATGTCTCTGGCATTTTCACGATAGCTGCCAGATTCCGCGCCGGCGGTTATACTTGCCGGCGGCATTGCCAACGCCGAAGGAAGAATCATGGGAATATTCGCTCAGTTACAAGCCCTGTTCCGTACCCCGCCGCCCGCTCCAACCGCGCCGCCGAAGATCGCGACAAGCCTGGCCCCGCTTGGCGAGGAGCGTCGCCAACGGCCCCGCCTCAATGCCCGCGAAGGCACGCGGGTGCTGATTATCGACGACTCCAAGACCATCCTCACGGTGCTGCGGAAATTCCTGCGCTCGGCCGGCTATGAAACCGCCGAGGCGCTGGACGCCGAATCGGGTCTGGCCAGCCTGCCCAGCCAGCGCCCGGAATTGATCTTCCTCGACATCGTGCTGCCCGGCATGAACGGCTTCGCCGCCTTGCGCGCCATCCGCCGCGATCCGACAACGCGCGACATCCCGGTCATCATGATGAGCGGCAACGAGCAAGCCATGGAACAGTTCTTCGGCAGCCGCATCGGCGCCGACGATTTCATGAAGAAGCCTTTTTCACGCCAGGAAATGTTTTTCCACATCGAGCGCCTGCTCGACGACCAGCAGATTCCGCGCCGCGCCGCCACGCGCCACGCCGAGACATAGCCGGAACCCGCCGCCAGGCGGCCGCTACCGCTGCGACGGCGAACACCCCGGAGAAGTCATGGAAAACAATTACCAGTCCCTGCAAATCCTGATCAACTCCTTCGCAACGCCATTTCGGATCGGCGTTATCGTGTTGCTGGCGGTCGCCACCCACGCGGCGATCCGCCGCCTGTTGCCGCGTTTGCGCGAAACGGTCGTCAGCCGACAGGAATCGCCCGATGCGGTACAACGCGTGCATACGCTGACCCGTGTCCTCCGCTACACGCTGACCGTCGCCATCGGCGTCATTGCCGTATTGTCGATCCTGAGCGAACTCGGCATCTCGGTCGCTCCGCTGCTCGGCGCCGCCGGCGTTGCCGGCATCGCGATCGGCTTCGGCGCGCAAAGCCTGGTCAAGGACTATTTTTCCGGTTTCTTCCTGCTGCTCGAAAACCAGATCCGCATCGGCGACATCATCGAGGCCGGCGGCAAAATGGGCACCGTCGAGGAATTGACGCTGCGCTACCTGCGCCTGCGCGACTACAGCGGCAACGTGCACTACGTGCCGAACGGCCAGATCACCGTCGTCACCAATATGAGCCGGGGTTTCGCCTATGCCGTGATCGATCTCGGCATCAAGCACGACGAGGACGTCGACCGCGTGATCGGCGCGATGCGCGAGGTCGGCGCCGAATTGCGCCAGGACCCGGCATTCGCGCCGAAAATCCTGGCCGATCTGGAAATCGCCGGCGTCAATCAGTGGGCCGATTCGGCCGTCGTTATCCGCTGCCGCTTCCAGGTCGCGCCCCGCGAGCAGTGGTCGGTACGCCGCGAATACCTGCGCCGTGCCAAGGCGGCCTTCGACCGGCAAGGCATTGAGATGCCGCTGCCGCGCCTCAAGCTGGTTCGCCCGGAAATCCTCGCCGGCGCCTGATCAGCCGCCGGCCACCTGCCTGGCCGCCGCCCACTGGCGGCGGCTGACCGGCAGCCGCTCCGGCACGCCGCGCAGCAGCGCCCAGCCGTAAGCCTCGGCATCGTCGTCGGCAGCTTTCTCGAAGCCGGCCAGCGCCGTCTTGGCCACCAGGACCGCCCGGTGCAGGCGGATAAAACGTTCGGCGAATTCCGTTTCGAGATGGGTCAGCGTCTCGTCGAGCAGGAATTCGCGCTCCTGGGTACGCGCCGTCACGTATTTGAGATCGGCCTTGAAATACAGCACTTCACCGACCGGCACCAGCAGCAGCCGTCCGCGCTCATGGCAGGACAGGTGCGAGCGCCCGCCGCCGCGCAGTTCGCGCCCCAGCCCGGCGAGCAGCGCCGGATCGACCGGCGGCTGGCCGCGCACTTTTTGCAGCGCGGTCAGGAGGCGCTGGGTGCGCACCGGCTTCAACAGGTAATCGACGGCATTGAGGTCGAAGGCCTGCACCGCGTAATTGTCGTAGGCGGTGACGAATATCACCGCCGGCGGCGATTCGAGGGCGCCAAGATGGCCGGCCAGCTCGATGCCGTCCATGGCCGGCATGCGGATGTCGGCCAGCACCACGTCGACCGGTTGGCGGCGCAGCAGTTCGAGGGCGGCGAGGCCATTGTCGGCCTCGCCGACAACTTCGCTCGGCAATTGCAGGGCAATGTCGGCGAGCAGCGTGCGCAGGCGCTCGCGGGCCAGCGGTTCGTCATCGACGAGGAGGATTTTCAGCGCTTCTTCTTGGGCCATGGCAGGATGATCCGAACTTCGTAGGCAGTGGCGCCATGCTCGATTTCGAGCCGGGCTTCGAGATCGTAATACAAGGCCAGGCGCTCGCGGATGTTGATCAGCGCCATGCGATTGCCGTTGGCGCGCGTGCTCGGGCCGCTGACCGGATTGCTGATGGCAATACACAGAGCGTCGTCGCGGCGGGTCATGGCGATGCGCACGGTACCGCCCGCCGGCGCCGGCTCGATGCCGTGGTAAACGGCGTTCTCCAGCAGCGGCTGCAGCATCAGCGGGGGAATGGGCAGGTCGAGATTCAGGCCGGCGATCTGCCAGTCCACGCGCAAGCGCTCGCCGAGGCGCAGATGTTCCAGTTCGAGATACTGCTTGGCCAGCTCGATCTCCTCGCCCAGGCTGACCAGTTCCTTCGGATCGCGCATGGCAGCGCGGAACAGATCGGACAGCGATTCCAGCGCCGCCTCGGCCTCCTGCGGCCGGGCGCGAATCAAGGACAGCACGGCGTTCAGGGAATTGAACAGGAAATGCGGTCGGATCCGGGCATTGAGCGCCGCCAGCCGCGCCTCGGTCTGGGCCGGATCGAAGGCGCCCGAACGCAAGTCGAAATAGAGCAGCAGCAATGCTGCCGCCATCATCGCCAGCAACGCGGCCCGCCACGGACTGCCGGCATCGTCCGGCAGCAGCCAGCCCCAGTAGGCGTGCAGCGCAAAAGCCAAGCCACCGGCCAGGGCCAGCACGGCTGCCTGGCCGGCGCGCAGCGGCAGGCGCCACAGCAGGTCGCGGCCCAGCGACAACAGGCCGAGACTGATCAGCAGCAGCGGTTCGACAACGGCCGCCAGGTCGACGAAGCGACTCGGCCACAGCGCCAGCTCCGGCACTTGCAGCAAAGCCGCGGCCAGGGCCAGGGCATTGACGCCGAGCAGAACGCGCAACATAACGCCGAAATTGCGCCAGTCGGGCAAGGGATGCGTGGCGGGAAACTGCCGTATACTCATTGTTTTCGTGCGGACTTTCCGAAATTCGTCACCGATCCGCTTCATTCTAGACCAGAGTCATGACTTTCAACGCCAATCAATACACTTGGGCCGGCCGCTTCTCCGAACCGGTTTCTGATCTCGTCAAACGCTACACCGCCTCCGTCGACTTCGACCAGCGCATGTGGCGCCAGGATATCCGCGGCTCGCTGGCGCACGCGAAAATGCTGGCCAAGCAGGGCATCATCGCTGCCCAGGATCTGGCCGATATCGAGCGCGGCATGGCCATCGTCGCCGAGGAGATCGAGTCGGACCGTTTCGAGTGGTCGCTCGATCTGGAAGACGTGCACCTGAACATCGAAAAGCGCCTGACCGCGCTCGTTGGCGACGCCGGCAAACGGCTGCATACCGGCCGTTCGCGCAACGATCAGGTAGCTACCGACATCCGCCTCTACCTGCGCGATGCCATCGACGACATCCAGGTGCTGCTCAAGGCTTTTCGCGGCGCCCTGGTCGACCTCGCCGAAAAGGAGGCCGCGACGCCGATGCCCGGCTTCACCCACTTGCAAGTGGCGCAGCCGGTGACTTTCGGCCACCACATGCTGGCTTATTTCGAGATGTTCGGCCGCGATGCCGAGCGCTTCGCCGACTGCAAGAAGCGCGTTGCTCGCCTGCCGCTTGGCGCTGCCGCACTGGCCGGCACCACTTACCCGATCGACCGTGAATTTGTCGCCCGCGAACTGGGCTTCGAGGGGGTTTGCGAGAACTCGTTGGATGCCGTCTCCGACCGCGACTTCGCCATCGAATTCTGCGCCGCCTGCGCGCTGCTGATGATGCACATCAGCCGCCTCTCCGAGGAACTGGTGATGTGGATGAGCCCACGTGTCGGCTTCATCCAGATCGCCGACCGCTTCTGTACCGGTTCCTCGATCATGCCGCAGAAAAAGAACCCGGACGTGCCGGAACTGGCGCGCGGCAAGACTGGCCGCGTCTACGGCCAGTTGATGAGCCTGCTGACCCTGATGAAGTCGCAGCCGCTGGCCTACAACAAGGACAACCAGGAAGACAAGGAACCGCTGTTCGACGCCGTCGACACTGTCACCGACACGTTGCGCATCTTCGCCGACCTGGCCGGTGGCATCACCGTCCGCGCCGACAACATGCAGGCCGCGCTGACCCAGGGCTTTGCCACCGCCACCGACCTCGCCGACTACTTGGTCAAGAAGGGCCTGCCTTTCCGCGATGCACACGAGGCCGTCGGCCACGCAGTCAAGGCCGCCGAGTTGAAGGGCGTCGACCTGCCCGGTTTGCCGCTGGCAGAACTCCAGCAGTTCTCGCCGCTGATCGGCGACGACGTGTACGCCGTGCTGACCGTCGCCGGCTCGCTGGCCTCACGCAACCACATCGGTGGCACCGCGCCAGAGCAAGTACGCGCCGCCGTCGCCCGCGCCCGCAGCCGGCTGTGAGTCACCGCAAGCCGAAACAACCCGATGCGCCGGCCGACCCGGCCGTTCCGCCATTGTCCGGCAGCCCTCCCGCCCGGAGCCAGCCGATGAGCCGCAAGCTCGGCAAGTACGAATTGATCAAGAAGCTCGGCGCTGGCGCCAGCAGCAGTGTCTATCTGGCCCGCGACCCGTTCGCCCGGCGTGACGTGGCGATCAAGGTCGCCTCGCCGGAGGCGCTCAGCGACCCGGACAAGGGCAGCATCTACAGCCGCCTGTTTCTCAACGAGGCATCGCTGGTCGGCAAGCTCAATCACCCGCACATCGTCCAGATCTACGACGCGGTGGTGGCCGAGACGATCTGCTACATCGTCATGGAATACGTTGCCGGCGGCACCCTCGAACAGTACACCAGCCCCGGCCGGCTGCTACCGCTCAACCGGATCGTCGAGCTGATTTTCAAATGCACGCGGGCACTCGATTTCGCCCACCGCCTCGGCATCACCCACCGCGATATCAAGCCGGCCAACATCCTGCTCGCCGGCGACAACGACATCAAGATCGGTGACTTCGGCGCCGCCATTACCGGCCAGAACCAGCTCAGCCAGGTCGGCGCCATCGGCTCGCCGGCCTACATGTCGCCGGAACAAGTGCTCGAGCGCCCGCTCGATCACCGTACCGACATCTATTCCCTGGGCGTCGTGCTGTTTCAGTTGTTGACCGGTCACCTGCCGTTCGAGGCCGAAAATCAGGCCAACCTAGTCTATCGCATCGTCCATGACGAGGCGCCGTTACCGTCCAGCCTGCGCCCCGACCTGCCGCCGGCCTTCGACCGCATCGTCGCCCGAGCCATGGCCAAGGAACGCGAACAGCGCTATCAAAGCTGGCAAGAACTGGCCCAGGAACTGACCGACACGGTCCGCCGGGGCCGGCTGCCGAGCGCCGGCAGCGACTTTCCGGAAAGCGAGCGCTTCGACACCCTGCGTGCCCTGCCCTTCTTTACCGATTTCAGCGATGCCGAACTGTGGGAAGTCCTGCGTTTCTCGCAATGGCGACGCATCCCCCCCGGCACCCTGATGCTGCACGACGGCGACTCGGGCGACGCCTTCGCCTTCGTCGCCGCCGGCCAATTCACCGTCAGCAAGGGCGGCATGCCGCTCGATGTGTTGTGCCGTGGCGATTGCTTCGGCGAAATGGCGGTGCTCAACCGCCACGCATCGACACGCGGCGCCGACGTCGTCGCGCTGACCGAGGCCGATATCGTCGTCATCCGTGGCGAAGCCCTGGAGAAAGCCTCCGACGCCTGCCGCCTGCACTTCTATCAGGGCTTCGTCGACGTCCTGGTCAGTCGTCTCAACATCGCCAACCAACGCCTAGCCGGCACTTGATTCCCTTTCCAAATCAACCGGTTACTTTGTCGGCTTCGCTTGCCGTGCAAGCGCACTGTCTGCGCTTTGCCTTCGCGTACTCTGCTGATTTTAAGGGGTGTTGCTAACCAATATATTAGTGTTTTATAATATTCTGACGAACCTGCCGCCCGGCAGGACGCCATATCATTTCCGAAAGACGCCACCATGTACCGCACGCTCATCGACCAGACACCGCTGATCCAGGTCAGCACCGGCAAACATCAGACCACCTACGCCCTCGACGGCTCGCTGATGAATCCGCTCGAAGCCTTCTACGCCACCTTGGCCGGCTGCGCCGCCGTGTTCGCCAAAAAGGCCTGCCAGACGCTCGGCATCCCGGCCGCCGGCATCGAGATTTCCTGCAAGCCATTCGCCGGGCCGGGCGGTCCGCTGACCCTGGGCCGCTTCCGTACCGAAGTTCGTTTTCCCGAAGGCTTCAGCGCCGAGGCCAAAGCCGCTGTGTTGCAGGGCATCGCCCACTGCGCGGTCAAGGAAGTGGTCAAGGACGGCGCCGCCATCGATTTCCAAGTCGTCGAGGCCTGAACCCGTAAAAGCGAAGGCCCGGCACAAGGCCGGGCCTCTGGAATGGCGAGGCTTACACTCGACCTGTGGTCAAGCCTGGGCAACACCGGCGAGCAGCTTCTGCAACTCGCCTGCCTGGTACATCTCCTTCATGATGTCGCAGCCACCAACGAATTCACCCTTGACGTAGAGCTGCGGAATGGTCGGCCAGTTGGCGTATTCCTTGACGCCCTGGCGGATTTCCTCGTCGGCCAGCACATTGACGGTGACGAAGTCGCTGACACCGCAGGCCTTCAGAATCTGCACCGCCGTTGCCGAAAAACCGCATTGCGGGAAACGGGCATCGCCCTTCATATAGAGGACGACCGGATTGCCGGTGACGGTTTGGTGAATGCGTTGCTGCACGTCGGACATGATTTCTCCAGATTCCAGATCAAAGATGGGCGCCTGAAACGCGGTCGCTGCCGGCCAGGTCGGGATGGGTGAATGCGGCTTGGAACCCGGCGGTGGATAATAAGTTCCGGCAAGCCGCCCCCTGCTCGTGCCCGTGTTCGAGCAGCAGCCAGCCACCCGGCCGCAGATGGGCGGCGGCGCCGGCGGCGATGCTACGCAGGCAATCGAGGCCGTCGCCGCCATCGGTCAATGCCCCTTGCGGTTCGAAAGGCAAGCCATCGCCGGCCAGGTGCGGGTCGCTGGCAGCGATATAGGGCGGATTAGCAACAATGAGATCAAAGCGTCGACCAGCCAGCGGCGCATACCAGTCGCCTTCGAGGTATTCGACGTCGGCACCAAGACGGCCGGCATTGCTGGCGGCGACAGTCAGCGCTGCCGCCGAGATGTCGACGGCAACGACACGGGCGGTTGAACATTCCAGCGCCAGCGACACGGCGACGATACCGGAGCCGGTGCCGAGGTCGAGCACGGCTGGACTTTCCTTGCCGTGCAGCCGGAGCAGCGCCTGCTCGACCAGTACCTCGGTATCCGGGCGGGGAATCAGCACCGCCGGCGAGACCTGGAACACACGGCCGCGGAACTCGGCCTCGCCAACCAGGTAGGCCAGCGGCTCGCCACCGGCGCGGCGCTCGACCCAGTTCTCGAATTGCACCCGCGCCGACGCACCAAGCAGCGTCTCGGGCCGGGCCAGCAGTTCGGCATGCGTGCAGCCGGTTGCGTATTGCAACAGCAGACGGGCGTCGAGCCGGTCGATACGCTGCCGCGCTGCCGCGAGGGCCTCGCCTAGCGTCATGTCATTGCTGCTCGGCCAGTTCCGCCAGTTGCTCGGCCTGATGCTCATGGGCCAGGGCGACCAGCACCTCGCCGAGGTCGCCGTCCATGATGGTGGCGATTTTGTACAGCGTCAGGTTGATGCGGTGGTCGGTGACGCGCCCTTGCGGGAAATTGTAGGTGCGGATGCGCTCGGAGCGGTCGCCGGAACCGATCAGGCTCTTGCGCGTACTGGCGATGGCGCTCTGCTGGGCGCGCACCTGCACGTCCTTAATGCGCGCTGCCAGCACGCGCAGGGCCGAGGCCTTGTTGGCGTGCTGCGAGCGACCATCCTGGCATTCGGCGACGATGCCGGTCGGCAGATGGGTGATGCGCACTGCCGAGTCGGTCTTGTTGATGTGCTGGCCGCCGGCGCCGGAAGCGCGGAAGGTGTCGATCCTGAGGTCGGCCGGGTTGAGGTCGACGTCGCCGACTTCGTCGGCTTCCGGCATCACCGCGACGGTGCAGGCCGAGGTATGGATGCGGCCCTGGGTCTCGGTTTCCGGCACGCGCTGCACACGGTGGCCGCCAGACTCGAATTTCAGTTGCGAATACACGCCACTGCTGGCGCCATTGCCGACGATGCGGCAGATGATCTCGCGGTAGCCGCCGAGTTCCGACTCGCTGGCCGATAGCACCTCGACCTGCCAGCGCTGGCCCTCGGCAAAGCGCGAGTACATGCGGAACAGATCGCCGGCGAACAGGGCCGACTCGTCGCCGCCGGTGCCGGCGCGGATTTCCAGCAGCACGCTACGCTCGTCGTTGGGGTCCTTCGGCAGCAGCAGTTTCTGCAACTCGATTTCCAGTTCCGGCAGCCTTTCCTTGGCGGCGGCGATTTCCTCGGCGGCGAATTCCTTCATCTCCGGGTCGGCCAGCATCGCCTCGGCCTCGGCCAGATCGTTCTCGGCCTGGCGGAAAGCGCCGTAGCGGACGACCACCGGCTCGATTTCGGCCCGTTCGCGCGACAGCTTGCGGAACTGCCCCATGTCACTAGCGGCATCGGGCGCCGCCAGCAGGCGGTCGATGCCTTCGAGGCGATCGACCAAGAGATCGAGTTTCTGGCGGATGCTGTCCTTCATGGGGCCGAAGAAGCGATGGGGAACGGGGGGCATAATGCTACACGAGAACAGCGCCCGCCGGCGACCGGCCGGCTTGTCACGAACCGGGAACGGTCCCATAATCCTCTGTTAGCGCGCATCATCGACAGCGGTTCGGATCATGCGCAGATTCGTTCGGACCTGCCGATGCCCCCGCCCTTCCTCTCCGTAACCGCCCTCGCAGAAGCACTCGAAAGCCACTGGCAGCAGTACCGCGCCACCGGCGATTTCACGCTGTTCGTCGAATTCACCGTTTCCCTCAACGGTCTGATCGAGCATCTGACGCGCCGCCACATGGCAGGTCTGGCGCGTATTGCCCGGGAATTGGAAAACACGGCCCTGACCCTGTTCGGCGACGCAGCCCAGCAGCCACTGCTGCCCGATCTGGCCAACGCCATCGAGAGCAAGCTCCTCCGTCTGCTCGACGAACTGCTCCGCCACGAAGAACCGCCGCCACCCAACCGCCGCTATTCCGATTCCCCCGGCGACGAAGCCGCCGATCCCTGGACGCATGGCCGCAACGTACTGATCGTCGCCGCCGCCGAGCATCCCTGGCTCGAATCGCTGTCCGACCAACTCGCTTCCTTCGGCTTCCTGCCCAGCGTCACCTCGTGGTCCGGGTTGGTCACCGACGAGCCGGCGCCGCTGGCCATCCTCTGCCTGCCGGAGCTGCCCGGCGCCTACCCGGCCGAAGCGGTAACCGTCATCAGCGAACTGCGCAAGCACTTTCCGAGCAGCCACATCTATTGCCTGGCGGTCCCCGCCGAACTGGAAAGCATCGTTCGCCTCCAGCGCGCCGGCGCCGACACTTGCATCCCGGCCGCCAGCGGCCGCGCCGATATTCTGGCCCGGCTGCTCGACTTAGCCCGCGAGGACGAACCGGAGGCCGACCGGGTGCTGGTGGTCGAAGATTCGCAAACCGCCACGGTCCTCGTCCGCCGTGCCCTGACTCAGCACGGCATCGACAGTCTGGCCGTGGCCGACCCGCGCCGCCTGCTCGAGGTGGCCGCCGGCTACCACCCGGACGCCATCCTGATGGACATGTACATGCCCTTCTGCAGCGGCGTCGAAGCCACGGCGGCGCTGCGCCAGTTCACCGAATATCAAGCCCTGCCGGTCATTTACCTGTCGAGCGAGACCGACATCGCGCAGCAGATCGAGGCCCTGCGCCTGGGCGGCGACCAGTTTCTGACCAAGCCGGTCAACCCGGTAGTGCTGGCGGCGGTGGTCAAGACCAAGATCGCCCGCTACCGCGAAATGCGCCATTCCGGCCAGCACGACGGCCTGACCCGGCTGCTCAACCACACGACGGCCAAGACGCGCATCGGCCAGCGCGTCGCCGAGGCCCTGCCGGACGGCCGTCTGGTCGTCGCCATGCTCGACATCGACCGGTTCAAGAGCATCAACGACACCTGGGGCCACCCCGTCGGCGACCAGGTGATCCGCAACCTGGCCTGGTTGCTGCGCGGCCGCCTGCGCAGCAGCGACCTGATCGGCCGCTACGGCGGCGAGGAATTCATCGTCGCCTTGCCCGATACCGATCTGGCCGATGCCGTCGCCCAATTCGACCGCATCCGCGAAGGTTTCGCCGTACTACCGCACGCCCACGGCACAGGGACGATCCATGCCACCTTCAGTTGCGGCGTCGCCGCCCTCGCCGATCACCAATCGGCAGCGGAATTGATCGGCGCGGCCGATGCCGCACTGCTGCAAGCCAAGCGTAGCGGCCGCAACCGCGTGGTGGCTTCAGTCGCCGGGATGCAGATGGAAGAGGCGGCTGGCGGCGAGCTGTAGCGCGCTGCGGTCACCGCCCTCGGCCAGATTCAACGTCTGGGTCGGGGCATGCAAAAACTTGTTGGTCAGCCGCTGCGATAGTTGCTCGACCACTTTTTCTGGCGCCTCGCCGCGGGCCAGCAACTTCATCGCATGTTCCAACTCGTGGCGCCGCATGCGCTCGGCAGAATCGCGCAGCGAGCGGATCACTGGCACCGTGTCGCGCGCCGACAGCCAGCCGAGGAAGTCTTCGACCCGGTGATTGATGATGGCCTCGGCCTCAATCACCGCCGCCTGCCGCGATTCGAGGCCGCTTTCGACCACCTGGGCAAGATCGTCGACGGTGTACAAAAAAACATCGTCGAGATCGCCAACCTCCTGCTCGATATCGCGCGGCACCGCTAGGTCGACCATGAACATCGGCCGGTGGCGGCGCGCCTTGACCGCTCGCTCGACCATGCCTAGGCCGATGATCGGCAGCGGCGCGGCGGTGCAGGAGACAACGATGTCGTGGCGGGCCAAGTGCTCGGCCAGGTCGTCGAGGCGGATAGCGGTGCCCTGGTAGCGCTCGGCTAGGCCGCGGCCACGCTCCAGGGTACGGTTGGCAATGGTCACGCCTTTCGGCTGGCGGGCGCAGAAATGGGCGGCACACAATTCGATCATCTCGCCGGCACCGATGAAAATGATGTGCTGCTCCTCGATCGATTCGAAGATGCGCTCGGCCAGATGCACAGCGGCAGCGGCCATGGAAACGATGTTGGCGCCGATGGCGGTGGTGCTGCGCACTTCCTTGGCCACCGAGAAGGAACGCTGGAACAGCTTGTGCAACTGCGCGCCGAGCGTGCCGCTCTGCTCGGCAGCGCGCACCGCGTCTTTCATCTGGCCGAGAATCTGCGGCTCGCCGATGACCATCGAATCGAGACCGCTGGCAACGCGGAAGGCATGGCGGATCGCCGCCGGCTGATCGTGGGTATATAGGTAGGGCGCCAACTCACCGTGCGCGACCTGGTGGTAGCGGCTGAGCCAGTCGACGACCGCCTCCGGCGTCTCGGCAGCGCAGTAAATTTCGGTCCGGTTGCAGGTCGACAGAATCGCCACTTCCTTAACCGGCTGGCTGCGCATCAGATCGGCCAGCGCATGCGGCAGTTTCTCGCCGCCAAACGCCACGCGTTCACGAATAGCAAGCGGGGCGGAATGATGGTTGATGCCGAGGGTAAAAATCACCGGGTTAGGCTGGAAGACGCGGAACGGGGGCCGATTATAGCATCGGCCTTTTACCCCCTTCCTTGCCCTGGATCAGAACAGGAAAGCCTGCTTTTCCGGGGCCGGGCGCGGCGCCTGGTCGGCACCGAAGACTCTGATCTGGCGCGGCCGGAACCACACCGTCTGGCCAACCGCCAGGTGCAACGCCTCATGCCGCTCACGCGACAGTTCGACCTCAACGATCTCGCTCTCGTGCTGTAGCTCGACGCGCACCACCGGGCCAATCGGATGAACATGGCGGACATCGGCCTGCAAGGCCCCGTCAGCCGGCTGGTGGATGATGTCGATGTCGTGCGGGCGGACGAAGGCAGTCGCCCTGTCTTTTTCCCTTTCCGCCGCCGCGCTGCGCTCGACCTCGGCATAGGCACCCTGCTGCCGGCTGTGAAAGACATTCACGTTGCCGAGGAACTGGTACACGAAGGGCGAGGCCGGGCTGGAATAGACCTCGTCGGGCGAGCCAATCTGCTCGATCCGGCCGTGGTTCATGACCACCACGCGGTCGGCGACTTCCAGCGCCTCTTCCTGATCGTGGGTGACGAAAACGCTGGAAATATGCATGTCGTCGTGCAGGCGCCGCAGCCAGCGGCGCAATTCCTTGCGCACCTTGGTATCGAGCGCGCCAAACGGCTCGTCGAGCAGCAGCACTTTCGGTTCGACGGCCAGCGCCCGGGCCAGCGCGATGCGCTGGCGCTGGCCGCCAGACAGTTGCGAAGGATAGCGGTCGGCTAACCAGTCGAGTTGGACCAAGCCAAGCAGTTCCTTGACCCGGCGCTTGATCTCGGCCTCGTTCGGCCGCTCCTTGCGCGGCTTGACGCGCAGGCCGAAGGCGACATTCTCGAACACCGTCATGTGGCGGAACAGCGCGTAGTGCTGGAAGACGAAGCCGACCTGGCGCTCGCGCGCGTGCAGGTGGGTCGCCTCGGCGCCGGAAAACAGAATATCGCCGCTGTCCGCCGTCTCCATGCCGGCGATGATGCGCAGCAGCGTCGTCTTGCCGCAGCCGGAGGGACCGAGCAAGGCAACCAGCTCGCCGGTCGGGATGTCGAGGTTGATGTCGTCAAGGGCAACGAAATTCCCGAAGCGCTTGGCGATATGGCGGATTTCGATACTCATGTTTTCTCCGGGGCAAGCACGGCGTTCAGCATGTCCGTCTCCTTCTTCATGCGCCACTCGACGATGGTCTTGGCGACCAGCGTGACCAACGCCAGCAGAGCCAGCACGGATGCCGCGGCGAAGGCGCCGACGGCGTTGTATTCGTTGTAGAGAATCTCGACATGCAGCGGCAGCGTGTTGGTCTCGCCGCGGATGTGGCCGGAAACCACCGACACCGCGCCGAACTCACCCATCGCCCGGGCATTGGCCAAGATTACGCCGTACAGCAGGCCCCACTTGATATTGGGCAGCGTCACTCGCCAGAACATCTGCCAGCCGGAAGCACCGAGCGACACCGCGGCCTCCTCCTCATCCTTGCCCTGCGCCTGCATCAGCGGAATCAGTTCGCGGGCGATGAACGGGAAGGTGATGAACAGTGTCGCCAGGATCATGCCTGGCACAGCGAAGATGATTTTGATCTCGTGCGCCGACAACCACGGGCCGAATGCGCCCTGGGCACCAAAAAGCAGGATGAAAACCAAGCCGGCAACCACCGGCGAGACGGCGAACGGCAGGTCGATCAGGGTAATCAGCAGGCTCTTGCCGCGGAACTCGAACTTGGCGATGGCCCAAGCGGCGGCGACGCCAAAAGCAACGTTGAAGGGCAGTACGATCAGCGCGATCAGCACCGTCAGCCAGATCGCCGACAGAGTTTCCGGCTCGCGCAGCGCCGCCGCGTAGAGACCCCAACCCTGGGCCAGCGCCTCGACGAAGACAGCGACCAGCGGCAGACCGAGGAAGAAGAACAGGAAGCCGAGGCCAACCGTCAGCAGGACGATCCGAACCCACGCCGGTTCCTGGGTAGCGCGCGTCGATTTCATCGTTCGTTTCCGCTGACGCGGCCGGCCGCCGCTTCGAGCGGCTCGGCGTTATGGTGACGGTTGGCGGTCCACCATTGCAGCAGGTTGATGGCCAGCAGCAGCAGGAAGGAAATGGCCAGCATGACCACGGCCAGCGCCGTCGCGCCGAGCACGTCATACTGTTCGAGCTTGGAGATGATCAAGAGCGGCACGATCTCGGAAACCAGCGGCAGGTTGCCGGCGATGAAAATAACCGAGCCGAACTCGCCGAGCGCCCGGGCAAAGGCCAGCGCAAAACCGGTCAACAAGGCCGGGAAGAGGGCTGGAAAAATGATCCGGACAAAGGTCTGGCCGCGCGAGGCGCCGAGCGAGGCGGCAGCCTCCTCGACCTCGGTCTCGATATCCTCGATTACCGGTTGCAGGGTGCGCACGACGAAGGGCAAGGTGATGAAGGTCAAGGCCACGACGATGCCGGCCGGCGTGTAGGCTATCTTGAAACCAAGCGGTTCAAGATAGCGGCCGAGCCAGCCGTTGCCGGCGTATAGCGTCGCCAACGTGATGCCGGCAACGGCGGTAGGCAGGGCGAAAGGCAGATCGACCAGGGCATCGACCAGACGCTTGCCGGGAAAGGTGTAGCGCACCAGGATCCAGGCCACGACCAACCCGAACACGGCATTGATACCGGCCGCCAGCAGCGAGGAGACGAAGGTCACGCGAAAAGCGGCCAGCGCGCGCTCGCCCAGCGCGATGTCGAGAATCTGGGCGAAGCTCAACTCGGCAGCCTTGAGGATCAGGCCGCCAAGCGGCAACAGGATCAGCAGCGATAGGTAGACCAACGTGTAGCCCAGCGCCAAGCCGAAACCGGGCAACACGCGGCGGGATTTGATGGACATGCGGTTCTTTTCCGTGATGCGGCGGGCCGGCCGCGCCTTATTTGGCGACGTAAACCCGGTCGAAGGTACCACCGTCCTTGAAATGCGTGGCGAAAGCCTGTTTGGCGCTGCCGAATACTTCGTCGACAGTGAAGGTCTTGACCGCTGGGAAGGAAACCGCGTACTTCTTCAGCAACTCCGGATCGCGCGGCCGCAGGTAGTTGCGCGCGGCATTCTCCTGGCCGTCCTTGGACCATAGATATTCCAGATAGGCGGTCGCCTGCTGGCGCGTGCCCTTCTTGTCTACCACCTTGTCGACGATGGCCACCGGGAACTCGGTCTGCATGGTCAGGCTGGGATAGACGACGGTGAACTCGCCCTTGCCAAACTCCTTGGCAATCATCTCGGCCTCGGATTCGAAGGTGATCAGTACGTCGCCGATGCGTCGCTGCATGAAGGTAGTGGTCGCGTCGCGGCCGCCGGCGGCAAGCAGCGGCGCGTTCTTCAACAGCTTGCCGAGGAATTCCTGCGCCGTCTTGTCGTCCCCGCCCGGCTGCCTGAGCGCCCACGCCCAGGCCGACAAGTAAGCATTGCGACCATTACCGGAGCTCTTCGGGTTCGGCATGATGATCTGTACGCCCGGCCCAGCCAGATCGGCCCAATCCTTCAGGTTTTTAGGATTGCCCTTGCGGACGACGAAAACCATCGCCGACGTGTAAGGCGAAGCATTGTTGGGGAATTTCCTGGCCCAATCCTTGGCCACCAGTCCCTTGTCGGCCAGAAATTCGATGTCGTTGCCCTGGTTCATCGTCACCACGTCGGCCTCCAGGCCATCGGCGACGGCGCGCGCCTGCTTGCTCGAACCGGCATGCGACTGCCTCAGCTCCAGCGTTTCGCCGGTCTTGGCCTGCCAGTGTTTCTGGAACAGCGGATTGAAATCCCTGTACACGTCGCGGGCAACGTCGTAGGACACGTTGAGCAGCGTGGCGTCGGCCAGCGCGGCACTGGCCACCAAGCCAAACAGCAGGGTAGACAGGGTTTTGCGGACGGCATTCATGCGGGAATTCTCCAGATCAGCGGCGGAACGTGAATGTAATGGAGAGATTTATAACCCCAAAGACAATAATTTAATTTAATTATTCCGTTTCGACCTAATCGAGCCGCCAGCCAGCCACCGCCGCTCTGTTCCCCGGGCCGGCGAGCGGCTATCATTCGCCATTCTCCCTGCTGCCGCCGACCATGATGCGCCTATCCCTGCCCGCCACGCTCCTGCTCTCCGTCCTGCTCGCCGCCTGCGCCGGCAACCGCGAAGCTTCGCCGATCAAGCGACTGGAACAGAGCGGACCGCTCAAGGTCAATCCCGGCCTGCTCGGCCAGCCGGTGCCGGCCCAGGCGACTCCGGTCGCTGCTCCGGCCCAGCCGGTAGCCAGCGTTACCGAACCGGCGGCACCCACCGAGAAGATGCCGGCCCCGCCCGTGGCAAGCGTCCCGCAAAATCCGCGCAGCCTCTACTTCGATTACAAGAGCGCCGAACTCAAGGACGCGGACCGCCAAGCCCTGCGCGCCCATGCCCGCTACCTGGCAGCCAACCCGCAGGCACGCCTGCGCATCGAGGGCAATGCCGACGAGCGCGGCGGCGACCGCTACAACCTGCAACTCGGCGAACAGCGTGCCGCCGCCGTGCGCGCCGCCCTGCTCGCCGAGGGCGCAGCGGAGCGGCAGATCACCATCAAGTCGCTGGGCAGGTCGCAGCCCAAGCGCCAGGAAAGCGACGAGGCGTCGTGGGCCGAGAACCGCCGCGCCGACCTGATCTACGAGAACGAAAAGTAGTAACCGTCTGTCGCCACGGCGACGGTATGGAGAAAGTCGCGCCGGCCGCGACTAGTCGAACCGGCGCAGCGACAGGCTGACTGACAACTGGGCGCCGAGCCAGCCGAGCAGCGCCCCGCCGGCACCGAGCACGGCAGCGCCGCTGGCAGCCGGCGCCTGCAGGGCGAAAGCGGTGCCGTAGAGTGTCGCCAGTTCGCCTACCGGCCCGGCCAGCAGACGCAGCCCGGCCAATACCAGGGCGGCAGCGAGCAGGCCGCCGAGGGCGCCTTGCAGCGCGCCGTAGTAGTAGAACGGCCGGCGGATGAACGCATCGGTAGCGCCAATCATCCGCGCCACCTCGATTTCGGCGGCCTGGGCCATGACCTGCAGGCGGATGGTGTTGAAAGTTACCGCCACCAGACCGGCGGCGAACAGCCCCGCGAGCAACGCCAGCGCCAACCGGCCAAGACGCAGAAAAGCGTCGAAGCGCTTGACCCAGGCCGAGTCGAGCTGCACGTGGGCGACCTTGGGCCAGCCGGCAAGTTCCTGGCTGAGGGCTTCGAGCGCCGCCGGCCCGGTGTCCTGCGGCTCGACGATGAAGGCGTCGGGCAAGGGGTTGCGCGGCAGGCTGGCGACGATTTCGGCCATGCCCTCGGTCTGCTGCAAGCGTTGTAGAGCTTCCTCGCGCGGCACGAAGCGCCAGTTGAGGCCGCCGGCCTGACGCAGCCGGCTGGCGATTTCGTCGGCTTCCTGGCGGCTGGCGCCGGGTTCCATGAACACGCTGATCTGCTTGACGCCGGCGGCGCGGCTGCCGAGTTCGCGCAGGTTGTCGAGTAGCACATAGCCGAGGGCCGGCAGGGTCAACGCGATGCCAATCACCAACAGCGATAGCACGGTGCTCATCGGCGCCACGAACAGCCGGCGGAAGGCTCCAGCCAGGGCGGCGCGGTGCTGGGTCAGCCAGGCGCTCACAGCAGCCTCCCGTGGTCGAGGCGCAAGACATTGGGATGGCAGTAGTCGATCCAGCTTTCATCGTGGGTGGCGACGACGACGGTAACGCCGACGCGATGAAAATCGGCGAACAGGTCGAGGATAGCGCGCGCCGATTCAACATCGAGATTGGCTGTCGGCTCGTCAGCCAGCAGCACGGTGGGCCGGTTGACCACGGCACGGGCGATGGCCAGGCGCTGCTGCTCGCCGCCGGAGAGGGCGATCGGATTAGCCTTCTCGCGTGCCAGCAGACCAACCTTGTCGAGCGCCGCCTGGGCACGGCGGATGGCGTCGCGACGCGGCAGGCCGGCGATCAGCAGCGGCAACAACACGTTGTCCAGCGCGCTGCGATCGAACAACAGTTTCTGGTCCTGAAAGACCAGGCCGAAATGCCGGCGCACATAGGGAATGGCGCTGCGCCGCAGGGCCGACAGGTTCTGCCCATTGACCACCAGACTGCCGGCAGTCGGCCGCTCGATCGAAGCAATCAGCTTGACCAGCGTCGTTTTGCCGGCGCCGGAATGGCCGCCGATCAGCACCATCTGCCCGGCGCTGATCTCGAAGCTGATATCGCGCACGGCCTCATAACCGCCGGGATAGCGTTTGGTCAGGTTACTGGCGACGATCATGGGTTAACGCCCAGATTAAGCGGAGGCGAAACCGTTCGGGTTGAGCACGATGCTAGGCACCGACGCTGATTTAGCGTGTAGTCTAGTTGTTCTCATTGCATGGAACCCTCTGCTGGGCCTGACAGCTTATCGAATGCCTCGATGTACTCATTTAAATACCCCCAAAGGCTGAAGGCGGTGTACTCGTGCATGTATATTTCCGCGGATTGCGTATCCGCATACACAGGGCGTATCACAAACGTTGGGCCTTTATCAGCGAATGAACAGGACTCAACTCTCGTTTTTTTTGTTGAGTTACCAGCTTCAACGGATGAAATATCTGGTTTTTCATCAATCAACGTGTGATACGGGTGACGAGCAGGCAATGCCTGAACAAGAGCCGGATCGGCTTTTGCTTTGAGCATGAATTGACCATGCCGACCTGTCTCAATGTATTCCAACAATGCCTGTATGAGACGAGCGAGTTGCGGGGCCGGCCAGTGTGATAAATTTTCTGTGCCATCAAAGTATCGAAACTTGATGCACATACCAACTGGCAAACCAGACACGCCGATCATTCCTGCCTCAAAGCTCGATACTGGATTTTCGATGGGAGATTTCATTGTGATGGTTTCCTAATGCCTAACGCCCAAGCCAACCGGCGCCGAAGGCGTCCGGGTTGAGCGCAATGTTAGGCGCCAAGTTTATGCTTTTCAGCATAGATGCAACAACCGGTCTTTCTGTGGCGACTCGTTTGAGCAGAAACTCTGGCTTAGAGCCAATGAACAAAAATGAGCCAATTTGCAGTGCATAGGGCCACTTTTTTACTCCCAATTCTGGCTGAGTTTGCATCCAAGAAAAGGCTTTTGATATAAGTTTAAGTGGCATATAAGGTTGCCGATAGCCAAGGTATCTGTAAAACTGAAACTGCGGTCTTATAAAAACATTTGAATTTGCCCAAATATAGAGTGATGGCTGATCTTCTAATATGAAACCCTCACGACTATTGCTTATGTCATTCGGACCTGTTTTTACTGTTTCGAGAATGCAAAAATAGAAAGGAGGTTTTTTTCGGATGGATAAGTTTTCTTGAAAAGCTTGCTCTATGCGTTGAAAAATATCTGCATCAAAATCCCAGCGGACCCAAAATTTTGGATTGGGAAAAATATTTCTTGTGCGCCCTTTCAGTCTTACGGGAAAGTACACATGCAGCAATGGCTTGTTCTCATGTAATTGCATATGACTTTTGAGTTGATGCGAGATTTGAAAATGATAGCCTAACTACGTTATGGACAGTCCCGCTTAACGACGTTCACTCAAACAACGCCTCAACAAAATCCCTAGCCGAGAAAGGCCGCAAATCATCAATCTGCTCACCAATTCCGATGAAGCGGATCGGTTTCGGGCACTGGCGGGCGATGGCGGCGACGACGCCGCCCTTGGCGGTACCGTCGAGCTTGGTGACGATCAGGCCGGTCACCTGGACCGCCTTGTCGAAAGCCTTGACCTGCTGCAGGGCGTTCTGGCCGATATTGGCGTCGAGCACCAGCAGCGTCTCGTGCGGACCGTCCGGCTCGACTTTCTGGATCACCCGGCGGACCTTGGCGATTTCCTCCATCAGATGTAATTGGGTCGGCAGGCGACCGGCGGTATCGGCTAGCACGATGTCGATGCCACGCGCCTTGGCCGCCGAGATGGCGTCGAAGATCACCGCCGCCGGATCGCCCGACTCCTGGGCGACGACTGTCACGTTGTTGCGCTCGCCCCAGGTCTGCAACTGCTCGCGGGCAGCGGCGCGGAAGGTATCGCCGGCAGCCAGCAGCACGCTCTTGCCCTGGTTCTGAAAATACTTGGCCAGCTTGCCGATGGAGGTCGTCTTGCCGGCGCCGTTGACGCCGGCGATCATGATCACGTAAGGCTTGTGGCCGACGATTTCGAGCGGCTGCTCCAGGGGTTGCAGGATGTCGAGCAGCGCCTCGGCCAGCGCCTGTTGGATGGCCTGCGGTGTTTCCAACTTGTCGCGCTTGGCGGCCTTTTTCAATTCGTCGAGTAAGTGAGTGGTCGCTTCGATGCCGACGTCCGAGGTCAGCAGCAGGCTTTCCAACTCTTCGAGCAGTTCGTCGTCGACCTTGCCGCGGGCAAAAATCGACTTGAGCTTGCCGCCCCACTGGGCACGGGTGCGGGCCAGCCCCTGGAACAGGCGCTCGCGCCATGACGGCGCAGTAGCGGGGGTGACAACGGGAACGGCGGCAGATTCGCCCTGGGCGTCCGGCGCGGATTTTTTCAGGAAACTAAACATGGGAGCAGAGGTCTCAGGGCAAGCTGACAGGCAGGCGACAAGCCGTTAAGATGCCGTGCGAGTCGAAAAATCAGCCCTGAATTCTAGCAGAAAGCCCCTACCCCCCATGCCCATGCGACTTCAACTTCTCATCGTCCTGCTCTGCCCCTGGCTCATCGGCACAGCACTGGCCAACCCCTACGAAACCACGCTGGCCAACGGCCTGCGCATCATCGTCAAGGAAGACCACCGGGCACCAACTGCCGTGCACATGGTCTGGTACCGGATCGGCAGCATGGACGAGACCGACGGTACCTCGGGCGTCGCCCATGTGTTTGAGCACATGATGTTCAAGGGCACGCCGAGCGTCGGGCCGGGTGAATTCAGCCAGCGCGTGGCGGCTGCCGGCGGCCGCGACAACGCCTTCACCAGCCGCGACTACACGGCCTATTTCCAGCAGATTCCGAAGGAAAAGCTCGAAGAGATGATGCAGCTCGAAGCTGACCGCATGCACCACCTGAACCTCGACCCCAAGGAATTCGAGCAGGAAATCAAGGTGGTCATGGAAGAGCGCCGCATGCGTACCGACGACAACCCGCAGGCCAAGCTGTTCGAGCAGATGAACGCCGTCGGCTTCCTGGCCCATCCCTATCGGCGGCCGATCATCGGCTGGATGAGCGATCTTGAGAACATGACCGCCGCCGACACCAGGGCCTGGTACGACGCCTGGTACGTACCGAACAACGCCTACCTGGTGATCTCCGGCGACGTCGACCACAAGGAAGTCTTCGCGCTGGCGCAGAAGCACTACGGCCCGCTCGCCGAGCGCCCGCTGCCGCCGCGCCGGGCAACGGCGGAGCCGCTCCAGGAGGGGCCGCGCCATATCACGGTCAAGGCGCCGGCCGAACTGCCGGTGCTGATCATGGGCTACAAGGTGCCGGTGCTGCGTGACATCGACAAGGACAGCGACCCTTACGCACTGCAAATGCTGGCCGCCATTCTCGACGGGCACGACGCCGCTCGCTTCAACAAGAAGCTGGTGCGCGAGGACAAGGTCGCATTGTCGGCCGGCATCGATTACGACGCCATCGCCCGCGGCCCGGGCATGCTCTACCTGCACGGCACGCCGTCCGCCGGCAAGACGGTGGCCGATCTCGAAGCGGCTTTGCGCGCCGAAATCGAGCGCGTGCGCCGGGACGGCGTCAGCGCCGCCGAACTCAAACGGGCCAAGGCGCAACTGGTGGCGAGCGAGGTGTACAAGCTCGATTCGCTGTTCGGCCAGGCCATGGAAATCGGCCAGATCGAATCCGCCGGCCTGTCGCATCGCCAGATCGACCGCATGCTGGAGAAGCTCCAGGCGGTCAGCGCCGCCGACGTGCAGGCGGTGGCCGGCAAGTATTTCACCGACGATGCGCTGACCGTCGGCGTGCTCGACCCGCAACCCCTGGACGGCAAGCCGCGCCGCCCGGCCTTCCCGACCCGCCACTGATGAGCCGCGCCATGATCCGTTCGTTTTTTCGCCCGCTTTTTCGTCTATTGACGGCCTTCCTCATCCTGCTCGCCGCCCTGCCGGCCGCCGCCGGCGTCGCCATCGAGCACTGGACCACCGCCGCCGGGGCCAAGGTTCAATTCGTCGAAAGCCGTGGCCTGCCGATGCTCGATATTCAGGTCGATTTCGCCGCCGGCTCGATGTTCGACCCGGCCAATAAATCCGGCCTCGCCGCCCGGACCCGCGCCCTGCTCGATCTCGGCGCCGGCGCCCGCGACGAGACGGCGATCGCCGAGGAACTGGCCGACATCGGCGCCCAGTTGGGCGGCGGCGCCGATACCGACCGCGCCAGCGTCTCCCTGCGCACCCTGTCGGCCCCGGACAAGCAGGCGGTCGGCATCGACATCCTGCGCTCGGTGCTGGCCCAGCCGCGCTTCGACGCCCTCATCCTCGAACGCGAGAAGGAGCGCACCATCGCCGGCCTCAAGGAAGCCATGACCCGGCCCGGCAGCATCGCCGGCAAAGCCTTTTGGGCCGCTCTCTACCCGGACCACCCCTACGGCCGCCAGGCCACGCCGGAATCGGTCGCTGCCCTGAGCCGCGCCGATCTGGTCGCTTTCCACGCCCGCCACTACACCGCCGCCAATGCCAGCATCACGCTGGTCGGCGACCTGTCGCGCGCGCAGGCGGAACAAATCGCCGAGCAGATTTCCGCCAGCCTGCCGCCCGGCGCAGCGGTGCCGCTGCCGGCAGCCCCGGCGGTCGGCGCCGGTAGTTCCACGGCCATCGCCCATCCGGCAACGCAGGCGCACATCTACCTCGGCCTGCCAGCGATCGAACGCGGCAACCCGGATTTCTTCCCGCTGCTGGTCGGCAATTACACGCTCGGCGGCGGCGGCTTTGTATCGCGCCTGATGAAGGAAGTACGCGACAAGCGCGGCTACGCCTACAGCGTATACAGCTACTTCGCGCCGCTGAAGCAGGCCGGCCCCTTCCAGATCGGCCTGCAAACCAAGCGCAGCCAGGCCAGCGAAGCCATCAAGCTGAGCCGCCAAGTGCTCGAACGCTTCCTCGTCGAAGGCCCGAGCGAGGAGGAACTGGCTGCCGCCAAGGCCAACCTGACCGGCAGCTTCCCGCTGCGTCTGGACAGCAACCGCAAGATTCTCGATAACGTGGCGGTCATCGGTTTCTATGGCTTGCCATTCGATTACCTCGACCGCTACCAGGAACGGGTCAATGCCGTCACCGCCGCCGAGGTCAAGGCCGCCTTCGCCCGCCATATCCAGCCTAAAGCGCTGCGCATCGTTACCGTCGCCGCCGACTGAGCACTGCCGGCAATGAACACGGTGCGCATCATCGGCGGTAGTTTTCGCCGCCGCCTGCTGAAGTTTCCCGACAGCGAAGGCCTGCGCCCGACGCCGGACCGCGTCCGCGAGACGCTATTCAATTGGCTCGGCCAGGAACTGGACGGCCAGCACTGCCTCGACCTGTTCGCCGGCAGCGGCGTGCTCGGTTTCGAAGCCGCTTCGCGCGGCGCGGCGCGGGTGGTAATGGTGGAAAAAATGCCGCGCGTGCTGGCGGCGTTGCAGGAAAACCACGCCCTGCTGCAAAAACCGCCGGCGGTGGAGATCGTTCGCGGGGATGCGCTACAATATTTGGTTTCGACCAAAGCGAAATTCGACCTGATCTTTCTCGATCCGCCCTATCAATCCGGCTGGATCGGCCGCCTGGAGGGCTTCTTGCCGGCGGTGCTGAACGAGGATGCAGCGATTTACGTCGAGGCCGAACATGAAATCACAGCGCTCGGCGACTGGCGAACCATACGCCAGGGCAAGGCGGGGGAAGTCCATTTTCACTTGTTGCGGCGGCCTGCTTGAACCAACTCGATCATCGCATTGCGATCTATCCCGGCACCTTCGACCCGATCACCCGCGCGCACGAAGACTTGGTCCGGCGGGCCGCCAGTCTGTTCGACAAGCTGATCCTGGGCATCGCCGAAAGTCCGGCCAAGCAGCCGCGCTTCTCGCTGGCCGAGCGGGTCGACATGGCGACCGAGATTCTGCCCGACGTGCCCAATCTGGAAATCGTCGGCTTCAACACGCTGTTGATGAATTTCGTCCACGACCGGGGCGCCAAGGTCATCGTCCGTGGCCTGCGCGCGGTGTCCGATTTCGAATACGAATTCCAGATGGCGGGCATGAACCGCAGTCTCTACCCGGAGATTGAAACCGTGTTTCTGACGCCGGGCGAGCAGTACATGTTCGTCTCCGCCACGATGGTCCGCGAAATCGCCCGCCTGGGCGGCGACGTCGGCAAGTTTGTACACCCCTGTGTAGAAAAGCGCCTGCGGGCGAAATCCACTGCTTAACCGAAAGAGGAACCACTATGTCCCTGATTATTACCGACGAATGCATCAACTGCGACGTGTGCGAGCCGGAGTGCCCGAACGAGGCGATTTCCCAGGGGGACGAGATTTATCAGATCGATCCCGCCAAGTGCACCGAGTGCGTCGGCCACTATGACGAGCCGCAGTGCGTCCAGGTCTGCCCGGTGGATTGCATCCCGAAGGACCCCAACCACGTCGAAAGCGAAGACGCCCTCTGGGCCAAGTACGAAAAGCTGACCGGCAACAAGCGCCCCTGAGCGGGCGCCGTCGTGGCAACAAAAACCCGCGCCCGGCGCGGGTTTTTGTTGTTGGCCGGGGCCGTTCAGGCGGCTTCGCGCTCCGCTGCCTCGGCCGGCCGCAACAGTTTGCCGATGCGAGCGACGAGTACATTGAGTTCCTCGATCTGTTGCAACAGCCCCTGCTCGACGCCGTCCAGCTCGCCGATGCGGTCTTCCAGCGTGTCGGTCGCCTGGTGAATGCGCTTGATGCTTTCCAGACGCCGTTTCAACTGGATCTGGTGCTCGCGAACCTGTGTTTCCATCGGCGCCATGATCGCCCGCAGCCAGGTTTCGGCATCGCGGTTGGCGTGCTCGAAGGCGCGGCGGACTTGCAACGCCACCTCCTCGAAGAACTTCTGGGTGATGTTCTTCTTGTCGGTCGTCATCAGGCTGACCATGGTGTTCAGGTGGCCGTCGCACCACGTCTTCAGGCGATCGAGTTCCTTCTCGTAGCGCAGCAGCGAAAAGGCCGTCGGCGCCCCGAGCTTGAGTCCGTGCTCAACGGCGAATTTCTTGTAGACCGCCTCCATCATCGCCCGGATTTCGCCGATCTCATGGCTTGAGCGGGTCAGCGCCTCACGCGCCTGACCGAAGAAACGATCCATGGCGGCCGCCAGCGACTTGGAGAAGGTGGCGTCGATCATCACGCTACGGGTTTCGTGCGTCAGTTGGCGCAGGGTGTCAATGCCCAGGTGAGCGAACAGCTTGTTGGTCAGCGTCGAGAAGACGCTGCGTACGGCGTAATAGCGTTGCAGGCCGGCTTCGAACTCGTCCTTCTCGGCGCGCACCTTGCCCATCATGTATTCGACGACGCCCTTGTTCTTGCCGCGCAACTCGGTCAGTTCGTTCAGTTGCTCGCGCAGGCCGGTCAGGCGCGCTTCGAGCAGGCTGCGGACGCGCAGGCTGACGTCGCCGAACTCGCTTTCGGTGTTGTCGCAGACGATATCGCGCTTGGCCGGAATCAGCTCATCGGACAATGCCGTCTCCAGCCGTGCCAGCCGGCTGCGCTCGAGCAGCGCGGCGTCGCCGGTGATCTTGGCGACCAGCCCCTTCTGCGCCGACACCGGGAAGACCTGGCTCGGCGGCAAATTGAGCAGACTGGCGCTGGTATCGACCTGACGCTGGATCTCGGCGTCGATCTCCTCGAGCGTTTTCAGTTCGTCCCACTGCCCGTCGATCTTGTTGAGCACGACCAGGCGGCCGCGTCGGGCGGTGCCGCCAGCGCAAATGTGATCGCGCCAGATGGTCATGTCCGACTGCGTGACGCCGGTATCAGCGCCGAGGATGAACAGCACCGCATGGGCGTTCGGCAGCAGCGACAGGGTCAGTTCCGGCTCGGCGCCGATGGCATTGAGGCCGGGCGTGTCGAGAATGATCAGGCCCTGCTTGAGCAAGGGATGCGGGAAATTGATGATGGCATGACGCCAGCGCGGTATCTCGACCCGGCCATCGTCGCCGACCCGGTAAAAATCAAGGTCGTCGTCGCCGACCGCGAAACCAAGGCGAGTCGCTTCCTCGGGCATGACCCTGAGCGTCTCGCTGACCTGGCGCAGCGCATTCTGCATCGCGTCCGGCGCCTCGATGTCGAGATCGATAATCTTCCACTCATCGGGGAAGCGCTTGTATTCGGCGATGCCGGAACTGGACGCGCGCGTCTCGATCGGCAGCAGTTCGATGCAGGGCGGCTTGCTGGCGTCGTACAGCAACTCGGTCGGACACATCGTGGTCCGGCCGGCCGACGAGGGCAGCATCCGGGTGCCGTATTCAGCGAAGAAAACGGCGTTGATCAGCTCCGACTTGCCGCGCGAGAACTCGGCGACGAAGGCGACGTTGAGGCGGTCCTCGCGCAAGCGCTCGAGCAATTGGGTCAGGCGCAGGTCGGCCTGGGCGTCGGATAGCTCATTCTCGGCAAGCCACTGCCGAAACTCGCCGATATGGGACGACAGACCGGCGCGCCAAGCGGTATAGGCGGCGAATTGGTTAACTAACGACATACCCTGCCCCACGGAAACGGATCGGTTATTCAATCTAGCATAGCGGCCTGCCGCGAACAATTAATGCTGGCAGCGCGGGCAGTAGTAAGTGCTCCGTCCGGCCTGGCGAAGTTGCCGGATGAAACCAGCGCAGCGTCGGCAAGGCGCCCCGGCACGCTCATACACGGCGGCCTGAATCTGGAACCAGCCGGCGCTCCCGTCGCTGTGTACGTAATCGCGAATACTGCTGCCGCCGGCGGCGATAGCGTCGGATAAAGTGGCCCGGATGGCGCCGGCCAGCAATTCACAGCGCGCCCTGCTGATCCGGTTGGCCGCCCGCAAGGGCGAGATGCCGGCCTGGAACAGACTTTCCGAGGCATAGATGTTGCCGACGCCGACCAGCAGATGGCTGTCCATCAACACCGGCTTGATCGGACTGGCGCGCCGGGCCAGGGCGGCATGCAGCCAGTCGCCATCGAACGCCGCATCCAGCGGCTCGATGCCCAGCACGGCGAGCAACGGATGGGCGGCGCTCGCCGCCGACGGCCCCGGCTGCCACAGCACCAGACCGAAACGGCGCGGATCGTTGAGGCGCAGCAACTGCGTCGCCAGCGCCAGTTCAAAATGATCGTGCTTCTCCGGCGCTTGACCAAGCGGAACCAAACGCAGATGGCCGGACATCCCGAGATGGACGATCAGGCTGCCCTCGACGCCGGGCCGGGCGCAGTCGAACAACAGGTACTTGCCGCGCCGGCGGATGGCGTGCACGACGCAGCCGGACAGCCATTCGGCCAGCTCCGGCGGAATCGGATAACGCAGCCTCGGCGCGCGGATACGCACCGCCTCGATACGCCGTCCCGCCAGCTCCGGCAGCAGCCCCTGCCGGCAAACCTCGACCTCCGGCAATTCCGGCATTGCTTGTTCCTCCCGACAATCCCAAATAACATCGCGAAACTTAAGCAATTTTATGCGCTCCAACGCGCCTCACCAACCGAAAGCCGACCATGCATGCCAAACTCCCCGTCACCGCCCTTGCCCTTACCTTGGGTCTGAGCCTGGCCTTGCCCGGCTACGGTGCGCCGCCGACAGCCGGCAAGAAGCCACGGTCGGCAGCAGTCGAGGCGCAGCAGCAAGAAGAATATTTATTGCCGCGCGTCATCTTCCAGTCCCTGCTCGGCGAATTCGCCTTGCAACGCGGCGAGACTCGCATCGGCGTCGAGGCTTGGGCCGACCTCGCCCAGCGCACCCGCGATCCGCAGGTGGTGGCGCGTGCCGTCGAGGTGGCCACCCTGGCCCGCCAGTTCGACTTGGCCATGCAATTGTCGCGTCTGTGGCTGGAAATCGAACCGGAATCGACGCGCGCCCGTCAGGCCCAGTCGTCGCTGCTGGTAGTGACCGGCCGCCTCGACGAACTGGCGCCGCAAGTGGCCGTCCTGCTCGAACGCGACCCCGACAACATCGCCAACAACCTGCTGCACCTGAACCGGATGCTGGCCCGCCACAGCGACAAGAAGGCCGTGCAGCGCCTGGTCGACCAGTTGGCGGCGCCCTATGCCAGCCTGCCCGAAGCCCATTTCGCGATGGCCCAGGCCGCCGCCAACGCCGGCGACGAATTGCGTGCCAGCACCGAGATGGAAAAGGCCCTGCTGCTGCGCCCGGATTGGGAAGCAGCGGCGCTGGCCCGGGCTCAGTTGCAGGCCCGCCATTCCACCGCCAGCGCCATCTCCGGTCTGGAAGATTTCGTCACGCGCCATCCCGGCGCCGGCGAGGCCCGCTTGGCGCTGGCCCGGCTGCTGATCGGCGAAAAGCGCTACGACGACGCCCGCCAGCATTTCGACCGCCTGCTCAAGGACAATCCGGACAACCCGGCGGTCATCTACCCGATCGCCATGCTCGCCCTGCAACAGGGCGACGCCCAGACCGGCCGACAGCAACTGGAAAAACTGCTGGGCACCAATTTCCCCGACCAGAGCATGCTGCATTTCTTCCTCGGCCAGCTCGACCAGGAACAGAAAAAGCCGGATGCCGCCCTCGCCCATTTCATGCAGGTGACGACCGGCAACCAGGTCGTCGCCGCCCGCGCCCGCGCCGCGCAGATCCTGCTACAGCAAGGCAAGCCGGAGGAAGCGCGGGAACTGCTGCACAACACGCGCGGTGGCAGCGCCGAGGAACGCACCCAACTGACCCTGGCCGAAGCCCAGTTGCTGCGCGACGCCGGCCGCCTCGGCGAAGCCTACGAGGTACTGGCGCAAGCCCTCGTCGCCCAACCGGACAATCCCGATCTCCTCTACGACGCGGCCCTGACCGCCGAGCGGGCCGGCAAGCCCGAGTTGCTCGAAAGCCACCTGCAACACCTGCTCCGTCTGCAGCCGGACCACGCCCATGCCCTGAACGCCCTCGGCTACTCCTGGGCCGACCGCAACCAGCGGCTGCCCGAAGCCTACGAGCTGATCGCACGCGCCGTGGCCTTGCAGCCGGACGACCCCTTCATCGCCGACAGCCTGGGCTGGGTCCAGTACCGCCTCGGCCGCCTTGAAGAAGCACTGGCAACGCTGGAACGCGCCTACGGCATCAAGGCCGATCCGGAAATCGCTGCCCACCTCGGCGAAGTGCTGTGGCAACTCGACCGCAAGGATGAGGCGAAGAAGCTGCTGGCCGATGCCATCCGCCAGCATCCAGACAGCGAAGTCCTGGCTGCCGCCATCAAGAAATTGCAGCCTTGAGTCCATCCGTCGCGCGCTTGGCCGGCGCCCTGCTCGCCGGCCTGCTACTCGCCGCTTGCTCCTCCCTGCCGCCGGCGCCACCGCCGGCCCGCGATAGCCTGTACGACTTCGCCCTCGAAGCCCGTTTCGCGCTGCGCGTCAACCAACCCGACGCTGCGCCGCAGACCGCCGGCGGCCGCCTGTCCTGGGAACACCGCGCCGGCAACAACCGCATCCTGATCGCCAATCCGATTGGCGTCGGCGTCGCCGAGATCGACACGACGCCGACGCTGTCCCGCCTGCGCACTGCGGACGGCACGGTACGCGAGTCGGTCGACGCCGACGAGCTGATGGAAGCCGCCACCGGCGAACGCCTGCCGGTCTTGCGCCTGCCCGCCTGGCTGCTCGGACGCGGTGATGCGACCAGCCTAATCGAACGCGACGACTGGCAGCGCCCGACCCGCTTGGCCGAAGCCGGCTGGCAGGTCGACTACGCTTACGACGACACCGCCGCCGATGCCCTGCCGGCCCGCGTCACGCTGCGCCGCGCCGACGCCATCGAACTACGCCTGCGCATCGAAGAATGGCGGGAAGCGCCATGAGTGACTGGACTTATGCCAGCCGCTGGCCGGCCCCGGCCAAGCTCAACCTGTTCCTGCACGTGGTCGGCCGGCGAGACGACGGCTATCACCTGCTGCAAACCGTCTTTCGTTTCATCGACCGCGCCGACAGACTCTCCTTCGCGCCGCGCACCGACGGCCGTATCGTGCTCGCCACACCGCTGCCCGGCGTCGCCCCCGAGACCAACCTGACCGTCCGCGCCGCCCGTCTGCTGCAACAGGCCAGCGGCTGCGACCACGGCGTCACCATCCACCTCGACAAACTGTTGCCGATGGGCGGCGGCCTCGGCGGTGGCAGTTCCGACGCCGCCACGGTGCTGCTCGCCCTCAACCATTTGTGGCAAACCGGCCTGTCGCGCGGCGAACTGGAACGGCTCGGCCTGGCGCTGGGCGCCGACGTGCCGGTCTTCATCCACGGCCGCAACAGCTTTGCCGAGGGCGTCGGCGAAAGCTTCACCGACCTCGACCTGCCGCCGGCCAGTTATCTGGTGCTGCAACCACCGGTCCACGTGCCGACCGCCGCCATCTTCAGTGCGCAGGAATTGCGCCGCGACACGCCGCCGCTGCGCCCGGCCGATTGGCGTCCCGGCCTCGGCGGCAACGATCTGCAAGCGGTGGCCTGCGCCCGCTTTCCGGCCGTCGCCGAGCATCTCGCCTGGCTGCGGCAGTTCGCCCCGCAGGCCATGATGACCGGCTCCGGCGCCTGCCTCTTCGCCGCCTTCGCCAATCGAGCCGAGGCCGAAGCAGTGCAGCCAGCCTTACCGGCCGGCTGGATCGGCTGGGTCGCCGACGGCCTGGCGACGCATCCCTTGGCCGAAATTTGAACAAGGATCGAGCAGAAGCCCGGCCCTTCCCGGCCCCGACCTCGTTGGCACTATAATTCGGACGGCCCCGGCGCATTCCAAGCACTTCCGCATGACGGTTCGTCGTCTGTGGGCCGTGGGGCATCCCCACGGCGATTGTTTTTGGCGTTACCGATGCAGCGCGCGATCCGCACTGCGCGTCTGCGCAGGACTGATCGCGCTCGACCAGCAGGTTGGCGTGCGTCGCGGGCCACTTTCTATTTTGGCTTGCCCATGTCCCGTCGCTTTTCACACGCCCGATCAATTGCCACCGCGCTGGCCCATGCTCTGCTGGCCGCCGACGTCGACCAAGCCCGCGCCCGCTCGCAGGCGGCGCTGACGGAACGCATGAGCGTCTGCCTTGGTATTCCCGCACCAGCGCAGTTGCGCACGTTGGCAATTGCGCTGGCGCGGCGGTCACTGCCGTTCTGGCGGCGGCACACGGTGCCAACGCTGGCTCGCCATTTGCAAGACATGGCGTCATTTCAAAAACTGCTCGCTGGCGCGCCGCTGCGCGTCCGGCGCTGGCTGTTGCGTCCGACGGAAATGCGCGACCAGACGTCCGGTTTCATCGTTCCGCTGCCCTTGCCGCAGTGGCCGACACCGGTCAATCTGGCACGGGGGCTGGGCATTTCGCCGGATGAACTTGACTGGCTCTGCCATCCCGCCCTGGGCTGGCGCGACGACTCGTCCACGCTTGGCGCGCGCCGCGTCGCGCCGCACTACCGCTGCATCCTCCGGCCCAAGGCAAGCGGCGGCTTGCGCCTGATCGAAGCGCCGCTGCCGTTGCTCAAGCGCGTTCAACGCCGCTTAGTGGCCGAACTGCTCCAGCATGTGCCCGTCCACGAATGCGTACACGGTTTCGTGCACGGGCGCGATGTCGCCAGCCATGCGCAAACGCACGCCGGCCAGCCTTTCGTCATGATTTTCGATTTGCGCGACTTTTTCAACAGCATCGGCGCTGGCCGCATTAACGCGCTATGGCGCAGCCTGGGCTACCCGGAAGGCGTGGCGCGCTGCCTGAGCGCCCTGACCACCACGCGCACGCCAACGTCGGTACTGATGCGGCTGCATGAAGCGGGCGAGACGGATTCCCTGCGTCAGCGCCGCCTGAGCAGCGCCCACCTGCCGCAAGGCGCGCCGACCTCGCCGGCATTGGCGAATCTCTGCACCTTCGGGCTGGACTTGCGCCTGGCGGGGCTGGCCGAACGTTTCGGCGCGCGCTATTCGCGCTATGCGGACGATCTAGTGTTCTCCGGCCCGGCGGCACTGAACCGCCAGTCCCGCGCCCTGCATGCCTGGGTCAGCGCCATTGCCGCCAGCGAAGGCTTTGCCCTGCATCCAACCAAGACACGCCGTTTGCCGGCGCACCGCCAGCAGTGCATCACCGGGCTAGTCATCAACCAGCGCCCGAATCTGGCGCGCGACGATTACGACCGCCTGCGCGCCGAACTGCATCAACTCTCGCTCCAAACCGCCGTCGATCCCGCGCTGCGGGCGCATCTGCAAGGGCGACTAGCCTGGGCTGCCCGCTTCGTATGCGACAGCCGCGCGCGCAAGCTGGCGGGCCTGCTGGGGCGGATCAACTTTGTGCCAGCGCTTTCCGTATAGCGCCACCGCAGGCGCCCCAACGGGTGCCGAGGAAGCTCGCCCCTAACTTGGGACAACTCAGAAAACAGTGGACGCCGGCCGACTCCTTGTGTAACATGCGCGCCTCGTTCCGCACGCCAATCCGTGCAGACGAAACCCGCTGGGGAGTCGCCAAGTTGGTCAAGGCACCGGATTTTGATTCCGGCATTCGAAGGTTCGAATCCTTCTTCCCCAGCCAAGTTTCCTTCGGGCAGGTCGCAAGCCTGCCCGATTTTCATGGTAGCGGGCGATGACGTATTCGGCATGGAGCGCCCGGAAGGATGTGGAAATGGCCTACAACAGCCTGATGGTGTTTACCGGCAACGCCAACGCGAAGCTGGCCGCCGATGTTGCCAAGCAATTGAACATCGATATCGGCCGCGCCAATGTCGGCCGCTTCTCGGACGGTGAGGTCAGCGTCGAATTGCAGGAACATGTGCGCGGCCGCGACATTTTCGTCCTGCAATCCACCTGCGCGCCGTGCAACGACAACCTGATGGAATTGCTGGTCATCGTCGATTCGCTCAAGCGCGCCTCGGCCGGCCGCATCACCGCCGCCATCCCCTATTTCGGTTACGCCCGCCAGGACCGCCGTTCGCGTTCTTCGCGCGTGCCTATCGCCGCCAAGCTGGTCGCCAACATGCTGGTCGCCTCCGGCGTCGACCGCGTCCTGACCATGGACCTGCACGCCGAGCAGATTCAGGGCTTCTTCGACATTCCGGTCGATAACATCTACGCCCTGCCGATCCTGCTCGACGACATCAAGAAGCAGAATTACGAGAACCCGATGGTCGTCTCGCCCGACCACGGCGGCGTTGTCCGCGCCCGCTCGCTGGCCAAGCGCCTCGAATGCGATCTGGCAATCATCGACAAGCGCCGGCCGAAGGCCAACGTCACGGAAGTAATGAACATTATCGGCGAAGTCGACGGCCGTACCTGCATCATCATGGACGACATGGTCGACACCGCCGGCACCCTGGGCAAGGCTGCCACCGCGCTCAAGGAGCACGGCGCCAAGCAGGTCGTCGCCTACTGCACCCACCCGGTGCTCTCCGGTCCGGCTGTCGAGCGCGTCAATTCCTCGGACCTCGACGCCTTGGTCGTCACCGACACCATCCCGTTGCGCGACGATGCTGCTGCCTCGCCGCGCATCCGCCAACTGTCGGTCGCCGAGATCATGGCCGAAACCATTCGCCGCATCAGCAACGACGACTCGGTGTCGTCGCTGTTCATCGATTAAGTTTTATCAACCTTCCCGATCTGGTCGCGGAGCGGGAATAACTGGAGCATCACCATGAACTTTGAAGTCATCGCCAACGCGCGGTCGGTGCAGGGAACGGGTGCGAGCCGCCGCCTGCGTCGTGCCGGCACGGTCCCGGGCATCGTCTACGGCGGCAAGTCCGCCCCGGTCGCCATCGAAACCAACCACAACGACCTGCTGCTGAAGCTGAAGAAGGAAGCCTTCCATTCTTCGATCATCAGCCTGGTTGTCGACGGTAAGAAGGAACAGGTTCTGCTGCGCGACTACCAGACGCACGCCTACAAGCCGCTGGTCCTGCACATCGATTTCCAGCGCGTCGACGCCACCCACGAGCTGCACGTCAAAGTGCCGCTGCACTTCATCAACGAAGATGTCGCTCCGGGCGTCAAGCTGGGCGGCGGCCTGGTCAACCACGTCATGACCGAAGTCGACGTGCAGTGCCTAGCCAAGAACCTGCCGGAGTTCATTGAGGTCGACCTGAGCCACATGAACGCCGGTGAAACCCTGCACCTGAACCAGTTGAAGCTGCCGAAGGGCGTCAAGCTCGGCCACCACGCTGCCGCTGACGCGGTGGTCGTCGGTATCGTCGGCAAGAGCGGCGGTGCCGAAGCCAGCGAAAGCGAAGGCGAAGCGGCCGCCGAGTAAGCCGGCAGCCCACGCCATACTGGCCGCCGCCGGCACGTTGCCGCCGGCGGCCTTTTCGCACTGAAAGGTCATGCCCGCTCCCCGCCTCGTCGTCGGTCTCGGCAATCCCGGCGCCGAGTATGAAAACACCCGGCACAACGTCGGTTTCTGGTTCGTCGACCGTCTGGCGGCGCAACTGAAGACGCCGCTCGCCCCGCAGGCCAAGTTCTTCGGCCGGGCGGCGCGGGCTGGCGAACTATGGCTGCTACAGCCGACCACCTTCATGAACCGTTCCGGTCAGGCGGTCGCCGCGCTGGCCAATTTCTACAAGATTCCTGCCGACGAAATCCTCGTCGTGCACGACGAACTCGATCTGGTGCCCGGCGCCATCCGCCTCAAGCAAGGCGGCGGCAACGGCGGCCACAACGGCCTGAAGGACCTCCAAGCTCGGCTCGGCACAGCGGATTTTTGGCGCTTGCGCCTCGGCATCGGCCATCCGCGCACGCTGAACCTCGCCCAGCAGGTAGTCGATTTCGTCCTACATCCGCCGCGCAAAGAAGAACTGCCGGCCATTGAACAAGCCCTGGAGCGCAGCCTGCTGGCCTGGCCCAGACTCGCCGCCGGTGATTTCGCCGGCGCCCAACAACAGTTGCACGGTAAAGCGGCTTAAATTCAAGGAACAAGCATGTCTCTCAAATGCGGCATCGTCGGCCTGCCCAACGTCGGCAAATCCACTCTCTTCAACGCCCTGACCAAAGCTGGCATCGAAGCGGCCAACTATCCCTTCTGCACCATCGAGCCAAACGTCGGCATCGTCGAGGTGCCGGACTCGCGCCTCAAGGCGCTGTCCGAGATCGTCAAGCCGCAGAAAGTGCAACCGGCCATCGTCGAGTTTGTCGACATCGCCGGCCTGGTCGCCGGTGCCTCCAAGGGCGAAGGTCTGGGCAACCAATTCCTGGCCAACATCCGCGAAACCGACGCCATCGTCCACGTCGTGCGCTGCTTCGCCGACGACAACGTAGTGCACGTCTCGGGCAGCGTCGATCCGCTGCGCGACATCGAAGTCATCGACACCGAACTGGCGCTGGCCGATATGGCCACCGTCGAAAAAGCGCTCAACCGTTACCGCCGCCCGGCCAACTCGGGCGACAAGGAAGCCAAGATCCTGGTCGCCGTGCTCGACAAGTGCTTCGCCCAACTCGACCAAGGCAAGCCGGTGCGTGCTCTCGACCTGGCCAAGGAGGAATGGGCCAGCCTCAAGCCCTTCTGCCTGATCACCGCCAAGCCGGTGCTCTATGCCGCCAACGTCGCCGAGGACGGCTTCGAGAACAATCCTCACCTCGATGCGGTGCGCACCCACGCCGCCGCCGAGGGTGCCGAGGTGGTGGCCCTGTGCGCCGCCATCGAGGCCGAGATCGCCGACCTCGACGATGCCGACAAGATCGACTTCCTCGAATCCATGGGCCTGCACGAACCCGGCCTCGACCGCCTGATCCGCGCCGGCTACAAGCTGCTCGGCCTGCAGACCTATTTCACCGCCGGGGTCAAGGAAGTGCGAGCCTGGACCATCCACGTCGGCGATACCGCGCCGCAGGCGGCTGGCGTCATCCACACCGATTTCGAACGCGGCTTCATCCGCGCCCAGACCATCGCCTACGACGACTTCATCGCCTGCAAGGGCGAGCACGGCGCCAAGGAGGCCGGCAAGATGCGCGCCGAAGGCAAGGAATATGTGGTGAAGGATGGGGATGTGATGAATTTCTTGTTCAATGTCTGAATAGCGTCGTTTTGACCACGGCACAATCGCAAGCTCCGGTCTTCAGGCCGCGCTCAAGCGAGCCAAGCGTGACCTTGGCGCCGAAGGCGCCCCAAACTCGCGGCGAGGACTTTCCCACCGCACCGCCTGCCTACGGTCTGAACGGACCTTCAGCAGCCGCCACTGTGGAAAAGTCTATTCTCACCTCACGCACAGAAATCCTGACACACCCGCACTATCCGGTCGTGCGAACAAGCGGTATCCTGCGCCCACTCTTGCCCGCGCACCCTCAAATAAGATCAGGCACAACCAATGATTGATATCTCGAAAGCATTTTCGCCAACTAGCGAACCGATCTCTGGTTTTTTTCAACAGCCTGGTGCCGCTTACTACATTCCCCTATATCAACGTGAATACAGCTGGGAAGCGGAAAACGTGGAGCAACTCATGGAGGATGTTTTCAATGGGGTGAAATCACTCATTGAAGACTCTCCAGAAATTCGAGAACGGGCAATTCATTTCATGGGAACAGTTATTCTTTTTCAGGAATCAAGCCCTAAACAAAATATTCAGCCACGAGACGATCGGGCTTTACCTACCAGGATAGATAACGTAATTGATGGGCAGCAACGTATTTCCACCATTGCACTGCTGGCCTGCGTGCTATTGCAGCGGCTCCTAAATCTCAGAAGTGGATTACCTGGAGATGCAAAATTCGACTCCCTGCGGACAGAAATTGATTCCAAACGCGATCTTTTATTAGAGCTATTTTCTGTTGATATCAAGCGAGGGAGCCCGAGCCGAAAACCCATCATCGTTCGTGGCTCAGTTGATGGATGGACGTTTGACGGAACAGACGAGGACAACTACAAGTCTGGCGTCGCAAGCTATATTGCCTCAACAATTCGTGCATACACGAACAATTCTCTCGGAAAACTAGCAAAACCAAATGACAAAAGGGTTGCGAGAAATGTTCGTGAAATAGAGAAGTGGCTAAAAAAAATTGAAGAAACGGGCCCTAGTGACGACAACGACTACCCACGAGCAAAACAAATACTAGAAACAATTCCTGAAGAATCTCTTTGGACGTATCCAAGACCAGAGCTACGAGATCATGTGCCGGAACCAACCGGAGAATTTGACAAGGTAGCCAAAGTAGTATCTAGCCTAGTGCAACTATTCGCATTCATTCACTATTTTGCCGAGCGGTGTTGCTTTACAGTAATTAAGCCCGTATCTGAAGAATGGGCATTTGATATGTTTCAGTCGCTTAACGCCTCAGGAACCCCACTTACTGCAATTGAGACGTTTAAGCCACTAGTGGTTAATTACTTAGCGCAAGAAGGAAAAATATTCAAAGATACAAAATCAAATGAATATTTCAGCAAGGTAGACCAGTTAATCGGGGATACCGGGCCAGCTGCAAAAAAGAACAAACTTACGGACGAATTTTTGACAATTTTTGCTCTCACCCATGACGGACATACTCTGTCGACGCAATTCAGTCTTCAAAGGCGTTATCTCAATGATCGGCTTCGAGCAGCCGATACCCCAGCAGCACGGGAAGACTTCGTTCGGCAAATGGGGGAGCTGGCAACTTACTGGGATTCCGTTATCGGGTTTGAACCAAATAATTTGCTGGCAATCGCCGGATTGGAGGACTTAACACAAGAGTCCAAGTCGGCCTCAGGCTTTTGCGTCCTCTTCCTTCGTGACTCAGGCCACAAGATGGCCAACTCGGTTTTGAGTCGATTTTATGGGAGGCTGCTTAGGGAAAAAAGCCAACAGGCTGCTATAGACTTCGTGGAAGCATGCAAGGCTGTCACGGCATTTTATTTTCTGTGGCGAGCTGCGAAAACTAATTCTGGCCTGGATGACGTATATCGAAAATTACTCCGCGCAGGAGATGAAGATAACGGAATCCCTCCGTTATGTGCGCTCAAGGGGCAGGACTCTATTAACATAGAAAATCTTCAGAAATATTTCCGCTTGGCACTAGACGATCTCGCTGACCGCACCCAATGGCTAACTAGGGCCACTCAGAATCTTCGTTACGATTTTGCCAAGCCGATGTGTAAATGCGCACTGTTTCTGAGCGCACACGACACTATTCCTGATAGCGACTCTCCTGGATTAATGAAACTAGGAACACCAGGCACTCACCCGATGATAGACCCTCGCATGTGGAACTCCCCGGACTTTAAGTCTATCGAGCACATCGCACCGGGAAAGGGGCAGGGTAACTGGGATGATTCGTTATATGAGAGTGAACGTTTTCAAGCGATAGGAAATTTGACGCTGCTACCTGGAGAGGTGAACAGTTCCGCAGGGAATAGCCCTTGGGTTGTAAAGTCTATTTATTATCGCCACCTAGCAGAGAAGGATCCAGAAAAGCTTGTCGGGCTCGCACAAGAGGCAGAGAAAATTGGGGTGGTATTACAAGCACACACTTTGGATCTGCTCAAAAATTCATCCTATTCCCACCATATGGAGTCAATCGTCAGAGTACCAACAGACGGCAAATGGGACAAAGACTTAGTTGAGCTCCGCAGCAGAAGAATATGTGAGCTCTCTTGGTCTCGAGTAGCCTCTTGGCTAGGGCTGCCAGCATAGATAGTGCGATGGAGGAACTACGCTTATTTGTGGCAGACCACGCATGCTCCATTGCCTTCTTCACATCCATAAAGGTCGTCTAGATCAGGTGGCAGCTCGGGTCTAAGCGGATTCACCGGGCGACGACGCTCTTCCCGAGCTTTTCGCTCCTCATAGTCGCGGACGATCTGCCCGATCCGTTCAGGGTTTTCCAACGACGCCAAAGGCTCCCCCTTTGTCCAAGTGAACGGGGAACCATGCTCCAAGGCATCTTTCTCATAGGTCTTCGCCGCCTCAAACTCCTCGGGGTGTCGCTCACGCAACCTGACCCATTCGATCTTCTGTTGGAAGAAGCAGAACGTGCAGCCGCTCCTGCTTCTCCACTCATAGTATTCGGGCCAGCCCACACCTGAGGCCATAAGTATTTCCGAGACGCCCGGTTTGTCCACTCCGTTCTCGCGAAACGGGAGCCTAACCTTCAAATTAGGATGCTTCGACGTATATCCCTCTCGATAGTCCTCGTCCGCCCTAATGGCCACATAGGACGTCACAAGGTCACCAGCCACAAGCATCGGCTTAACCCAACGCTCGAACGGCAAAAGTTTCAACTGCCGCGTACACCAGCGCGTTTGGGGGGACGGAAGAAAATGGTTGTATTCGCGGAGCCAAAAATCGAAGTCTCTGTCGGGGTTAAGCCTTGCGATGGGCTTCCCAAGGAAGCCCTCAAGCCTTCCCAGGAAATCGTAGACCTCGGGAAGTTCCTTGCCCGTGTCGGTGAAGTAATACTCGATGTCCAGATCGGCGCGCGTCTGTCGCATATACACGGCGAGGGCCGCACTGTCTTTGCCACCGGAGATTCCGAGAACGTGTCGTTCCGCCACGGTCTTAATCTTCCTCTTCGGCCAGGGCCAGTCCCGCCTTGGCTAAGGCCGCAAGCAGGAGTTCCTGCCTCAATCCCTTTGATGACAAGCCATCCAGAATCGAAGCCGCCAGTTCATCCACAGTAATCTTGTCACGCTCCGGAACATCGAACGAGCGCATTACCGCCTTCGCTGCCCCTCCCGACCCAACGACAACAGCGAATGCCTCACGGGTCGGCTCGCGTCCCTTCACGGCCGCCAAAGCCTCGACCTGTCTAAATTTGGTGGCCCACGAGGCAACCTCGATCAAAGCCGCGTCGATGTCGCTGTCTGACCACATCCTCGGCGGCTTGTTCGCCGCAAGGCTGAGAATCCCCTCCATGCTGGCCAGCGAGCCGTCATATCCAACGAGCCGCGCCGCAAAGGCATTGAGCCTGAAATCCCCGGAAATACCCTCGACGATCCCTGCCCTATGGCGCAGCCCCTCGAAATCCCCAGGGGTCGCGTCGAGTTCGGAGAGCATGCGGGACTCCATGGATTCAATCAATCCATGGTAGGCCCCCGCAAGTTCCAGCAACGGCGGTTCGAGCGCGGATAAATACGCCACAACCGAGGAAGCCCCCAGCGTCGCAGGAAGATCGACGAACAGAACACGGTGTGGGTCGTTGGCCCTGAGCAAGATATCCCTGACCGAAACTGCCTCGCCTGAAAGAGTCCTAGTGCGTCGTACCCACTCGGGAAGACCGAAGACCAACCCCACCAGCCCACGAGCCGCATCAAGCGGATCGGACGAAGACCTGTCGCGCCCCGCCCTTTGCAAGATATCCGCTATCCCGGCCAAGACCCCCGTTTTTTCGTCATCCACGGAGACCCGTCGCAGGGAGAATCTGGTTTCGTCCTGCAAACACTCGTCCATATTGGCATCCGTCATCTTCGGTAGGAACATGCCATCCTTGTAGACTGCGACGGTTTCCTTTCTCGACAGGGCATAGGCTGCGAGCAGTACCGGGAAGCAACCTTTCCGAACCCCAAATGGCTCGGAACGCCAGAGGGCATAGATATCCTCGACCTCGACCCTCTCCTCACCATCACCGAACAGGCCGTCGGCAGCCTTCCATAACGGAAAGAAGTTCTCGGGATCGGATCCCTCGGGGGCGACAAAACGCCAGTTGCCTTGCTCATCCTTCCCGTGCAACCCCGTCATGCGCAGCATAGTCTCGTGTAGGCCGCGCTCCGCAGGCCAACCTTCGAGTCCAAGGTTCTCCTCTCCCTCGGCATCCAGCATTCTGTGCAGCAGATCCTTCCGAGCCTTCACCGCATTTGGCGAAAGGGCATCACGGTTCACCAGTTCGCTGAATATTCGAGGCGCGGAATAGAACACGGCATCCGCGCGGTCCGAGGCTAGTGGAGAAAGTCTCGTCCCCTTCACCCATTCCCCCTCGACCAACCACGATGCGCCATCCATGGCCTCCCGCATCTCGTCCTCAAGGGCCGAGCGGACCGATACCACACGCGCTGCAATCTCGCGCCGCGCCACCGAATCCCCGACAAGCTGGTGGTCTCCTTCGGATACGTGACGCAGGGCGGCGAGTTCCGCCCCAAGCTCGACGATTCTGCCGTGGTTGGAGGCGACGCCTAAAATAGTCGTGGCCCTGCAATCCTCTGAAAGCCTTCTGATCCGCCGTTTCGCCTTTTCCGGTGTCTCATTCCTTCCCGGCAGATACAGCAGGAATTTGCCGAACCCACCTGATGGGGAATCCTCGCCGACCTCGGCTTCTAGGGATTCCGAATCGGCGATGGCCACGTCCATCCACCGTAGCGTTCCCGTGTCGTGGTAGTGCCGTTTCGCCACAACGGGGTGAAGCCCTGCCATTTCCGTGAGTTCCCCGAGTCCGATGCCCACGCCTTCCGAACGCGCCTTGGACACGGCCGCATCGATGTCGAAGTCGCTGCCTTCGAACACTCCCCACGATCCCGTGTGTTTCCTGAAAATGGCGGTTCGCCAAGAGGAAAGGTCGGACAGCGCCCGCTCTATCTCGGCTGTCTCAACGTCGGGGTACAGTGCTCCGATGACCTCAGGATCGGCAGCGAGCCCAGAGCCATTCCTGAAAAGGTCGATGATTGCTATGTTCTTGATCAGGGCGCTCCGTAGCGCGTCGCCCCGTGCCTCGACACGCTCCACCGCATCAACCGCCTGTGCCCAGCGGTGGCCGTCCGGTGAGGCGAGGATGGCGGGCTCAAGGTTCGACCTCAGGAAATCCCAGTAATCACCGGGGCGATACCAAGCCCGCCCCGTCGAATCGGCAGTCTCAAGAAACGTGGTGAATCCATAGGGCTCCAAGGATGAAAGGAATCCGAAGGTACTGCGCTCGTTCTGTCCGAACTGACGCTTTGAGATGGGTCCGAGAAGCGCCGCCATCGCAGGGTGAAGGGGCCAACATGAATCCAAACTCGCCCCGAAAGACTTACCCGCACCGGGCCTCCGCCCCCTGATTGATTCCGCAACCGTCTCCGATGCTTTCCCGGTCCATTTGTGGGGAAGCTTGGTCTCAACCGCCTTCGCCACGAGTTCGACGACCTCGTCGCTCGACGCAACCAACGGGATATCCACGAACCTTCCCTGCACCTTCGCCCAATCGTCCTTAGCCTCGGAGCCCAGGCGCGACGCATACTGCCTGAACGCCTGATGGAGGATGCCCACCACGACGAACGGTGCCTCGCAACGCGCCGCCCTCTCAGCAAGATCCTGGAAGAAATGGACGTCGTCACCGCCTAAAGCGGATGCCTCAAGGAACTTGCCCATTTCGTCGATTATCAGAAGCAAGCCATCGGCAAGACCGGATTCCGCGAACCTCGAAAGCGCGGAGATCAAACCCCGTCCATCCACCTTCCTCGAATCAACGACCTCCAACCCGACTGCTTCGTTCAAGGCCCTGGCAATCTCAGCAACCACACCGGAACGCCGCCCCGACACCGCCACGACCCTCCACCCCTTTGCAACGGGGAAAGCCTTGTCAAATGCGGGCAACACAGATGGGGCCAGACGACTTCTGGCCTTGGACCTCAGAGTGGCATCCTCCTGCAGAGCCGACGCAAAGGCGACCGCAAGCGACGACTTCCCACCGCCGAATGGGCCTGTCCAAGTGAAAGCCCTTTGAGAGCTTCCCGACACTTGGCGGGCCATGTTCTCGATGACTGATTTCGCGGTGCCGTGGCAGACGTAACCATCTAAGGCGTCTTGGCGCCCGAAATCCGTGTCCAGACGGATCGACCGCCGATAATGTTGGGCGATACTGATATGCTGAAGAAGTTTTTCTCGCCCGCTCATTTATAGGCCTCCTTCAACAGCCGCTCGACAAGGTACTTTCCCGCTTTGGCATCCACTTCGCGCCGCATTACCTGCCTGATACCCGAGGAGTCCATCCAAAAGAGAACACCTCCAGTTCTGGCCTCAAGGCCCATGAGCCGTTCCGCCAAAGAGTTCTCGTCCATCTTGAACACTCTCCCCGGTGAACCGGGGCCGTGGGCGAGCGTCTCGAAGGCCAAAGAGCTCTCTCCTGTCAAACCTGCTCTCCAATAGTCCAGGACGGCCAAGTCGAAAATCCCGTCGGGCAGCGACGCCTTCGGCCCGCGCCTGAACGAAAAAACACCCCGCCCCTCGTCTAGGATCAATCCGAGTTCTGCAAGCATCGGCTCTGCCATGTCCTCCACACATGCATCAGGTTTGGGGCAATATCCCCGCAGACACGTCTCGATATCCCTACGCAGCGTTGCCTCGGATACCTTGAGGCTCTTGCGGACGGTGTATGCCAAAAGCTGCTGTTGAACCTCTTCCCTAGTGAAGGTCGGGGAGAGCACATTGTTGAAAATCCACCACCATGTTGTGGAACGGTGTTTACCTACGGGAACCCCCGCCAAGCGCCAATGGGCAAACCAAGGCGTTGCAGGGTGCTCGCAGAACGAATCCAAGGCCTCTTCGCGGTCGGAGAGTATCTGCGTCCAGAGGTCGTTGATGCGGAACGAGGACCTATCGTCGCCATCCTCCTCGAAAACCCCGCAGGCTAACGCCCAATGCTTGATCGAGGCCACCATGTTCTTTCCCACACCGAAGAACGCTATGGCGCTCTCATCTGTGAAGGTGGACTTGGGCACACCCGTACCGCCCCTCGCTTCGAAGGCCTTTTTGAGCCACATCTGCCGAAGGGGGAACGTCTCGTGTCCCGAGAAGTGTGGCGTGTAGTCTTGTCCTTCTAACATGTTTTGCATGACCGGCATCTTACTGGAGCTCCTCCCCAGGAGCAATGAAATCGCGACTGGAGGACATTGCCAGCAAGAGTCAGATATTTCTACTCCCGACAGCAGATGGGCAAAAAATACTGAATTTATACACAGTATGGATTTTTCATTTCGTCTGATCTTTCAATTTCTGACTAACTTTGACCTGGCGGCGGCTGCCGTTCATTTCCATTCACTCGCCCTGAAGGAAGGAGTTGGAAACAAAGTAATCACGCGAACTTAATGGGGTATTCATTGAAGAAATACCCCGTTTTAAGGCTATGATTACCCCATTTAGGCAGCCTGAACCGACATTCCCATGCACTCGCTTACCCCAGAGTACCTCGCTGCGCTGCGCTTCGACGGCACCCAGGCGGCCACGCTGCGCTCACTGGGTGAGTATCAGGGCAGGCAACAGCTATACGCCGCGCAGTCTCCCGAAGCCCTCAAGGGTCTGCGCCAGATCGCGGTAGTCGAATCCACCGAGTCCTCCAATCGCTTGGAGGGTGTCGTCGTCGCACCCTCGCGGCTGAAGTCCCTGGTCATCCGCAATGCCGCGCCAAAGAGCCGTTCCGAACAGGAGATTGCCGGCTACCGCGATGCCTTGGCCTTGATCCACGAGTCCGCCACGCATATGCCCTTCAACGAAGGCGTGGTGCTGCAATTGCACACTATGCTGTATCGCTACATGCCGCAGACGGGTGGGCGTTGGAAAGCCACCAACAACGACATCATCGAGCGCCATCCGGACGGCACATCGCGGCTGCGCTTCCAGCCGGTCGCTGCGCATCTGATGCCGGTGGCCATGGCCGATCTGACCCAGCATTACGCTACCGCGCTGGACCGGCACTTGGCCGACCCACTGGTGCTGCTACCCCTGGCGATGCTCGACTTCCTGTGCATCCACCCCTTCCCGGACGGCAACGGCCGCATGTCCCGCTTGCTGACCCTGTTGCTGCTCTACCACTTCGACTATGCCGTGGGCCGCTACATCAGCCTGGAACGCATTTTCGAGGACACCAAGGAAGGCTATTACGAGACGCTGGAAGCCAGTTCGCAAGGCTGGCATCAAGGGCAGCACGACGTCAAACCTTGGCTCGACTACTTCTGGGGTGCCTTGCTGCGAGCCTACCGCGAATTCGGAGAGCGCGTCGGCACCATCGAGCGCGGCCGCGGCAGCAAAGGTGACCGGGTGCGCACGGAAGTCCTGGCACGCAGCCTGCCGTTTTCGATTTCGGAGATCGAAGAAGCCTGTCCAGGCGTGAGTCGGGACATGGTGCGGCTGGTGTTGCGGGCGATGAAATCCGAGGGATTGATCGAATCAACGGGCAAAGGGCGCGGTGCAAAATGGGTCAAACAAGCGTAAGAGGAGAGTTTCCTCCGAAATTTCGTTTGCCGAGGGCGTGACCAAAATTGAGTCGTTATTGGAAGGCAACAGATGGAGATATACCTAGTGCTGTACGCAAAAGCGGGCGTCGAGGGCCGCTTTCTGCGAAAATAGTCCCCCTTTTGCCGTTCTCGGAAGCCCCATGCCCCCGCATCCCGCCATCGCCCCCACCGCCGACATTGTCGCCGAGCTGAAAGCCGGCCGCATGGTCATTCTGGTTGATGAGGAAGACCGCGAGAATGAGGGCGATGTCGTCATCGCCGCCGAATTCGTGACGCCGGAAGCGATCAATTTCATGGTCACCCATTGCCGCGGCCTGGTCTGCCTGACGCTGACCGAGGAGCGCTGCCGCAAGCTCGGCCTGACGCAGATGGCGCGCGACAACAAGACGCCCTACGGCACCGCCTTCACCGTTTCGATCGAGGCCGCCGAAGGTGTCACCACCGGCATTTCGGCCGCCGACCGGGCACGTACTGTGCAGGCCGCCGTGGCCCGCCACGCAACGCCGGACGACATCGTCCAGCCCGGCCACATCTTTCCGATCACCGCCCGCCCTGGCGGCGTGCTGGTCCGTGCCGGCCATACCGAGGCCGGTTGCGACCTGGCCGAGATGGCCGGCCTCGAACCGGCGGCGGTGATCTGCGAAATCCTCAACGAGGACGGCACCATGGCCCGGCTGCCGCAGCTGATCGAATTCGCCCAGGAGCACGGGCTGAAGATCGGCACCATCGCCGACCTGATCCACTACCGGGCCGCCTCGGAGACTCTGGTCGAGCGCGTCGCCAGCAAGCCGATCACCACTGTCCACGGCGAATTCACGCTGCACGCCTAGGTCGACCGCGCCAGCGGCGCCACCCACTTGGCGCTGGTCAAGGGCGAGATCCCAGCCGGTGGCGAAACGCTGGTGCGCGTCCATGAACCGCTGTCGGTACTCGATTTCCTCGATCCGGGCAGCACGGCGCAATCCTTCTCGATCGACGAGGCACAGGCAGCGCTGACCAAGAACGGCCACGGCGTGATCGTGCTGATGCACTGCCCGGAAGACGGCGAAGCATTGCTGACCCGCCTAACCGGCCGCGATCAGGCCGATACGGCGCGCCGCCAGCAAAAATGGGATCCGCGCACCTATGGTATCGGCGCCCAGATCCTGCGTGATCTCGGCGTGACCAAGATGCGCCTGCTGACCAGCCCGCGCAAGATGCCTTCCATGACCGGCTTCGATCTCGAAGTCACCGGTTTCGTCACTTCTCCCGCGGAGCGCTGAGCCATGTCCCGCTTTGACCAAGTATTTGAGTACGACAGCAATCTCGACGGCACCAGCCTGCGCGTCGGCGTCGTCATGAGCCGCTTTAACCTGCCACTGTGCGAGGGCCTGCTCTCGGCCTGCATCGCCGAACTCAAGCGCCTTGGCGTAGCCGACGGCAACATGAGCATCGCCACGGTTCCCGGCGCCCTGGAAATTCCGCTGGCCCTGCAAAGCATGGCGCAGAGTGGCGGCTTCGATGCGTTAGTCGCCCTCGGCGCGGTGATCCGCGGCGAGACCTATCATTTCGAAGTGGTGTCCAACGACGCCTGCCGCGCCATCATGGAAGTCCAGCTCGACACCGGCGTACCCATCGCCAACGGCATCCTCACCTGCGACACCGACGAACAGGCGGAAGTCCGCATGCAGCCCAAGGGCGCCGACTGCGCGCAGGCCGCCGTGGAAATGGCCAATCTCCAGAAAGCGCTCTGCCAATGACCGACGACTTCGCTAACGACCCCCAACTCGAAACGCCGCCGCCGGCGCCGCGCTCGGCCCGACGCCGGGCCCGCGAATTCGTGCTGCAAGGCCTCTACCAGTGGCGCGTCGGCGGCTCCGACGAGGCCGCCATCGAAGCCTATGCGCCGGAAATGGAGGATTTCGCCAAGGCCGACCGCGAGTTCTTCGTCGGCACCTTGCGCGGCGTGATCGGCCAGCAGGAAGCCCTGACCGCCCGTATCGCCGCCCATATCGACCGCCCGTTCGGCGAGCTGTCGCCGGTCGAAGCCTGCGTGCTGATGCTCGGCTGCTTCGAGATGCTCAATCACCCGGAAACGCCCTACCGCGTCGTCATCAACGAGGCTATCGAGCTGACCAAGGCCTTCGGCGGCACCGATGGCCACAAGTACGTCAACGGCGTACTCGACAAGGTAGCCGCCGTAGTCCGCCCGGACGAAGTGGCGGCGCGCAAGAAAAAATAGACCGTTAGGGGTCGCCGTGCGTAACCGCCTCGGGCTTGCTCTTGTCCTTACCTACTACGGTCACTGCATCGCTGCGGTCGCCTATGCGGCCACGATAAGCGATCTCAAAGGGCAAGCTGTTTGGCTCTCCGCTCCTCTCTGGCTTACGCCCTCTTGGTTGCTGAATCTGATGCCCACTGTGTCCGGCCCCAAATCCTACGCAACATGGCATCTGCAAACACTCGTGCGGCTCCCACTGGCCTTCACGTTTACCTCTGTCATGTTTTACGCCAGTGGCGCATTACTCCAACGCATTTGGGTGGTGGGTTTACGTTCCGCCACCGCGGTCGGTTTGTTTCTTGGCCTTCTTCTTGGCGGGCTATGGTTTTTAGTCACACACGGCAACAGTCCATTGTGGTTTTTCCTTACTCTCTTGGGCGGCCTTGTAAGCGCTGCTCTCTATGTAAAGCGCTTCAACCACTAACAATGCAGACAAGCGCTTACCTTCAACGATGGCCGGCGAGTTCGCGCTGATCGACCGCTACTTCGCCCGGCCGACGCCCTCAGCGGTGCTCGGTCCTGGCGACGATTGCGCTCTGCTCCAGCCGACACCCGGCAAGGAACTGGCGGTAACCACCGACATGTTGGTCGCCGGCACTCACTTCCTACCCAACACCGATCCGAAAAATCTTGGCTGGAAGACGCTCGCCGTCAATCTCTCTGACCTCGCCGCGATGGGCGCCCGGCCGCGCTGGGTCACGCTCGCCGGTGCCCTACCGGCGGCCGACGATACCTGGATCGCCGCTTTCGCCGACGGTTTCTTCGCCTGCGCCGACGAATATGGTGTCGAGGTGGTCGGCGGCGATACCACACGCGGGCCGCTCAACCTATGCGTCACCGCCCTCGGTGAAATCGAACCGGGCCGCGCCTTGCGCCGCGATGGCGCCAGCGTCGGCGACCAAATCTGGGCCTCCGGCCGTCCCGGACTCGCCGCCCTAGGCTTGGCCCAGTTGCAGGGGCGCATCGCCCTGCCCGAACCGTGGCCGCGCCTGTGCATCGCCGCCCTGGAAAAACCGCGCCCGCGCATCGCCCTCGGCCAGGCCCTGGTCGGCGTGGCCAGCGCCGCCATCGACATTTCCGATGGCCTGCTCGCCGACCTCGGCCATATCGCCGAGCGCTCGGGCACTGCCGCGGCCGTTCGCCTCTGCCAGTTGCCGCATCTGCCCAAGGGCAAAAGCTATGACGCCGCACTGCGCAAGCTGGCGCTCGAATGCCAGATGGCTGGCGGCGACGACTATGAACTGTGCTTCACCGCGCCGTTCGCGCAGCACCCTGCCATCGTCGAAATCGCCGCCCGCCTCGAACTGCCGCTGTGGTGCATCGGCGAAATGGTCGCCGGACCGCCCGGCGCGGTCACGGTGTTCGACCCGGACGAGCAACCGATCGAATTCCAACACAAGGGTTTCGAACATTTTGGCTAAGACTACCCGACGTCGTCCCAACCTACGCTTCCTGTTCGCCCATCCGGCGCACTTCCTGGCGCTCGGCTGCGGCAGCGGCCTCGCCCCGAAAGCGCCTGGCACCTTCGGCACCCTGTTCGCCTGGGGCAGCTTCCTGCTCTTTCGCCCGTACTTCGACGACTTCCAGTTGCTCATCCTGTTCGCCGCCGCCTACCTCGGCGGCATCTGGCTGATCAACGTGACCGGCCGAGCGCTCGGCGACCCAGACCACGGCAGCATCGTCTGGGACGAGATCGTGCCTTTCTGGCTGGTGCTGCTGCTGACACCCGCCAGCCTCACCTGGCAACTGGCCGCCTTCCTACTGTTCCGCTTGTTCGACATCACCAAGCCGCAGCCGGCGCGCTATTTCGACGAACACGTCAAAAACGGCTTCGGCGTCATGGCCGACGATCTGATCGCCGCCGGCTACACCCTGCTCGTCCTGGCGCTGCTGAAGCTCGCGCTGGCCTAACACAATCGGCCCGCGCCGACTTAAAATGTTCGGATCATCTCCATGCGGAGCGTCATCATGAGTCACAAGCACGCCCACCTGATGCGCAGCATCTTCCAGGATCCGCCGCCAGCCAACGTCCACTGGCGCGAAGTCGAATCGCTGCTGCACCACCTCGGGGCCGAAATCGAACCATCCCACGGCGCCCGCTTCAAGATCACGCTGAACCGTCACGAAGGCTTCCTGCACCACCCTCACAACAGCAGCACCTGCTCGCGCACTGACATCAAGGCGCTGCGCGAGGTGCTGACCCATGCCGGCGTCACGCTGGCCCGCTACGAAGCAGGCGAGTAACGGAGAAAATCCGGCAGCAGTGCTCGGCTGTCAGATCAAGTCGGAATTTCTACAGGCTATCCGTCTGGACGGTAAAGATCGGGATGACGGTGGAAGTTCCCCGTAGTTGGATTTCTCCCGCGGGGCGTGTGGCGTGGCGTTGTAGCCAGGTATTGGCGGTGGCGCCGATGACCAGGGAAAATGGCAGATCGCGGGCGGCGGATTCCAGGCGGGAAGCGAAGTTGATGCAGTCTCCGACGGCGGTGTAGGTGCTGCGAAACGGCGTGCCCAAGTCGCCGACCAGCGCCATCCCGCTTTCGATGCCGATGCGCACGCGCACGGCGGGCAGGCCCTGGCGGATCTGCGAGTCGCTGAGTTGTTGAACTTCTTGCAGTATCTCAAGGGCGGCATCGACCGCCCGATCGGCTTGATCCGGGCAATCCAGAGGCGCCCCCCAGAAAACCACCATGCCATCGCCGCTGTATCGGTCGAGCGTGCCGCCGTTGTCCAGCGCCGGCCGGGTCAGACAATCGAGAAAATCCTTGGTCAAGCGAGCCGCATCTTCCAGAGGAAGCGAGGAAGTCAAGCGGGTATAGCCCTCCATGTCGGCGATCATCACGGTGACCGCTTTCAGGGCGGGGGTCAGGCTGTAGATTTTTTGCTGTCGTTGCAGCTCATCCAATACCGGTCTGGCGACATAGTGGGAAAGTGCTTCCAGCGTTTGCCGGTTGCGCCGCTGGGCGCTTTGCCATTCATAGGGAATGGCGGTGACCAGCAACAGAAAATATCCTGTCATGGGCGCGAGAATGGACCATTGGGCCTGTTGTAGGAATCCCCAGCTCGCCAGAGCGAGCCAGGCAACAGAGAGGAGCAACAAAAGCAACAGGCCCTGCCAGGCCTGGAGACGGGCAATCCAGAAAATACTGAAGGCCAGGGTGACCAGCGTCCACAAAATGAGCAGCCATCGCCCATCCCAGGGGGCGCGCGTTTTACCTTCAGCGAGATCGAGAAGCGCGGAAAGACTTTGGGCGTGTACCGTCACTCCGGAAACCAGGGGTGCCAGGGGAATACCAACCCGGTCTCCCTGTCCGATGGAAGAGGAACCGACCACGATGAAGCGGCCGCGCGTCAGTTCCAGGGGGACTTCATGCCGCAAAACGTCCGCTGCCGACAGCACGGTATAGGCTTCCAGAGCATGCCTGAAGGGAATGCGCCACGGGCGGGCGGAGTCTTTGCCATTCCCGATCGGCAAGGCTAGGCGGACCGGCGGCGTTGCAGCGCATTCCAGCAAGGCGGCGGCGAATTGGGGGTAAGTCTGTCGCTCATAGGAAACCAGCAGAGGGATGTGCCGCAACACGCCATCCGCATCGGGCTGGTAGCCGATATTGCCGACACAGCGCGCCTTTTCGCTCAAGGCCGCGTAATTGCCCACATAGCCGAAAGCCGACACGCCATCGGGCATGTTTTGCGCAAGCGGGAAGGACAAGGCGCCCAACCCGAGGTTGGGGTAGCGGGGCGTGAAATCGAACACCTGCGCCAGCGCCAGAGGCGCGTGTTCAGCCAGGGCGATGAGCCGAAGGTCGCCCTCCGGGTCGCGCGCTTCGGGAAAAATGATGTCCAGCCCCACCGCGCGCGCCTGATAATCGGTCAACAATACTTCCGCCAAATCGGCAATCCGTTGCCGGGGCCAGGGCCAGGGGCCAAGCTGCTCGATGGAGTCGTCGTCGATATCCACCACCGTTACCCGAGTTTCCGGTGTCGGATCGGCCATGATTTGCGCGAGCAAATCCTTCAGGCTATCGTCGAAACGGGTGAGCAGGGCGGGACGCCCGTATTCCGCGGCCAAGACACAGACGAAGGCGAGGGATGCCAACAGGAATCGAAACAGAAACGAACCCTGTGGAAAAGAGCGGGTCATGGCTCAATTCTCAATCGAAAGGCCACGCCCTTCAAGAATCTGCCGGTAGATTTCCCGGGTTTCCTCCGCGCAGCGCCGCCAACTGAAGAGGGCCGCCCGCTCAAGCCCCAGGTGACTGAGACGCAGCGCTTCATCGGTGTTTTCCAGAAGCTGTCTGAGTCCTTGGCGCAGGCCGTCCACATCGTCCGGGTCTACCATCAAGCCCGCGTCGCCGACCACTTCCGGCAATGATGTCCGGTTCGAGACAATGACCGGCACACCGGAAGCCATCGCTTCCAGAGGCGGCAAGCCAAAGCCTTCGTAGCGAGAAGGGTAGGCAAAGGCAGTCGCTCCGGCATAAAGAAAAGGCAGCAATGCGTCCTCGACATATCCCAAAAGCCGGATTTCACCGCTTCGCACCAGAGGCGCCGCAATTTTCAACGGGCCGTCCTGATGCCAGCCGGACAAACCCGCCACGACCAGAGGATAGCGTTGGCGCAGGGCGGCGGGCAGCCCGCTATAAGCGGCGAACAGGATGGCAAGATTTTTCCTCGGTTCCAGCGTGCCGACCGACAGCAGATAGCCGCCGGGGGAGAGGCCCAGCCGGCCAAGCGGCGCTGCCAGTTCCGCTGGCGACCTGGGGTGAAAACTGGCGTCGGCGGCCAGTTGGGTCAGGCCAATTTTTTCCTTCGGCACGTCAAACCAGCGGCAGAGCGCCTGACGGGTGGCTTCCGAGATCACGATGATCCGGTCGGCGCGGGCGATGGAAGCCGGCATTTCCCGCTGCATCCACTTGACCCGTTCCTTGGGGTGCATTTCCGGGAGGTCGAAACAGGAGAGGTCATGGATGGTCAGCACCAGGGGGCCATCGTAAGGCAGCGCGACGAAATTGGGTTCGTGGTACAGATGATCCTTGGCGAACTTTCGGGCCTGTCGGGAAAAAAGGCGGCGCTGGATCAACTGGCGCAGGGTGCGAGGCTTGGGGATGATCTTGCGCGCCAGCCGGTAGGCACCGTGTAGGGCGCGGCTTGCGCCCGGCGAGGGGGAATGGAAGCCTTCGCTGAAACGGGCACCGTAAAAAAGCTGTAGCCGGGTATCCGGCAGTTGCGACATCGCGGAAAACAGACGGTAAACATACTGGCCGATGCCGGTGAGCGGAGTGAGCAAGGATGTGCCGTTGACGAGGATATTCATGCGGGGCAAATGGGGGGCGCCGGTTTGATCGGGTTGCGGATACGGTATAGACTAGCGAGTTTCATCAAATCAGGCAAAAGGCGTTATGGCAGCCCTCCGCGCACTCTGGGTTTTCCGTGGCTTTATTCTGGGGAGCGTGCAACGCGAATTTCAATCCAGGTACCGCAACTCTCTGTTGGGCGGCGCCTGGCTGGTGCTGAGTCCCCTGGCGATGATTGTCGTCTATACGGTAATTTTTTCCCAGGTCATGCAAGCCCGCCTGCCGATGGCGGAAGGAAAATTTGCCTACAGCATCTATTTGTGCGCGGGGATTTTGACCTGGGGTTTATTTACCGAGATTGTCACCCGTTGCCAGAATGTTTTTCTGGATAACGCCAACCTGATCAAGAAGCTGAAATTTCCCCGCCTTTGTCTGCCGGTGATTGTGGTTTTGAGCGCCCTGCTCAATTTTGGCATCATCTTTGCGATTTTCCTTGTTTTTCTTGGCTTGTTAGGTCAGTTTCCCGGCTGGAATATCTGGCTTATCCTGCCGGCCCTGGCAGTTCAACTGCTTCTGGCCGTTGGCCTGGGTATCGTGCTGGGGGTGTTTAACGTATTTTTTCGCGATGTCGGCCATCTCTTTGGCATCGTGCTGAATTTCTGGTTCTGGTGCACCCCTATCGTCTATCCGGCAAGCATTCTGCCGGAACCCGTTGCGCGCCTGATGGCCTGGAACCCCATGGCGACTCTCGTGGGCATCTATCAAAAGCTTTTCCTGACCGGAACGGCGGATTTATCCCGCCTCATGCCGGTGTTGGCCTTGGCGCTCTTCCTGTGTGGCATGGGAGCTTACCTGTATCGCCGACATGCCAACGAGATTGTGGACGAACTCTGATGGCCATTACCGTTTCCGGCCTGGGCAAGGCATATCGCCAATATCGCTCGCGTTGGGGGCAACTGGCCGAATGGCTGCCCTTTGCCGCGCCCCGGCATACCTTGAAATGGGTCTTGCGGGAAATCAATTTTCACGTCGAGCCGGGGGAAGCCGTCGGCATTATCGGCATCAACGGCGCCGGCAAGAGCACCCTGCTCAAGATGATTACCGGCACGGTCGCCGCGACGGAAGGGACGATTGCGCTACAGGGGCGGGTGGCGGCCATGCTGGAACTGGGCATGGGCTTTCATCCGGATTTCACCGGACGCCAGAATGTCTATATGGCGGGGCAGTTGATCGGCCTGGAGCGGTCGGAAATTACCCGCTTGCTGCCGGAAATCGAGGCGTTCGCCGAAATTGGCGAATATATCGACCAGCCGGTGCGCGTCTATTCCAGCGGGATGCAGGTGCGTCTGGCCTTTTCCCTGGCGACGGCGGTACGGCCCGATGTGCTGATTGTTGATGAGGCCCTTTCGGTGGGCGATGCTTATTTTCAGCACAAGAGTTTTGATCGCATCCGTTCTTTCCGCCAGGCGGGCACGACGCTATTGCTCGTCTCGCACGACAAGCAGGCCATCCAGTCCCTTTGCGACCGCGCCCTGTTGCTGAACGAAGGCAAGCTGGCGCTGGAAGGAAAACCCGAAGCGGTCATGGACTACTACAATGCGCTGCTGGCGGATTGGCAAAACCAGAGCATTTCCCAGGAGCAGCTGGATGATGGCCGGACACGAACCGTGTCCGGCACCAAGGAGGCAGAGGTAACTGACGTCGCCCTGCTCGATGAGGCGGGGCTGCGCATCGAGGTGGCGCGGGTCGGCCAGCGGGTTACCTTGCGCGTCGAGGTGCGTACGCATGCCGCCATCGAGGAACTGGTGCTCGGCTACGGCATCAAGGATCGCTTGGGGCAGGTGGTGTACGGCACCAACACCTACCATACCCGGCAGATTCTCCGCGAGGTTCCCGCCGGCAGCAGCTTGCGTTTCGACATCCGTTTCCCCGCGCGTCTCGGGCCGGGCAGCTATGCCGTACAGACGGCTCTGGTCAGTTCGGACACCCATCTCGACAACAATTATGAATGGCACGATCTGGCGATGACTTTCAATGTCGTCAATATTGATCGTCCCTATTTCACAGGCACGGCCTGGATCGAACCGGAAATTTTCATCGAACGACTATGAGCTTTGTTTCCTACGCGCAGAATTTTGAGGATGTCATGCTATGGCGCGCCCTCAAGGGAATCGAACAAGGCTTTTATATCGACGTGGGAGCCAATGAACCCACGGCTAATTCGGTCAGCAAGATGTTTTATGACCGGGGTTGGCATGGCATCAATATTGAGCCTTTGCCTCAGTTGTGGGCCGATCTGGAGCGCGAACGGCCAAACGACATCAACCTTCAGTGCGCCGCCGGCGAATTTTGTGGCGAAACGGACTTGTGGGAATCCGCGATTCATGGGTGGTCGACGGCTGACCCGGCGGTCGCTGCCATGCACCAACAAGAAGGCGTGGAAGGCGTCTGGCGCAAGGCACCCCTGTTGACGCTGGCAGAAATTTGCCGCGCGCATGTCAAGGGCGAGGTGCATTTCCTGAAAATTGACGTGGAAGGGCATGAGCGTTCGGTACTTGCGGGCATGGATTTTTCTCTCGTCCGCCCCTGGATTGTGGTCGTTGAAGCGACCTTGCCCAATTCGACGGTCGAGAACCATCAGGATTGGGAGCCGTTGCTCTTGTCGAAGGGTTATTTTCCGGCCTATGCCGATGGTCTGAACCGTTTTTATCTGGCTCGGGAAAAAGAAGATTTGCAGGGGTATTTTCGCTATCCACCCAATGTGCTCGATGACTTCACTTTGTATCGTCAGGTCTTGGCAGAAGGACATCAGCGTGATTTGGGAACACGACTGTGTCAGGCGGAGGTCCGGGCGCAGCAAGCCGAGGCGGCAGTACAAGAACTGAGCCGGGCACTGGAGACGGCACAGGCGCGAATCGGGCAGAGCGAGCAAGCAGCGCACGAGGCGCAGGCGCAAACCAGGGCGATTCATGCCAGCACGTCCTGGCGCATCACCCGGCCACTGCGCGGGGTCATGCGGGTGCTGCGCGGCGATTTCTCCCCGATTTACATCATCAGCCGCGCGCTTCGCCGGCGCTTATCCTCCCCCCCGATCGTGCCGGGGGCGGGCGATGCCGGCCCCGATTTATCGCCCAAGACCGGGCGAATGTACCGGATGCTGGAACGGGCTGCCAAGCAAGATAAAGAAAGTGATCTGACCGGCATTGAGCCACGCGCCATTCTCGATTTGTCCGATTTATTCATTGGCCTGTCCGGCAATGAATCCAGCGGCGCGGAATCATTTTCAGAAGCGCAATTCAATCGGGCTGCAGAGCGCATTCTGATGACCCTATCGCCTCCTGCCGGCGAACAGCCGTTCCCGACGCTCATTCGTCAGCGGCTGGCCTATATTTCGCCGCTGCCGCCGGGGCGTAGCGGCATCAGCGACTACAGCGCCGAACTCCTGCCCTTCCTCAGTCAGTGGTACGC
>JAIRKE010000050.1 GCA_031260295.1 Azonexus sp.
TGTCCGCAACGTAGGTCCAGTTGCCGTCCGCGTCGATGCTGAAGCTGCCGTATTTGCCGGCGACGCCGCTTTGCGCAACGATGGTCTCGGCACTGTCCGGATCGCTCACCGTGACCGTACCCGTCCGGGTGTAGTCGCCGCTGTCTTCAGTGACGCTGGCCGTGGTGTCGCCACCAAAGGTGGCTGGCACGTTGATTCCGCTGCCGACCGTGATGGTCAGCGTCGTCGTGGAGCGCGATCCATCACCGTCTTCGATGGTATAGACGAAGGTATCGGTCCCGGTGGCCGCATTGGCGACATAGCTGTAACTGCCGTCGGCATTGAGTGTCAGCGTACCGTAAAGGCCGGTGATTGCAGAGCCTGCTCCGCTGGCGACCTCGGTGGCGGCGTCTCCCGCCGCCGGGCGAACGCCGATAACCGTTACGCCGTCCGCGCCAGATACGTCGTTGGTCAGGACGTTGCCCGTCGCCGTCCCCCCTTCGACGACGGTGTTCGTGTCGGCATAGGCAGTGGGGCTATCGTCCACGATGGTCACGTTGACGATGTTGTTGATGGCATTGCCATAGTCGTCGTAGACAACGTAGCTGAACTGACTGGCGGTGGCACCGGAGGCACTGGTCAGGGTGACGCTGAAGCTGCCGTCCGAATCGACTGCCCAGGCGCCAATCTCGTTGCCATCACCATCCAGGAAAGTACCGGTTTGCGCTTCCAGGGTTTGGTCGGCGCCCAGCGTCAGCGTGCCGGTGAAAGTCCCGTCGCCCGAGTCTGGGTCGGACCCCGTGCTCAGCCCGGCCTCCTTGACGGTAGCGAAGCTTTCCGTCGGAATGACGATGGCAATACCATCGCTATCCCGGGCGCCTTCGCTGTCCGCACTGTTGATGGTGAGAAAATCGGTACCGTAAAAGCCGCTTCCGGGGGTGTAGCGAAGCAAGGCCAGGGCGGCATTCAGGGCGGCCTGCGAGCCGCTGAGCGTGATGCTCTGTCCGCTTCCTGTCACGGCCACTCCGCTCGGTTCTGCCGTGAAGGACAGTGTGCCGTAATCGACTTCCAGCGTGATTTCGCTGAGATTGCCGTCCGCGTCATCGACCGATAGCAATTGGTCGCCCGTGAAATCGAGCGGCGTATCCGCCGAAGTCGTGGCCCTTGTCGGGCCGGTATTGCTGATGGGTTCGCCGCCGAAGTGGTTGACCGGTGCTTCGTTCGCACCAGTCACGGTGATGGTCAGCGTCGCGATAGCGGTTGCGCCTTGAGAATCCTTCACCTCGTAGGTGAAACCATCGCTCGTCACGACGCCGCTGCCGGGGTTTTTCACCAGCACATAGGTGTAGCTGCCGTCGGCATGGAGGGTCAGCGTGCCATAGTCACCGGCTATCGTCAGACTGCCCGTGACATCCGCCAGCGCGCCGGCGGATGCGCCCGCCCGACTGACACTGAGAATATCGTTCGCATCCACGTCGGTGTCGTTGTCCAACACGTTCCCGGTAGTCGTTTCAACCTTGCCTTTGGCCACGGCGGCCGTATCATTTTCGGCGACGGGCGCGTCGTTCGTGCCCTGGATGGTGATGATCAGGCGCGCAACGGAGGTTTCTCCGCCCGGTTTGCTGACTTTATAGACAAAGGTTTCGGTCAGCGTACTGCCGGCCTGTAGCGCATTGACGGTCGTGTTGTCGTTGTCGATGACGTACACGTAAGACCCATCCGCCTGGATGGTCAGTTGGCCATAAGCGCCCGGCAAGGCCTCGCCTGCATTCCGGGTCGTGCCGTCGCCACTGCTGAAGGACAGCACCGCGTTCCACGGCTTGCCGCTATCGAGCACTGTGCCGCTTGCATTCCACCCCGGCTCGTTGAAACCCGATTCCTTCGCGGTTCCTGAAGCGCCCGCCAGATCGTCCGTGCCCGAGCCGGACACCGTGATGTAAAGAGTGCTGCTGCTGGTGAGGCCGCCGACATGATCGCGCATCGTGTAATCGAAGGATTCGACGACCGATTGGCCTGCTCTCAGATTGGGATTGTTGGGGGTAGGCGTGTAGATATAACTGCCGTCGGCATACAGCGTCAGCGTGCCGTAAGCGCCCTGTATCGCCTGACCCAATTCGGCTGGTTTCTCGAAAGTGAAGGTGCCTGGCGTGGACGACGTGAGCTCTTTGTCGACCTTGATGCTGCTGGGAAGGCCAGTGGCGGGATCATAGATGATCTCCGTGATGTGGGCATTGGCTGGAACGCCGTTGCCGGTAACGGTCATGCCCACGGTGATGACGCCCTTCAAGCTGCCGGGGTCGAGATTGATCAGGGTCGTATAGCCAGTGGATGAGCTAGCGGTATAGGTGAGTGTTTTGTTGGGAGTGCTATTCGATGCTGCGATTTCCGTGGTTGCTTTGTTGGCGGCAATGAAACCCATGCTGGTGCCGCTAGCGCCATCGAAGGCTATTTTCGTGGTTTTGCTGTTGTCGGCATAGTAATAAGCCGGCGCACTGCTCACGGCGATATCAGGCGCGTTGCCTGTAATCTTGTTCACGGAATAAACCGGACTGTCGTCCGCTCCATGAAGCATGTGCCAAGTGCCATTCACCAGAATATATAGAACATCGTTCTGGCCCGTGCCGTTCGCTCCCCCCTCGAAACCAACAGTGGTTTCGCCCTTCGTCACCGCCACCGTGCCAGCATCCGCCGACCCCGTCACCGTCATGCCATCAACGTATTTGCTGGTGGTGTCGTCCACATCGGTGTCGTTCGTCAACACATTGCCCGTGGCGTCATAGCCCGTGTAACCCGGAATGCTGACCTTGGCGGTGTTGTAGTCCGGATTGGCCTGCGGCGCGTCGTTGCTGCCTTGAATCCCGATGGTCAGCGTGGCGCTGGCGGCGCCGCCCTTGCCATCGCCGACGGTGTAGATAAAAACGTCATTAATCGTGTCGCCCTCGTTCAGGGCATCGACCTTGGGATTGGCGTTGTCGACGACGTACTCGAAGCTGCCGTCGGCATGGATGGTCAGGGTGCCGTATTTGCCGTCGATGGTCGTCCCCGAGCCGACATCCTTGACGCTGTTCCCGGCGCCGATCTGGGTTACCGTCAGCGTCTCGCCGCTGGCGCTGCTGGCATTGCCCAACACGTTTCCGCTGGCGTTGCTGCCGGGTTCGTCGTGCCCCTCTTCGACGGCCACCGCGGATTCCGCCTGCAAAACGATGGTGGGCGGCGGCGGTTGCGGCGGGTTTTTTTCGACCTCGGTATTGAGCGCACTATCCACCCGGTCCGAAGAGGATTTGACATTGGCAACGGTGACGGTCTTGCCGCCAATCTCGACCGCGATGGTGGCTTGCTGGGCGAACCATGCCGGGTCCACCACCAGGATGAAGCCGCGATTGTCGGTCGGGTCATTGTCGCCGTCCCTATTGCCGTCGGCCTGGGCCGATGCCAGGCTGGTGAAGTCGGCATCCGTCCAGAAGTAAAAACCGCGCACGATGCCGTTCGATTTGATGGCCCGGCTGATCCAGCCGTAGTAATCAGTGCCGCCGATGTTGATGCCGATGGCCGAGATGTCGTTGCCGCTGAAGTACTCGCTACCGGTATTGCTGTCATCGATGAAGGAGGCGCCCAAATCGGTCTTGTCGAACCAGATGGAGCTGTTTTCCTTGAGGGCCAGGCTGGGAGTGCCGTTGACCATGCCATAGACCATCTCGTAGGTACTGGCGAAGTTAAAGGTCGCCGTCTCGACCTGGTAGCTCACGCCGTCCAACTCGATGGTGCGGTAGTGGTCTACCGTCCGCATGTATTGCCAGGCGGCGGCGTCGTCCGGCCACCAGTCGAGGAGAACAGCGGCAAAGCGTTCGCCTTCTTCGCCGGGGGTGTCGCCGCCATCGTTCAGCACGTGGTCGATCGCGTGGCCGAATTCTTCAACCAGTGTGCGGGTCAGGTCCGGCGTATCGAGCAGACTGGTCCATCCGCTATTGACGAAAATGGTCATGTCGCCATCCGGCCCGTTCGCTGCAAAGGCGGCAATGGCGTCGGGCATGACGCCGAAGTCGATGGCCTGAACGCTGATACCCAGGCTGCCGTCGAGCAGCGCGGCGCGCAAATCAGCGAGACGGGCCGTCCAGTCCGCATCAGCCGTCTCGTTGCCGCCATTGAACAGGGCAAACCACTGCTCGTCGGTGGCCGATCTGACGAAGTCGAGAATGGTCTGGGAGGCGAGCCTGGCCGCTTCCTGGAATTCCGGCGCGAAGCCGCTGACATCGAAATCGAAAAACTGAACGGGCGCCTCGGTCGAGCCGCTGGCGTCTACAACGGGCATGGTCTCCGTGGCGGACGACTCGTATGTTTCGACGGGCGCTTGGGACGAGACATCATCTCCATCCTGCGCCGCATCCACGGCCTCGGCCATTGCCGCGCCGTCGAACAGCATGCGCGGCTCCAATTTCATCAGACGAAGACGGGAAACAGTGGGGTTGGGCTGGTTGCGTTTCATGTCTGGCTCGGCAAAAGTAGCGTTGAAATTAGACGAAAAGCCGCGACCCAAGTTTCATTGGCTTGGCAGCAGTTTTCCCTGGGTAAACCGCGCGTCCCTCTCATTTATTACGACACGAATCCATGAATCTGAACTCATTTTTTCATTTTAGCAATTTCTAGAAATTTATCAAAAAGAGCGTAACCCCCTTGGCTGAATCACGATCAGTTCCACTTCTGCCCGGCTGCGAGCATGCCTGTACATATATCGCCACTTTGTGGAGAATGATTGTCTGGTTCGATATCCCGTGACGACACTACCCAGGAGTTCAAACGCGTGAACCGAGTCGAATTGTTGACGGTGACTGAAGGATTCCAGCTTTCCGGCATTGGCTTGATGCTGACGCCGGACTTCGCCGTTCCTCCTGGCTGGAAGAACATATCCGAGGAAATATGGGCGCTTTTGCCAGACGGAACGGAGTTCAAGGCACAAGCTCAGTTCAACAAGTGGCACTTCAATTTCGGTAGAACGCCAACGGCGGAACAACAACAACGCGCTTGGCGCATCTTCGTCTCGCTACCCGAGGCAAACAAGATGGATGTGCCCGCCGGTAGCCGGCTCCTGGTGTCACCAGAACTGCGACTGGCGATTCTGGGTGATGGCGCATCGGAATCCCACAGTAGATAAGGCCGGCAGCAGCCGGCATGGCATCAGCAGAATCTGAGCGCCTCCCAGGCCGGACGATCCGTCACGCTCCAGCCGCGATGCCGGCGGTTTTCCCCTTTCCTGTCCTGCCGTTTTGCCGGCTTGTAAACGATAACAATTCCCGTTTACAAGCCGGCGTGACTGCGCTAATGTGAGAACAATTCGCTACGTATTTTGCCTAGAAACGATGTGACTCCCCAACCCCTCGCCAACGCTATCCTTCTGATCGGCCATCCCAATGTTGGCAAGTCGGTGCTGTTCCACCGCCTGACCGGCGCCTACGTCAATGTTTCCAACTACCCCGGCACCACCGTCGAGGTAACCCGCGCCGGCGCCCGCTTCGATCCGCAGGCGGCGCTGCTCGACACGCCGGGCGTACTCGCCCTGCCGTCGCGCAGCGACGACGAGCGGGCAACGATGCGCGCCCTGCTCAACGAACCGAGCCGCTGCCTGGTGCAGGTCGGCGACGCCAAGAACCTGCGCCGGACTCTGACCCTGACCGCCCTGCTGGCCGATCTCGGCATACCGATGGTGCTGGCTCTGAATATGCACGACGAAGCCACCGCCCGCGGCGTCACCGTCGACGTCGATGGCCTGGCCGAGGAATTGGCGATCCCGGTGCTGGCTACTGTCGCCACCGGTGGTGAAGGCATCGGCGAACTGGCCGGTAGCGTTGCCCGGGCGACCACGGCCGCCCCGCTGCTGCGCTACGACCCGGATTTGGAAACCGACATCGCGGCGCTTGCTGCGGCCATCGCGGAGAATGCACCGCACCCGGTGCTGGCGGCACGCGGCTTGGCCATCCTCTACCTCGGCGCCGACAGCGAAGTGGAAAGCTGGCTGCGCGAGCGGGCCGGCGACCGCTACGCCGACCTCGCCGCCCTGCGCGAGCAGGCCCGCGCGCGCGCCGACGGCGATCTGCCGATGCTGCTCGCCCGCGAACGCACCGCCGCCGCCGATGCGCTGGCCGCCAGCGTCGCCCGCCGCACCGTGCATAGCAGCCCGCTGCTGGCCCAACGCATCGGCCAAGCGGTGGTGCATCCGCTGTGGGGCGTCCCGATCCTGCTCGCCGTGCTCTACGCGGTGTACCTGTTCGTCGGCGTGTTCGGCGCGACGACGCTGGTCGACCTGTTCGAGGAAAAGCTGTTCAACGGCATCCTCAACCCCGGCTTCACCGCCCTGGTCGAGCACTGGTTCGGCGACGGCTGGTTCAGCGAGTTGCTGGTCGGCCAGTACGGCCTATGGACCATGGGTATGACCTATGCCCTGGCGTTGATTTTTCCGATCGTCACCACCTTCTTCATCGCCTTCGGCATCCTCGAAGATTCCGGCTACCTGCCGCGCCTGTCGGTGATCGCCAACCGGCTGTTCGCCATGATCGGTCTCAACGGCCGCGCCGTGCTGCCGATGGTGCTTGGCCTGGGCTGCGTGACGATGGCGACGCTGACCACGCGCATCCTGCACAGCCCGCGCGAACGGCTGATCACCGTCTTTCTGCTGGCGCTCGCCATCCCCTGCTCGGCCCAACTCGGCGTCGTCCTCGGCATGCTCGGCGGCGTCTCCTTCAAAGCGCTGCTGGTCTGGGCCCTGGCCATGATCGGCATCCTGCTGCTGTCCGGCTTTCTCGCCTCGAAGCTGATTCCCGGCCGGCGCATCCCGCTGGTCACCGAATTACCGCCGATGCGCCTGCCGGTCATCGGCAACGTCATCAAGAAGACCGCCGGCCGCCTCAAGTGGTACCTGCTTGAAGTCATCCCGCTGTTCCTGATCGGCACTCTCCTGATGTTCGTCCTCGACAAGACCGGCGCCCTGCCGGCCATCATCGAAGCCGGCGAGCCGCTGGTCACCGGCTGGCTCGGCCTGCCCAAGGAAGCCTCGGCCGCTTTCGTGATGGGCTTCCTGCGCCGCGACTTCGGCGCCACCGGCCTGTTTGTCATGGCCGACACGCTGACCCCGATCCAGGCAGTGGTCGGCATGATCACCATCACCCTGTTCATTCCCTGCTTCGCCAGCTTCTTGATGATGGTCAAGGAACGCGGCCTGAAAACGGCGATGCTGATGGTCGCCATCATCGTCCCATTCGCCTTCTTCATCGGCGGCCTGTTCAACCTCGTCCTGCGCGCTCTTTGGTAAACCACGTTAGGCTTCCGCATGGCACGGTATGTTGTCCCAAAAAATGCTGGCCCTTTTCTTGTAGTGCTGGCTCGCGCCGGAAATCCGTTGATACGCAACAACTACACAGGCCAGCGCAAAGTTCTGATTCCGTGCCGAACTCAAGAGCAAGCTAAACTTATCTGCCAGCAACTCAATGAAGGCAAAAGCGGTGAGATTTTTATTTAGCAAAGCCGTTTCGCCTAACCTTGCGCTCAAACTGAGCCGTTTCGCCACCACTTGGCTTTAATCATGAACGCCGCCCACGACGCCCGCCTACCCCTCGCCTTTATCGCCCCCGGCAGCGAAGTCCGCCTGGCCGGGCTGGGTGAGGAAATCGACGCCCTGCAACGCGAGCAACTGACCGCCTACGGCCTGGCCGAAAACCGGCCGCTGCGCGTGCTGCAACAAAAGCCGATGACCGTGATCCTGGCCGACGAGGTCGAACTGGCGCTGGAACATTCCGTGGCCCGCTATATCTGGGTCGTCAACCAGGCCGCCGACAAAACGCTCCGCCGCCGCTAGAACGGTCTTGTACCCCTCGCCTGTCCCCCATCGTGGGGGACAGGCGAGGGAATGAGGCTCCTTCCCCCGCTGGCGGGGGGAAGGTTGAGATGGTGGGAACCATCCAATCAGTTTGATTGCCGGGTTAATAGTCGGCGCCCCCGCTCAAAAACCCGGTACCGACACGCCGGACAAGCCGCGGCGTTTACACCGCCACTAGCGTCTGCCGCCCGTACCACTCCTCGCCGGCCGGCAGCGTCACCGGCTGGCGGGCCACTGCCGCCTCGACGCAGAGCATGTGCCGCCAGCCGTCGGCCGGCATGTCGGGCAGCGCGGCGCAGCCCTCGACCCACGGATTCCAGACGACGACATCAGGGAAACCTTGGGCCTGGATACCCAGGCTGTAGTTGCCAGCCTTGAGCAGTTGCGGCCGCCGAACATCGTGGTAGACGCGCTCCAGCGGCCCGGCGACGATCACTTCGGTGCCGCTGTCACGGACGATGCGGTCGCCTTGGGTGGCATCACGGTAGTCGTAGCCGTACAGCCCTTCGAGCACCGCGTCCTCAACCTGGAGCAGACGCAGGTAGGCATGCAGGGCGCCGGTGAAACTGAACGTGGCACTACCAGTATTGGTTACGCAAAATTCGAGGTCGATGCGGTCGGCCGCCAGCATCAGCGTCAGCTCGGCGCGGAAGGCATGCGGCCACAGGGCACGGGTCGCCTCGTCGTCGGTCGTTGCCAGCGTGATCAGCGCATAGTCGTCACCGCAGCGCTCGGCCGCCGACGACCAGTCGCGGGTGCGCAGGAAGCCATGTTTTGGCAAGGCGCCAAGCGTTGCGAATTGCGGAAAGCAAACCGGAATGCCGCCGCGAATGGGAATGCTGCCGTCGAACACGGCCTGCTCGGAGAGGAACAGCCGCTCGCGCCCGTCGGGCGTCCGCCAGGACAGCACTTGGCCGCCCAGGCGGCTGATCACGGCGCTGGCGCCGCGCGGGCCGTTCAGGCACCAGGCCGGAATGCCGTGGAAAACGATGGATTCAATGGAAGGTTTCATATTGCTCCGGTGCCTTGGGCATCACATCGTGTTGCGGGCAGAGATGCAGAAGTTCGACTTCGCCGCCGAGCAGCGTGACGCTACCGCTACGGCGATTGTCGCCGGTATCGCTGAATTCGAAGCTGTAGACCCGGCGCAGGCGAAGTTGGCCGGCGTCGTCACGGGCCGGCCGCAGCGAACGGCCGACCACGCTTTCGTCGAGAAACTGTAGCCCGTCCTCGGCACAGGCCTGGCGCGCCGCGCGGATGCCTGCCTCGCGGGCCTTCAGGGTGTCGAGCCAGAACCAGAAGACTGCGGCAATTATCGCGATCACCAGTATTTCGATGAAGTTCATCTATCAAGTATACGGAAATCCGACATACAAAAATCCGGCATATGTCACAGAAACCAACGCGAATTTGACGGATAATTAATCACCCATTGGTTAATTGCAAAAATGACAATTCCGCTGCAGCGCCTGCGCGACCTCCTGCCCTTCTCCCTGCCGCCCGCCGGCAGGGAGTCCGTGCCGGCTGTCGGGAGATGGCCTGCGGCCGACGGCGCGCCCTTGCATCGCGTGATTGCCCACATCGACGATGTACTGCTGCCGCAGATCATTCGCCAGAGGGGCCTGCTACAACGTTTCCGCCAGTTGGAGGCAGCCTGCCAGGAAGCCGAGCCGGCGCTGGCCGAACTTGAGCACCAGATCAGCGCCGCGCCGCTGCCGCTGCCGCCAGCTACCCAGGCCGCCATACTGGAGGCCGACAATCTGATCAAGCGCCTGGCCCAGTGCTACGGCAACATCGCCCGCAGCGTCGTCGAGCGCCAGGGCAGCGAACCGGCCCCGCTGTTCTATCGGTCTACCCAGCGCACCATGGCCATGCTGGTCCGACGCCAGTTGCTGGCCCACCGCGCCTGCACTTTGCCGTCGGCCAGTTCCTGGCGGCAGTTGCACACCCTCTACCGCATGGCCTGCGATCCCAGCCTGCAGGCACTCAACGGCGACACGGCGCCGATCGAGCACGAATACCTCGGCGCCCTGCTGCTCGCCTACTTTGATCCCCAACGCCAGCCGCGCAGCGATCTCGACGCGATCCATCGCTGTGCCCGGCAATTAGCCGCCTATGCCGTGATCAGCGAGGCGACCATCGAAACGCTGGTCCAGCAGACAACCGAGGCCCGTTTCCTGGTCCGTTCCGAGGAAGGCCACCCCGGCCTGCCGCTGTCGCGCCTGGCGGCCAACAGCCCGTTCGCCGGCGGCCTGCTGGTCGACTGCGACCAGGTGCTGGCGGCCATCGACCGCAATCTCTCCCGCCAGCCGGGCAAGCCGGTGCAACCCGAACTAGCCGCCGCGCCAGCCCTGCTGCAATGCCTGCGGGTCACCCTGGGCGGGCGCTGCGCCCGCCGCTTCAGCCGTACCCGCTTCCGTCCGCGCGCCGATCTGGTCGGCGGCCTCGACGCGGTAATCCACTTTCTCGACGGCAACACCTATACCCGACGCACCCTCGACGCGCCGGGCTTGCTGCCTGGCGGACGAGCATTGACCACCGGCGAATGGTCGCTGATCGACGAAAGCCCGGACGGTTTTCTGGTCCGCTTCGTCCGTGGCGAGCAAAGCCGTTTCAGCGCCGGCCAGGTGGTCGTCCTGCAGCCGCGTGAATCGAGCCGTACCCACGTCTGCCTGGTGCGCCGCGTCGGTGCCGTGCGCAACCGGCTAGAACTCGGCCTGCAACTGCTGTCGCCGCAGGTCAGCGTTGTCGCGCTACCGGACGGCGGCCGCGCCATCTTCCTGCACAGCCTGCCGGCCTACGGCCCGTATGCCGGCCTGATCACCGCCCCGGACGCACTGCACGGCCGGCAGCAACTGATCCTGAAAGTGCACGGGCGCCCCATCGAGCGCCACATCGGCCGAATGCTGGAGGCCAACGAAGAGCTAGAATTCGTCGCCCTCGAACCGCGACCCCACTGATTCCCCAATGCTCAGCTACCGCCATGCCTTTCACGCCGGCAACCATGCCGACGTGCTCAAACACCTGATCCTGGTCCGCATCGCCCGCTACCTCAGCGAAAAGCCGGTACCCTTCTGGATCGTCGACACCCACGCCGGGGCCGGGCGCTACGCGCTGGATTCCGAGTACGCCAGCAAGCTGGCCGAGTACCGCGACGGCATCGGCCGCCTGTGGGAAGCCGAGAATCTGCCGCCAGCCGCCGCCGACTATGTCGATCTCGTCCGCAGCCTGAACCCGGACGGCCGCTTGCGCCACTACCCCGGCTCGCCGTGGCTGGCCAGCCAGTTGCTGCGCGACGGCGACCGCCTGCGCCTGTTCGAGCTGCACAGCAGCGACGTCAAGCTGTTGCAGGAATGCTTCCGCGGCCGCGGACGGCAGGTCACGATCACCGCCGGCGACGGCTTTGCCGGCCTCAAGGCCGTGTTGCCGCCACCACCGCGGCGCGGCCTGGTGCTGATCGACCCGTCCTACGAGACGCGCGACGACTACGCCAACGTGATCAAGGGCCTGCGGGAAGCCCTGCAGCGCTTCCCGACCGGCACCTACGCGCTGTGGTACCCGCTGCTGGCGAAGCCTGAAGCACAGAAGCTGCCCGGCCGCCTGCGGGCGCTCGGCGCCGCCGACTGGCTGCACGCCACACTGCAGGTCAGCGCGCCGTCCCGCGACGGTTTCGGCATGCACGGCAGCGGCATGTTCATCATCAACCCACCGTGGACGCTGAAAAAGACTTTGCAGGAAACCCTGCCCCAAGTAGCCGCACTATTCGCCCAGGGCGACGGGGCGGGCTTTACGCTGGAAGGTGAGTCAAGCTGACGCCCAAGTCCGGCGGGAAAAATTGGGTGGCTATTGCAGGCGGCCATGTAACTGGCGTTCACGACCAGAATTCACCCCGCCAAATCAGCGCCCAATACCGCAGGTCAGCCCCAGGCATTGGAGCGTGTTGAAGTCATAGACCGGCGAGGGACCGGGATTGCCCTTAGGCAAGGGAACGCCGACGGGGACCAAAAATGTCGCGGAACTGCTGCCGGTCAAGCCCACTGGATATGTGAACGCCTTGAGCACGACATAAATCCCTCCGCCGAGTGCCCTGGGCCGGGGTGGTTTGGGTACGCCTTGACCGGCCACCGACGGCACATCGGGCGGCGATCTGGCGGCGACGGCAGCAACCCAGGCATCCAGATCGGCGTCGGTGGCCCGGCGCAGCACGCCTTTTTCAATGGCATCGTCGAGGCCAGCCTGCCCGGCCAGAGGGGCATTTATATCTCGAAAACTCTCTGGCGGTGTTGTAGAAGTAGTGACCAGCCGGGTTCCGCTGTTGATTGGCTCACCGACAGCAATGGTTCCCGGCTTGCTGCCTGGAAAGACCATATCCACCGGCTTGCCGAAGAGCCGCCGCGCCATCGGATTGAGTGCGTTGTTGTTATCTTTGCCGACATAGAAATAACCACAGGCACCCCGGTTGTCGTAACTGCTATTCAACACGGGAGCGGCAGCAGGCAGCCCCGATACTGCTTGCCGGTGATATCCCGAAACAAATACTGCAACGATCCGGGTACCTGCCGTCCAGCCGATGTTCCAGACGGTCGGCTCGTAAGCGCCCAGCATCAGAGCGACTGGTCGGGCAGGGCTGTTCACGGCAACGTCGAACTGGGTTGCCACATGGCCGCTCTGGTCGATCTGGAAGCTCAGCTTTCGCCCCGAATAGCCGCCCGCCGCGTACACAAGCAAATCGTCGGGAAACTGCACGCCCGCAAACGCGCAGGAGGCCGGGCCTGCCGATGCGGCGTCGAACTCGAAGTTTTGCAGCTTGTCAGCGGGCGCTGGCGCGGCCTGCGGCGGCTCCGGCTGCGCCGCGCTTTGCGGGGCGCGTTGGGCCGATTCGGTTGAGGCGGGCAGTTGCGCCGGTCTCGGGACGTGTCCTGACGCCACTCGTTCGACCTCTACCACGCGCTGTCGGGCACGTTCGCGCTGCGACTTCTCGAAGCTCTGATAGCCGGCCCACACCAGCAGCAATGCGCCGGCCAGAATCACCCAAACCAGCACGCCGCCGCCAGGCGAGTCGGACGGCGGGATGGCTCGTGCGCGTGTTTGCCGCGCGTGCGGTGGTGGTGGCGAGGTATTGGATGGGTGATGAGGCGCTGGCACAGTGTCTTGCCATGCTGTCTCTATTGCGGAACCGGGGCGCGCGGTCGCGGAGGCGGCGGCGGGCATGGCTCGCGCCCGCGTGGCGTCGGACGGACAGGCCTCGGGGCGAGGGCGTTGCGCTGCCGATCTCCTTGCGTCCGCCGTCCGCACGGGCCTTGGTGGCGGTTTGGGGCGCGCGGGCGGGAACGGGGCCCACCAGCTCACGGCGAGGAACACACAGCCGGTGGCGATGATGGCCAGAATGTTTTGCAGCGAGCCGAGCGATTGGAGCGAGCCACCCAGATCCGAAAACACGATCTTGACCGCCGCCAGTATCAGCAGGCCCGCGCCGGTAGACCACATAGGCCGCTCGCGCAGCCGGTGGCCGCCGATGGTCAGTAGCGCGCCAAGCGCGGCCCACAGCAGCGATAGCAGCATGGGAGCGGTCATTCGGGTTAAATCCAGCATGGTCAGCGTCTGGCCGGGCGGCCCCCACATCCGCAGCGCCTGCGCTTGCAGGAAGAGCGCCAGCAGGAGTACGCAGATCAGCAGATAGCGCCGTGCCGCCGCGCCTTCCGGCTCGTCCTGCGAGGCCCAGCGGATGCGCAGGGCCAAGTACATGAGGGCGAGCAATTCGAAGATCACCGACCACACCTCGCGCTCGATGTGGCCGAGCAGGCGCAGGGCCAGAACCGCGACGACGACGTAGAACACCGCCGGGGCCAGTTGCCGCTGCCAGCCGCCATCGCGCGCCAGTTGCCGCCGCGCGATGAGCGCGCTAACCAGTACGCCAACCATCAGCGCGCAGAGGCCGAACGATGCGCCTTGCCAGCCCAGTTCCTTGCCCGCCGTATGCGCCCACGGCCACAGGGCCAGCGGCAGTAACAGCAGGATGACGCCAGCGATGGTCGTGCTCTGCTGCTGGTCGGGTTGGCGCAGCGCGGTTTCGACCAGCAGGGCCATCGTTAGCAATGCCGCCAGCGCGGCCAGCGCCGTCCACGGCAGCGCGCTTTCGGCGGCGGCGCTTTGGCCGCTGACGGTGAGCAGCACCGCCAGCGCGGCGGGGACCAGCAGATGCACCGTCCAGCGGCGCAGCGCGAACAGCGCGATGCTGGCGACGAGCGCGGCGGCAAATAGTACGCTCGGCCAGTTGTCCAGATGCAGATCGATCAGTAGGCGCAGCAGCGTCAACGCGCCCCACAAGCCGCCCGCCCAGCCCATGACGGCAGCCAGTCCGCCGCCGCGCCGCCGACCCGACCACGCTGCGCCCAGCAGCGCGCCGGCCAGTACGAAGTGTTCGGCGTAATAGCGCCACAGCGTGTGTGCTGCGGACAAGTGGAAAGCGCTCTCGGCGATGTGCAATACCGCCAGCACCAGAACCGCCAGCGCCAGTGCGTTCTGCTGCGCCGCTTGCAGGCCCAGACGCGGCGCGGTGACGTACAGCGTGCAGGCGATCAGTGCGCCGAGCAGCGGCCACGGCAGATCGCGCAGATACACCGCGGCGGCTAGCAGCAGCAGCCCACCCGCCATCCACAGATAACGCGCTGGCGGCTGGCGCGTGACCCGCGCCAATGCCGCGCCCGACAACCACACACCGGCCAGCAGCACAATCGCCAACGCGGTCGATGCGTTGTCTGGCGACAGCTTGAAGACCAGCGCCAGCGCCGCCAGCAGCAGCGCCCAGGCGTAGCCCTGATCGACGCGCCGCAGCCACGCCACATGCTGGCTGCCGTACAGCGCCTCCAGCAGCGGCATCGCCAGATGCACGGCAGTCAGCGCCAGCAGCATCGGCAACATCACGTGATAGTGCTGCGGGTCGTAATAGTTGTTGGCCCAGCCGAAGAACAGCGTGCCGGCCAGCGTGAACAGAAAGCTCAGGTGAATCAACGCGCGCCAGCCGCGCAGCGTGACCATCACCAGCACCAGCAAACTCAGCAGCAGGTAGTAGCCGTTCAGCGTCAGCGGTCCCGGTTTGTCCAGTGCGAAATACGGCGCGATGAAGCCGCCCATCATCGCCAGCACCGCCATCGACTGCGCCCGCTCGTACATAGCAATCACGGCGACCATCGCCGCCACCAGCACCAGTAGCGACAGCGCGGAGTTCTGCTGCGTGACGTAGCCGAACAGCGCGTAGGCGCTGTAGGCCGTGAGATACGCCACGCCCCCCGCCGCCCCGGCCAGCGCCAGCCGCAGCCCGCGCCGCTCGGGCCGCGCGCGCAGCGCCAGCGCGGCGACAGCCAGCAGCACGCTCAACACCAAGCCGCTGCCCAGCTTCAGCCCGTCGGGCAGATCGACGTTGACGAGCAGATAGCGCAGCAGCGCGCCCACGCCCAGAATGATGAGGCCCGCACCCAGCTTGGCCGACCAGTTGCCGGTGGTCAGCCACGTCCACAACCCCGCCGGGCGTGGCAGCTTGTTGCCGCTATCATTTGATCCTTCCAGCCCGAGCAGGCCGGCAAAGATGGCGATGACCAACATCACGAAAGCCAGAGTCGTCATATGCATTTCCCTCTTATGTGCCCCCGGCGGGCATTCTCACCGCTGGCGTTCAACGCCGGAAGCCAGATTTTGACAAATGGCTTGCATAATACCTGACGGAATATGGCGCGAGGCTTTGGCGGAAAGCAGGATGTCGGCGCACTCGCCTTGGGCGAGCAGCGCTGCCACTTGGGGCAGAGTGTCCTGCAAGGTCTTTCAGCGCCCCCGGCGGGTTGATGATGAACATGCCGCTGCCGTGCATGCGCAAAACCCAGCGAGTTTTACGCTAACAGGCGAGTCAGCCTAACTCGGTATATTTGGCCCGCGAACCGCGCGCCTTGGCGACCGGGTATTTCTCCCCGTTTTTGTTCAGCTTGGCCCGCGCTGCCGCCGGCAGGTCGATGCCGGCAACATCGGCAATCAGCAGCAAGTAGAGCAGGATATCAGCGCATTCGTCACGCAGGGCTTCAGCGCTGACTGGATCAACCGGCAGCGCGGCGATTTCGGCATCGCTTTTCCATTGCGTCAGTTCGAGCAACTCGGCGGCTTCGAGGTTGAGCGAAACGATCAGGTTGCGTAGCGAATGGAACTGCCGCCAATCGCGGGCATCGCGGAAAGCCAGTAGTTCGGCGGTCAGGACGTGCAGATCGGACATCGTGGTTTGTTAACGCTCGAAAACCTCAATCCCCTGCCGACGCAGCCAATCGCGGTCGAGTTCCCAGCGCACGCTCTTGATGCCGGGCTGGGTCAGGACGATGTTCTTGGCTTCGTCCTGCATCTGCCCGAGCAGGCGCTCGACGGCGATGAATTCCGGGTTGTTGGGATCCTTGACGTTGATGTTCGGGTAGAGGACACCGAGCATGCGGAAGGCCGGAGCATCGAAATTGCGCGGCGTCGACATCACCGCCGTATCGCCTTCGACGCGCAGCACCTGAAATTGGTAGGGATAGCCGCGCAGCTGCTCGCTAGCCTGAGTAGCGATGATGTCGTTGAGTTCCCGGCTGCGCGCGTCCGGGCGGCGGATGGCCCAGTCGAGCGCGACCAGAAGCGCGATGGCGAGCAATATCCATTGCCAGGATTTGATTTGCCGGATAGGCATGAAACCTCCATCGGATAGGGAGCCGCCCCGCGGACAGCCGGCACAGCGTAACATGGGCCGCCCGGCCACAATGCGGAAAACGGCGGCCGGCCCATTTACCAAGGAGACGCAATGCCCCTGTTCAAGCTCGGCGACAAAGCACCGCAACTCGGCGCCCATGTCTGGGTCGCCCCCAACGCCACGGTGATCGGCGACATCCGCCTCGGCGCCAATGCCTCGGTGTGGTGGAACGCCATCCTGCGCGGCGACAACGATCCGATCCACATCGGCGACAACAGCAATATCCAGGATGGTTCGATGTTGCACACCGACGAGGGCGTGCCGATGCACATCGGCGCCAACGTCACCGTCGGCCACCTGGTCACGCTGCACGGCTGCACGGTCGGCGATGGCAGCCTGATCGGCATCGGCTCGGTGATTCTCAACTGGGCCGTGATCGGCAAGGAGAGCCTCGTCGGCGCCAACACCTTGATCTCGGAAGGCAAGGTGTTTCCCGAGCGCTCGCTGATCGTCGGTTCGCCGGGCAAGGTGGTGCGCCAGTTAACCGATGAGGAAGTAGCCCGGCTGCGGGCCTCGGCGGCGCATTACGTGGCCAACGCCGCCCGCTACCGCGACACGCTGATGCCGCTGTAAACGACAACGCGGGGCCGCAGCCCCGCGTTGTCCGCTACTTGGCGGCGACTCAGACAGCGCTGACGAGATTCGACAGCGTGACGTTCGGGCGGAAATTTTCCATGACCTTCTGCAGGCCGATCCGTGCCCGCAGGTTGATGACCAGCGGCGCCCGCAGGTTGGGGACGATGTCGGCCTTGCCGTCGACTTCCTTCTTGTACAGCACCTGCATCACCACCACGTCGTCGGCGGCCGGCCACTGTAGCAGCGACGATTCGGCATCGCTCAATTGCAGCTCGTAATGGAAGCCGAGGGTGGTCGGGTCGACGATTTGCAAGGCCAGCCCCGGTTCGTCAAGCGATTGCAGCGTGAAACTGGTGCCTTGCGCGTCTTCCTGAATCAGCGTGTAGCGCCGGGATTTCTCGAAGGCCACTAGGCCATTCGGAAAGGTGATGATCCTCTCAGAATCGACCTCGATGCTGCCAAACAGATAAGTATCGATTTTCATGCCACTTCTCCTCATGTGATCAGCGTGCCGGCCATGCTACACCAATACCCCGGCGGTTGTAATTTACTTCGCAACTGCGGCATCATTCACCCCTTTTTGCCGCGCCGTCCGTCATGCTTGCTCCGCTCGAACACCGCATCGCCGAAGAACTCAAGGTTCGTCCTGCCCAGGTCCAGGCCGCCGTCGCCCTGCTCGACGAGGGTGCGACCGTGCCCTTCATCGCCCGCTACCGCAAGGAAGTCACCGGCGAACTCGACGATACGCAGTTGCGCACGCTGGCCGAGCGTCTGGGCTATCTGCGCGAACTCGAAGATCGCCGCGCCGCCGTGCTGGCCAGCATCGAGGAACAGGGCAAGCTGACGCCGGAACTCCGAGCCGAAATCGAGGAGGCCGAGACTAAACAGCGTCTGGAAGACCTGTACCTGCCGTACAAGCAGAAGCGCCGCACCAAGGCGCAGATCGCCCGCGAGGCCGGCATCGAGCCGCTGGCGCTGGCGCTGCTGGAAAACCCGGAATTGACGCCGGAAATCGAGGCGGAAAAATACCTCAATGCCGAAGCAGGCTTCGCTAACGCCAAGGCCGCGCTAGACGGCGCGCGGCAGATTCTGATGGAACGCTTCGCCGAGGATGCGCAACTGCTGCAAACCCTGCGCGACTACCTGAAGGAACACGGCCTGCTCAAATCGAGCGTGGTCGAAGGCAAGGAGGCGGACGGAGCCAAGTTCCGCGACTGGTTTGACTTCGCCGAAGCCATTGTCGACATGCCCTCGCACCGAGCGCTGGCGCTGCTGCGCGGGCGCAATGAAGGCTTTTTGAATCTGGCACTGGTGCTCGATTCTGAATTGAACGAGGAGGCCATCAAGCCCGGCCCAAACGCTTGCGAGCAACGCATCGCCGCCCGCTTCGGCATCAAGGTGCAGAACCGCCCGGCCGACAAGTGGCTGGCCGACACCGTGCGCTGGACCTGGAAGGTCAAGGTCTACACCCACCTCGAACTGGAACTGGTCGGCGAATTGCGCGAGCGCGCCGAGGAAGAAGCCATCCGCATTTTCGGCAAGAACCTCAAGGACCTGCTGCTCGCCGCCCCGGCCGGCCAGCACGTGACGATGGGCATCGACCCCGGCATCCGCACCGGCTGCAAGATCGCCGCCGTCGACGCCACCGGCAAGCTACTCGCCACCGACACCATTTACCCGCACGAGCCGCGCAACGACTGGGCCGGCGCCATGGCGACCATCGCCCGGCTGGCGGCGAAGCATGGCGTGACCTTGATCGCCATCGGCAACGGCACGGCCAGCCGCGAGACCGACAAGCTGGTGCAGGACGTGATGAAGCGCTATCCCGAAGCCCGATTGACCAAGATCGTCGTCTCGGAAGCCGGCGCCTCGGTCGATTCCGCCTCCGAACTGGCGGCCAAGGAATTCCCCGAGCTTGACGTATCGCTGCGCGGCGCCGTCTCCATCGCTCGCCGCCTGCAAGACCCGCTGGCCGAACTGGTCAAGATCGAACCGAAATCCATCGGCGTCGGCCAGTACCAGCACGACGTCTCGCAAACCCGGCTCGCCCGCTCGCTCGACGCCGTGGTCGAGGACTGCGTCAATGCCGTCGGCGTCGATGTGAACACCGCCTCGGTACCGCTTTTGACCCGTATCTCCGGCCTCAATGCCGGGCTGGCCGCCAATATCGTCGGCTACCGCGACGCCAACGGAGCGTTCAAATCACGCGCCGATCTGAAAAAAGTGCCGCGCCTGGGCGACAAAACCTTCGAACAGGCCGCCGGTTTCCTGCGCGTGGCCAACGGCGACAACCCGCTCGACGCCTCCTCGGTACACCCGGAGGCTTACCCGCTGGTCGAGAAAATCGTCGTCGATCTGAAGCGGCCGATCAAGGACATCCTCGGCGACAGCCGCGCCCTCAAGGGTCTCGATGCCGCCAAATACACCGACGAGCGCTTCGGCCTGCCGACGGTGCAGGACATTTTCCGCGAACTGGAGAAACCCGGCCGCGACCCGCGCCCGGAATTCAAGACGGCGACCTTCACCGATGGCGTCACCGAGGTCAAGGATCTACAGCCCGGCATGATTCTCGAAGGCGTCGTCACCAACGTCGCCGCCTTTGGCGCTTTCGTCGACATCGGCGTGCACCAGGACGGTCTGGTGCACGTCTCGGCGCTATCCAACACCTTCGTCAAAGACCCGCACGACGTGGTCAAGGCCGGCCAGGTGGTCAAGGTCAAGGTGCTGGAAGTCGACCTCGCCCGCCAGCGCATTGCGCTAACCCTACGTATGAGCGACGAACCCGGCAAAGGCCGCGGCACCGATGCCGGCAACCAGCGCGGTGCCCCGCTGTCGCGCCAGCAGGCCCGCCATAACACCCCGCCGCCGACCGGTAACGCAATAGCGGCGGCTTTCGCCAAGCTGCGCCGGTAAGCCGGGCCGCAGCGGCCATTGCAGCGGCTGATCGGCAAACGCTTTTTGCTGGAATAGCCAGCGTAGCCCGCGATCACTGATTGAATCGGGTGCTCTGGTCGAGGTCGATCACCGCATCGGCTGTGCGCAAAAGCGTCGCGATGTCGTCGCGCAATTCGCTCAATCGTGCGTGCGCGGTGGCCGGCTCGAAAAAGTTGGGCGGGCGAAGAAAGTCACGGCTGCCCGTGGCCAGGGCCATGACGATCCGGTTGTCTTGCACCAGCACGGCCGGCGCCCCCAGGCGCTGCGCCAGGGCCTTGAAGCGTTCCATGAAAGCCGGCGTCAGTAGCGCGCGCGACGAGATTTGATCCGTGGCATGAACCTGATAGGTCCTTGCGAACGCGGGGTCTTCCAGATGCACGGATTGCAGCGGCGCCGATGGCAGCGCGCCATCACGCCAGCGCTCAGCGAATTGACCGAACACGCCTTGCTTGGGCGTAACGATGGTGATGCCGCGCAGGCCCCGCGGCAACGTAAGGGTGACGACCAGACCCGCGAAGACGGGGTGGCTTCCCCCTTGTGAAGAAATCAGACGCAACTCGGAGATCGATAACGGCAAACCGCGGTAGTCGCCGTGGATTTCATCGCCCGCGCCGGAAGAATCCCATCGCGGGAACAGACGATAACGCCTGAACTCATCCAGCGGCGGTTGCGCGGGCCGCCGCCAGGCAAGCGTACCAAAGCCGGCCAGCAGCTTTGGCAGCACGCGCTGGAGGTAGAGATTGCCGTAAATGCTGTCGAGACCAAAGTATTTCAGCGCCGCCGGGCCGTAGCCAACGAGCGCCCCCAGAACCGCACCGAAGGCAATGGATAGCAACAAACCGATGACGGAATACGCGCCGCCGAAGATGAACCACAGCAAGCCCACAACAGCGCCGACCCAGGCAAACTGGGGATGTGGAGCGGGAATCCGGCTGCGGGTCTGTTGCCGCACGGCTTCCAGTTCAGCGAGGATTTGGCCGAGTTCGGCGTCGGACTCGCCGGCCGCGCTACCAAGATCCGCGCCGGCCTGTTCCTGTAGACGAAGAAACGGCCACATCACGAATGCCGGCAGCAGCACGATCAATACCACCAGCAGCCCCGAAAAAAGGCCACCGAAGATACCATTGAGCCACCCTTCCAGCCCCGGCTCCTGCTGGATCGCAGAGGCAATAACTCCAAACCAGACGAGCAGCCCAAGCAGTAGCGCCGCGCCGACCCAGAGCATGCCCCATTTTTTTGCGCCCGCAGCACCCCGAGTGCCGGCATTCGGGTGCTCGGCCAGGTAGCGCCCACGCGCTTGCGCTTTCAGCAGGATCTCGGGTAAGCCAGCGCTCGGGCGGGGGGCTTTGCGTTCTTCGCCCATGGCGCCTCATCTGCTCACAAATGATCGGCGGCGTTCACGGGAGCCTTGTCCGCGGCAGGCGCTTCAAAAAACGGCGGCATGTGAATCACGCCGGCCAGCGGTGCGATCAACATGCCGGGAAAAATCCGGCAGGCATTGCGCAGATCGGTCACGGAGGCGTTGTAAAAACGCCGGGCGGCGGCGACGTTGGTTTCCACTTCCTGATAGGTAGCCTGGGCGCGCGTCATCAGCGCATCGCTCTTGAGTTCGGGATAGTTCTCGGCCACCGCGAACAGGCGCCCGAGGCCGGCCGAAAGCTGGTTTTCGGCGCCGAACTTCTCGGCCATCGCCCGGGGATCGGCGCCGCTGAGTTTTCCCTGAGCGGCGCTGCGCAGGCGCGCGATACCTTCCAGCAACTCTTTTTCATGCGCCAGAAAACGCTTGGCGATTTCGAGCACGTTCGGCACCAGATCGTGCCGTTGCGCCAGTTGCACGTCGATGTCCGACAGCGCCTGGTCCACCTGGTTCTTGCGTTTGACGATTGCCACGTACCACGCAAACAACGCGGCGACGACCAGCGCGATGATGACGAGCATTCCGGCATTCATGCGAACTCTCTTCTCTTTCCTTTCGATTTACCTTGAGCCTACATCCGCACCAGTTCCACGCGCCGGTTCTTGGCGCGTCCTTCCTCGCTGTCGTTACCTGCCACCGGCTCGGATGCGCCCGCGCCGCGCGAGGCAAAACGCTTGGCGTCGATGCCCGTTTGCGCAAGCGCGCGGATCACCGACGCGGCGCGGCGGTTGGACAAATCCTTGTTGTGCGCCTCGTTGCCCGTCGAATCGGTATGCCCCACCACTTGCAAACGCAGTTGCGGGTTGCTCTTCATCAACTTGCCGATTTCATCGAGTGTGGGTTTCGATTCAGGCTTGATCGTGTCTTTGTCGGTATCGAAATAGATGCCGTAGAGGTTGACACGGCCCGTGGCGTCCAGGCTCTTTTGCATGGCCGAGGCATCGACGAAGGCGATCTTGTCGGCGTCCATCGCCTTGCTCTCGACCACAGCCACGAAAGCGCGGCTGGTGTCACGATCACATATGACCAAGCCCACATGCGTCTTCCCCTCGCTGGCCGCGCGTTTGGCGAGCAGATAGCGCGTGCTTCCATCCTCGCACGCATAACCTATCCCGCCTGCGTTGAAAATCGAATCGCCATTTGGATCATCCCCATTCGGCCAGCGCGCAGCGTCATGGATTGCGCTCGCGAGATGGAGCGCTCCCTTTTCGGTTTTGTCCGTATAGCACGAGCCGTTGGCTGTGCCGCAACTGGCCAGTATTTCAAAGCCCTTGGCCTTCAGGCTGCTCTCGTAATTGCGCTGCACTTCGAGCGTCGTGCGGCCCTCGGGCAGATCGTAGTAATAAAACGAGACATTGCCTTCCAGATGCAGCACATCGGGCGTGTCGGCTCTCCAGTCCAGCGGGATTTTGATCAGGTCAAGTTCATCGAACCTGGGCGCCTGGTGAAAGATCAGCTTCGATCCCTCGTACCGCCCCACCAGTGGATGATCCTTGTCGGGCGGCGCAGCGGGTTTGGCCGCGTAGCCGGGCGCGGCGAAGGCGAGCGTTGCGGCAACCAACGCAATGCCCTGGACGATCTTGCGGAAAAACGAAAACCGGATGGCTTGATTCATGGCTCTTTCCAGGAAGTAAAGCAAAAATGGGGGCAAAGGGGGGTGCGACATCCACGTCATAACCGGTGAATATATCCCTACGGTGCGCAACGCGTCCACACCCGGTCGCGGCCACGGAAGGCGCGGAAGAATTCGAGCGCCGAACGCCGACGCCCGCCTTTCCGGCCACGCCCGGACCTTCAGCGCCCGCTCGGCCGGGCCCGCAAATATTGCTTTGGCCAGGCCGCCTCGACGCCCAGCGCCTGCGCCGCCTGCAACGGCCAGAAGGGATTGCGCAGAATTTCGCGCCCGACCAGCACCAGATCGGCGCGGCCCTCGGCGAGAATGGCCTCGGCCTGCGCCGGCTCGGTAATCAGGCCGACGGCGGCGACCGGCAACCCGGCCTCCGTCCGAACGCGCGTGGCGAAAGGCACCTGGAAACCCGGCCCGGCGGGAATTTTGGCACTGGCCACCAGGCCGCCGGTCGATACATCGACCAGATCGACGCCATCCGTTTTCAGCAGGCGGCACAGTTCGACCGTCTGCTCGGCATCCCAGCCGCCGTCGACCCAGTCGGTTGCGGACAGGCGGATCAGCAGCGGCAGCCTGTCCGGCCATTCGGCGCGCACGGCGGTGGCCACTTGGCGCGTCAGCCGGATGCGATTGGCGAAGCTGCCGCCGTAGTCGTCGTCGCGTCGGTTGGCCAGCGGCGACAGGAACTGGTGCAGCAGGTAGCCGTGCGCGGCATGAATCTCGACAGCCTGAAAACCGGCCTGGTGGGCCCGCCGGGCGGCGGCAACGAAAGCCCGCACGACGCGGGAAATACCCTCCCGGTCGAGGGCTCGCGGCTCGACATAGCCCTCGAAAGCGATAGCCGACGGAGCGACGGTCGTCCAGCCGCCCTCTTCCGCCGCCAAGCTTCGTTGCGCCTCCCAGCCGAGACCGATGCCGGCCTTGCGCCCGGCATGGCCGATCTGGATGGCGGGAACACCGCCCTGGCTGGCGATCAGCCGGGCAACGCGGGCCAGCGGCTCGATCTGAGCGTCGTCCCACAAGCCGAGATCGCCCCGGCTGATGCGCCCTTCCGGCAACACGGCAGTCGCCTCGACAATGACCAGCCCGGCGCCGCCAACGGCGCGGCTGCCGTAATGCTGCAAGTGCCAGTCGGTCGCTAGGCCGCCGTCGCCGGCCGAATACTGGCACATCGGCGGAATACCGATACGGTTGGGCAGGATCACGGTGCGCAGTTGCAAGGGGCTGAACAGGACAGACATGGGAATCTCCGGGCGAGGATTGAGAAAAGAATGATACGGCGCGCAGCGGCTGTCAGAACGGGCCTAAATCGCCGGAAAGGCGGACTTTCCCGCGCTCAGTCGTCTACCCAGCCGGCGCCGCAACCACTGCCGGCGTCTCGGCCGGAACCGGCACCACCTGGTGGCCGGGATGCGGATGCCAGCCGAGCACGGCCAGCATCACCGCGAAGCCGACGACGTAGGCAAGCGCCACATGCCATCCATGGCGCAGCCACCGCACCGCCGACTTGGCTTCCGGATACATGCTGGATAGCGCAACGCCGGCCGAGGAGCCAAACCACAGCATCGAGCCACCGAAGCCGACGGCATAGGCCAGGAAGCCCCAGTCGTAGCCGCCCTGGCGCAGTGCCAGCGCGGTCAGCGGAATGTTGTCGAACACCGCCGACACGAAGCCCAGCACCAAGGCCGACTCCCAGGAAGCCTTCGGCAGTTGCTCGACCGGCATCATCGACGCGCAGAGCACCAGCGACAGCAGGAAGATCGAGCCCTTGACGGTATCCGGTAGCACTTCCCAGTCATGGCGGCGGACCGGGATGGTCAGGATGATCGCGACCCAGACGGCAACGCCGATGAAGGGGAAATGCTCGGCCAGCTCGGGAAAATTGATGTTGATGGCGACGTTGGTGGCGACCGCGAATACCAGCATGGTGGCGACGATGCCGATGCGGCCCCAGTCGACGCGTGTGTGGGTGTGCGCATGCTTGATGATCGGCGAGTAGGCGTGCTGCTGCTTGGCGCCGAAGTAAGCGATGATCAACAAGGCCACGCCGGCCGCGACGTAGGCGTGAAAGACCTCGCCGGGACTGATACCGGCGATCCACATCATAGTCGTGGTCGTGTCGCCGACCACCGAGCCGGAACCGCCGGCGTTCGAGGCGGCGACGATGGCCGCCAGAAAACCGATATGCACCTTGCCGCGGAACAACTGGTGCGCCATCGCGCCGCCGATCAGTGCGGCGGCGATGTTGTCGAGAAAACTGGAGATCACGAAGACCATGACCAGCATCACGAAGCCGCCCTTCCAATCGGCCGGTAGGAACTTCGGCAGGATCACCGGCACATGGCTTTTCTCGAAATGCCGCGCCAGCAACGCGAAGCCAGTCAGCAGGCAGAACAGGTTGGCGATCGTCACCCACTCGTCGCCGAGGTGGCCGATAAAACCGGCCATGCCGAGGCCGCTCTTGAAGCCGGTAAACAGGATCTTGTACAGGCTGATCGTCACCAGCCCGGTCAACGCCACGGTCAGCGTGTGGTGGTGCAGCAGCGCGACGCCGAGCAGGATCAGCGCGAAGAGGATGAAATCGATGGGAATCCCGGCGGCCGAGGGAAAATCGCCGGCGGCACAGGCCGCCAAAGGCAAGAAGCAAAACAGAGCAAGGATGCGGCGCATGGCTTTCTCCGGGGTCAAGGGGCCACTGGTGCGGCGGTTCCGATTTCATCCAGCGCCGCCTCGATCAGTCGGCGTGCGATGCTGACCGGCTCCGGTAAGAGCGGCAGCGCCTCGGGCGTGAACCAATCGGCGGCCTCGATCTCGCCTTGCTGCGGAGCGATGGCGCCACCGGCATAATCGGCCAGGAAGGCGATCATCAGCGAATCGGGAAACGGCCACGACTGGCTGGCGAAATAGCGCAGATTGGCAATCCCGATGCCGACTTCCTCGCGTACCTCGCGGATAACGCACTGCTCCAGCGTTTCGCCCGGCTCGACGAAGCCGGCCAGGGCGCTATACACGCCCGGCTTGAAACGCGAACTGCGGGCCAGCAGCAAGCGCCGGCCATCGCGCACCAGCACCATCACCGCCGGCGAAATACGTGGATAGGCAAGCAGGCCGCAGGCCGGGCAACGCATCGCCAGTTCGCCGTCCAGGCGCAGCGTCGGCGTGCCACAGCGGCCACAGAAGCGGTGATTGGCCTGCCAGTCGAGCAACTGTGTGGCCCGCCCGGCGACCGCGAAGGCTTTGCCGCCAGCCAGCGCGAACACGGCACGCAACGGTGTCGCCTCGCCACCCGGCAGATCGGGAAAACACTCGACATCAGCGGCTTGGCAAGGTCGCCCCAACCACTCACCGACCGGTACGGCCGCTGTCGGGTCGGCGAAGGCCGACGGCAGCCCAGCGGGAAAGAAAACCTCGGCCGCCCGCCCGGGGAAAACCAGCACCTGTTGTTCGCAGCGCAAAATCCAGTAAACCGCTTGCTCCATACCGCTATATCGCATCACCCGTCACCACCAACTCCCTGGTCGCCCGCGTCATCGCTACATATAGCAACCGCGCCTCCTCATCTTTCCGCTCTCCTTCGACTTCCACCCTTCCCGCCCCCGGTATCGCCACCAGCGGAAACTCCAAGCCTTTGCAGCTATGCATGGTCAGGAATTTCACGGTGTCTTCCTTTTCGGCGAATGTGATGTCGTCCTGGTAGGTGACCGGGATACCGGCCTTGCGCAGCGTGGCCAGCACGGGTTTACCAATACGCGGATAGTCGCGGTAGATCACTGCCATGTCGCTCCACGGCATGCCAGTTTTGTGGACTTCCTTGAGGCGCCTGGCGATGTAGTCGGCTTCGTCCTGGATGCTCGGCAGCTTGATCAGCAGCGGCTTGGGTCCGTGGCGACCGGCGCTGATGGGAGCCACGATGGGTACGCCATCGTCATCGCTGGCACTGGGCTTGAGCAGGTCGCTGGCGATGCCGCTGGCCAGTTCGAGCACTTCCTGGGTATTGCGGTAGTTGATTTTGAGAAGGGTGGTGCGTCCCTGCGCCTGGATGCCAAGACTCTTGAAACTGAATTTGCTGTGCCGCCCCTTGCCGTAGATGGACTGTGCGTCGTCGTAGAGAACCAGCAGCGAATTGGTGTCGGGGTTGACCATCTGGACGACGAGCTTGAGCCATTCGGGCTGAAAGTCGTGGCCTTCGTCGATCAGTACTGCGTCATACTGGCCGGGCGGAATCAGCTTGGCGTCGACCGCACGGATGATGCGCTCGACCATGTCGGCAAAAAAGGCGTTTTTGTTCTCGTTATTGGCCGGCAAACTGATGTCGTAGGCGAGCAGTTGGGCGCGACACCATTGGTGAAAGGTCATCACCACCACTTTCTCGGCCAGCCCGCGGACGGCCATGCTGCGTGCCAAGCGCTTGGTCAGCGTCTGGTTGTAGCAGAGGACAAGGATAGGCCGGACGCAAACTTTGGCCAGATATTCGGCGCGGTAGCCGAGAATCAGCGTCTTGCCGCTGCCGGCAACGCCGTGGATGACGCGATGGCCTTCGCCAAGGCTGCGCGCCAATTGTTCTTGCTGCAAATCCATGACACGGACGATGTCGGGTATTTCCGGCTCCTGCTCATCCAACAGCCCGCCCTGCCCCGGCGCGGCGATGCGGATTTCCGGAAAGAGGTGCCAGCGGATACGGTCGATCTGGGGCAATGCCAGCGGCACGCTACGGACGAAGGGCAGCATGCCCCACAACCTCTCCTGAAAGGCTTCGGCCTCGACGCTATCCGTCATCTCGTCCTGACAGATGACGCGCTGCGGCTCCAGCACTTCGCCAAGATCGGTGCTATCGAATTGCTTGCGCGTGATGTTGGCAAGGACGATGCCGTAACCCCAGGGAAACAGTAGCGTACCTTGCTGGCGACCATTGGCGATGATCAGTTGCGGATCGCGCTTGAGCAGGTCGACGACTTCGTGGGCATATTGCCGGGCCTGTTCGAGCGGATTGACCTGGCGCCTGATGCCTTGGCCAGTCAGCAGCGCCACGCTCTGCCGGTCTATCTCGTGGATGCTGTCAAGACGCCAGTCCTTGACTTCCAGCACCAGCAGGCCGCGTCGCGGATTGAAAACGACGAAGTCGGGATGGACATTGCGCGGGCCGAGCGGTACGTCGTACCAGCACAGCCAATCATCTTCGAGCTTGCTTTCGAGGCGCTGAGCGAGGCGCTTTTCCCCACCCGTCATGCGCGACACGCAGGCGCCAATCGCCGGAATAAGCGCAGCCACAACCCCTCCCTCTGATCATGTCCTTTGACGGAATGAATTATGCACGATCAAATGCCGGCTCTGCCGCGCAAACCCATCCCGGCGCGGGTATGATCGCCATCGCCATATGAATGGATCAACCAGCCCCTGATGAACTTCCCGACTCCCCATCTGCACGGCGTTTGTTTGTCCGCCCTGCTCATTTTTCTGCTCGCCGCCGCGGCACAGGCCGGCGAAGTACAGGTCGCCGTTGCCGCCAATTTCACCGCACCAGCACAGCAGATCGCCGCCGAGTTCGAGCGCCAGACCGGCCACCAGGCCAGGCTTTCCTTCGGCGCCACTGGCAAGTTCTACGCCCAGATCAGCAATGGCGCCCCGTTCGAGGTTTTTCTGTCGGCCGACGATACAACGCCGGCCAGGCTGGAGAAGGAAGGCCAGGCCGTGGCCGGCAGCCGCTTTACCTACGCCATCGGTGCGCTGGCGCTGTGGTCGGCTAAAACGGAGCTTGTCGATGCCCAGGGCGAGGTTTTGAAAAGCGGCAGCTTCAAGCATCTGGCCATCGCCAACCCGAAAACCGTGCCCTATGGGGCCGCCGCCATCGAGACGCTGACCCAGCTCAAACTGCTCGACGCCACCCAGCCCAAATTTGTCCAGGGCGAAAACATTGCGCAGACTTTCCAGTTCGTCAGCACTGGCAATGCCGAGCTCGGCTTTGTCGCCCTGTCGCAAATCACCAAAGACGGCAAGCTGACCGACGGTTCGGCCTGGATCGTGCCTGGCAAGCTGCACGAACCGATCCGGCAAGACGCGGTAACTCTTGTCAAGGGCAAGGACAACCCGGCCGCCGCCGCCTTCATGGATTATCTGAAGACACCGCGCGCCCATGCCATCATCACCTCGTTCGGCTACACACTGCGGTAATTGAATGGAGAGCTGGCTGACCAACGCCGATCTGCAAGCCATCTGGCTAACCGTCCGCCTGGCCACGACGACGACGCTGATCCTGTTCCTGCTCGGCACGCCGCTGGCCTGGTGGCTGGCGAAAAGCCGCGCCTGGTGGAAACAGCCGATCGGCGCCATCGTGGCGCTGCCGCTGGTGCTGCCGCCAACGGTCATCGGCTTCTACCTGCTGGTCGCCCTCGGCCCGCACGGAGCCATCGGTCAACTGACACAATCGCTGGGTCTGGGTACCTTGCCATTCACCTTCTGGGGCCTGGTCGTGGCCTCGGTCATCTACTCGCTGCCGTTCATGGTTCAGCCACTGCAAAACGCCTTCGAGGCCATCGGCGAGCGGCCACTGGAAGTCGCTGCGACATTGCGCGCCTCGCCGCTCGACACCTTCTTCTCGGTCGCCGTGCCGTTGGCCCTGCCCGGCTTCGTCACCGCCGGCATTCTGAGCTTCGCCCATACCGTCGGCGAATTCGGCGTGGTGCTGATGATCGGGGGCAATATCCCCGGTGTCAGCCGGGTAGCCTCGGTGCAGATTTACGACTACGTTGAGGCCATGGAATACGCCAACGCCCACCGTTTGGCGGCCGTCATGCTGGTCTTCTCCTTCCTGGTGCTGCTGGCGATGTATCTGTGGCGACCGGGCAAACGCAAGGGCATCTGAGATGCAGGACATCGCCGTCACTTGCCAGATCGACTGGCCCGGCTTTGCCCTCGACGTCGACCTGCGCCTGCCCGGCCGCGGTGTTACCGCCTTGTTTGGCCCGTCCGGTTCGGGCAAGACCACGCTGTTGCGCTGCATCGCCGGCCTGGAGCGGCCATCCCGCGGCCGCCTGCTGTTCAAAGGCCAGATCTGGCAGGACGAACGGACCTGGTTGCCGACACACCGCCGGCCGCTCGGTTACGTATTCCAGGAAGCCAGCCTCTTCCCGCATCTGTCGGTACTCGGCAACCTGCACTACGGCCTCAAGCGCAGCCCCGGCGCCCGGCCGGAAGGGCTGGAGCGGGCCATCGAACTGCTCGGCATCGGCCACCTGCTGGCGCGCCAGCCGGACACCCTGTCCGGCGGCGAGCGCCAGCGCGTCGCCATCGCCCGCGCCCTGGCTGTCGGCCCGCAGGTGCTGCTGATGGACGAGCCGCTGGCGGCGCTCGATCTCAAGCGCAAGCAGGAAATCCTGCCCTATCTCGAACGCCTGCACGACGAACTGGACATCCCGCTGCTCTACGTCAGCCACGCGCCGGACGAGGTGGCGCGTTTGGCCGACCACATCGTCGTCCTCGACGCCGGCCGCGCCGTGGCCAGCGGCCCGCTGACCGAGACCCTGGCCCGCCTCGACCTGCCGATCCGCCTCGGCGAGGACGCCGGCGTCGTTCTGGAAGCAACAATCGGCGCCATCGATGACGAATGGCACCTGGCGCGCGTCGATTTCGCCGGCGGCAACCTGTGGACCCGCGACCGCGGCCTGCCGGTCGGGCACCGCGCGCGCATCCGGGTGTTGGCCCGCGACGTCAGCCTAGCCGTCGCCGATCCGGGCCCGAGCAGCATCCAAAACCGTCTCGACGGCATTGTCGATAGCCTCGGCGACGACGAGCATCCGGGCCTCTTGCTAGTTCGCGTCCAGGTTGGCACCAGCCAGCTGATCGCCCGCCTGACTCGGCGTTCGGCCGCCCAACTCGGCATCGCCACCGGCCGCCCGGTACGGGTCCAGGTCAAGTCCGTGGCGCTGATGGAATAGGCAACCGGGGAAAAGCCGACCGCCCAACGCGGGAGCGACATATCGTGATATCGGACACGTCGCTTTCCAAATTTTTATTGCAATGCACAAAAACTCCTGCAAACTAAGTCTATTTCATCCCTGCGCAGGTTCTCCCATGGCGACATCCCATCGTCCCATCCTGGTTGCATGCGACGAGACGCAGCCGGCCGAAGGCAGTCGGCGCCTGATCGACGGCATCGAGCGCGTGTTCTACGACGGCTACTGGATCAAAACCTACCCGGTCCCGGCCAATTCGCTGGAAGCCAAGAAGCGCCTGATCGAGGCGCTGACCCGGCGGCTCTTCAACCACACCGAACACGGCCTGAACATTCCCGGCACCCGCCTCGACGAAGCCCGCGCGGCCTACGATGCCGAAACCGACCTCGGCCGCCGCCGGGTCAAGGCGGCAATGCTGGCCGGTGCGCTGTTCAACCGGGCCACCGACATTTTCCGCAAGCTGGTCGAGCTCCAGGGCGAAGGCATCGAGGTCCGCAGCGATGACGCACTGATGCGCGAATGCGGCCAGCGCCTGCTGGAAGCCATGGATCTCGGCCGCTTCGTACTGCACCGCAGCGGCGAGGAAGGCATCGACGAACTGTGGGGCGAGCCATTCCGCGCCTTCTCGATCCCGGTCGAGGATTTCTTCGAAAGCCGCTACATCAAGATTGGCCAGACCCTGCGCGACATCGACCGGATCGCCGCGGCGATGACCGACTGCTTCAACCGCATTCCGGCCTTCGCCGACATCGCCCCGGCCATCGCCGATTTTGCCGCCGCCGCCCAGGTCAAGACCGAAACCCTGCGGACCGACCCGGACATCTTCGACATCTGGGCGCGCCTGGTCACCGCCGGCGAACGCCTGGCCAACCATCCGCCGCGACCGGTGGCGCACTGCGATGGCGTACCCGCCTACACCATCGGCGACGGACTACGACTGATCCGCAACGGCCGCGATCTGGTCTTCTACATCACCCGCGCCCGCACGCCGATGCCGAAAAGCACCCGCGAATACATCGCGCATTGCGCCAGCTACCTGGAAACCGGCCGCTTGCCGCACCTGCCGCCGCCGCCGCCGGCATAGCGCTATTTGTTGCGCCGCTGCTGTGTGGCGGCACGCAGCACGTCCGATTCGAGTACCTGGGTGTCGGTGCCGATGCAGCGAACCATGTCGATTTCCTCGACCGCCTGCAGCACCTTGCTGTCCGGCTCCGTGTTGCCGTCGCGCCGCGCCGCCTGCCATTCGGCGACCAGGAGTTCCTGCGCGCTCAAGCCGGTAACCATGCCGGCCGGCACCTTGGCGCCGAGTTCGATCAGCGCCCGCACCACTTCCGTCCGCTGGCCGCGCACGGCCATGCTCAGCGGCGAAGTCGGCAGGCTGTTGTCGGGCAGATCGACCTTGGCGCCGTGCGCCGCCAGTTCGCGCACGATATCGACGAAACCCATGAAGCAGGCGATGCCCATCGGCAGACCGGAATCGCCCTGGCCATCGGCCAGTTCGACCGGGGCGCCGGCATCGAGCACGGCGCGCACTTTTTTGAGGCGGCCGCTGCGAATGGCCTTGATCAGTTCATCTGGTATCGTCACGGAGCCTCTCCGTTCAATGATTGGTTGTCGCCCCTGCGGCAAGTCGTGTCTTGTTCGGCCAGGGTTTCTTGCTTTGTCTTGGCTGCCTCCTTGGGCACAGCCTAAGTATAATTGCCGGAAAGGCTCCGCGACAGCCCACCGCGACGGCAATACCGCCTCCCGGCCGGCCACGGCAAGGCCTGCTCCCCAGATCCTTGACCCCACCGAGGCAGCCGCCGCCCCATGGCCGATCATCGTTCGCTCGCCTATCATCTGCAGCAAGCCGCCGGCCGCCGGCCGGCGACCCCGGTTCTGCATGCCGGCGACCAGCAATGGACCTACGCCAAATGGCTGGATGACTGCCGCCTGGTGGCCGACAGCCTGGAAGACAACTGGCAGCCCCTGACGCGCGGCGGCGACAGCCTCGCCCTGGCCCGCCTGACCTGGGCTTGCAGCCTGGCCGGCCGCCCGTTCTGGCCACTGGCGCCGGAGCGGCGGGCAATGCGAAATTTCCCCGAACTGCCCGGCATCGCGCTGATCATCTCGACCAGCGGCAGCGAAGGGCGGCCCCGGGCCGTGCCGCTCGGCACCGTCCAGCTCAATGCCGCAGCGGCGGCGGCCAACGCCCGCCTCGGCCTGACCACGGGTGATCTATGGCTGAACTGCCTGCCGCTGTTTCATATCGGCGGCCAGTCCATCCTTTGGCGCTGCGCCCGCGCCGATGCAGCGATGTTGCTGCACGACGGATTCAAGGCCGAAGCCGTCGGCGACGACCTGCAACGTCATCGAGTCACACATATTTCGCTGGTGCCGGCGATGCTGGCTGCCCTGCTCGACCACGAGGTCGCGCCGCCGGCCAGCCTGCGCGTCGCGTTAATCGGCGGCGCCGCCCTGTCGCGTCCGCTCTATGAGCGGGCCACTGTTGCCGGCTGGAAGCTGTGGCCGAGTTACGGCATGAGCGAAAGCAGCGCCCTGGTCGCCGCCCACGATCCGGCCGACGGCCCCTGGCATGAAGGCCTGGTCGGCCGGCCGCTGGCGGGAACCGGCGTGTCGATCGGCGACGACGGCCGTATCCGCTTGCGCGGCCAGCAACTGATGGCCGGCTACCTCGACGGCGGCGGCATCGAGCCGGACGGCTGGCTGCGCAGCGGCGACCTCGGCCGGCTCGACGAGGCCGGACGACTGACCGTGCTCGGCCGCGCCGACGACATGCTGATCAGCGGCGGGCGCAACATCCATCCGCAGGAAATCGAATCCTGTCTGGCCGCCTGCCCCGGCGTCTGCGAAATCGCCGTCAGCGCCCGACCCGACCCGGTCTGGGGCGATCTGATCGTCGCCCTGGTAGTCGGCCCGACCGAACTCGACGCACTCCAGGCCCATGCCCGCCAGCATCTGCCGAGCGCCGCCCTGCCGCGACGCCTGGTCCGCCTCGATCGCCTGCCGCGCAACGCCGCCGGTAAACTCGACCGGCAAATACTGCGCGATCTCGCCGCCAGGGCCGGAGCGTGATCGCCGCCCTGCGCCAGCACCTGGCACACCCCGAACTGACGGCACGGTTGCAGTGCTTGGCTGCCGGTGCCCCGGCAGCCGCTCCGGTCAGCCTGCGCCTGCCGCTCGGCCACGGCAAGCGCGACTGGCTGGAACTCATCGGCCCCGGCCTGCCGCTCAACTACCGGGCGCAGCCGGCGCGGCACGAATACCGCCTCGGCATCGGCCACGCACTGCAACTCTATAGCGCCGGCGAGCACCGTTTCGCCGCCCTCGACAACGCCTTCGCCGGCATCCGCCGGGCTTGGCGCCACGAAGGGCAGGCACTGGCCTTCGCCGGCTTCGCCTTCGCCCCGGACAACGACGTACCGCTGCCCAACGCCCAGTTGAGCATTCCGGCCATCGCCCTGGAAAGCCTCGACGGTCAGTGCACGGCGACGCTGAGCATTCCCGCCGGCCGCATCGACCAGGCCATCGGCGAATGGCGACATTGGCTGGACCGCCTGCCGCGCCGCCCGGACATGTGCCTGCCCGAACTGCTGCCGACGGCGCCGGAAACGCTCGCCGCGCGTGCCTGGATCGCCCGCTGCAACCTGGCCCTGCAAGCCATCACCGATGGCCGCGTGGACAAGCTGGTACTCGGCCGCGAACGCCGCCTCGTCGCCGCCGCCGACATCCCGCCGACGGCGGTTCTCGCGCAATTGCTGGCACAGCAGCCGGACAGCCTGGTCTTCGCCTGCGGCAATGGCCGCCAGACCTTCCTCGGCGCCACGCCGGAACGCCTGGTCCGCCTGGTCGCTGGACAAGTCGACGCAGACGCGCTGGCCGGCACGGCTTGGCCAGCCTCGCCGGAACTGGCCGGCGACAAAAACCGCCACGAACAATCGCTGGTGGTCCGCGCCGTCCGCGCGGCGCTGGCCCCGCTCTGCGCCGAAACGCCACGGGTCGGGGCTGCCAAGACGCACGCCGCCGGCCATCTGACCCACCTGCGCAGCCGAATCTCGGCCCCGGCCCTGCCGGCGACCAGCCTGTTCGACCTGGTCCGCGCCCTGCATCCAACCCCGGCGGTTGGCGGCTATCCCGGCCCGGCCGCGCTGGCCTGGCTCACCGCCCACGGCGAACGGCGCGGCGCCTGGTACAGCGGCGGCATTGGCTGCCTCGACCAAAACGGCGACGGCGAATTCTCGGTGGCCCTACGCTCGGCCCTGCTCGACGGCCACACGGTCAGTCTGCAAGCCGGCGCCGGCATCGTTGCCGGCTCCGACGCCAACAACGAACTGGCCGAGACGGAAGCCAAGTTCGGTACCATGCTGGCCGCGCTGAGTGCCGATCTTCGGTCATTGCTGGTCAACAACCGATCCGCTACGAGATGACCAGAGGGCGCTTCGAAAAACCCTCTGTTTCGCCGAAATCGTTATTGCAAGTCGTTGATTTTGCGATGCGCGGTTTTTGAAAACCGCAGTTTTTAAGGCACCCCAAAAATTAGACAAGATGACATTTGCCTATTCTGGCCTTCCTTTATTTGGATCTTCTTTTCGCAAAAGAACCCCAAAATTATGGGAACTATCCCTTTGACTTGTCCGCGCCGATTGAATTTTGACTAGGCAATGCCGTCACGAGATACCCAACCAAAGCACTAGGCAGCGAATCTGTACTGCGGCCAGGAATGAAGCTGCGTTCTTGGCATACCGTGTGGCAATACCTCGCCAACGTTTGAG
>JAIRKE010000072.1 GCA_031260295.1 Azonexus sp.
TATGCCGCACGGCAGACAGCGCTCCGCTGTATAGCATTTCAACCCCCACTTTATACAGCACCCCACTTCGGTGCATCATAGAAAGCTTTTCTCTGCCTAGGCGCCCATGCTCGGTGAACTACAAATAGACGACCTGTCTTGGAGGAACCAGTGTCGCCTAACCTGTAACCGCCGTCAATTTTTCCTGACACAGCGGTTGATTTTCCATTTAGTCAAACCTAAAAATTCGCGGATGGAAAGTGGTTGCCCAATTTGATATTGGATTGACGGGTCAAGGTTCGCCTTGTTGTTCAACCCTTGAGAAAGTGCTCGCGGTAGTACTTCAGTTCGTCGATGGATTCGTAAATGTCGGCCAGCGCCGTGTGTCTGCCCTTCTTCTTGAACCCCTTGTAGATTTCCGGCTGCCAGCGTTTGCACAGTTCCTTGAGGGTGCTGACGTCGAGGTTACGGTAGTGGAAGAAGGCTTCCAGTTCGGGCATGTAGCGGGCCATGAAGCGGCGGTCCTGGCCGATGGAATTGCCGCACATCGGCGAATGCCCTTTACCCGAGTATTTGCGCAGAAATTCCAGGGCTGCCGTCTCGACCTCGGCCTCGCCCGTGGTCGCGGCGCGGACTTTGTCGATCAGGCCGGAGCGGCCGTGCGTCTTCTGGTTCCACTCGTCCATGCCGGCCAGCACCTCATCGGATTGATGCACGACCCAGGACGGCGACTCGGCAACCAGTTCCAGCGCCGAGTTGGTGACCACCATCGCCATTTCGATGATGCGATCGCCGTCTGGATTGAGGCCGGTCATTTCCATGTCCAGCCAGACGAGGTTGTTTGCAGTGCCTGCCATATAATTGCCCGATTTTGAAAAGTTTCGATTTTCTCATAGACCTTTACCCTTGATTTCCCCTTTCAGCCTCGTCTTTCTCGCCGCCGTGACCCTGACCCTGGCTATCCGCCTGTGGCTAGGCTGGCGACATATCCGCCATGTCGGCGGCCATCGCGCCATGGTGCCGGCCGATTTCGCCATGCGCATCCCGCTCGCCGCTCACCAGAAGGCCGCCGATTACACGATAGCCCGCTGCCGCGCCGGCCTCGTCACCACACTGGTTGATAGTGGGCTGCTGCTCGCCTTGACGCTCGGCGGTGGCATCGCCTGGCTGCATGAACTGTGGTCGGCCCGCCTCGACGGCATCGCCTACGGCTTGGCGATGATCTTCAGCCTGCTGCTGATTTCCGCCCTCATTGATCTGCCGTTTTCGCTTTACCGCCAATTCGTCATCGAGGCCCGCTATGGCTTCAACCGCATGACGCTGGCCCTGTTTTGCGTCGATCTGGCCAAACAGGTGCTGCTCGGGCTTGCCATCGGTCTCCCGGTGATCGCCACGGTGCTGTGGCTGATGCAGGTCATGGGCGCGGACTGGTGGTTCTGGGTGTGGCTGTTCTGGGCCGGCTTCAATCTGCTGCTGTTGTTCATCTACCCGACCTGGATCGCGCCGCTGTTCAACAAGTTTACGCCGATGGCCGAGGGCGAAACGCGCAGCCGCATCGAGGCGTTGCTTGACCGCTGCGGCTTTCGTTCTTCCGGCCTGTTCGTGATGGATGGCTCGAAGCGCTCCAGCCACGGCAACGCCTATTTCACCGGCTTCGGCAACAACAAGCGCATCGTTTTCTTCGACACCCTGCTCGAACGCCTGACGCCGAATGAAGTCGAGGCGGTGCTGGCACACGAGTTGGGGCATTTCCGTAAAAGGCACATCGTCCAGCGCATCGTCTTCATGTTCGCGGGTTCCCTGGCTTTTCTCTGGCTGCTCGGCCAGTTGATCGACAGCCCGTGGTTCTATGCCGGCCTCGGCGTGCCGGCGCAAAACACGGCCCTGGCGCTGATCCTGTTTTTCCTCGTCGTGCCGGCATTCACCTTCCCGCTCAGCCCGCTGCTCAGCCGGCTGTCGCGCCGCCACGAGTTCGAGGCCGATGCCTGGGCTGCCGAGCATGCCGCCGCTTCCGATCTGATTCGCGCCTTGGTCAAGTTATACGAGGACAATGCGGCAACGCTGACACCCGATCCACTGTATTCCGCCTTTTACGATTCGCATCCGCCAGCGGCGCAGCGTATCGCCCGGCTACAGGCATCAACTTGAGCTTGATGCAAGGCCGCGTCGTCGCCGCCCACGGCCGCCAGTATTGGGTGGAGTTACCGGATGGCCGCCGCCTACCCTGCTTTCCGCGCGGCAAGAAAAGCGAGGTGGCTTGCGGCGATGAGGTCGACATCCAGCAGACTTCCGCCGACCAAGGCGTGATCGAGGCCATCCGGCCGCGCCGCAGCCTGCTTTATCGCTCCAACGAGGTGCGCCAGAAATTGATCGCCGCCAATGTCGATCTGCTGATCGTCGTTGTCGCCACCGAGCCGGCCTTTTCCGACGAACTGGTAACGCGCGCCCTGGTGGCCGGCGAGAGCGCCGGCATCGAGACCCTGATCGTGCTCAATAAATGTGACCTGAGCGACCGCCTCGCCGCCTCGCGCGCGCGCCTGGCCGTCTTCGCCGACCTCGGTTACCGCATCCGCGAACTGTGCGCCCGCGATCACGCCGAAGACCTGCGCCCGGCGTTGCTCGGGCGCACCAGCGTGCTGGTCGGCCAATCGGGCATGGGCAAGTCGACGCTGATCAACGCCCTGGTGCCGGAGGCTGGCGCCGCCACCCGGGAAATCTCGTTGGCCCTCGATTCCGGCAAGCACACCACGACCCACGCCAGCCTCTACCGGCTCGACGCCGACAGCGCCCTGATCGACTCGCCCGGCCTGCAGGAATTCGGCCTCGGCCATCTTGGGCGCGCCGAGATCGAGCAGGCCTTCCCCGAATTCCGCCCCCTGCTCGGCCAATGCCGCTTCCGCGACTGCCGCCACGACCGCGAGCCGGACTGCGCCCTGACCGCCGCCCTCGATGCCGAATGTATCGATCCGCGCCGCTTCGCCGCTTACGGCCGGATCGTCGGTCGGAGAGACACCTGAACGCCGGTGGCAATATTCCCCCCAGCCGGCGATAATTTGGCCACCGTCGCCCCGCGCGCGGCGACCGGAGAAAGCGCATGTCTGACCCGCAACCCACCATCCTGATTGTCGACGACACACCGGAAAACCTCAGCGTCCTCGGCGAACTGCTGCAACGCAATTACCGCGTTCGGGCAGCCAATTCGGGGCGGCGTGCGATCCAGATCGCGCATAGCCAACCCACCCCGGATCTGATTTTGCTCGACGTGATGATGCCGGAGATAGACGGTTTTGCCGTCCTCGCCCAACTGCGCGACGATCCGGCGACGCGCAACATCCCAGTCATCTTCGTCACCGCTATGGACGGCACCCAGGACGAGGAACATGGTCTCGACTGCGGCGCCGTCGATTACATTACCAAGCCGATCCGTCCGGCCATCGTCCTCGCCCGCGTGCGCACGCAACTCGAACTGAAGCGGGCACGCGACATCCTGAGCGACCAGAACAGCTACCTTGAGGCCGAAGTCGCCCGGCGCATGGAAGAAAACCAGTTGATCCAGGAGATCAGCATCCACGCCCTGGCCCGCCTGGCCGAGACGCGCGACCCGGAAACCGGCAACCACCTGCGCCGCACCCAGGAATATGTGCGTACGCTGGCCACCGCCCTGCGTCACCATCCACGTTTCGCCCACTATCTCGACGAGCGCACCATCGATGCATTGGCTAAATCGGCACCGCTGCACGACATCGGCAAGGTCGGCATTCCCGACCACATCCTGCTCAAGCCGGGCCCCCTGACGCCGGAGGAGTGGACGATCATGAAGACCCACGCCGAACTGGGCAGCCGCGCCATCGCCCAGGCCGAGGCCGACGCCGAACGCAAGGTCGAGTTCCTCGATATCGCCAAGGAAATCGCCCATTACCATCATGAAAAATGGGACGGCAGCGGCTACCCGGATGGCCTGGCCGGCGATGCGATCCCCATCTCGGCCCGCCTGATGGCATTGTCCGACGTCTTCGACGCACTGATCAGCAAGCGCGTTTACAAAGTCGCCTTTTCCCCCGAGGAGGCGCGCCGGATCATCGTCACCGGCCAAGGCAAGCATTTCGACCCGGATCTGGTGACGGCCTTCGTCGACCACTTTCCCGCCTTCGTGCGCATCGCCGGCCAATACGTCGACGAAGCGCGCGATGAGTGAACGCAACGCGCAGCCGATGACGCCGGGACCAGCCATCGTTTCCAGATGCCTGCCGGACGAACCAAGGGCTGCCGGCGAAGCCGCGCCGCCGCCGCCGGTCGCCGCCCTCGACACCTCTCCGCCTGAACAGCCATGACCCTCACCCTGACTTCGCAACTATCCGAGATCATGACCCGCGAGGTGCTCGGCATCGCTCCGACCGCCACGCTCGACGACGCTGCCCGGCTGATGGCCGAGAGAAACATCTCCAGCCTGCTGGTCAGCGAGGGCGGCAAGGCGCTGGGCATCATCACCGAAAGCAACATCGTGCGCGCCATGCACGGCTGCCTGCCGAGCGACACGCCGGCCAGCGTCATCATGTCGCAGCCGCTGATCAGCGCGCCGCCCGAACTCGATCTGCTGCACGCCCGGCAACTGGTCGAACAGCACCATATCCGCCATCTGCTCGTCGTCGATGCCGCCGGCCAGACCCTCGGCATCGTCAGCGAGACGGATTTCCGCCTGGCGCTCGGCGCCGACATTTTCCGCCACCTGCGCAACCTGAGCGGCGTCATGGAACGCAAGATTCCGAACCTGTCGCCGCAGGCGCGCCTGGACGAGGCCATCGCCTGCATGGTCAACTATGGTGCCGACTACCTGATCATCGCCGACGGCGGCAAGCCGGTCGGCATCCTGACCGAACGCGACATTCCGCGTCTGCTGCGGCAGTACCCGCAGCCGCAGACGGTACCGCTGACGCAGGCGATGAACTCGCCGGTGCGCGGCATCCCCATCGGCGCCTCTGTAACCGCCGCGCTCGAGGCGATGAACCGGCATCGCCTGCGGCATATGGCCGTGCTCGACGGCAACGGCCTGATCCAGGGCGTCGTCAGCCAGCGCCGCCTGCTCGAACAACTGGCCCTGCACCAGTTCGAGGCGGCGCTCGAGCAGGCACACCAGGAACGCGACCGGCTGCGTCTCGAGGCGCACCTGAAGCTGTCCCTCGATGCGCTCGGCGGCGGCAGTTGGGAATACCAGCACGAATCCGACCGCCATAGCATCAGCGCTGGCCTGCGCCAGCTGTTGCGCGACCCGGCCGAGGCCGCGCCGCTGACCCTGGCCGGATGGAGCGAGCGCATTCATCCCGAGGACCGGGCCGCCTTCAGCGCCGCCGTGACGGCCGCCCAAAGCGGCACAACGCCGCGCCACCTGATCGAATACCGCATCCGCTGCGGCGACGGCGCTTGGCTCTGGGTCGAGGACCGCGTTTGCACCATCGAGAACCGCGCCGACGGCCGACCAGCCCTGACCATCGGCATCCTCACCGACATCAGCGAGCGGCGTCACGAACGGACGCGCATCGAGTCAGAACACAGCCGTCTCGGCGCCCTGCTCAAGATGCTGCCGGAAATGGTCTGGCTCAAGGACGGCGACGGCATCTACCGCGAATGCAACCTGCTAGCCGCTCGTTTTTTTGGCCGCCCGCCCGAAGCCGTCATCGGCCACCGCGACCAGCAACTGCTGCCGGCGGAAATCGCCGACCGCCTGGCCGAACAGGATCGGTTGACCATCGCCCAGGGTAAAACGCAACGCATCGAGGAAATCCTGCGCCTTCCCGACGGCCGTCAGGAGCTCCTGGAAACGCTGAAAACGCCGGTCTACAACAGCGACGGCAGCCTGCTTGGCGTGCTCGGCATCGCCCACGACATCACCGAGCGCGAGGAGAGCCGCCAGCGCATCGCCGCCCAGAACCGCGCTTTACGCCTGATGAGCGGCGTCGCCCAGGCGCTGGTCCGCCACCACGACGAAAGGGCGATGTTGGCCGATATCTGTACCCAAGTCGTCGAAATCGGCGGTTACCGCATGGCTTGGATCGGCGGCGCCGTCGATGATGCCGCCCGCAGTGTCGTACCGCTGGCCGAAGCCGGCTTCGGCGAGGGCTATCTGGCCAGCCGCGATATCACCTGGGAAGAAAGCTCCAGCGGCAGCGGCCCGACCGGCCGCGCCATTCGCAGCGGCGTGCCGTGCATCGTCCAGGATATCGACAGCGATCCGAGCTTCGCTCCCTGGCGCGCCTCGGCGCAGGCGCTCGGCTACCGTGCGTCGATCGCCCTGCCATTGCGCATTGACGGCACAGTGGTCGGCGCTTTCAATCTCTACGCAGCAGCCGCCAATGCTTTCAGCGACGATGAATTGACGCTGCTCGGCAATCTCGCCGGCGAACTCGGTCTCGGCATGGCGATGCAGCGCTCGCGGCGTGCCCTGCTCAGCAGCGAGGCCAATCTGCGCCAGGCGCAACACATGGCCCACCTCGGCCATTACGAATTCGCGCCGCAAGCCGACTGCTGGAGCTGCTCGCCGGAACTGGCCGAGATTCTCGGCATCGACGCCAGCTATCCGCACACCGCCGCCAGCTGGCTGGCCCTGATCCACCCCGAGGACCGCAAGCGGATCAGCCGCGACCATCAAGTCCATCTCCTTGGCCAAGATCGGACCTTCGACAACCAATACCGCATCGTCCGCCATAGCGACGGCAAGGTGACCTGGGTGCACGACACCGGCGAACTCGATATTGACGACAAGGGCACGGTCACCCGGATGTTCGGCACGATCCAGGACGTCAGCGAGCGGATGCGCCTGGAACAGGAACTGCGCGAGAGCGAATCCCTGCTCCAGGAAGCCCAGGCCATCGCCCACCTCGGCAGCTGGCGGCTCGATATCGCCAACGGCACCGCGGTCTGGAGCGACGAAACCTACCGTATCGTCGGCAAGCCCCGCGGCAGCGCGGCCGGCCTGGACGACTACATGGCACTGGTCCATCCCGATGATCGCGCCCGCGTCGAGGCCGAGTGGCAGGCGGCGCTGGCCGGCGCAGCGCCCTACAACTCCGTCCACCGCATTGTCGTCGACGGCCACCCGCGCTGGCTGCATACCCGCGCCCAGTTCCGCTTCTCGCCTGCCGGCGAACCATTGTCGGCAGTCGGCACGGCGCAGGACATCAGTGAGCAGCGCGGCGCCGAGGAATCGCTGCGCAAGCTGTCGCTAGCCATCGAACAGACGCCGCATAGCATCATCATCACCAACACGCGCCAGGAAATCGAGTACGTCAACGACGCCTTCGTCAGCAGCACCGGCCATCCGCGTGCCGAGGTCATCGGCCAGACACCGGCGCTGCTGCATTCCGGGCAGACCCCGGCCGCCACCTACACAGCATTGAAGCAAGCGATGGCCGATGGGGAAGTGTGGCGCGGCGAATTCGTCAACCGCCGGTATGACGGCAGCCACTTCGAAACCTTTGCCATCATTTCTCCGGTACGCCAGCCGGATGGCCGAGTCACCCATTTCCTGGCGATCGAGGAAGACGTCAGCGAGAAGAAACGCATCCAGGCCGAACTCGACCGCCATCGCCAGCAACTGGAAACCCTGGTCGCCGAACGCACCCTCCAGTTGCGCCAGGCCACCGAGGAAGCCGAGTCGGCTAGCCGGGCGAAAAGCGCCTTCCTGGCCAACATGAGCCACGAGATCCGCACGCCGATGAACGCCATCATGGGCCTAACCCATCTCGCGCTGCGCGACACCGACATCTCGCCCGAGCAGCACCGGCGGCTGACCAAGGTCGATGGCGCGACCCGCCACCTGCTATCAATCATCAACGACATCCTCGACATCTCCAAGATCGAGGCCGGCAAACTGGTACTCGAAGATTACGACTTTTCGCTGAGCCGCCTGATCGACTCGGCCCGCGACCTGATCAGCGAACGAGTGGCCGCCCGCCGCCTGACGCTGGATTGCGAGATCGCCCCCGGTGTGCCCGACCGCCTGCGCGGCGACCCGCTGCGCCTGCAACAGATACTGGTCAATTTCCTCTCCAATGCCGTCAAATTCACCGAACAAGGCGGCATCACCATCACCGTCCGCCTGCTCGCCAGCGACACCACCGGCTACCTGATGCGCTTCGCAGTGCGCGACAGCGGCATCGGCATCACACCGGAAGTGCAAGCCCGGCTATTCACCCCATTCGAACAGGCCGACACCTCGACCACCCGCCGTTTCGGCGGCACTGGCCTCGGCCTGGCCATCAGCAGCCGGCTAGCCAAGGCCATGGGCGGCGACATTGCGGTCGACAGCACACCCGGCCAGGGCTCGACCTTCTGGTTCACCGCCCGCCTCGGTATCGCCCAGTCGTCCGCCGAACCAGCCGCCCCGGCGGCCCTGCCGGCCAACTTCCCGGCCAATATCCGCATCCTGCTGGCCGAGGACAACCCGATCAACGAGGAGGTCGCCAGCGCCCTGCTGCGCTCGGCCGGCCTGACCGTCGACATCGCCGCCGACGGCGCCGCCGCCGTCGCCCTGGCCGAGCGCCGCGTCTACGATCTGGTACTGATGGACATGCAGATGCCGATCATGGACGGCCTCGAAGCCACCCGCCGCATCCGCACCCTGCCCGGCTGGTCGACCATACCGATCCTGGCGATGACCGCCAACGCCTTTGACGAAGACCAGCGCGCCTGCCTGGCGGCTGGTATGAACGACCATGTCGCCAAGCCGGTCAACCCCGACCGCCTGTTCGCCACTCTCGAGCAATGGCTGCCGCGAGCCGGCGCGGGTGCGGCGATCGCCACCCCGGTCGACGTGGACCAGGCCCTGGCCGTCCGCCTGGCCGCCGTTCCCGGCCTCAAGGCCGAATTCGGACTGCATGCGGTGCGCGGCCGCATGGACAGCTACAAACGCCTGCTCGGCAAATTCATCGACAACCACAGCGATAATTTTCCCGCCATCACCCAGCACCTTGCCGCCGGCGAGATCAAGGAAGCACGCCGCCTCGCCCACTCGCTGAAGGGGGCCGCCGGCACCCTCGGCGCCGTGGTTGTCCAGGCTGCGGCCGCCGAACTGGAGATGGCGATCCGCGACGAGCAGCCGACGGCAACCATCGAACCGCTGTGCCAGCGGCTAGCCGAAACCTATACCGCGCTGGGCGATGCCCTGCGCCCGCTGCTAGCCGGCGAGCCGGAGCCGACCCAAGCCGCGGAACGATCACTGGAACAGACATTGAACGAACTACGCCGCCTGCTCGACGAAGGCGAGATACATGCCCAGGAACTGCTGCGCCTCAACGAGCCGCTACTGCGCCGCGCCCTGGGCAGCGCCTTCCCGGCCTTCGCCCGGCTGATCGACAATTTCGACTTCGAGGCGGCCCGCGCGCTGCTCGACAGCAGCCAACCGCGCTAGGCTCGTCCTTGAAACACGAGCCGTTGGCCGGCCTGATTCCGGCGGCGGCGATTGCTCTACCCGGCGAGGTGGATCGCCACTTCGACCTCGTTGCCGCAGCCGCGGTATTCGAGGCGGTCAAAGCTGACCATGCGCGACATCGCGATGCCCCGGCCATGCGTATCGAAAGCCCGTTCTGGACGCATTTCGAGATAGCCGTGCCAGTCAAAGCCGACACCCTGATCGCGAATCAGGAAGGACAATTCGTCGGCCACCCGGCGCACCTCGATCTCGACCTTACGGGCGGCAAAACGCGGATCGTCGAGGCGACTGGCAATCTCCTGCTGCAAGCGGCCGAATCTGATCAACTGCGACTTCTCCTGGTAACTGATCGCCAAGTTACCGTGCTCGACGGCATTGAGCATCAATTCCGACAGCCCGAGCACCACCCGTGTCGGCTCCGGCGCGGCATTGGCCAGCAACGCCGCCAGCGAGCGCGCCTCGTCGGTAGTGCGATAGACGAAACGGGCTTCGGCCAGGCAGGACAGGATGCGCCCCTGGCGCTCGGCCTCCCGCTCCAGTTCTCGATGGTCGCGATAATCACGGGTCGCGGCAGCGACGATGGCCAACAGCATGTCGGCCGAAAAAGGCTTGGTCAGGTAGTAATAGGCGCCAGCCCGGAGGCCCTCGGACACGTCGGCATCGGCGGTCATGCCGGTCTGCATGATCACCGGCACGTAGCGCATGTCGGCCCGCTGCTTGACCCGGCGCAGTATCTCGATGCCGTCCATGTCCGGCATCATGCGGTCGAGCAGAATCGCCTCGAAACGCTCCGGCGTGGCGTCGATCAACTGCCAAGCGGCTTCGCCGCTAGCCGCCTCGACCACGCGATAGCCTTCGACGGCCAGGTTCTCGACGAGAATCTCGCGGCTGATCGGCTCATCATCCACCACCAGTATGCAGCTTTGCTCCAAAGCCCCGTTCCTCTGGAAAATCCGCCTGCTCGGGACAGACGTCGCCGGACAAGATTACCTGAAGCCGGGTGCAACGAATGGATTTTCGTCCGCTAACGGCGCTACGGCTTCAGACCCGCGCCTGTAGCCAGTCGCCGGCGCCGGTGCCGGCAACATGGCCGCTGGCGAAACAGGCGGTCAGCAGATAGCCACCGGTCGGCGCCTCCCAGTCGAGCATTTCGCCGGCACAAAAGACGCCGGGCAAACGTTCGATCATCAGGCGGCTGTCGAGCGCTTCGAAACGGACGCCGCCGGCCGTGCTGATGGCCTCGTCGAGCGGGCGCGGCGAGCGCAGCGGCAAAGGCAGCGCCTTCAGCGCGGCTGCCAGGCGTCCGTTGTCCTGCATGCCGTCCGCGCCGAGCACTTCGCGCAGCAGGCCGGCCTTGACGCCCTCGATGCCGGCCCGGCGGCGTAAATGGCTGGCCAGCGAATCGCGGCCGCGCGGCCGAGCAAGGTCGGCCGCCAGCCGCTCCAGACTGCGTCCGGGCGCCAGGTCGAGGGTCAATATGGCTTCCCCCTTTTCCGCCAGCGCGTCGCGCAAAGCGGCGGACAGCGCATAGACCAGCCCACCCTCGACGCCGTGCTCGCCGATGATGAATTCGCCCGCTACCCGCCGCCCCGCAAAATGGGCAACCACCGGCTTGACCGGCTGACCGGCGAAGCGCTCGCGGAAATGCATGCTCCAGCCGACGTCGAAGCCGCAGTTGGCCGGGCGCAGCGGCGCGATCGGCACGTCACGAGCAGCCAGCAGCGGCACCCAGGCACCGTCAGAGCCGAGCTGGCGCCAACTGCCACCGCCCAGGGCCAGGACGGTGGCCGCCGCGACAACCGCGATCTCACCGGCCGGCGTGGCGAAACGTAGCGCGCCGTCGGCGTTCCAGCCCAGCCAGCGGTGACGCATATGCAAGTGCACGCCGGATGCGCGCAGGCGATGCAGCCAAGCGCGCAGCAGCGGCGCTGCCTTCATGTCGGCGGGAAAGACGCGGCCGGACGTACCGACGAAGGTGTCGATGCCGAGGCCATGAATCCAGGCGCGCAAGCATTCGGGACCGAAGGCGTCGAACAGCCGGGCGATCTCGGCCTGGCGCGAACCGTAGCGCCGGCGGAAGCCATCGATCGCCTCGCTGTGGGTGATGTTCATGCCGCCCTTGCCGGCCATCAGGAACTTGCGTCCGGGCGACGGCATGGCCTCGTAGACATCGACGGCGAATCCGGGCATGGCGGCCAGCCGCTCGGCCGCCATCAGGCCGGCCGGGCCGCCGCCGATGACGGCGACGCGGCGCATCAATCGCCTTTCTCAAGCCGGGGACGCACGCCGGAAATACACATGTCGTGGCTCAGGGCCGATCGAGCCAATACAGGGCGCTGATCGTCTTGCCGTCGGTGATACGGCCGTCCCACACCGCCTGCCGGGCCTCGGCCGGCGACAATTCGAGCACTTCGAGGAACTCGTTGGCGTCGAGTTGCGGCGGGCCGATACGGCGCAAGCCGCGCGCCATGAAAATCTCGATGCGCTCATCGGAATAACCGATACCCGGATGCATCACGCCAAGATGCGCCCAGTCGGCCGCCTCGTAGCCGGTTTCCTCATACAGTTCGCGGCGGGCGGTATCCAGGATGTTCTCGCCCGGGTCGATCTTGCCAGCCGGCAGTTCGAGAAAAACACGGTGCAACGGATAGCGGAACTGGCGCTCGAACAGCAAGTTGCCATTGTCCAGCAGGGCCAGCACGACTACCGCGCCGGGGTGGACGATGTACTCGCGCAGCGATTCACCGCCGTTGGGCAGGCGCACCCGGTCCTTGCGGACTTCCAGCAGCTTGCCTTTGAACACCACGGTGGAGTCGATTGGCGTTTCAGTCAGCGCGTCATCGTTCATGTGGATTTCCATGAAAAACGCCCCGACCGGCGGGGCGTTGTGTCCATTGCATCTGTCGCCTAGAACGAGTGTGCCAGCGAGAAGAGGCACAGCACCGTGATCGTCCCCGGGAACAGGCCGAAGGCGGCGACGGCAACGCCATTGGCCGAGATCAGCAGGCGCATGTCGGCGCTGGCGACGATGGGCGTTTCGTCCTGCGGCGCATCGAAATACATCAGCTTGACGACACGCAGGTAGTAGAAGGCGCCGATCAGCGAGAACAGCACGGCAACGATCGCCAGCCAGATGTAACCGGCGGCAATGACGACTTGCAGCACGGCAAGCTTGGCAAAGAAGCCAACGAAGAAGGGAATGCCGGCCATCGAGAACATCAGCATCATCATGATGGCGGCGAACCACGGACTGCGCTGGTTGAGGCCCTTGAAATCGTCGAGGGTGTCGGCCTCGAAACCGGCGCGTGCCATCAGCAGGATCATGCCGAAGGTGCCCAGGCTCATCAGCACGTAGGAAACCACGTAGAACATCGCCGAACTATAGGCTTCCAGCGCGTTAGCGGGATTACCGTTGACGACGCCGGTCACGATACCGAGCAGCATGAAGCCCATGTGCGAAATCGCCGAATAGGCCAGCATGCGCTTGATGTTGGTCTGGACCAGGGCGGCCAGATTGCCGATGGCCATCGACAACACGGCCATGATAACCAGCATGGCTTGCCAGTCGCCGGCCATATCGAACAGGCCGCCGACCAGGAGACGCATCGCCACGGCAAACGCCGCCAGTTTCGGGGCGCTGCCGATCAACAGCGTAACCGAGGTCGGAGCGCCGTGATAGACGTCGGGAATCCACATGTGGAAAGGCACGACGCCGAGCTTGAAGGCCAGGCCGGCGATCAGGAAGACCAGGCCGAAGGCCAGCAGGTTGCCATTGGCGTCTTGGAGGCGCGCGGCGATGGCGGTGATTTCCAGAGTGCCGGTGGCGCCATAGATCATCGACATGCCGTAAAGCAGCAGGCCGGAAGCCAGGGCGCCGAGGACGAAGTACTTCATCGCCGCCTCGCTGGCGGCCAGCGAGGTGCGGTTCATCGCCACCATCGCGTACAGCGACAGCGACAGCAGCTCGATGCCGATATAGACGGTGGCGAAATGGTTGGCCGAAATCATCACCATCATGCCGAGCGTGGCGAACAGCGTCAGCACGTAGTACTCGCCCTTGTTCATCTCGTTACGGTCGATGACGTAGGCCCGCGAATAGAACAGCACAATAATGACAGTGGCGTACAGAAACAGTTTCAGCACGTCGGACATCAGATCGTCGACGAACATCCTGCTGAAGGTGTAGACGACCCCTTCAGCATTGGCAAAATAACGGATGATGGGGTAAATGTCCCCATCCAGTTCCATATAGGCGACCCCGCCAATTCGGGTCCACACTTGAATCACAGCGCAGCCGAGCAGGGTCAGCACGCTTAGCGAGAAGGTCAGGGTACGCCGGCTGTCCTTGACGAACAGATCGATCAACAGGATGGCCAGCGCCATCACCACCAGGAAAATTTCCGGGGCGGCCGGCAGGAGGTCGGGGACAACGAAATGGTCGAACATGTCGGCTACCGTTTATTGAATCTTGCTGATGTGGACGTGATTCAGCAGCTCGTTGACCGAGGCGTGCATGACTTCGGTAAAGGGTTGCGGATAGAGACCCATCCACAGGGTGCATAAGGCCAATACGCCGAGGATGGCGAACTCACGCTTGTTGATGTCGGAAAGCTTGGCAACGTGGTCGTTGGCGACATCGCCGAAGACGACCCGCTTATACATCCACAGCGAGTAGGCGGCACCCAGGATCAGCGAGGTGGCGGCGGCGAAGGCGACCCAGAAGTTGAACTGGACCGCGCCGAGGATGACCATGAACTCGCCGACAAAGCCGGAGGTCGCCGGCAGGCCGGCATTGGCCATCGAGAACAGCATGAACAGCGCGGCAAACTTCGGCATGGTGTTGACCACACCGCCGTAATCGGCGATCTGGCGGCTGTGCACGCGGTCGTACATGACGCCGATACAGAAGAACATGGCGCCGGAGACGAAACCGTGAGAAATCATCTGCACCAGGGCGCCTTCAACGCCCAGCGCGCTGAACATGAAGAAGCCGAGGGTGACGAAGCCCATATGAGCAATCGACGAATAGGCCACCAGCTTCTTCATGTCGGCCTGGACCAGGGCGACGAAGCCGATATAGACTACGGCGATCAGCGACAAGGCAATCATCAGGCTGGCCAGTTCATGCGCGGCATCCGGCGCGATCGGCAGCGAGAAACGCAGGAAGCCGTAGGCGCCGAGCTTCAGGGCGATGGCCGCCAGCACGATGGAACCGCCTGTCGGCGCCTCGACGTGAGCATCCGGCAACCAGGTATGGACCGGCCACATCGGCACCTTGACCGCGAAGGCGATCAGGAAGGCGAGGAACAGCCAAATCTGCGGGCTCAGTTCGAGCGGCAACTGGTGCCAGTCGAGAATCGAGAAGCTGCCGCCGGAATGAATGAACAGGTAAAGCAAGGCCAGCAGGAACAGCAGCGAGCCGAACAGCGTGTAGAGGAAGAACTTGAAGGCCGCATAGACGCGGTTGGGGCCGCCCCAGACGCCGATGATCAGGTACATCGGAATCAGCGAAGCCTCGAAGAAAACGTAGAACAGCACGCCGTCGAGCGAGGCGAAAATGCCGTTCATCAGGCCGGACATGATCAGGAAGGCGGCGTTGTACTGGGCCACTTTCTGGGTGATCACTTCCCAGCCGGCGGCGACCACGATGACGGTGACAAAGGCATTGAGGATCACGAACAGCATCGAGATGCCGTCGACACCCAGGTGGTAATTGACGTTGAAGCGGGGAATCCAGCTTCCCATCTCGACGAACTGCATGCCGCCGTAAGCGACATCGAAACCGGCCCACAACGGGATTGTCACCAGGAAGCTGGCGATCGCACCAACCAGGGCGAGCATCCGGGCCAGCGGCGCATTCCGGTCGGAACCGGTCAGCAGCACGATGATGCCGGCAGCGATGGGGAGCCAGATGGCGAGAGACAGCAGCGGGTAAGTCGACATGTTATTCCTTGCTTTTCTGCGAACGATTCGCGCTAGGCGCGGTTGATCCACAGGGTCATCAGCACGAAGACGCCGATGATCATGGTGAAAGCGTAGTGATAGACGTAACCGGTCTGGACCCGGCGGATGACGGTGGCGAACCAGCCAACCAGCCTGGCCGAGCCGTTGACGATCAGGCCGTCGATGACGGCAACGTCGCCGCCGCGCCACAGCCCTTTACCCAGCAAACGGGCGCCGCCGGCGAAGACGAAGTCGTTGATCTTGTCGAAGTAGTACTTGTTATCGAGCAGCGTGTAGATCGCCGAGAAGCGGCGCTGGATGGCGGCCGGGATGTCCAGGCGCTTCAGGTAGAAGAACCACGACAAGGCCACGCCAGCCAGCGCCAGATAGAGCGGTGGCGTCTTGACGGCATGCAGGGCCATCGCCAAGGGGCCGTGGAATTCGTCCAGGAACTGCGCCAGCGCCGGGTGGGCAGCGGCATCGACGTGGATGACGCCCTTGAAGAAATCGCCGGCCAGCATCGGCTCGATGCCGATATAGCCGATGATGAGCGAGGGAATGGCCAGCAGCACCAGCGGCAGCGTCACCACCCACGGCGTCTCGTGCGGCTTCTGGCCGGGCGCCAGGCCGTGATGATGGTCATGCGCCACCTCCTCGTCGTCATGATCGCCGTGATGCTCATGATGGTCGGCCTGACCGAAGCGCTCCTTGCCGTGGAAGACCAGGAAATACATGCGGAAGGAGTAGAAGGCGGTGACGAAAACGCCGGCCAGCACCGCGTAGTAGGCGAAGCCGGCACCCGGGATGGTGGAGAACTTGACCGCCTCGATGATCGAGTCCTTGGAATAGAAACCGGCCGTGAGAGGCGTGCCGATTAGCGCCAGTGAGCCGATCAGCGAGGTGATCCAGGTGATCGGCATGTACTTGCGCAGGCCGCCCATGTTGCGGATGTCCTGGTCGTGGTGCATGCCGATGATCACCGAGCCGGCGGCGAGGAACAGCAGCGCCTTGAAGAAGGCGTGCGTCATTAGGTGGAAGATCGCCACCGAATAGGCCGAAGCGCCCAGGGCAACGGTCATGTAGCCGAGCTGCGACAGCGTCGAGTAAGCGACGACGCGCTTGATGTCGTTCTGGATGATGCCGAGGAAGCCCATGAACAGCGCGGTGATGGCACCGATGACGATGACGAAGGACAGCGCCGTGGTCGACAATTCGAACAGCGGCGACATGCGCGCCACCATGAAGATGCCGGCCGTCACCATGGTCGCCGCGTGGATCAGCGCCGAGATCGGCGTCGGGCCTTCCATCGAGTCGGGCAGCCAGACATGCAGCGGCACCTGGGCCGACTTGCCCATGGCGCCAATGAACAGGCAGATGCAGGTAACGGTCATCAGCGACCATTGCTGCTCGCCCCAGATATTGATGGTCGTCGCGGCGAATTCCGGTGCGTTGGCGAACACCGTGGCGTAGTCGAGCGAGCCGAAATGGGCCAGGACCAAACCAATGCCGAGAAGGAAGCCGAAGTCACCGACGCGGTTGACCAGGAAGGCCTTCATGTTGGCGAAGATGGCCGTCGGCCGGGTGTACCAGAAACCTATCAGCAGGTAGGAAACGAGGCCGACCGCTTCCCAGCCAAAGAACAACTGCATGAAGTTGTTGGCCATCACCAGCATCAGCATCGAGAAGGTGAACAGCGAGATGTAGCTGAAGAAGCGGTTGTAGCCCGGATCGTCCTGCATGTAGCCGATGGTATAGATATGCACCATCAGCGAGACGAAGGTGACGACCAGCATCATTGTCGTGGTCAGGGTGTCGATCAGGAAGCCGACTTCGAACGTGTAGTCGCCGCTGGTCATCCAGGTGTAAACCGGGCCGTTGAAGGTGTTGCCGGCCTGCACGTCCTGGAAAATCAGCAGCGAGGCGACGAAGGCGACGGCGACACCGGCAATGGTCACCGTATGGGCCAGCCAGCGCGGGATGACACGGCAGAACAGGCCGGCGATGATGGCCCCGAACAGGGGGGCCAGCGGCACGAGCAGATAGAGTTTTTGCATATTCATGATTAACCCTTCAGGCTGCCCAGGTCATCCACGTGGATGCTCTTGAGGTTACGGAACAGCACGATCAGGATGGCCAGACCGATCGCCGACTCGGCGGCGGCCACCGTCAGGATGAAGAAAACGAAAACCTGTCCCGACAGATCGCCCAGGAAATGCGAAAAAGCGACGAAGTTCATGTTGACCGCGAGCAGCATCAGTTCGATGGCCATCAGCAGCACCAGCAGGTTCTTCCGGTTGAGGAAGATACCGACCACGCTGATCGCGAACAGGATCGCGCCGAGGATCAGGAAATGCGAAAGGGTGAGAGTAAGCATGGTCGTCCCGGAACTCAGTCTTTTTCAACCGGCATCTGCAGCACGCGGACGCGATCCTTCGCCTTGACGAAGACCTGCTGATTCGGATTGGTGTTCTTGGTTTTCTTCGGCCCACGATAGGTCAGTACGATGGCCGCGACCATGCCGACCAGCAGCACGATGGAGGCCAGTTCGAATGGATAGACGAAATCGGTGAACATCAGGGCGCCGATTTCCTTGGTGTTGGAAACCCCGGGCGCGACAGCGGCTGCCGCGGCCGGCTTCTGGAGATGCCGACTGCCGAGCACCAGGCCCATTTCCAGGACCATCAGCAGGCCAAGCACGGCGCCGAGCGGCAGATAGCTCCAGAAGCCCTGGCGGATGCGGTCGATATTGACGTCGAGCATCATCACCACGAACAGGAACAGCACCATGACCGCGCCGACATAGACGAGGATGATGGCGATGGCCAGGAACTCGGCCTGCAGCAAGGCCCAGATGCCGCCACAGGTGAAGAAGGCCAGGATCAGGTGCAGCGCGGCGTGGACCGGGTTGCGCGCAGTAATCACGCGCAGCGCCGCGAAGACCAGAATCGCCGACAGGAAGAAAAAAACCAGGGTTTGAAAATCCATCGCGAACACCTGTTATCGGTAGGGCGCGTCGAGCGCGCGATCTTCGGCGATCTGCGCTTCATAGCGGTCGCCATTGGCCAGCAGCATCGGCTTGGTGTAGTACAAATCGCCGCGCTTCTCGCCGTGGTACTCGAAAACCCGGGTCTCGACGATGGCGTCGACCGGGCATGCTTCCTCGCAGAAGCCGCAGAAAATGCACTTGGTCAGATCGATGTCGTAGCGGGTCGTGCGCCGCGAACCGTCGTCACGCGGTTCGGCCTCGATGGTGATCGCCAGCGCCGGGCAGACGGCTTCGCACAGTTTGCAGGCGATGCAGCGTTCCTCGCCGTTCTCATAGCGACGCAGGGCGTGCAGGCCACGGAAGCGGAAGCTCTGCGGCGTTTTTTCCTCGGGATACTGGACGGTGATTTTGCGGGCAAAGAAATACCTGCCCGTCACCGCCATCCCTTTCAACAACTCCTTGAGGAGGAGGCTGTTGAAGATTTCCTTCATCGAACCCATTACGCGCCCCTCACTTCCAGATATTCAGCGGCGACATCATCCAGACGCCGACGACGACGAGCCAGATCAGACAGATCGGCAGAAACACTTTCCAGCCCAGGCGCATGATCTGGTCGTAGCGATAGCGCGGGAAGGTGGCGCGGAACCAGAGATACAGGAACAAGACGGAGCAAATCTTGGCAAACAACCAGACGATGCCGTCCGGCAGGAAGCCGACTGGAGACGACCAGCCGCCGAGGAACAACAGCGAGGTCAGCGTGGCGACCAGGATCATGTTGGCGTATTCGGCCAGGAAGAACAGCGCGAAGGCCATGCCAGAGTATTCAACGTGGAAGCCGGCGACGATTTCCGACTCGCCCTCGGCGACGTCGAACGGCGCCCGGTTCAACTCGGCGGTACCGGCAATCAGGTAGACGACGAACATTGGCAGCAGCGGCAGCCAGTTCCAGGACAGGAAGTTCAGGCCATAGCTGGCGAACAGGCCGGACTGCTGGCCGTTGACGATGGCCACCAAGTTCAGGCTGTTGGACACCATCAGCACGCCGATCAGCGAGAAACCCATGGCGACCTCATACGACACCATCTGCGCCGCCGAGCGCATGGCGCCGAGGAAGGCGTACTTGGAGTTCGAGGCCCAGCCGGACAGGATCACGCCATAAACGCCCATCGAGGTGATGGCCATGATGTAGAGCAGGCTGGCGTCGATGTTGGCCAACACCAGCGTGTCGGTGAAGGGCACCACGGCCCAGGCCGCCAGCGCCGACGCGATGGCCAGCATCGGGGCGATCAGGAAGATCCCCTTATTGGCGCTGCTGGGAACGATGATTTCCTTGAACAGCAGCTTCAGGCCGTCGGCAATCGGCTGGATCAGACCAAACGGACCGGTCCGGTTAGGGCCGATACGCACCTGCATGAAGCCGATCACCTTGCGCTCGAAATAGGTCAGATAAGCGACGCCGAGCATCAGCGGGGCGACGATCAGGACAATTTTCACCAGGGTCCACACCGCCGGCCAAGCAGCACCGAAAAGCCCGGTGCCAAAATGCATCAGTGCGTCCATTTATGCACGCTCCACGGAAATCGAACCGAACATCTCGCCCAGGCCGGCAGTGCTGGCATGCGCCGCGGCCACCCGGATACAACCAGCCGGAACGGAATTGTCGAGCTTGAGCGGCAACACCGCTTCGCCTTGCCCCTGGCGGACCTTGACCGTCGTGCCGGTGGTCAGACCCAGTTCGCCCAGCGTCTGCTCGCAAACGCGGGCACTCGGAGCGACCGCATCGGCCGTCTGCTGCAGGGCCGGCGCCCGGCGGACCAACGGATCGGCAAAATTGATCGGCACGTCGGCAATCCGCTGCAAACCACTGACTGCGGCCGGCAGAGCGATAGCCACGCCGTTCAGCGCATTATCCAGGCCAGTGATGAACTCTTTACCCACGCCCAGTGCTTCATCGCGCACCGCTTCGCTGGTGTCGTAAGCGAAGCCGGCAAGGTTCAGCACATTACCGAGCACACGCAGCACCTTCCAGGCCGGACGGGCATCGCCGCGCGCCTTGACGACGCCATTGAAGCTCTGAATACGGCCTTCGGTATTGACGAAGGTGCCGGCCGTTTCGGTATAGGGAGCGATCGGCAGCATCACGTCGGCGTATTCGAGGGCCGGCGCATGCTTGAAGGCAGACATGAAGACCACCAGGCTGGCCTGCTTCAGGGCGCCGAGCACCAATTGCGGATTGGCGCAATCGAACTCCGGCTCAATACCCATCAGCACATAGGCCTTGCGCGGCTGCTCGAACATCTGTCGGGCATTGGCGCCGCTGGGCAGCGCACCGGCGGCATGGGCGCCGACGGTATTGGCCCCTTCGCCAAGGAAGCCGAGCGTGGCGCCGGTCAGCCGGGCCAGTTCCTGCGCCAGCGCATGCAGTTGCGCTGCGGCGGCGGACTGGGTAGCGACATTGCCGAGGAAAACGGCACGCTTTTCGCCCTCGACTAGGCTCTGGGCAATCGCCTGAGCAGATGCGTCGACCGTGACGGACGCGAGGCCGGCCGGTACAAGGGCACCCTTCAGTTCGGCGGCGGCCTTGACGACGGCGCCCAGCGCGGCAGCCAGTTGTGCCGGGGCGACGACTACGTTCTGGTACAGATTGATCAGTTGATCGTCGTTGGCCACCGACAGCAGGCTGACCTTGGTAGTTTTCTTGGCCGCCTGACGCAGGCGTTGGGCGATCAGCGGATGATCCTTGCGCAGGAAGGAGCCGACCACCAGCGCCGCGTCGAGATCCTTGATCTCCGCCAGGCGCAGGCCGAGCCACGGGGTGCCGGCGCGCTTGCCGTCGGCGGCGAAATCGCCCTGGCGCGGACGGAAATCGATATTGCTGCTGCCCAGACCACGCATAACCTTGCCCAGCAGGAACAATTCCTCGACCGTGCAGGACTGAGCCGCCAGCGCCGCGAGGGCAGCGCCGCCATGCTCGCGGGCGACATCCTTGAGGCCGTGGGCGACATAGTCGAGCGCCACGTTCCAATCGACCTCGCGCCACTCGCCACCCTGCTTGACCATCGGCTTGGTCAAGCGCTCCTCGGAATTCAGGGCCTGATAGGAGAAACGCTCCTTATCGGCAATCCAGCATTCATTGACTGCTTCGTTCTCGCGCGGCAGCACGCGCATCACGTTGTCGTGCTTGACCTGGACGACCAGATTGGCGCCAACGGAATCATGCGGACTGACCGACTTGCGCCGCTGCAGTTCCCAGGAGCGGGCGGTGTAGCGGAAAGGCTTCGAGGTCAGGGCGCCGACCGGGCACAGATCGATCATGTTGCCCGACAGTTCGGAATCGACAGTACGACCGAGGAAAGTGGTGATCTCGGAATGCATGTTGCGGTTGGCCATGCCGAGTTCCATGATGCCGGCGACTTCCTGGCCAAAACGGACGCAACGGGTACAGTGGATGCAGCGGCTCATTTCCTCCATGGAAATCAGCGGACCGACGTTCTTGTGGAAGACGACGTGCTTTTCTTCGCTGTAGCGGCTTTTCATCGGGCCGTAGCCGACCGACATGTCCTGCAACTGGCATTCGCCACCCTGGTCGCAGATCGGGCAATCGAGCGGGTGGTTGATGAGCAGGAATTCCATCACGCCCTTCTGCGCCTTGACGGCCAGCTCGGAATGCGTGAACACCTTCATGCCGTTGGTCACCGGCGTCGCACAGGCCGGCAGGGGCTTCGGCGCCTTCTCCACCTGGACCAGACACATCCGGCAGTTGGCGGCGATCGACAATTTCTTGTGGTAGCAGAAATGCGGGATATAGACCCCGACCTGCTGCGCGGCATCCATCACCGTGCTGCCGTCGGGCACTTGCGCTTTCTTGCCGTCGATGTCGATTTCTAGCATGTCGCTACCTTGTAGCCCGTTTTTTCGTAAATTCTTTCGTTACCAAGCCGCGCCATCATCAGGCCGGAATCTTGTGGAAGCCGCTGCCGGCCCATTGCACATCCTTGGGCACCAGGCAGCATTTGTGTTCGATGTGGTGCTCGAACTCGCTGCGGAAATGTTTGATGAAGCTCTGCACCGGGAAGGCCGCCGCATCGCCCAGTGCACAGATGGTGCGACCGGCGATGTTGCCGAGCACGCTATTGAGCAGATCCAGGTCTTCCGGCTTGCCCAACCCGTTCTCAATGCGGTGCACCACCTTGTACATCCAGGCCGTGCCTTCGCGACAGGGCGTGCACTGGCCGCAGGATTCCTCGTGATAGAAGAAGGACAGGCGCTCCAGCGCCTTGACCATGCACACCGTCTCGTCCATGACGATGACCGCGCCGGAACCGAGCATCGACCCGGCCTTGCTGATCGAGTCGTAATCCATGGTGCAATCCATGATCACCTCGCCCGGCAACACCGGCGCCGACGAGCCGCCCGGGATGACGGCCTTCAGCTTGCGGCCACCGCGCATACCACCGCACATTTCGAGCAGCGTGGCGAACGAAGTACCGAGTGGGATTTCATAGTTGCCCGGCCGATTGACGTGACCAGAGACCGAGAACAGCTTGGTGCCGCCGTTGTTCGGCTTGCCCAGGTTGAGGAACGCCTCGCCGCCCATCTTCAGGATGAAGGGAATGGCAGCGAAGGTTTCCGTGTTGTTGATCGTGGTCGGCTTGCCGTACAGGCCGAAGGAGGCCGGGAACGGTGGCTTGAAGCGCGGCTGGCCCTTCTTGCCTTCGATCGATTCGAGCAGCGCGGTTTCCTCGCCGCAGATGTAGGCACCGTAGCCGTGGTGGGCAAACAGTTCGAAATTGAAACCGGAACCGAGAATGTTCTGGCCGATGAAGCCGGCGGCGCGGGCTTCGTCGAGTGCTTCCTCGAAACGCTGATAGATTTCCCAGATTTCGCCATGGACATAGTTGTAACCGCGAGTGGCGCCCATCGCGTAGGCGGCGATGGCCATCCCCTCGATGACCGCATGCGGGTTGTAGCGCATGATGTCGCGGTCCTTGAAGGTACCCGGCTCGCCTTCGTCGGTATTGCAGACGACGTACTTGTCGCCGGGGAAGGAGCGCGGCATGAAGGACCACTTCAGGCCGGTCGGGAAGCCGGCGCCACCGCGGCCGCGCAGCACCGATTGCTTGACTTCGCTGATGACTTCTTCCTGCGTCAGCTTGCTTTCCAGGATGCGCTGCAACTGGGCATAGCCACCGCGAGCGACGTAATCCTTGAGGCGCCAGCCGTGGTCGCCGTCCAGCCCCGCCATCAGGACGCCATTGATCGAACCCAGCATGGCCATTATTTGCACTCCTCAAGCAGCTTGTCGATCTGCTCCGGGTGCATGTGGCTGCACATCGAACGGTTGTTGACGATGAACACCGGCGCATCGCCGCAAGCTCCCATGCATTCACCTTCCTTGAGCGTGAACTTGCCGTCCGGCGTCGTCTCGCCATAGCCAATGCCGAGCTTTTTCTGTAGGTACTCGCCGGCGTGATAGCCGCCGGACAAGGCGCAAGGCAGGTTGGTACAGACCGTGATCTTGTACTTGCCGACCGGCTTGACGTCGTACATGTTGTAGAAGGTCGCCACCTCGTAGGCCGCGATGGGCGGCATCCCGAGATAGCCGGCGACGGCCTCGATGGCCTCGGCCGGCAGCCAGCCCTTTTCTTCTTGGGCATGGGCCAGACAGGCCATTACGGCGGACTGTTTCTGATCGGCGGGGTACTTGGCGACCTCGCGGGCGAACTTCTGGAGGGTTTCAGCGGAAAACATCAGCGGTCAATCTCGCCAAAAACGATATCTTGGGAGCCGATGATCGTGACGACGTCGGCGATCATGTGGCCACGGGCCATTTCGTCCATGCCGGCCAGGTGTACATAGCCCGGAGCGCGGATCTTCATGCGGTAGGGCTTGTTGGCGCCATCGGAAATGAAATAGATGCCGAACTCGCCCTTCGGGTGCTCGACCGCGGCGTAAGCTTCGCCCGGCGGCACATGGATGCCTTCGGAGAAGAGCTTGAAGTGATGGATCAGCTCTTCCATGTTGGACTTCATGTTTTCCCGCGGCGGCGGCGCTACCTTGTAGTTATCGGTGATGATCGGGCCGGGATTCTTGCGCAGCCAATCGATACACTGCTTGATGATGCGGTTCGCCTGCAGCATCTCTTCCATGCGCACCAGGTAGCGGTCGTAGCTGTCGCCGTTGACGCCGACCGGCACGTCGAAATCGACCTTGTCGTAGGCGGCGTAAGGCTGCTTCTTGCGCAAATCCCAGGCGATGCCGGACCCGCGCAGCATGGCGCCGGTGAAGCCCATCTGCAGAGCACGCTCGGGCGAGACGACGCCGACGTTGACCAGGCGCTGCTTCCAGATCCGGTTATCGGTCAACAGCGTGTGGTATTCGGCGTGATAGGTCGGGAAACGGTTGGTGAAGTCTTCGATGAAATCGAGCAGCGTACCGCTGCGGTTCTCGTTCCTGGCCGCCGCCTTTTTGGCGTTGGTCCAGGTCGACTCGCGGTATTGCGGCATACGGTCCGGCAGATCGCGATAGACGCCGCCCGGACGGTAGTAGGCGGCATGCATCCGGGCACCGGAAACCGCCTCGTAGACATCCATCAGATCTTCGCGCTCGCGGAAGGAGTACAGCGCCATGGTCATGGCGCCGACGTCGAGGGCATGGCAGCCGATCCACAACAGGTGGTTGAGGATGCGGGTGATCTCGTCGAACATCGTGCGGATGTACTTGCCGCGCTCCGGCACCTCGATGCCCAGCAGTCGCTCGGCGGCGAGGCAGTAGGCGTGCTCGTTGCACATCATCGAGACGTAGTCGAGACGGTCCATATAGGGAACCGACTGAACCCAGGTACGGGTTTCCGCCAATTTCTCGGTGGCGCGGTGCAGCAGGCCGATGTGCGGGTCGGCGCGCTGCACAACCTCGCCGTCCAGTTCCAGCACCAAGCGCAGCACGCCGTGCGCGGCCGGATGCTGCGGGCCGAAATTCAGGGTGAAATTGTGGATATCAGCCATGTGCCGGATCCCCGAAGCTGTCTTCGCGCACAATGCGCGGGGTGTTTTCGCGAGGCTCGATAGTCACCGGCTGGTAGATGACGCGTCCTTGATCGGGGTCATAACGCATCTCGACATGGCCGGAAATCGGGAAATCCTTGCGGAACGGATGGCCGATGAAGCCATAGTCGGTCAGGAGGCGGCGCAGGTCGTCATGGCCGACGAAGGCAATACCGTAGAGGTCGAAGGCCTCGCGCTCGAACCAGTTGACGCTCGTCCAGACGCCGGTCAGCGAATCGACGGCGGGAAACTCGTCGTCCTCGGCAAAGACGCGGACACGCAAACGCCAGTTGTTGGCAATGGACAGGAGATGCGACACCACGGCGAAGCGCTTGCCCTGCCAGACGCCATCGCCATAGGTGGAGTAATCGACGCCGCAGAGGTCAATGTTTTCCTCGAAGCCCAGTTCCGGCTCATCCCGCAACGTGGTCATCACCGCCAGATAATCGGCGGCGACCACTTCGATGGTCAGTTCACCCAGGGCAAGCTTGAGCGATTTCAGCTTGTCGCCAAAATGCTTCTGCAGATTTTGGCTAAGCGTTTCCAGCTTGGCAGACATATCGGATCAGCCTCGGCAATTAACGAGCGATGGTATTGGTGCGACGAATCTTGTTCTGCAGCTGGAGGATCCCGTAGATTAGGGCCTCGGCCGTCGGCGGACAGCCCGGAACGTAGATATCGACGGGAACGATGCGATCACAGCCGCGCACCACGGAATAGGAGTAGTGGTAATAACCACCGCCATTGGCGCAAGAGCCCATGGAAATGACCCAGCGCGGCTCGGCCATTTGGTCGTAGACCTTGCGCAGGGCGGGTGCCGTCTTGTTGGTCAGCGTGCCGGCGACGATCATTACATCGGACTGGCGCGGGCTGGGACGAAAGACGATGCCGAAGCGATCGAGGTCGTAGCGCGCGACACCGGCGTGAATCATTTCAACCGCGCAACAGGCCAGACCGAAGGTCATCGGCCACATCGAGCCGGTGCGCATGTAATTGATCAGCTTGTCAGCCGTGGTGGTGACGAACCCTTCTTGCAGAATGCCTTCGATAGCCATCGCTTATTCCCACTCCAGCGCGCCCTTGGCCCAGGCATATGCATAGCCGACGACCAGAATGCCAACGAAAACGAGCATTTCGATGAAGCCGAACAGCTTGATCGACTCGCTCGCCACGATATCCTTGAAAATCGTCGCCCACGGGAAGAGGAAGGCAATTTCCAGATCAAACAGAATGAAGAGGATGGCTATCAGGTAGTAGCGCACATCGTATTTCATGCGCGCATCCTCGAATGCCTCGAAGCCGCACTCGTACGGCGAGAGCTTCTCGGGATCAGGCCTGTTGGGAGCCAGCAGGAACCCCAGCGTGATCGGCAGTATGCCAACCGCGACCCCCACCAGGACGAACATCAGGATCGGAAAGTAGTTTTCCATCATCCGCCGCCAATTCCAGATTTTCTATCGAGAAGCAGTGCCCGCAGGTCACTGCCCTGTTATTGGTGCCGACGGCGAGACTCGAACTCGCACAGCTTGCGCCACTACCCCCTCAAGATAGCGTGTCTACCAATTTCACCACGTCGGCACTACTTTTTTCCCCACCCGGCGAGGGATTATTGCCGGGCAGGCTACTTCTTGCACTACTTCGGAATATCTACTGCCTTGGACCCAGTCTCAGCGGGCGCCTTCGGCGCTTCCGTGCCCACCTCGGCGGACGCCGGAACAGTCTGCAATTGTACCGTTTCCTGCATCACGCTGCCAGTCGTTTTTACCTTATGCGAGGCAACGTAGGCCAGCGTCAGGCTGGTGAGGAAAAACACCGCCGCCAAGACGCCTGTCGTGCGGCTGAGGAAGTTCGCCGAGCCGGTCGCCCCGAACAGGCTGCCGGAAGCGCCACTACCAAAAGCCGCCCCCATGTCGGCCCCCTTGCCGTGCTGCATCAGCACCAGCCCGATGATCGACAGCGCCACCAGGATGTGCACCGTCAGTAACAGAGAAAAAAACCAATTCATTGCTTTCGCCTATCCGCTTTTGTCTATCCCGCCGCCTGGCAAATCGCCAGAAAATCATCCGCTACCAGCGCCGCCCCACCGACCAAACCGCCGTCGATATCGGCTTGCGCAAACAACTCCTTCGCCCCTGCGGGCTTGACGCTCCCGCCGTACAGGATGCGCATCTCGTCAGCGACAGCCGCATCCCGTTCCGCCAACTGCGCCCGGATGGCCGCATGCACTTCCTGCGCTTGCGCCGGCGAGGCCGTCACACCGGTGCCAATCGCCCACACCGGCTCATAGGCCAGCAAGGCCGCGCGCATGGCCGAAATCCCGACCCGCTCGACGACGGCAGCCAACTGCCGCCCGACCACTGCCAGCGTCTGCCCCGCCTCACGCTCAGCCAGGGTCTCACCCAGACAAAGCACCGGCCGGATACCAGCCGCCTGCGCCGCGGCAAACTTCGCCGCCACCGTCGCGTCGCTCTCGCCGAACAGGCTGCGGCGCTCGGAATGCCCAACCAGCACGTAACTGCAACCGAACTCGCCGAGCATCGCCGCCGATACCTCGCCGGTATAGGCGCCCTCGGCGTATTCGTTGAGCGTCTGCGCCCCCCAAGCCACTTTCGAGCCAGTCAGTAATGACTGAACCTGGCCGAGATAAGGAAACGGCGCACAGACAACGACGTCGCAAGCCAAACCTTCGGCCGCCACCCGAATCGGCGCCAGCAACGCCGCGTTCCGCGGGAGGCTGCCGTACATTTTCCAGTTTCCGGCGACAAGCTTCTTACGCATGGGAACGGCCATTCAGTTGGCAAAAAACCGGGGAATTATAGCGATGGCGCGCGCCACCGGTCAAGGCTGGCACCGGCCGACAAGCACTATCCACCCACCGCTTCACGCACCACCTGGGCCAGTTGCTCGGCCATCGCCACGACCTCGGCGGCATCCTCGCCCTCGACCATCACGCGCAGCAGAGGCTCAGTCCCGGAAGCGCGCAGCAACACCCGGCCGCGGCCGTTCATCCGCTGCTCCACCGTCGCCAGCCCGGCGGCGATGCGGGCATCGGTCTTCCACGGGAAGTCCTTGCCGATCGGCACGTTGATCAACTTCTGCGGATAGAGGACCAGTTCTCCGAGCAGCGAGCGCAGATCGCCCCCGCTTTCACGCAGCGCGGCCAGCACTTGCAGCGCGGCAATCGTGCCATCGCCGGTGGTATGGCGATCAAGGGTGAGGATGTGGCCGGAATTCTCGCCGCCGTACAGCCAGCCCTTCTCGTTGAGCATTTCGACCACGTAGCGGTCGCCAACCGCCGCCCGGCCGAAAGGCACGTTCATCCGGGTCAGCGCGTGCTCAAGCGCAAGATTGCTCATCAGCGTCCCGGCCACACCCTTGACCGGCACCAGCCGGGAGCGGCTGCGAACGATGGCGTAGAGCAACTGGTCGCCGTCGTAGAGATTGCCTTCGGCGTCGATCATCTGGATGCGGTCGGCATCGCCATCGAGGGCCACGCCGAGATCGGCGCCGTGGGCGACGACGGCTTGGGCTAGGGCTTGTGGCGCGGTAGCGCCAACGCCGTCGTTGATGTTCAGACCATTCGGCTGCACGCCAATGGTGACGACCTCGGCACCGAGTTCATGGAACACGCTGGGCGCCGTGTGATAGGCCGCACCGTGAGCGCAGTCGACGACGATTTTCAGGCCGCGCAGGTCGAGATCGTTGGGGAAAGTACTCTTGCAAAATTCGATATAGCGGCCGCGCGCATCCTCGATGCGGCGCACCCGTCCCAGCTCGGCGGCCGATACGCAGGTGATCGGTTGATCAATTCCGGCCTCGATCGCCCGCTCGACCTCATCCGGTAGCTTCGCCCCTTGGGCAGAAAAGAACTTGATCCCGTTGTCGTAGTAAGGATTGTGCGAGGCGGAGATGACGATACCCGCCTGCAGGCGCAAGGCCCGCGTCAGATAAGCGACCGCCGGCGTCGGCAGCGGCCCGACCAGGCAGACATCGACACCGGCCGCCGAAAAGCCTGCTTCGAGCGCCGATTCAAGCATGTAGCCGGAGAGCCGGGTGTCCTTGCCGATCAGTACCTGCGGCCGCTCGCCAGCCGGCATCGAACATTTGCCGAGCAGCACCCGACCGGCGGCATGACCCAGGCGCATGACGAAATCCGGTGTAATCGGCGCTTCACCGACCCGTCCGCGCACGCCATCAGTGCCGAAATATTTTCTACTCATCGTCAGTCTCCTTGTTCAATTGCTGCCCAGACGGCCAGACCGTCACGAGTCGCGGCGACATCATGCACACGCAGCATCCGCGCTCCCTTGTTCGCAGCCAGCACGGCTGCTACAACGCTGGCTGGTAAACGCTCGTCAACCGGCCGACCGGTCAACGCCCCCAGCATCGACTTGCGCGATACGCCGACCAGCAACGGTAAATCATCGACAGTCGTTTCCGCCAGGCGGCGGAACAGCGTCATATTGTGCTCAAGCGACTTGCCGAAACCAAAGCCCGGATCGAGCAGTAAACGCTCATCGCCCACCCCGGCCTGGCGACAGCGGTTAACAGCTGCTTCGAGAAATGCCCTGACCTCGCCAACGACGTCGCCATAAATCGGCGCCTGTTGCATGGTGTCCGGTTCGCCCTGCATGTGCATCAGGCACACGGCGCAGTCGCTGTTAGCCACCGCTGCCAACGCCTCGGGCTGGCTCATGCCAGTGATGTCGTTGATTATCGTCGCGCCGGCCGCCAGCGCCGCGCGCATCACGGCCGGCTTGTAGGTGTCGACCGAGATTGGCCGCCCCCAGGTCGTGATCTCCTCCAGCACCGGCAGCAAGCGCCGCAGTTCCTCGGCTTCTGGCGTCGGAATCGCGCCTGGGCGCGACGATTCGGCTCCGAGGTCGAGCAGGTCCGCCCCAGCCTCGTACTGCGCCCGGGCATGGGCAATGGCACGCTCGACGTCGCCGACCAGGCCATCGCCGGAAAAGGAGTCGGGCGTCAGATTGACGATGCCCATGACCAGCGGACGCTGCAACGGCAACCGGTACGGACCGCAATGGAGAAAACGCATGGCTAAATGAAAAAGCCGGGGTACGCCCCCGGCCTGCTGCTTAATGGATGAATCAGGCCGGCGCCGTGGCGCTCGATTCGGTCCCCGGAGAATCGTCCGAAGACGACGGCTGGGAAGCACTCTGGCTCGGCTTCGGCGGACGCGGCGCCTGGCCGGCCATGATGTCGTCGATCTGCTCGGCATCGATGGTTTCCCATTCGAGCAGCGCCTTGGTCATCGCCTCGACCTTGTCGCGGTTGTCCTCGAGGAGCCTGCGGGCCAGCGCGTACTGCTGGTCGATGATCTTGCGGATCTCGGCATCGACCTCCTGCATCGTCGCCTCGGAAACGTTCTTGTGCTGGGTCACCGAACGGCCGAGGAAAACCTCGCCCTCGTTCTCGCTATAGACCATGACGCCAAGGTCCGACATGCCATAGCGCGTCACCATGTCGCGCGCCATCGCCGTTGCCCGCTCGAAATCGTTCGAGGCACCGGTGGTCATCTGGTTCATGAACAGTTCCTCCGCAATCCGGCCGCCGAACAGCACAGCGATGCGGGAGAGCAGGTACTGCTTGTCGTAGGCGTAACGATCCTGCTCCGGCAACTGCATGGTCAGGCCCAGGGCACGGCCGCGCGGGATAATGGTGACCTTGTGCACCGGGTCGGATTTCGGCACCAGCTTGGCGATCACGGCGTGCCCGGATTCGTGGTAGGCCGTATTCAGCTTCTCTTCCTCGGTCATGACCATGCTGCGGCGCTCGGCACCCATCATGATCTTGTCCTTGGCCATCTCGAAATCGTCCATGTCGACCAAGCGCTTGTTGCGGCGGGCGGCGAACAGCGCCGCTTCGTTGACCAGGTTGGCCAGATCGGCGCCGGAGAAACCCGGCGTGCCGCGAGCAATAACGTCGGCCTTGACGTCGCCGGCGATCGGCACCTTGCGCATGTGCACCTTGAGGATTTCCTCCCGGCCACGGATATCCGGCAGCGGCACGACCACCTGGCGGTCGAAGCGACCCGGGCGTAGCAGCGCCGGATCGAGAATGTCGGGACGGTTGGTCGCAGCAATGACGATGATGCCAGCGTGGCCCTCGAAACCATCCATCTCGACCAGCAACTGATTCAGCGTCTGCTCGCGCTCGTCGTTGCCGCCGCCCAGGCCGGCACCGCGATGGCGGCCGACGGCGTCGATTTCGTCGATAAAGATGATGCACGGCGCATGCTTCTTGGCGTTCTCGAACATGTCGCGGACACGCGCTGCGCCGACGCCGACGAACATTTCGACGAAGTCGGAACCGGAAATGCTGAAGAACGGCACCTTCGCCTCGCCGGCAATGGCCTTGGCCAGCAGCGTCTTGCCAGTGCCGGGGTTGCCGACCATCAGCACACCCTTGGGAATGCGCCCGCCGAGCTTCTGGAACTTGGACGGATCGCGCAGGAAATCGACCAGTTCCTGCACCTCTTCTTTCGCCTCATCGCAGCCGGCGACATCGGCAAAGGTGATGGTGTTCTGTGCCTCGTCGGTCATCCGCGCCCGCGACTTGCCGAAGGAGAAGGCGCCGCCCTTGCCGCCGCCCTGCATCTGGCGCATGATGAAAAACCAGAAGCCAATCAACAGCAGGAACGGGAACGACTGAAACAGCAAGCCGAGCAGGGAGAACTGCTCTTCCTCGGCCTTGGCCTCAATCTTGACACCGCTCTTGAGCAGGTCGGAAACCAGCCACAGGTCGGGCGGCGCGTAGGTCGTCAGGCGCTTGCCTTCGGTCGTCGTCGCTTTCAGCGTGCGGCCTTCCATGACCACCTTGGCGATACGTCCCTCCTTCACCTCATTGAGGAATTGGGAGTATTCGATCGGACCTGGCGCGGCTTGGCGCGTGTTGAACTGGTTGAACACGGTCATCAGCACGAGGCCAATGATCAACCAGACTGCGAGGTTTTTGAACGTATTGTTCAAGCTTGCTCTCCTTCACCAGCGTCGAGCGATAAAACTTTCATTTTAACCGCTTCTGTCAACGTAATACACGACCGAGCAAATAAAGCTCGGCGCTGCGATCGCGCGAGGCATCGGGCTTGCGCACCGCAACCGTGCGGAATGTCTCGCGCATGGAACGGAGAAATGTTTCGTAGTCCGTCCCTTGAAAAACCTTGACCAGAAACGCACCGTCCGGTTGCAGATGCGCCCGCGAAAACTCAAGGCCCAGTTCGGCCAGATGCATCACCCGCGCCTGGTCGACCAGGGGCACACCGGACATATTGGGGGCCATGTCCGACATCACAAGCCCCACCCGGCGCTCGCCCAGCCTCTCTTCCAGTTGTGCCAGCACCGCGTCCTCGCGGAAATCGCCCTGGATGAAATGTACGCCATGGATCGGCTGCATCTCCAGCAGGTCGAGCGCCAGGACCAGGCCACCGTCGCCGACCCGCTTGACTGCTACCTGCGACCAACCGCCGGGCGTCGCACCGAGGTCGACGACCACTTCACCGCGCTTGAGCAGCTTGTCCTTGTCGTCGATTTCCATCAACTTGAAAGCGGCGCGCGAACGCCAGCCTTCCTTTCTAGCGAGCTGGACGTAGGGATCGTTGACGTGTTCCTGCATCCACGCCTTGCTGGTTCGGGTTCGCTTCATTGGCTATTCATTCGGTAAAATGCTGCTTTTGAAAAGGTTTTACCATGCAACAACTGACTTCCGTCCAGGTTCGCGAACTGCGCGCCAAGGCCCACGGCCTGAATCCGGTGGTGTCGATTTCCGAGAATGGACTTAACGATGCCGTTCTCAGGGAAATCGACGTCTGCCTAAAAGCACATGAGCTGATCAAGGTCCGCGTCTACGGCGACAGCCGCGACGACCGCCTGGCCTACCTGGAACGCATCTGCCAGGAACTTGACGCAGCCCCGGTGCAGCATATCGGCAAGCTGCTGGTGGTTTACCGCCCAGCTCCGGCCGACGCCTCCGCAAAGACCCCGCGCCGTGGCGCCAAGGAGCCGCGCCGCACCAAGCGTAGCTTTCAGGGCTGATCGCGCAGGCCGCGCCCACTCCACCCCACCAGCCACAATCCGAGCAGACTCTGTAGCAGATAGAGCACGCTCGAAACACCATGCCAGGCCGCAAAGCGGTCGCGTAGCGCACTTTCCATGACATCGCGCGGCCAGGCATCGGCTTTCAACTGCACCATCAGCGGCTGGATGCCGAACAGGCCGACGGCCGTCAGCACGGCCATGCCCAGCACCAACCACCACGCCGCCCGGCCAAACACCGCCCGCCGCCAGCGCCAGGCCAGAAACAACAGCAGGCAGGCGGCACAAGCGAGACCGATCCAGCCGATCAACGCGAACAGCTTGCCGGCGACGACCCCTGCCAGTTGCCGGTCGTCGAGGCTGGCGAACAGCACCGGCACCGCCAGATAGCCAATCACCCACAAGCCGCCGACCCACAGGGCCAACAGCACGTGATAGAGGGCCTCAAAGAGCTTGCGCATGCAGCAGATCGGCAGACAGCCGGCTTATTCGTAGCGGACGTCGATAATTTCGTATTCGCGGATGCCACCCGGCGCCTGTACCTGGGCGACATCCCCCGCGTACTTGCCGATCAGCGCGCGGGCCATCGGCGAAGCGACGGACAGCTTGCCGCTCTTGATGTCGGCCTCGTCCTCACCGACGATCTGGTAGGTCGCTGCAGCGCCGCTGTCCTGGTCCTCGAGATCGACGGTGGCGCCGAAAACGCAGCGGCCGTCGGCGTCGAGCAACTTGGGATCGATGATCTGCGCATTCGACAGCTTGCCTTCGACCTCCTGGATTCGCCCTTCGACGAAAGCCTGACGCTCCTTGGCCGCGTCGTACTCGGCATTTTCCGACAGGTCGCCGTGCGAACGCGCCTCGGCGATGGCGGCGATCACATTGGGACGTTCCACCGTCTTCAGGCGATACAGTTCCGTGCGCAGTTTCTCGGCACCGGCTACGGTCAACGGGACTTTACTCATCATCTCATCCAGCAAAAGCAAACCGCCGGCGTCCGCATGGGACGGCCCGGCGGTTCAGATTAATCTCAGTGAAGTTGTTGGTGCAGCGACTGGATCGGATAAACCACCAGTTCACCCAGGTGGCGGATGCCCTCGGCAGCGGCCTCGGCACCCCAGATCGTCGTATACATCGTCACCCGTGCCTGCAGACCCGAGGTACGGATGGAACGCGAATCGTGGATCGCCCCGCGCTTCTCTTCCACCGTGTTGATGATCAGCGCGATCTCGTCGTTCTTGATCATATCGACGATGTGCGGCCGCCCCTCGGTCACTTTGTTCACCGGCTGCACCGGCAGGCCGGCAGCCTCGATGGCATGCGCCGTACCGCGCGTGGCAACCAGATGGAAACCGGCATCGTGCAGATGGCGGGCAACCTCGATGGCCTTGGCTTTGTCGCTGTCCTTGACCGACAGGAAGGCACGGCCGGTCTTCGGTAGCTTGACGCCGGCGGCCAACTGCGACTTGACGAAGGCTTCGGCGAAGGTGACGCCGACGCCCATGACTTCACCGGTCGACTTCATTTCCGGGCCGAGAATGGTATCGACACCGGGGAATTTGACGAAGGGGAAGACCGCCTCCTTGACCGAGAAGTACGGCGGCACAACCTCCTGGGTCATGCCCTGCGCCCGCAAGCTCTTGCCGGCCATGCAGCGGGCGGCGATCTTGGCCAATTGCAGGCCGGTGGCCTTGGAAACGAAGGGCACGGTGCGCGAGGCGCGCGGATTGACTTCCAGCACGTAGACGTCGTTGTCCTTGATGGCGAACTGCACGTTCATCAGGCCGCAAACATTGAGCGCCTTGGCCATCAACTGGGTCTGGCGGCGCAGCTCGTCCTGGATGGCGGCAGACAGCGAATACGGCGGCAGCGAGCAGGCCGAATCGCCGGAATGGACGCCGGCCTGTTCGATGTGCTCCATGACGCCGCCGATGATCACTTCCTCGCCGTCGGACAAGGCATCGACGTCGCACTCGACGGCGTCGTTGAGGAAGCGGTCGAGCAGGACCGGCGAATCGTTGGATACCTTGACCGCCTCGCGCATGTAACGTTCGAGGTCCTTCTGCTCATGGACGATTTCCATGGCCCGGCCGCCCAGCACGTAGGACGGGCGGACGACCAGCGGATAACCGATCTCGGCCGCCAGGCGCAGCGCTTCTTCCTCGGTGCGCGCGGTGCGGTTGGGCGGCTGCTTGAGGCCAAGGTCGTGCAGCAGTTTCTGGAAACGCTCGCGGTCCTCGGCAATGTCGATCGATTCTGGCGTCGTACCGATGATCGGCACGCCGTTGGCTTCCAGGGCCAGCGCCAGCTTGAGCGGCGTCTGGCCGCCGTACTGGACGATGACGCCTTGCGGCTTCTCGATGGCGCAGATTTCCAGCACGTCCTCCAGCGTCAGCGGCTCGAAGTACAGGCGGTCGGAGGTGTCGTAATCGGTGGACACAGTTTCCGGATTGCAATTGATCATGATGGTCTCGTAACCATCCTCGCGCATCGCCATCGCCGCATGCACGCAGCAATAGTCGAACTCGATGCCTTGGCCGATGCGGTTCGGACCGCCGCCCAGCACCATGATCTTCTTCTTGTCGGTCGGCCGCGCCTCGCACTCGCCCTCGTAGGTCGAGTACAGATAGGCGGTGTCGGTGGCGAATTCGCCGGCGCAGGTATCGACGCGCTTGTAGACCGGGCGCACGCCCAGTTCGTGACGCCGCTGGCGGAACTCGGATTCGCTGGTCTTCAACAAATAGGCCAGGCGCCGGTCGGCAAAGCCTTTGCGCTTGAGGAAACGAATTTCCTCGGCGGTCAGCGAAGCGAACGCGCGCTTCTCGACGGCCAGTTCGAGATCGACGATCTCCTTGATTTGGGAGAGGAACCACGGGTCGATCTTGGTCAGGTCAAAGACGCGCTCGACCGACATGCCGATACCGAAGGCATCGGCGACATACCACAGACGTTCCGGCGACGGCTGGGCCAGTTGCTCGTCGATGGTTTCCGGATCGACCGACTTCAGATTGAAACCGTCGACGCCGACTTCCAGGCCGCGCAACGCCTTTTGCAGCGACTCCTGGAAAGTGCGGCCGATGGCCATCACTTCGCCGACCGACTTCATCTGCGTGGTCAGGGTCGAATCGGCCTGCGGGAATTTTTCGAAGGCGAAACGCGGCACCTTGGTGACCACGTAGTCGATGGACGGCTCGAAGGAAGCCGGCGTCTTGCCGCCGGTGATGTCGTTGGCCAGTTCGTCGAGCGTGTAGCCGACGGCCAGCTTGGCGGCGATCTTGGCAATCGGGAAGCCGGTCGCCTTGGAGGCCAGCGCCGAGGAGCGCGAAACGCGCGGATTCATTTCGATGACGATGCAGCGCCCATCTTCCGGATTGATCGCGAACTGCACGTTGGAACCGCCGGTATCGACGCCGATTTCGCGCAACACGGCGATCGAGGCGTTGCGCAGCAACTGGTATTCCTTGTCGGTCAGCGTCTGCGCCGGGGCGACGGTGATCGAGTCGCCGGTATGCACGCCCATCGGGTCGAGGTTCTCGATCGAGCAGATGATGATGCAGTTGTCCGCCTTGTCGCGGACCACTTCCATCTCGAATTCCTTCCAGCCGAGCAGCGACTCTTCGATCAGCAACTCGTTGGTCGGCGAAGCTTCGAGACCGCGCTTACAGATCGTCTCGAACTCTTCCAGGTTGTAGGCGATGCCGCCGCCGGTGCCACCGAGCGTGAAGGACGGGCGGATGATGGTCGGAAAACCGATCATCGCCTGCACCTGATAGGCTTCCTCCATGCTGTGGGCGGTGGCCGAGCGGGCGGAACCAAGGCCGATCTGGGTCATCGCGTCCTTGAACTTCTGGCGGTCCTCGGCCTTGTCGATGGCTTCCTTGGAAGCACCGATCAATTCGACGCCAAATTTCTCCAGCACGCCCTCGCGGTCGAGATCAAGCGCGCAATTCAGCGCCGTCTGACCACCCATCGTCGGCAGCAGCGCGTCCGGCCGTTCCTTTTCGATGATCTTGGCGACGACCTGCCAGGTAATCGGCTCGATGTAGGTAACGTCGGCCATTTCCGGGTCGGTCATGATGGTCGCCGGATTGGAGTTGACCAGGATGACCTTGTAGCCCTCCTCGCGCAGCGCCTTGCAGGCCTGGGCGCCGGAGTAATCGAATTCGCAGGCCTGGCCGATGATGATCGGACCAGCGCCAATGATCAGAACGCTTTGAATGTCTGTACGTTTCGGCATGTGATGGTTCTCGCTGATTTACGCCCGTTGCAGGGCCGCGACGCCGCGCGTCATGGTGTCGAGGAAGCGGTCGAACAGGTAGGTCACGTCGTGCGGACCGGAACTGGCTTCCGGGTGCCCTTGGAAGGAGAAGGCCGGCACGTCGGTCCGAGCGATGCCCTGCAAAGAGCCGTCGAACAAGGACACATGGGTGGCGCGCAGATTGTCCGGCAGCGAGTCGGGATCAACCGCGAAACCGTGATTCTGCGTGGTAATGAGCACCGCGCCAGTATCCAGATCCTTGACCGGATGGTTGGCGCCGTGGTGGCCGAACTTCATTTTTTTCGTCCGGGCGCCGGAAGCCAGCGCCAGCAACTGGTGGCCGAGGCAAATGCCGAAAGTCGGCACGCCACGGTCAAGGAATTCGCGAATGGCGGCGATGGCGTAATCGCACGGCCCCGGGTCGCCCGGACCGTTGGACAGGAAGACGCCATCCGGATTCATCGCCAGCACATCGGCGGCCGGCGTCTGGGCCGGCACGACGGTCAGCCGGACACCGCGCTCGGCCAGCATGCGCAGGATGTTGCGCTTGACGCCGAAATCGTAGGCGACGACGTGAAAACGCTGCTCGGTCGCCGACCTGTAGCCCTGCAAGGTCCACTCGGCTTGGTCCCAGGCGTAGCTCCCGGTAGTCGACACCACTTTCGCCAAGTCCATGCCAGTCAGCCCGGGGAAAGCGCGCGCGGTCGCCAGGGCCTTGGCCTCGTCGACGTTACCGGCAATGATGCAGCCGGCCTGGGCGCCTTTTTCGCGCAGGATGCGGGTCAGCTTGCGGGTATCGATGCCGGCGATGGCAACGAGGCCGTGCTTCTTCAGATAGGACGACAGGGTTTCCTGGCTGCGCCAGCTCGAAGCGACCGGTGGCAGGTCGCGGATCACCAGGCCGGCGGCGCAATTGGCGGCCGATTCAAAGTCTTCCGCGTTACAGCCGGTATTGCCGATGTGCGGATAGGTCAGGGTAACGATCTGTCGGCAGTAGGACGGGTCGGTCAGGATTTCCTGATAGCCCGTCATGGCCGTATTGAATACCACCTCGCCGCTGGTGATACCATCGGCGCCGATGGAATGGCCCGAGAAGACCGTTCCGTCGGCGAGGGCGAGAATGGCGGGGATGGTTGAGGGCAGCAGCGACACGTCGGCTCTCCTGTAATTTTTCTGCTTGTTCATGTGCCAAGCGGGGAGGCCTGCGCCTCCCCGCTCGTGCTTTTTAACCTTTCTATTCTACCCGAAAACTGCCTTTTCAGGCACTCAAGGGATTACACGGGTCGCCACGAATTGATCGAGCAGCGGCCGGATGCGCGCCATTTCGTCGGTCAGGATGGCGAAATCGCGGCGGCAGGCAACCCAATCGGGGTCGTTGCCGGGCAGGGCTGCGCGTTCGAGAGCAAATGCCTGACGACGGGCCGTTTCGGCATGGAACATGGCGAGCAGGCTCTTCAGGGTATGCGCCTTGATGCGCAGGCTGTTGCTATCCTGCGCCGCCAGCGCCTGGCGCACCGCGGCAAGATGCCCGTCCCACTCGGCCAGCAGCATGCTGGCCATGGTGACGAACAGTTCGGCATCGCCAATCGCGTTCAGCGCGCCGTGCAGGTCGAGGCCATGGGTGACCGCCAAGGCTTCGGGAACGACGACGCCATCCGGTACCTCGTCGCCGCGCGCGCGCGCCAGAATGGCGGCCAGTTCCGGAGCACGCAGGGGTTTGGTCAGGTAATCGTCCATGCCGGCCTCAAGGCAGCGCTGGCGGTCGCCCTCCATGGCATTGGCCGTCATGGCGACGATATACACCGGCTGGAACCCCTTCGACACCACCCAGCTGCGCCGCATCTCGCGAGAGCGGATGGCCTCGGTCGCCTCCAGGCCGTCCATCACCGGCATCTGCATGTCCATCAGAATGACGTCGAAATGACCGCTATCGTGCAGATCGAGCGCCTCGGCGCCGTTGTTGGCGACGCTGACCCGGCACCCCTGGCGCTCAAGCAAGCGCCGCGCCAGTTCCTGGTTGACCGGATTGTCCTCGACCAGCAGGACGCCCAAGCCTTCGCTCGATGTTTTCGCCGCCGCCTCCAACTCGAAAGGCGCCAGCGCCTCCGCCCCGCCCTCCTCGACCAGCGCCAAGGCATCGATCAGGTCGCCGCAGCCGATTGGCTTGACCAGATAGGCCCTGACCTCCAGTTGGCGCAGGTGCTCCATGTCGAGGCGCTGGTTTTCGGTGCTCAGCGTAACCAGCAGCCGCTCGCGGGCGCCGGCGGCGCGCCAGGCCTCGATCAGCGCGAAGCCCCCCGGCTCCGCCATGTGTGCATCGGCCAGCAGGTAGTCGTAAGGAAAATCGAGTTCCCGCGTCTGCCCCAGCGCCGTCACGGCGGCGCCGCCGTTATCGACCGCTACCGCCTCGATGCCGAGGCGGCCGAGCAATTCGCACAGCACGCCGCCGGCGGTAGCGTTGCCGTCGACCACCAGCGCCCGCCGGCCGCGGTAGCGATCGGCATCGGCGGCGGCCGGCCGCCCCTCGGCGACGTCGCCGACACAGACCGTGAAGTGGAAGGTCGAACCTTGGCCGGGCGCACTCTCCAGCCAGATGTGGCCGCCCATCAACTGGACCAGGCGGGCGCAGATGGCCAGTCCGAGTCCGGTACCGCCGAAGCGCCGGGTGGTCGACGCATCAGCCTGGGAAAAAGCCTCGAAAATGACCTGCTGCTTGTCGATCGGCACGCCGATGCCGGTATCGCGCACGGCGCAGTGCAGATGGAGCGAGTGCTTGCCTGCCGCCCCGACATCGACGACCAGCGCCACTTCGCCTCGTTCCGTGAATTTGACGGCATTGCCGAGCAGATTGATGACCACCTGCCGCAGCCGGGTCGGATCACCGGCCACCCGCGCCGGCACCGCCGGCCGCACATCGACGATCAGTTCCAGCCCCTTGCGGTGGGCATCGACGGCCAACATCCGAGCCGCATCCAGCAAGACATCGTGCACCGCGAACGGCAAGGTCTCGACCTGCACCTTGCCGGCCTCGATTTTCGAGAAGTCGAGAATTTCGTTGACGATACCCAGCAGCGATTCGGCCGAGGATTTGACGGTTTTCAGGTAATGCCGCTGCTCGGCATCAAGCTCGGTATCGAGCGCCAATTCGGTCATGCCGATGATGCCGTTCATCGGCGTGCGGATCTCGTGGCTCATGTTGGCCAGGAAAGCGCCGCGCGCCTGGTTGGCGGCCTCGGCCTGCTCCTTGGCGGCGACCAGCGCCGCCTCGGCGGCCTTGGCTTCGCCGATATCGCGCTGCAGCAGCAACAGCCGCGCCGGTTCGCCACGCTCGTCGCGGGCGACGACCGCGCCGCGCACCAGGAACCAGCGCCACTGGCCGTCTTTGGCGCACAAACGGCATTCGCATTGGAAATAGCGTTCGCCGCCAGCGCCGGCCTGAGCCGCCATCCGCCGCTGCAATTCCCGCAAGTCGTCGGGATGAACCTGCCGCTGCCACTGGACAATACTGTCGTCGAACTGCTCCAGGTCATAGCCGAGCAGTTGTTTCCAATGGCGTCCGGATTCGATCCGGCCGCTGCGCAAATTCCAGTCGAGCAGCGCGTCGCCCGACAGCACCGCCTGCCACAACTTGAATCCGGTGTAAGCGTTGTAGGCGGTATCGACCTGGCCGAGCAATTGCTCCAGCCCGCGAGCCAACTCGCCATGCCCCCCGTCCCGAACGGCCGCCAGCAACTGTTGCAGCGGCCCCGTCCCGTCGTCGCCGAACGCTTCCTGCAACTGGCGGGCGAGCAGACGGGATTTCATCGGACTCAACGCAGGCCGAGCACGTCCTGCATGTCGAACAAACCGTTGCGCCGACCGGCCAGGAAACGGGCGGCGCGCAGGCTGCCAAGCGCGTAGGGCATGCGGCTGCTGGCCTTGTGGGTCACTTCGACCCGCTCGCCGAGGCCGCAGAACATCACCGTGTGATCGCCGACAATGTCGCCCCCGCGTACCGTGGCGAAACCAATAGTCGATGGATCGCGCTCGCCGGTAACGCCCTCGCGACCATACACCGCGCATTCGGCCAGATCGCGGCCAAGCGCGCCGGCGACGACCTCGCCCATGCGCAGGGCGGTGCCGGACGGCGCGTCGATCTTGAGCCGGTGGTGGGCTTCGACGATCTCGATGTCATAGCCCTGATTCAGAATGCGCGCCGCCGTATCGAGCAGCTTGAAGACCAGATTGACGCCGACCGCCATGTTCGGCGCGAAGACGACCGGAATGTCCTTGGCCGCCTCGGCGATCGCCGCCTTGCCGTCGGCTTCGAAACCGGTGGTGCCGATGACGATGGCGACGCCGGCGCGGCGGCACAGTTCGAGGTGAACCAGGGTGCCCTGCGGCCGCGTGAAATCAATCAGGCAGTCGATATTGGCCAGGCCGGCGGCCACGTCGTCGCCGACCACGACCGTGCTGGCGATACCAACCAAGTCGCCGGCTGTCTTACCGATGAAGGAACTGCCCGGCTGGTCGAACAAGGCGCCCAGCGCCATCCGCTCATCCTTCAGCGTGGCCTCGATCAACATCCGGCCCATGCGCCCGCTGGCGCCCACGATACCAATACGCGTCTTGTTCATTTCAGAATCCGATCTTGTCCCACAAACTGCCGAAGAAACCCGGCTCCTCGGGTGCCGACTGCGGCGCTGCCGGCGCGTCGGCCGGCAATGAACCGAGATCGACCTCCCGGTTGCGCGTGCCGGACATCGTCAGATCGTCCTCGCCGCTCGCCGCCACGTCGCCATCGACACGCAGCAGACGGTTGTCGGCATCGAAGAATACGGTCAGCCGCCGCGTATCGACTTGGCCGGTGCTGCCGCTCTTGAAGCGATAAACATAATCCCAGCGCTGCTGGTGGAAAATGTCGGCAATCAGCGGCGTACCGAGCAGGAAGCGCACCTGGTCCTTGGTCTGTCCCGGCTTGAGTTGAGCGACCGCGTCCTGGTCGAGGGCGTTGCCCTGCTGGACGTCGATCTTGTATTCGTTGATGAAGCTCGGCTTGAGCGAACAGGCGCCCAGGGCGACAAAAAAGGCTGCGGCGAGCAGCGGACGGGAACAGAGCATGCGGATTTCCGGCGTTTTTCAATCAGCTTTGGAGCGGTATATCATACCCGAATTCCTCCTTCGGCCCGTGCCGACACGCACCCAGGAAACATCACGATGAGCGATCCCCAAAGCCTCAAAAACATCGGCCTGAAAGCCACTTTTCCGCGCCTGAAGATTCTTGAGCTTTTCGAAAAAAACGCCATGCGCCACCTGACGGCGGAAGATGTTTACCGCATGCTCATCGCCGAACACAGGGACATCGGCCTGGCCACCGTTTACCGCGTACTGACGCAATTTGAGCAGGCCGGGCTGCTCGAACGCCACTACTTCGAATCCGGCAAGGCCGTGTTCGAAATCAACCGGGGCGAACATCACGACCACCTGGTGTGCATCAACTGCGGCCGCGTCGAGGAATTTCACGACCCGGAAATCGAGCGCCGGCAGCACGCCATCGCCTGCGAACGCGGTTTCGCCATCCAGGACCACGCCCTCTACCTCTACGCCCAGTGCACCAAGGACGCCTGTCCGCACCGCGCCAGGGAAGGCGACCAGGCGGTCGGTGATCCATCCTAGGCAATGCCGTCACGAGATACCCAACCAAAGCACTAGGCAGCGAATCTGTACTGCGGCCAGGAATGAAGCTGCGTTCTTGGCATACCGTGTGGCAATACCTCGCCAACGTTTGAGG
>JAIRKE010000007.1 GCA_031260295.1 Azonexus sp.
ATATACCATTTGGGTTAATGATTCAATCCATAATGATTGATAAGGTCAGCCGGGTCGCGCGGGCCAAGGTATATGATGGCCGAGTAGCCGGTCAGGCCGTTGCTGTGCCAGCGGCTGACGTTGTTCAGTTCGGCCAGACGCGGTGCATCGAAGCGCGACAGGCGCAAAGTCTCGCCGCCGCTGAAGCCGTCGAACAGGTCGATCAGCGTCGCCGCCAGCGGCTTGATACGCCCGGCCGGCACGCGCAGCCGCTTGCCGCTGGCGGTGTGCAGCTCGACGCCTTCATCGTCGGGCACACGCGCCAACTCGCCGGCTTCCAGCCAGCGCGGGTCGCGGCGGAACAACCCGGCCAGTAGCGGCGCCAGCGGCAGGCGCTCGCCCTCGACGATGATGCCCATGTCGAGGTCGAACCAGCCGTTGTCGACCGCGTGCAGTTCGGCTTCCCAGCCGTCGACCTCGATCACGTGGTGGCGGAAGTCCTCGGGGAATTCGACCTGCCAGCCGGCTTGCTTCAAGAGGCCGATAGCGGTCTGCATGAAAGGCGTCCAGGCGGCCTCGTCGGCCAAGCCGTAGAGGCCTTCCGGGGAACTGCCGAAGGTGTACAGGGTATGTCCGGGCACTTTCCGCAGGCCGCTGGCCAACAGCGCTTCCAAGGCCTTGGCTTCGGCTTCCGGGCGGCGTTTCAGGCGTACCGTCTCGCCTTCGGGCAGGGTGATGAATTCACTCTTTTCCTCGGGCCGGATGTCGGCGTCGGCATAGCGGAAAATTACCCGGGCAACGTCGAAGAGGCCGCCGGCAAAGTTCGCTGGATAGTTGCGCCAGGAGCGCTGACCGTGGGTATGCAGGGTTTCCAGTTGCAGGACGGCTTGTAGCGGAGCGTCTACCAAGCGTAGCTGGGCGCTGGCGTCCTCCGCCGGCAGCGGCAGGTCGGGCGCCAATTCCGACAAGGCCTCGGCGACCAGCGCCGCCCCCTCGGCCGAGAGCGGCGGCAGTGAGAACAAGCGGCTGACCACCGTCGGGCTGCCGGCAACGTCGATTGGCCCGGTCTCGCCTTCGTTGAGATCGACGTACCAGGGCGGGGTGACGCCGACGATCATCGATGCCGCTGGTTCCGGTTTCAGGCAGGGCCGCTGGAGACCCTGGCTGTCGATCTGCCAGCCGATGCTGGCCGGGCGCGTGGCGCCGACGGCCAGCGGCAGGCCGAGGTCGTCCTCGGGGTAGAGACGGTGGCTGGCGGCCATACGTTGCAGAATCTCGGCGCCGTGTCTCGGCCCCAGGCCAAAGGCGCGCAGCCCCATTTCATGGCCGCGTTCGGCCCAGATCAGGCGCAGGATGCCGAGGTCTTCCTCGCCGACGAACTGCGGTGGGGTGATCAGGGCGCGGTCGACCTTCCACCATTCCTCGGCGCTTTCCGGATACTTGCCCTTGCGAATCTCGACGCCGAAATGGCGGCGGTCGGCGGTCCATTTCAGGATGTAGAACAGTTGCTGGCGGGCACCGGCCGGACGCGCCTTTTTCTTGGCCACGGCGATCGAGACGCGGCGCAGGTCTTCGGCCCAGGACAGCACGCTGCTGCTGACCCGTTCGGTCGGCTGGCGGGTGGCGACGCCCTTCAGCAGCATCGCCGCGACATGCTTGCAGTGGCGGCCGACCGGGCAGGTACAGCGGCTGACTACCATCATTTCGCCACTCTGGCTCTGGCTCAGGTAGGCCTGGGCGGTGTAGGGCGCGCGCGCCGAGCCGGGCACGGTGGCGCTGATGCGACCGTTGGCGATTTCCAGGTCGCAGATCAGGTCGACATAGGGGCGCGCCTTAGCGATGTCGCGGCTGGTGAACCACTCGGCGATATCGCTTTCGGTGTAGGTGTCGAGGGTGATGGCCGCCATCGTGGATTAGACGAAGCGGAGGCCGAGGAGCACGGCGAGCAGTACGGCGATAACCGCCAGCCAGAAGTTCTGCCGGTTCTGGGCGGCGATCAGGCGCTCGATCTGCGGCTGCAGGTCGGGCGCTGCCGGCCGGGCCAGCGCCTGATGCACCAGGCGCGGCAGTTGCGGCAGGCTACGCGCCAGTTGGGGCAGTTCCTGGCCAAGGCTGTTGACCAGGCCGCGCCAGCCGACTTGCTCGCTCATCCAGCGTTCGAGGAAAGGCTTGGCGGTTTTCCACAGGTCGAGTTCCGGGTCGAGCTGGCGACCCAGGCCCTCAATGTTGAGCAGCGTCTTTTGCAGCATCACCAGTTGCGGCTGAATCTCGACATGGAAGCGGCGCGAGGTCTGGAACAGGCGCAGCAGCACCTTGCCGAACGAAATGTCCTTCAGCGGCCGGTCGAAAATCGGCTCGCAAACGGCACGGATGGCCGCCTCAAACTCGTCGACCCGGGTGTCCCGGGGTGCCCAACCAGACTCGATGTGAGCCTCGGCGACGCGTTTGTAGTCGCGGCGGAAGAAGGCGAGGAAATTCTGCGCCAGGTAGTTCTTGTCGCTGTCGGTCAATGTGCCGACGATGCCGAAGTCGAGCGCGATGTAGCGCCCGTCCGGGGCGACGAAGATGTTGCCGGGGTGCATGTCGGCATGGAAAAAGCCGTCGCGGAAGACTTGGGTGAAGAAAATCTCGACGCCGGCCGCCGACAGTTTCTTGAGGTCCACGCCCGCGGCACGCAGGCGCTCGGTCTGCGACACCGGCGTGCCGTGCATGCGCTCCATGACCATCACCGTCGAGGTGCACCAGCCCCAGTACACTTCCGGTACGATCAACAGCTTCGAGTCGGCGAAATTGCGCCGCAGTTGCGAGGCGTTGGCCGCCTCGCGCATCAGGTCCAGTTCGTCACGCAGGTACTTGGCGAACTCGGCGACCACTTCCCGCGGCTTCAGGCGCTTACCGTCGGCCCATAGTTTTTCGAGCAGCAACGCAAAATTGTCCATCAGTGCCAGATCGTGCTCGATGACCGAGAGCATGTTCGGACGCAGAATCTTGACCGCTACCTCGTGGTGGCCGTCTTCCTCCTTGAGGCGGGCGAAATGTACCTGGGCGATTGAGGCGGAAGCCACCGGCACCGGGTCGAATTCGGCGAATACCTCACTGGCCGGACGACCGTAGGCCTTCTCGATTTCCTGCAGGGCCAGCGCCGAATCGAAGGGCGGCACGCGATCCTGCAGCTTGGCCAGTTCGTCAGCGATGTCGGGCGGCATCAGATCGCGACGGGTGGACAACACCTGGCCGAATTTGACGAAAATCGGCCCCAGTGCCTCCAGCGCTAGGCGCAACCGCTCGGCCCGCGGCGTGGACAGGTCGCGCCAGAATTGCAGGGCATTGCTCAGGCGGACCAGACGTCCCGTCGGCTCGTGTTCGAGCACCATTTCATCCAGCCCGAAGCGGCTGGCGACGGCGGCGATCTTGAGCAGGCGGAAAAGGCGCATGGCGACGGGGCAGACCCGATAATTCGGGAAAAATGGCAAACAATCATGCTAACACGCTGCTGCCACCGCTGCTTTCGCGTTTTGCCAATAGTCGCGTTAAGGGCGGTACAAAGCAGACAGCAAAAAGGCCGGGCTTCTTGCGAAGCACCGGCCTTGAAGATGAAACGGCTGCGGCTTAGTGGCTGGACGCGGCGGCGGCGCCGACTCCGGTTTCCGAGCGGATCAACTGGTTCGGATACAGAGCGCGTTCCTTCTTCGCCTGTTCGCTGTTGTCGAGCAGGGACACGATCCAGATCACCAGGAAGGCGGCGGTCATCGAGAACATCGAGGCCGACGCGTACGGGAACAGCGCGCTGCCCTTCGGGTTGCCGAGCGCGGCTTCCCAGACGCCCGGCGAAACCACCGTCAGCACCACCGACAGGATCAGGCCGACCGTGCCGCCGGCGACGGCGCCGCGGGTCGTACAGTTCTTCCACAGCACCGACATGAACAGCACCGGGAAGTTGGCCGAGCAGGCGATGGTGAAGGCCAGCATGACCATGAAGGCCACGTTCTGCTTCTCGAAGATGATGCCTAGCAGTACGGCGATGACACCGAGAGCCAGGGTGGTCAGCTTCGAAACGCGCAGTTCGGTCTTCGAATCCGCATTGCCACGACGCCAGACGGACGCGTACAGGTCGTGCGACACGGCCGAAGCACCAGACAGCGTCAGGCCGGCCACGACCGCCAGAATGGTGGCGAAAGCCACGGCCGAGATGAAGCCGAGGAACAGGTTGCCGCCGACGGCGTTGGCCAGATGCACCGCCGCCATGTTGCCGCCGCCCTTGAGGCCTAGGGCGAGGTCGCCGTCAACGTAGTAGGCCGGGTCCAGGGGCAGCATCACGATGGCGCCAAAGCCGATGATGAAGGTCAGGATGTAGAAATAGCCAATCCAGGTCGTCGCCCAGGCCACCGATTTGCGGGCTTCCTTGGCATTCGGCACGGTGAAGAAGCGCATCAGCACGTGTGGCAAGCCGGCGGTGCCGAACATCAGCGCCAAGCCGACCGAGATGGCCGAGATCGGGTCGGTGATCAGGCCACCCGGAGCCATGATCGCATCGCCCTTGGCATGGACCTCGACCGCCTTGGCGAACAGCGCCTCCGGCGAGAAGCCGAACTGGAACAGCACGGCGACGGCCATGAAGGTAGCGCCACAAAGCAGCATCACCGCCTTGATGATCTGTACCCAGGTGGTGGCGGTCATGCCGCCGAACAGCACGTACATCATCATGATGATGCCGACCAGAACCACCGCGTAGATGTACTCCAGGCCGAACAGCACCTTGATCAGTTGGCCGGCGCCGACCATCTGGGCGATCAGATAGAAGGCCACGACGACCAGGGTGCCGGTGGCGGCGAAACTGCGCAGCGGGCCCTGGGCGAAGCGATAGGAGGCGACATCGGCGAAGGTGAACTTGCCGAGGTTGCGCAGCCGTTCGGCCATCAGGAAGGTGATCACCGGCCAGCCGACCAGCCAGCCGATCGAGAAGATCAGGCCGTCGAAGCCGCTGCCGAACACCAGGCCGGAGATGCCGAGGAAGGAAGCCGCCGACATGTAGTCGCCGGCGATCGCCAGACCGTTCTGGAAGCCGGTGATGCCGCCGCCGGCGGTATAGAAGTCGGCGGCTGTCTTGGTCTTGCTGGCCGCCCACTTGGTGATCCACAGCGTGGCGCCGACGAAAATCGCGAACATCGAGATCGCGGTCCAGTTGGTGGCCTGTTGCTGGGTCTGGCCGAGGTCGGCGCCGGCGGCGAAGGTCAGGCCGGCGACGCTGGCCAGGGCGATGGCAACGACGGCGTGGGAGAGTTTGGCGAAGGTTTTCACTGTTGGCTCTCCTTGATGATGGCTTCGGCTTCCGGATCGAACTCGGAATTGGCCCGGGCCACGTAAATCCAGGTCAGGACGATCGTGAACAAAATGACGCCGAGACCCAACGGGATGCCGATCGAAGTGACGCCGCCGGCGCTGAGCTTGGTGGCCAGCAAGGCTTTGTCGAAGGCAATCAGCACGATGTAACCGTAATAGGCAACGAGGATCAGAGTGATCATGACGATCGAGAACCTGTTGCGCTTGCTGACGAGTGCCTGGAATTTCGGGTTTCCCCGAATACGTTCATAGATTTCTTGAGACATTGTTTCCTCCTATTATTTTATGACTTCGGGGTCTGTCGAACCGGCCGTCGTTGCAACGTCTTGGACAAAACGATCGAACAGCCCCAGCCTGAGTGTAAATTGGAAGGTCGGGTGGGGCGAACTAGGGAAGCCCCTAGTTTGTTATCTTATAGATGAGTCGTAAGAAAAGAATGCGCGCGATGCACCAGACAACTGACGACCATATTGTCGATTACACGCCGCCCGGGCTGTTGCTCGACCGCCTCGGACGGCGCGCCAGCCTGTTCCTGGCCGGTGCGCTGCTGCTGGTGATCGGTCTGGTCGACTACGCTACCGGTTACGCCCTGCACCAGTCGCCGCTTTACCTGGTGCCGATCGCCGTCGCCGCCTGGGCCGGTGGTGCGCGCGGTGGCCTGGTCGCGGCCTTGCTGGCCAGCCCGCTGTGGCTGGCCGCTTTTCGTACCGAACACCTGACCACGAACTACGGCGTTTACCTCTGGGAAACGCTGGGCACGCTCGGCGGCTTTGCCGTCGTCGTCTGGCTGGTCGTGCATTTGCGCCAGGCGCTGAGCCAGGCCGACGAGCGCTTCGTGCGGATGCTGGAAGGGCTGCGTGCCGCCATCTATGTCGTCGACGAGGAGCGTCAGAGTCTGCTCTATGCCAATCCGGAAATGCAGCGCCTGGACAGTCGTCTGGCCGAGATTGGTCCACGCGCCTTCGAGGCTCAATTCGTCGGTGAGCCGGCGGCCAGCAACGCCAACCAACCGCCGGCGCCCGGCTTCGTCTCCGGGGCCTTGCGGCACACCGCGACCGGACGCTGGTATCGCTTGCAGGAAGGGTCGATTCCGTGGGGCAAGTGGCGCAATGTCAAGCTCAAGGTGCTCAACGACGTGACCGAGCAGAAAAATGCCCAGATGTTGCGTGAGCAGCGGCGCGAGTCGGTGCACCAGGCCAGCCGGTTGAGCACCCTGGCCGAAATCGCCTCGACGCTGGCGCACGAGATCAACCAGCCGCTGATGGTGATTGCTACCTATACCGACGCCTGCCAACGCCTGTTGCGGGCGCCGCAAGTCGACCACGCGGAAATCATCGCCGTGCTCGGCAAGTGCCATGCCCAGGCGGTGCGTGCCTCGTCGATCATCGAGCGGTTGCGTGAATTCATCCGCCAGCGTCGGCATCAGCCGGTCCCCTGGCCGGTCGCGGCGCTGGTTTCCGAAGCGCTCGACGTCAGCCGCTCGCTGCTCGAAGAAGCGCAGGTCGGCGTCGACAGCAGACAGGTCGCTGGCGATCTGATCGTCGTCGGCGACCGGATTCTTTTGGTGCAGATCCTGGTCAACCTGATCCGCAACGCTATCGATGCCATGCGGACGGTGGCGGAGAGCGAGCGGCGGCTGACAATTGCCGCCGCGTCGGCTACCGATGACCAAGAGGTGCTGATCTCGATTGCCGATTGCGGCTGCGGCTTGCCTACTTCGGATAGCGAGGAATTGTTCATGCCCTTCTACACCACCAAGGGTGAGGGCCTCGGCCTTGGCCTGGCCATCTGCCGCTCGGTGGCCGAAAGCCACGGGGGCCGCCTGTGGGCGACTGGTAACGCCGAGGACGGCGCTACCTTCTTCCTGGCTATTCCCGTCGAAACCACCGCCGCATGAGTGCTCCCGCCATTCCCTCGCAGGTCGTCTACATCGTCGACGACGATGCCGATATCCGCGACGCCCTGGCCTTGCTGATGCGCTCCGCCGGGTTGTCGGCCGCCTCCTTCCCGTCGGCCCGCGATTTCCTGGCCCGCGTCACGCCGCGCGATTCCGGCTGTCTGGTGCTCGATATCCGGATGCCGGGCACGAGCGGCATCGAGTTGCAGGCCGAAATGCGCAAGCGGCGCATCGAATTACCGATCATCTTCCTGACCGGCCACGGTGACGTGCCGCTGGCGGTCAAGGCGATGCAGGCCGGGGCCGCCGATTTCATCCAGAAGCCGCTGGAAGAACATCGCCTGGTCATGGCGGTGACCCAGGCGCTCAAGGAGGATGCCTGCCGACTGCGTTCGGAAGACCCGGCCGACAACCCACCGGATGACCGCCTGGCCAGCCTCTCCCGGCGGGAGCGGGAAGTGTTGCAAGAAATGGTCCGCGGCCGGCAGAGCCGGGAGATTGCCGAAACGCTGGGCATCAGCATCAAAACGGTCGAGTTCCACCGCGCCAATATCCGCGAAAAGCTGGGCACGACAAACCTGGCGGACCTGTTCCGCCTGGTGTTCAAGCAGGAATAGCCGCCGGCCGGATGGAGCGCGCCCGATTGGCGATGGTGGCCGAGCCTTTTCCCGATTACGCCAGACTCACGCGTACCTGCCTGCCGATTTCCGCGAAATCAAAGCTCACCGGAAGAAATTTCTCGATGACCTCGCAGTTGGTTTTCAGGTGTGACGACAGCACGTGGGTCGTGAAACAACCTCGGCCTGCGAGAGCCATCGGCAGGAGCAACTGATCCGCCAGATGCTCGCCGACCGCCGCGCCGCTATCGCGATACCGGCGTGCATCGCCTGCGGCACGGTCGGCTACCGCTTCCGCTGGCAGTCCGCGTTCGCCACATGCGGATAGCACTTCGGTGACTTCCGGATACTCCAGTACGATCATGAGTACGTTACCCGGCCCCTCGCTGCTCGGCAGCACGCGCAACTCTTCGTCCAGTGGGCCAAGCTGGCTGGACGCGCGCTGCATTTCGCGCTTGGCCACTTCAGCGGGAACGCCGGAAACGACGCCGATGGCGCTCTGCCGGCGCAAATCGCCGCGTGTCTCAAGTTGTAACGGTTGCCAGTGGGTTACCGGTGCTGTTCTGGCCAGCAATTCGCCACCGCCGGCAGGGTAGAAGCCATGACGCAGCAACTCGATATCGACCGTTACGCCCATCCGTTGCAGCAGCGGCTGCCAAGCGCGGATGAGGAAATCGGCCGGCGGCGCTGCCGGGTTGTGGGTGCCGCCGGTAATGCGTAACGTGCTCGGGCCGTCGGCAAACCACAGCGCTGGCAATACCGTTTGCAGTACCAGTGTGCAACTGCCGGCCGAGCCGATGGCATGGCGATAATCGCCGGCGCGGATCGTGCCCGGCTTGAAACGCAAGGTTCGCGATCCGGGAAATGTACCGTCTACCTCCGCGCCACACACCGCTTGTGCCGCCTGTATGGCCGTCAGATGCTGGCGGAGCAGCCCCGGGTTTTTGCGGCCGGCGCGGATGCGATCCATGGCGAACGGCGTACCGGTAATCATCGACAGGCTCAAGGCTGTCCGCAGTATCTGCCCGCCGCCCTCGCCACGGGAGCCGTCAAGTTCCAAGCATTCCATATCGTCGATCATTGTGAGATGGTCAATACCGTTTTCATCAGAAAGGCATCGAGTTCCGTACTGTCCCCGACCGGCTTCTTGTAATCGGAGTCGACCGCGTTTCTCGCCAGTTCCCCTTCGATGAAAGCATGGATGCGCGGCCAGCGTGGACTGTATTCGGCCTCGCCGGAGCGCATCTTGATGGCCAGCAGCGCATTGATTTCGGCAAGCAGCGCTTCGTCGTCGACCATGCGCTCGGCCAGATCGGCGAAACGCATCGGCGGTTGGCCGAGTCCCTGCTCGATCCACCGCACCGCCAACAGCGGGCGCAACACGTAGAGATATTTCTTCAGGCGCACGCTGTCGCCCTGGAGATAAGCCCGGAAGTTGTTATGCGCCATGGCCAAGTAGTGATAACGGCTACGCTTTCCGGAAAACCATTTCGTCGCCATATGCCGGATATCCGCCGTCAGTGCCTCGTCCTGCCGATAAACCACCGGCGAATCCAGCCATTCGAACAGTACGGGGTTGGCCCGGCGCAACAGGCGCAATGCCTTGCGCAACTCCCAACCGCCGACATCCAGTTCATCACTGATTGGCAGTTCGATTACGTCGCGTTGCGACTCGACGGCGAGATACCAGGGCAGGCGATGCGCGTAAAGAAAGCGAACGTCATAGTCGCTGTCGGGCGAGGCGAAGCCCCAGCCGCGACTGCCGGATTCGCAGGCATAGAGCACTGTCACGTCATGCTCGGACTCGATATCGGCGAGCGCTCGCATGACCCGCTGGCGTACCTCTGGGTCGATCGGGTGGGCGCTTTGAACCCTGCCTGCTTTCACCCATTCATTCATTTCTTCATCCTTTTACACAGACGACTTGCCGTAGCGTATGCACCACTTCCACCAGATCGCGTTGGGCATGCATCACGGCGTCGATATCCTTGTAGGCCATCGGAATTTCGTCGATCACCTCGCTGTCCTTGCGGCATTCGACATGGGCCGTGGCCCTGATCTGGTCTTCCACCGAAAACCGGCGCTTGGCCTCGTTGCGGCTCATGGTGCGGCCGGCACCGTGGCTGCACGAACAGAAGGCTTCCTCATTGCCCAGGCCGCGCACGATGTAACTGCGCGCACCCATTGAGCCGGGAATGATCCCCAGTTCGCCTTTTTTCGCCGACACAGCCCCCTTGCGGGTCACCAGCACATCCGTGCCGAAATGGGTTTCACGCTGCACATAATTGTGGTGGCAGTTCACCGCCTCGACATCCACCGTAAAGGGCTTGGCGATGATCTGACGAGCAGCGGCAACGACGTTTGCCATCATCGCCACGCGGTTGCGGTGTGCGTAATCCTGCGCCCAACCGACTGCCTCGACGTAATCGGCAAAATGCGCGGAACCTTCCTCGAAGTAGGCCAAATCCTTGTCTGGCAAGTTGGCGATATGTTGGCGCATGTCGGCCTGGGCCAGTTCGATGAACAGGTTGCCGATGGCGTTCCCCACCCCGCGTGACCCGGAATGCAGCATGAACCAGACGCGGTCGGCTTCATCCAGGCAAACCTCGATGAAGTGGTTGCCGGTTCCCAGCGTTCCCAGGTGCTTGTGATTGTTGGTGTTCTTCAGGCGCGGGTATTTCTCGGTGATGCGCGTGAACCCCGGCAATAGCGCCGACCACTGGGCGTCCACGGCTGCCGGCGGATTCTCCCAGGCGCCCTTGTCGCGGTGGCTATGCCGAGGCGGTGTACGCCCGTGCGGTACCGCCGCCTCGATCGCCGTGCGCAAACCGTGCAGATGATCGGGTAGATCGCCTGCATGGAGGCTCGTACAGGCAGCCATCATGCCGCAGCCGATATCGACGCCAACAGCGGCCGGGATGATCGCGCCCTGGGTCGGAATCACGCTGCCGATGGTCGAACCCTTGCCCAGGTGCACATCCGGCATCACTGCCAGGTGACGAAAGATGAAGGGCATGGTTGCCGTGTTCATCAGTTGTTTGCGGGCATCGTCCTCGACCGGAACGCCCTCGGTCCACATCTTGATCGGCTTGCCGTTGCCGGTTTCTTGAACTTGATAGCTCATTTCATTCCTTTCTTCCCGCCCTGGCCGCGATGATAGCGGCCAGGGCCATATGGTGGGCACGGCGGGACTCGAACCCGCAGTAAGCCGCCATCGGGCATTACTCCGATGTGCGGAGAAGCTTTAAACGCGCGCCATAACTGGAACCTTACGCAGACCCCAGGACTGCATCCTCAAATACCGCTCTCCGCCAAAGCTGTCGGTTTTACCCTTCACCGGTTTCGTCACTCGTTTACCGGCCGCTCGCCATTTCGCGTTCGTACCCATGTTCCTGAATGCTGGCCTTCTTACTTCGCCAGCGTGACCAACCCGTTCAACACCTGATCCAGTCCGCCGAAGACCGAGATGCGGTCGATGCGCTCCGCTACCCGCTCCAGCGTCTCCAGTTCCTTCAGGCGCAAGGCGACCGGATTGTCCTCCATGACCTTGGCGGTGTTCAGCAGCGACCGCGTTGCCGCAGTTTCTTCGCGCCGACGGATCACATTGGCTTCGGCAGCCTTTCCGGCCTCGACCACCTGGGCCAGGATGACCTTCATATCGCCCGGCAACACGATGTCCTTGACGCCGATGCCGCCAATATCCAGGCCGAAGCCGGCCAGTTTGCGGGCGATATGCTCGGCGACCGCGACATCGATCGACTGCTTGTTTTCCAGCAACTCGTCGAGGTTGCGCGTGCCGCCCGCCGCCCGCAGGCCGAATTGCAGCTCGCGGTATAGATGCTCGGCCGGCTTGGCCAACTTGGCGAAAGCACCAATCACGTCGGCGAAGCGCCAGGTGGCGGCGAGGTTGATGCGCAGGCCGACCTTGTCGCGGGTCAGAATTTCCTGGCCGCTCACTTCCAGCGTCTGCCAGCGCGTATCAACCAGTTCCCATTGCAGGTCGCGGTTGAAACGCCAGTAGGCGCTCACTCCCGGAGACAGCAACGGCTGCTGCACGCCGTCGATGCACAGCAGGCCGACATGGCCAGCCGGCACCGGGGCGATGAACACACCGTTCAATCCCAGCACCGGACGGCCACGCAGCGACGGTTGCAGCAGGCGTTTCACCATCTCCGCCGGCAACGCGGCGCCGGCGCGCAAATCGACCTTTTCCAGACGCTGGGCGGTCAGGCCGCGCCAGAAGAAACGCCGGGAAGCCGGGGGCAGGATTTCAACCAGCACGTCGTTTTCGTAACGCAGCCCAACCTCATCCTCGGTCAGTTCCATACAGAAGAAATGCCGCTCGGCCTCGGCCGGATCGTTCTGCCGCAGGTAATCGACCACGTCGGTGTCGAGCATCGGCTCGTCGGTTTCCCAGACGGTCAGCGACAATTCGCCGAACGGGTCGAAAAAGAAGTGACGGCCCGGATTCAGGATGCGCTCGAAATCGCCATTGCGCAGCAGGGCGGCCCGTTCATTCTTTTTCACGATAAAACGCTTCAACATTTTCTTCTCCTTCGTCGTCATTTATTCATCATCAACTTGCCGGCTTGCGCCGGTCTGGCGGCGGCTGCGATTGGCTCCGGCGGGGAGGCTTGGCTCCAGAGCAGCGGGCATTGGCGCTGTTTTGCCAAATTCCGTGCCCCGGCAGCGCAAACCTTGCCGCCCAAGCGAACCGCGCCTCGGGCCAGACCGGCGGCGGGCGCTCGCGCCACCCGCAGCCGGCGGGGTACTGCAATCAACACTGTCGTGACAGGACAGTTTTGGAGCGGGAGTTGAACCCGCGACAGACCGTTTATGAGACGGTTGCTCTACCCAACTGAGCTATCCAGTGGTGAGATGAACGGGAATCGAACCCGAGCGAGCCGCCTGGCATCTCCTTATCGCTTCCCCGCGACGGCGGCATACGGCGGAATGACCGGAAGACTCCTGATTCCACCGCACCGGCGAGGTTCGAACCCCTTGCCCGTCGGCCTTGCCTCAAGTCGGCGATGGCTATCGATTAGCGAGAGCCATGCCAGCTTGGCGGGCTTCTTTTAACCCATTGAATTTTCAACGATTGTCGTTATCGCCAGTAAAGGCCAATCCGGGTTTTACGATTATTTGCTATAGTGATTTATCCAAATTTCTAATATCACCATGACCAAGACGGTTGTCATCGGCTTTCTCGGCACCCAGCTCGACTATGCCGGCAAGGGCAGCGCTCGCTGGGATAAATGGCGGCCGACGGTCGCCTTGTGCCAGCAGGAAGATTTCGTCGTCCATCGCCTCGAACTGATCCACGACGCCCGGAATCGCGGGCTGGCCGAGCGCGTCGGCAACGACATTGCCCGCATTTCGCCGGAAACGACGTTCAAGCGTCTGGAAATGGAGCTGCGCGATCCCTGGGATTTCGAGGAGGTCTATACCGCGTTGCATGATCTCGCGCACGGCTATGTCTTCGACACGGAGAATGAGGATTACCTGATCCACATCACCACCGGCACCCATGTGGCGCAGATCTGCTGGTTTCTGCTGGCCGAGGCGCGTTACCTGCCGGCCCGCCTGCTGCAAACCTCGCCACCGCGCAAGAAGGACATCGCCAATAGTGTCGGCAGTTACGAGATCATCGACCTCGATTTGTCGCGTTACGACCGGATTGCCCAGCGCTTTGCCCGCGAGCGTGACGACAGCCTGTCCTTTCTCAAATCCGGCATCGCCACCCGCAACCCGGCCTTCAACCGGATGATCGAGCAGATCGAGCAGGTTGCCGGCCGCTCGCGCGCGCCGATTCTGCTGGTCGGCCCGACCGGCGCCGGCAAATCCTTTCTCGCTCGCCGCGTTTTCGAGTTGAAGCGCCAGCGCCAGCAACTCAAGGGGCGTTTCATCGAAGTCAATTGCGCCACCTTGCGCGGCGATTCGGCGATGTCCACGCTTTTCGGCCACAGCAAGGGCGCTTTTACCGGCGCCCAGCAGGAGCGTCCCGGCCTCTTGCGTTCGGCCGACGGCGGCTTGCTCTTTCTCGACGAAATCGGTGAACTGGGTCTCGACGAACAAGCCATGCTGCTGAAAGCCGTCGAGGAAAAGCGCTTTTTCCCCTTTGGCAGCGATCAGGAAGCGAGCAGCGATTTTCAACTGATCGCCGGAACCCACCGCGACCTGCGTCAATGGGTGCGGCAGGGCAAATTCCGCGAAGATCTCTACGCCCGCATCAATTTGTGGACCTTCGATCTGCCCGGCCTTGCCGGCCGTCCAGAGGACATCGCGCCCAATCTGGATTATGAATTGGAGCGTTTCGCCGCCGAGCAGGGCCAGCAGGTTCGCTTCAATGTCGAGGCTCGGCGGTGTTACCTTGCTTTTGCCACGTCGCCAAATGCACCCTGGCGCGGAAATTTCCGCGAACTGGGTGCCTCGGTGACACGCATGGTGATTTTGGCGAAATCCGGGCGTATCACCGAAACCGATGTTGACGAAGAGATTGCGCGCCTGGGTCAGACCTGGCTTGAAGCGCCTTCCGCTGATTTGTGCACAGAGGTGCTGGGGCCAAGCGCCAGTGAACTGGATCTTTTCGACCGTTGCCAACTCAATACGGTCATCGATATTTGTCGTCGCAGCAATCATCTCTCGGAAGCCGGCCGTCGCCTCTTTGCCGTCTCGCGCACGGAAAAGAAACAGAGCAATGATGCCGACCGGTTGCGTAAATACTTGGCGCGTTTCGACCTACAGTTCGAGGCATTGCGCATTAACCGCGCGGACGGACGGCCCGTCTAAAACCCGCCAAGGCACGGGCGGCCGCTACCCTTTTCCTGTTCAAGAATGGAAAGGTAAGTTGGCCGGTTATGGACGCCAAAATCGTAGTGCTATCTGGCACTGGCGCGCGGTTGAAAAAATCCACCTTTTCATGGTTGACACAAACATATCGACATAACTACCATTGTCGATATGAAAACGAACTACACCCGAGCCATTCCTCCCGAATGGACAGCCATGTCGCGGATTTTCCTGGCGCTGGGCGATGAGCATCGCCAGCGCATTCTGCTGCTGTTCGAGCCGGGCGAGCGCCTTAACGTCGGGCAGATCGCCGAGGTGTCGACGCTGGCGCGCTCGACCGTCTCGCACCATTTGAAAGTGCTGCACGAATCCGGGGTGCTGGCTTCCGAGAAGATCGGCAGGGAGATTTGGTTCTGGATCGATCGGGCAGTGCTTGAGTCTACTTTCATCAACGTTCTCGACTACTTGAAGGAAAACACCTGATGCGCAAATTGCTCCGCCCTCTGTTGCGGGGGCTGGCCATGCTGTTGTTTCGTGTCGATGTCCATGTCCGCCAGTCGGATTTCTCGTCGCCGCGGCTACTGGTCGTCGCCAATCACGAATCCTTTCTCGACGGCCTGCTGCTCGGCCTGTTTCTGCCGATCGATCCGGTTTTCGTGGTGCATACCGGCGTTGCCAACAATTTCTGGTTCCGCCTGCTGCTGTCGCAGGTCGATTATCTAGCGGTCGATCCGACCAGCCCGATGGCCATGAAGCGGGTCATCCGGATGATCGAGTCCGGCCGGCCGGTGGTCATTTTTCCGGAAGGGCGGATCACTTCGACCGGTTCGTTGATGAAGGTCTACGACGGCCCGGCCTTCGTCGCCGCCAAGACCGGCGCGACGGTGATTCCGGTGCGCCTCGACGGTCCCTCGCGCTCTTATTTCTCGCGCTTGTCCGGCAAGTACCCGAAGGAGATTTTCCCGAAAATCCGCCTGACCGTGCTGCCGGCGGTGCATTTCCCGATGCCCGAGGCGGCCACCGCCAAGCGGCGGCGGCGCCGGGCCGGTGAGCAAATGCGCAAGCTAATGCAGGAGATGATTTTCGCCTCGCGCCCGCAGCAGACGCTGTATGGCGCGCTGTGCGATGCGGCCGAGATTTTCGGCCGCCGCCGCCGGCTGCTCGAGGACGTGAAACAGATCGAGTATTCCTACAATGACTTGCTGAAAATGGCGCTGATTCTCGGCCGCCAGGTCGAGCGCCTGACTCGGCCAGGAGAAAAAGTCGGCCTGCTGCTACCCAACCTGGTGCCGACCATCGGCCTGATTTTCGGCCTCAGCGCCCGCCGGCGCGTGCCGGCGATGCTCAACTACACCGCCGGCGTCGAGGCCATGCAGGCCGCTTGTGATGCTGCCGAGGTGAGGGTCGTTGTCACCTCGCGCGCTTTCGTCAAGCAAGCCAAGCTCACCGATAAGCTGGCCGGGCTGCAAGGGGTCGCGGTGCATTATCTGGAAGACATCCGCGATGGCATTGGCCTGGGCGACAAGCTGTGGCTGATGCTGTGGGCGATCCATTTTCCGCGTGCTTTCGAGTTGTCAGTATCGCCGGAGGCGGCGGCCGTGGTGTTGTTTACCTCTGGTTCCGAGGGCAAGCCCAAGGGCGTGGTGCTGCCGCACCGGGCGATTCTTGCCAATATCGCGCAGATTCGAGCGGTGATCGATTTTTCGGTCGACGATAAGGTACTCAACGCCCTGCCCATCTTCCATTCCTTCGGCCTGACCGCTGGCGCGCTGCTGCCGGTGCTGACCGGCGCTGGCTTGTTCCTTTATCCATCGCCGTTGCATTACCGAATCATCCCCGAACTCGCCTACGACCGTTCCTGCACGGTGCTATTCGGGACCTCGACCTTTCTCGGCAACTACGCCCGCTTTGCCCATCCCTACGATTTCCACCGCCTGCGCTATGTCGTTGCCGGGGCGGAAAAGCTGTCCGAAGCGGTACGTGGGGAATGGTTCGAGAAATTCGGCTTGCGCATCTTCGAAGGTTACGGGGCGACCGAAACGGCGCCGGTGCTGGCGGTCAATACGCCGATGGCCTACCGCACCGGCACCGTCGGTAATCTGTTGCCGGGCATCGAGCACCGCTTGGTGCCGGTACCGGGCATAGCCAAGGGCGGTATCCTGCACGTGCACGGGCCGAATGTCATGGCCGGCTACCTGAAGGCCGACCAGCCGGGCCTATTGCAGCCGCCAGAATCGGTTTTCGGCGAGGGTTGGTACGAAACCGGCGACGTGGTCGAGATCGATGCCGACGGCTTCGTCAAGATCGTCGGCCGGGTCAAGCGCTTCGCCAAGATCGCCGGCGAGATGGTCAGCCTGGAAGTTGTCGAGAAACTGGCCGTCGCCGTTTCCCCGGCGCAGACCCATGCCGCGTCCAGCCAGCCCGATCCAGCCAAGGGCGAGGCCCTGGTGCTGTTCACCACCGACGGCGAACTGAACCGCGAACTGCTGGCGATCAAGGCGCGCGAACTGGGCCTGTCGGAACTGGCCGTGCCGCGCAAGATACAGAAGGTCGACGCCTTGCCGCTGCTGGGTACCGGCAAGATCGACTACGTGACGCTGAAACAGATGGCGGAAGCGGCGTAAGCCACGCTCATCGAAATCCGCAATCCGTCCGATACAAAGGAGAAACACCATGAACAAACGATTTGCCGTATTAGCCTTAACCGCCAGCCTGTTCTTTTCAACGATGGTCCACGCGCAAAGCGAAGCATCGAGGGATATCTCGCTGTTGCCTGTGGCTTCGGTGGTGGTTGCGGCCAGCGCCGTTGCCGACAGCAGCGGCCACAACTCGCCCAGCGCCGTGGTGTCGGGCGGAATTGCCGTGTTGTCAGTCGGTGGCGCGATGCTGGTGGTTAAAGGCGTCGAGGCCAGCGCCAAGGGAACGGTTTATATGCTGGAGCGAATTTCAGACGGGGCGCGGGTCAGCGTCGAAGTCACCGGCCAGATGGCTGGCCGCGTGTCGATGGATGTTGGCACGGTGATTACGGCGAGTACCGTCGCTGCCGGCGTGGTGCTGTCGGCGGCGGGGCAGGCGATTGCCTTCATCCCCAATGAAATCGGCAAAAAACTGCTGCATAACGAAAAACTGTCCTGATGAAAATGCGTCATTACGTTGCCGTCGCCCTTCTCGCGGCCGGGCTTTTGCCGGGAACGCCGGCCCAGGCGGGCCGCGCCTGTGAGGACAAGCCGCTGACCGCGCAGATGGTCGAGCGCAGCATGGAGCTTGCGGCAAAAACCTGGACGGCGCTGGAGAGCCAGTATCAGCAGGATGGCACTCAAGTCGTCATTCTTGCCCGGATGGGACAGGATTTGAGCCAATACAAGCAGCGTTATTCGCATGTCGGCATGGTCTATCGCAGCGTCGATGACACTGGCGCTCCGGTCTGGCGCGTGTTGCACAAACTCAACCAGTGCGGCACGTCGGAAGCCGGGGTTTACCGCCAAGGGCTGGGCGAATTCACGCTCGACGATCTGTGGCGTTACGAAGTCGCCTGGGTCGTACCGACGCCGGCGGTGCAGGCCCGGCTGCTGGCGTTGATTGGCGACCCGTCCAAGTCGCTCAAAATGCACGCCAAGCCGTATAACATGCTGAGTTACCCGTGGGCGACCCGCTATCAGCAATCAAACCAATGGGTGCTGGAAAGCATTGCCGAGGCGATGGACGCCGATGTCGCCAACCGCGAGCAGGCGCAAGCCTGGCTGAAACTGAAGGGCTATCAACCCGCGGTTCTTGAAATCGGCGCGCTGACCCGGCTGGGCGCGCGGATGACCAAGGCCAACATCGCCTTTGACGATCACCCGAACGAAAAACGCTACAGCGATCGCATCGAAACAATCACGGCTGATTCCCTGTTTGCCTGGCTCAAGCGGGCCGGCATGGCTGGTGCCCCCGTAACACTGCGACTTGACAAGTAAAGGGTGGCTGAACATGTCGATTAACTCATCTTCCAACCCCTCCCGCCGCCGTTTTCTCGCCCTGCTCGCCGGTGGCGCGGCGCTTTCGGCAGCCGGTTTGAGCATGGCCAAACCGATTCTCATCAATCCCTGCCGGGCGGCGATTCCGGTCCGCTTGCTCGACAGCCCGTGGCTGAAACAGGCGTGGGCGGGCATTGATCCGGAGCAATTGTGGGATTGCCACGTCCATCTGGCCGGCATCGGCGACGGTGGCAGCGGCATCGAGCTCGGGCCGCAGCTTTCCTCGTGGCTGCATCCGCTGCATTTCGCCCAGCGGCTGTTCTACATGAACGCCGGCTGTGCCCACGATGCGCCGGGGGCCGTCGATACCGCTTACGTGGCGCGCCTGCTCAACCTGTGCGATGCGATGCCTGAGGGTTTCAAGGTCATGCTCTTCGCTTTCGCTCGCTTTCACGATAGTGCCGGGCAGGCCCATCCCGAGCGTTCCGCCTTCTACGTGCCGAATGCCTGGGCAGCCAAGATGGCGCGGGAATTTCCGGAGCGCTTCGAGTGGGTGGCTTCGCTGCATCCCTACCATGCGACGGCGGTCGACGATCTGAGCCAGGCGATCGCCGACGGCGCTCGCGCCGTCAAGTGGCTGCCGGCGGCGCAGGGCATGGACCCGGCCGATGCCAAGTGCGACCCCTTCTATCGCGTGCTCGCCGCTACCGGTACGCCGCTGATCGTCCATTGCGGCGAGGAAAAGGCGGTCAAAGGCAGTGATACGCAGGCCTTCGGCAATCCGCTGCGGCTGCGTCGGGCGCTTGATGCCGGGGTCCGGGTGGTGGTCGCGCATTGCGCGACGATAGGCAAGGATATCGACGATGACGGCAAGGTCCGGCCGAGCTTCGACCTCTTCCTCAAAGTCATGGCCGAGCCGCGCGCCAAGGAGTTGCTGCACGGTGACATATCGGCGATCACGCTGCGCAACCGCAAGGCCGCCGTGATCCGCACGTTGCTCGAACGCGAAGATTTGCATGAGCGCCTGTTGCACGGTTCCGACTACCCGTTGCCGGGCATTCTGCCGCTGATTTCGCCGGCCGCGCTGGCGCGCCAGGGGCTGCTGCCGAAAGCGGCGGTCGGCGATCTCGACACATTGCGCCAGCACAACCCGCTGCTTTTCGATTTCGTACACAAGCGCCTGCTCAACTGGCAGGGGCATTCCTTTTCTCCGGCGGTGTTCGCTACCCGCCCCTTTTTCGCAGGTGACCGGTCATGAGCGGACAATTCGGCCTTCTCAAGCAAAAGCGTTTCGCCCCTCTTTTCGTTACCCAGTTTCTCGGGGCCTTCAACGACAATCTGTTCAAGAACGCGCTGATCGTGCTGCTGACCTTCCATGCGGCGCAATGGACCGCTATCAAGCCGGAACTGCTGGGGAGCGTCGCGGCGGGCATCTTCATTCTGCCTTTCTTCCTGTTCTCGGCCACCGCCGGGCAACTGGCCGACAAGTACGACAAAGCGCGCCTCTCGCGCCTGGTCAAGGTGCTGGAAATGCTGATCATGGTGATCGCCGCCGCCGGGTTTTTCCTCCACAGCTTCCCGGCGCTGATGGCGGCGCTGTTCCTGCTCGGTCTGCATTCGACGCTATTCGGGCCGGTCAAGTACGCCATCCTGCCGCAGCATTTGCGTACCGATGAACTGGTCGGCGGTAATGCGCTGATCGAGGCCGGCACCTTCATCGCCATCCTGGTCGGTACCCTGGCCGGTGGTCTGCTCGCCGGCTCAGTCGAGCATCCGGCCTGGATCGCCGCTGGCGGTTTCGTCGTCGCGGCAGCGGGCTACCTGACCAGCCGGGGCATTCCACCAGCACCGGCGCCGGTGCCGGAACTGTCGATCAACCTCAATCCCTTGTCGGAAACCTGGCGCAACATCGCTTTCGCCCGCGGCAACCGCACGGTGTTCCTGTCGATTCTCGGCATTTCGTGGTTTTGGCTGTACGGCGCGTTATTCCTCGCCCAGTTCCCGGCCTATGCCAAGGACGTGCTGGGCGGCGGTGAAACGATGGTGACGGTGCTGTTGGCGATTTTCACGGTCGGCATCGGCATCGGCTCGCTGCTCTGCGAGCGGATGTCCGGCAAGCGCGTCGAGATTGGCCTGGTGCCGTTTGGCTCGATCGGCCTGACGCTGTTTGGCATCGATCTCTACTTCGCCTCGCCGGTCGGTTTGGCCGCCACCGTCCCGCACGGACTGGTGGAACTGCTCGGCCACGCGGCGGTCTGGCGGGTGCTGTTCGATCTGATGATGCTCGGCGTCTTCGGCGGCTTCTTCATCGTGCCGCTGTACGCGCTGGTGCAGACGCGCAGCGAGGCCAGCCACCGCGCCCGCGTCATCGCCGCCAACAACATTGTCAATGCGCTGTTCATGGTCATCGGTGCACTGGGCGCCGTCGCCCTACTGGATGCCGGGCTGTCGATCCCGGCGCTGTTCGGCGTCGCGGCGTTGCTCAACGCGCTGGTGGCGATCTACATCTACAAGCTGGTGCCGGAATTCCTGTTGCGCTTCATCGCTTGGCTGCTGGTCAAGGCTGCCTACCGCCTGCGCTGCGCGGGGCTGGAACACATTCCCGAGGAGGGGCCAGCGCTGCTGGTCGCCAACCACGTCAGTTTTGTCGACACGGTGATCCTGATGGGCGCCGTGCAGCGACCGATCCGTTTCGTCATCGATCAGCGCTTTTTCGATAAGCCGCTGATCGGTTTCATGCTCCGCCACGGCGGCGCGATTCCGATGGCCTCGGCCAAGGAGGACCCGGCGCGCATGGAGGAGGCTTTCGCCACCGTCTCCCAGGCGCTCAAGAACGGCGAACTGGTGGCGATCTTCCCGGAGGGCGGCATCAGCCCCGACGGCGAACTTCAGCCTTTCCGTCCCGGCATCGACCGCATCCTCGCCGCCGACCCGGTGCCGGTGGTGCCGTTGGCATTGTCCGGGCTGTGGGGTAGTTTCTTCTCGCGTATCGACGGCGCGGCGATGCAGCGGCCGTTCCGCCGCGGTTTTTTCGCCCCGATCGAATTGCGCGCCGGGCTGCCCGTCGATCCCGCGGCGGCGACGCCGGAGGCGCTGCGGGTGCAGGTCAGCGAATTGCGCGGCGAGCGGAAATAGCAGCGGCGAGTCGGGCACCATTCGGGCGCGTCGTCGCCGGGGCCGCTAGAATAATGGCTTTACCCGCCGATCCGCCATGAGCACCGCCGCCCCGATTCCCGTTGATTCCTTGGCCGACTTGGCCGATGCCGACCTTCAGCGGCTGGCCGCGCGGATGGCCCAGGATGTCTTCGCCGGGATTTTCCGCCTGGCCGTCGAACCGGATGGCGAGCGCGATGCCGTTGTTCTCGGCGAGGTCGCCGAGCGCTGCTTCAATTGGAGCCGGGCCGGCGGCGACGAGGCCGCCCGGGCGCTGCGTCTGGCTCTGCTGGTCAGCGGCCTCGATCAGTGGGGGCTAGCCTATACCCAGGCTTTCCAACTGGCCGCCATCCCGCCCTTGAGCGCCTTGCTCGGCAGTCTGCGCAACCGCCTCGACGCCGCCGCCGATGCCCGTTTCCAGCAATATTTCGCTACCCTCAACGATTGCGAGGCAGCGGCCATCGATTTCAAGATCGAACTGCGCCGTGCCATCCATCTCGCGCTATGGCATGCCATGGCCGCCTGTGAGACGACTGCCCAGGTCGAGGCCATCGTCCGCCCGCTGGGCAGTCTGATGCTCGGTCTCAACGAACAGATGCCGGAACTCGGCTGGCGCCTGTTGGCTGACGCCTTGGCCAGTATTCAGATGGCGCTGCTGGCTGCTCCCAATGGCGCGAGCGCGCAAGCCCAGGAAGGCACGCAGCAATTGTTCGCCTCGTTGCGCCATGCTTTGCCGGCCGAGCGCTACCAGGCCATCCTGGCCCATTCCGGGCAGGCGGTGCTGGCCTGGCAGCAGGTGCAGCGCGCGCAGACGGGGCAAGAAGGGAGGGCATGATGAACTGGCTGGCAGTCAAGGAGAGAGCCGATCTTTACGAGAGGCTGATGCGGCTGGACAAGCCGATCGGCATCCTGTTGCTGGTATGGCCGACCTTATGGGCGCTTTGGCTGTCGGCCGGCGGCCGGCCGGAATGGCCGGTGGTCTGGGTATTCTTGCTCGGCACGGTGCTGATGCGCTCGGCCGGTTGTGTCATCAACGACTACGCCGACCGCGAGTTCGACCGCCATGTCGAGCGCACCCGCGAGCGCCCGCTGACCGCTGGCCGGGTTAGCGAGCGTGAGACCTTGATCCTGTTTGTCGTGCTTTGCCTGATGGCTTTCACGCTGGTGTTGGCGCTCGGCCGGCCGCTGGTGATCTGGTTGTCGCTGCCGGCGCTGTTTTTGGCCATCAGCTATCCTTTCACCAAGCGTTTCTTCGCCCTTCCTCAGGCCTACCTCGGCGTCGCCTTCGGTTTCGGCATCCCGATGGCCTACGCGGCGCAGCTCGGCACGGTGCCGGCCGAGGCCTGGTGGCTGCTGCTGGCCAACGTCTTCTGGTCACTCGCCTACGATACCGAGTACGCGATGGTCGACCGCGATGATGACCTGAAAATCAGCATCAAGACCTCGGCCATCACTTTCGGCCGTTTCGATGTGGTGGCGGTGATGTTGTGCTACGCGGCGATGCTGGCGATCATCGCTGGCATCGGCTGGACGCTGCTGCGTGGCTGGCCGTTTTATGTTGGGCTGGCCGTCGCCGCCGGCATCATCGGCGTACATTACACCTGGATTCGGAAGCGCGAGCGAATGGCCTGCTTCAAGGCTTTCCTGCACAATAACTGGGTCGGCGGCGTGATTTTCGCCGGCATCGTCATCGATTACCTGATCGGCAATTGGAGGAACTGATGCGCACCTTGGCCATTGCTCTTTTTTCCCTGTGCTCGGTCGCCGCGGCCGAGGACGCACGGCAACTCGCTACTTTGCCGGCACCGGCGCAGGAAGTGCTGCGCCTAGAGATGCTCGACAACATGGCGGCGTTGAACGAAATTCTGTCGCTGCTTGCTGCCGATAAGCTCAAGGAGGCGGCCGAGGTCGCCGAAACGCGGCTCGGTTTGTCGACCATGGGCAGACATCGCGACAAGCCTTTCGAGGCCCGCCCCGGTCCGAACATGCCGCCGGCCATGCACGCCATTGGCATGGATGGCCACCGGGCGGCCAGCGCATTCGCCACCGCCGCCAAGTCCGGCGATCGCGTCAAGGCCATGTCTCTGCTGCCTGCGCTGACCAGTACCTGCGTCGCTTGCCATTATTCCTACCGCATTCGATGAAATACCGCGACTTGCGCGACTTCCTGTCGCAACTGGAAAAGAGCGGCGAACTGAAACGCATCGGCACGGCGGTCGACACCCATCTCGAAATGACCGAGATCGGCGACCGCGTGTTGCGTGCCGGCGGCCCGGCGCTGCTTTTCGAGCAGGCGACGACTGGGGGGCGCCTGCATGACATGCCGGTGCTGACCAACCTGTTCGGCACGCCGCGCCGCGTCGCGCTGGGCCTGGGCGAGGAATCGGTGCAAGCCCTGCGCGAGGTCGGCAAGCTCTTGGCATTCCTGAAGGAGCCGGAGCCGCCCAAGGGGCTGAAGGATGCTTGGGACAAGCTGCCGGTACTGAAGCAGGTGCTCAACATGACGCCGAAGAAGGTCTCCTCGGCGCCGTGCCAGGAGATCGTCTGGGAAGGCACGGACGTCGACTTGGCACGGCTACCGGTCCAGCACTGCTGGCCGGGCGACATCGCGCCGCTGATTACCTGGGGGCTGGTGGTGACCAAGGGGCCGCACAAGGCCCGGCAGAATCTCGGCATCTACCGCCAGCAGGTACTCGGGCCGAACAAGGTGATCATGCGCTGGCTGCCCCATCGCGGCGGCGCGCTGGATTTCCGCGACTTCCAGTTGGCCCATCCGGGGCAACCCTTCCCCGTCGCTGTGGTGCTCGGCTGCGACCCGGCGACCATTCTTGGGGCGGTGACGCCGATACCCGACACGCTGTCCGAATACCAGTTCGCCGGCCTGCTGCGCGGCAGCAAGACCGAGTTGACCCAATGCCTGGGTTCGTCGCTACAGGTGCCGGCGACAGCCGAGATCGTGCTCGAAGGCGTCATTCACCCCGGTGAGACGGCGCTCGAAGGCCCCTACGGCGACCACACCGGCTACTACAACGAGCAGGCCGAGTTTCCGGTATTCACCATCGAGCGCATTACCCTGCGCCGCGATCCGATCTACCACAGCACCTATACCGGCAAGCCGCCCGACGAGCCGGCTGTGCTGGGCGTGGCGCTGAACGAAGTGTTCGTGCCGCTGCTGCAGAAGCAGTACCCCGAGATCGTCGATTTCTATTTGCCGCCGGAGGGTTGCTCCTACCGGATGGCCATCGTGTCGATCAAGAAGCAGTACCCGGGGCACGCCAAGCGGATCATGTTCGGCATCTGGAGCTTCCTGCGCCAGTTCATGTACACCAAGACCATCATCGTCGTCGATGACGACATCGACATTCGCGACTGGAAGGAAGTGGTCTGGGCGCTGACGACACGCATGGACGCGACGCGTGATACGACGCTGGTCGACAATACGCCGATCGACTACCTCGACTTCGCCTCGCCGGTCGCCGGCCTCGGCTCCAAGATGGGGCTGGACGCCACCAACAAGTGGCCGGGCGAGACCAGCCGTGAATGGGGCCGGACTATCGTCATGGATGATGCAGTCAAGACCCGCGTCGACGCGTTGTGGGGGGAACTGGGGCTGTAGTCCGCTGTTTCCGCAAAAAACTGACGGAGGACAACTCATGAATAACCCGCTGCCGGCCGATCTCCAGGGGGTGCGCCCATCGCTGGTGCAACTGACTCACCTCATCTATGGCCTGCACGCCGTGGCGGTGGTCGTCGGCGTGACCTCGTCGGCGACCGTCGCCGGCGGCTTCGTCTTCGGTCTGCCGTCGCTGATCGCTGTCTTTCTCAATTACCTGAAGCGCGGCGACGCCAATGGCACTTGGCTGGAAAGCCATTTCCGCTGGCAGATTCGTACCTTCTGGTTCACCTTCCTGTGGCTGATGGTCTATGGCTTGTTGATCATCACACTGATCGGTATTCCGCTGGCCTGGATTCTGATCGTTCTGCTCGGGCTGTGGGTGGGTTACCGCGTTGCGCGCGGTTGGATCGCGTTGTCCGGCGTGCAGCCGGTCGGTCTCTGACCACGGGTTGAGCGTAAGAGCAGCCGTAGCCACAAGTCTTACTGAGACGCCGTAGGCGCCCCAAACTCGTAGCGAGGAGACTTCAGGCTTCAGCCTGGGGGCGACTGACGCCACCGGTGTAGCATCGGCAGCGACTGCGCATAGCTGTGGCGAATCTGCGTCTCGGCGTAGCGATGTTTGGCGCCGACTGGACAGGCGTTGCGCGCCGGACAGCCGTAGGCGCAGGGCGAACCGGGGCGCAGCCGCTCGTCGATGCAGCGGTCGAGGCGGAAGGGATCGCCAGCGGCTTCGGCCGGGCAGGCGGCGATACACGGCTGGCTATGGCAGCTGAGGCAGGGGTTGCGTCGTTCAATGGCCGGCGTTGGAAGAAAATCGGCAGTGCACAGAATGAGCGCACGGTAGGCGAACCAACTGCCCCATTTCGCATCGATGCCGACCATGAACGGTGAGGTATGGTGCCAGCCGGCCAGTTTGCCAAGTGCTTGCAAGTTGACCGGCGCCTTACCTGGGTAGAGCAAGCGGTAGCGATGGCCGGGCAGGTGCTCGGCAAAGAGGCGGGCGATGGTTTGCCGGCAATAGTCGTCGATCGGATGTTGGCCACCAGTGCCGGCCGCTTGTACGCAGTCCCATAGCTGGCGTCCGGCATGGCCGAGCAGGATCAGCCGCTGTTCGTCCGGCTGCGGTTGTAAGCCGGTTCGCAGGTCGGCCGGTAGGTCGGCGAGGGCGAAGATGTGCTGGTGGTTGAGGCCGGTCGCCGCGAAGTGATCGCCAGGAAAGACGGCATCGTTCACGGTTGGCCCCGCCCTTCGGCGACCCAGGTCAGCAGCGCATCGATGGCCGGCGTGCCGGCGTTAGCGCGCGGGTCGTTGATCAGCACGGTCACGGCGAGGGTGCGGCCGCTGGCATCGAGAGCATAGCCGGCGGCCGCCTTGACGCCATCGAGCGTGCCCGTTTTGATGTGGGCGCGGCCGGCTGGGGAAGCGCCATTGAGGCGCTTCTTCATGGTCCCGTCGATACCGGTCAGCGGCAGGCTGGCGATGAATTCTGGCATCAGCGGATGGCGCCAGGCATCGAGCAGCAGCCGGTTAAGGCTGGCGGCGCTGATGCGCTCGCGGCGCGATAGGCCGGAGCCGTTGTCTACCACCAGTTCGGGGAAAGAAAGCCGGCGCCGGGCCAGCCATTCGTCTAGGCGCTGGCCGGCCCGTTCGGTGGTAGCCGGCGGGCCGTTGCCCTCGGGCTCGCCGCCGAGGCTGAGGAACAACTGGCGGGCCATCACGTTGTTGCTGAATTTGTTGATGTCGCGGACGATCTCGGCCAGTGGCGCCGATTCGTGGCGGGCCAGCGGCGTCGCCGCCGGCGGTAGGCGGCCGCTGCGGATGGTGCCGTGCAGTGTGCCGCCAAGTTCGCGCCACAGCGCACGGATCAGGCCGCTAGCCTGCTCGGCCGGCGGCAGCGGCGCCAGGTGGAGCGCGCGTTCGCCGCACAGCGCGGCGTAGCTACCGGCGATCTCCAAGCGTTGGCCGCCGCGTTCGGGTTGCAGGCGCAGGGTGATGCGATCTTTCCAATCGCTGGGACAAGGGCCGGCGACCAAGCGCAGACGGTTGTCGACACGCAGGCCGTCACTCGGCGTTTCCTGCAGTATCCGGACCAGACCATCGACCGGCTGTAGCGTGAAGCGCAGGGCCTGGAAATTGATCAGCAGTGCGCTGGGGCCGACGTTGTAGGGACGCATCGGTTTGTTGTCGAAGGCCGCCGGGTCGAAATCGAGCGGTGCGAAAGCACTGGCGTCGAGCACGATGTCGCCGTCGATGCGTTCAATGCCGCGCACGCGCAACTGGCGCAGCAGGACCCACAGGTGCTCGATGGCGAAGCGCGGGTCGCCGCTGCCTTTCAAGTAGAGATTGCCGGCCAGCACGCCGTTGGCCGGCGGCCCGTCGCTCCAGGCCGTGGTCGGCCAGACGTGGGCCGGGCCGAGCAGGTCGAGGGCGGCGTAGGTGGTCAGCAACTTCATCACCGAGGCCGGATTCATCGCCTGTGCGGCGTTGTGCTCGATGAGCGGTGCCAGAGCATCGACCGGTTGCACGACGACGGCGACGCTGGTCGGTGGAATCTGCGCCGCCGCCAGCGCCTGCAACACCGGCGCCGGCAACTCGGCGCGGGCCAGCACGGCGAGCAGGCCGAGCGCGAGAGCGCAGAGCCGCCGCTTCATGCGGCCGATGCCGCCAAAGAGCGGCTGGGTGGTGGAGGCAACTGTGTCAGGCACATGGCAAGAAAATGGGGAACCGTGAAGTCCCCCATTGTAGAGCCGGGCGGTAATACCGGTCAGCGGCGGTAGAGCTCGAAGCCTGCGATCAACTGGTCGAGCTCGTTCGCGGTATGCAGCAACTCGTCGGCGGCCTGGCGGGCTTCGCGGGCGGCGCCGGTGTTCTGCTCGATCAGATCGGTGATCTGCTGCATGCTACTCGCCATTTCCTCGCTGGCCACGCCTTGCTGGCGGGCGGCGTCGGAAATCTGGCCGGCCATCAGCGTGACCTGGCTCGACGACTGGGTGATGCCCTCAAGCCCGGCGACGCTTTCGCGCAGCTTGCCGATGCCGGTTTCCACTTCCTGCGCGGCGAGGTCCATGCTGGCCACGGCCTGGGCCGTGACTTGCTGGATTTCGCTGACCGTGGCGTTGATGTCGGCGGTCGAGGTGGTGGTGCGCTCGGCCAGCTTGCGCACTTCGTCGGCGACGACGGCGAAGCCGCGTCCTTGTTCGCCGGCGCGAGCGGCCTCGATGGCGGCGTTGAGGGCAAGCAGGTTGGTCTGGCTGGCAATGTCGGCGATGACGCGGGTGATGTCGCCGATCTTGTCGATCGACTGGTTCAACTGGTTGATGGTGGCATTCGAGGTAGTTACCGCCTCGACGACGCGGGTCGTCGCTTCCATGCTCTGGTTGATATTGGCATTGCTGGCGGTGACCTTGTCCTGCGAATCTCGGGCCGCCGTCGCCGTCTCCTGGGCGTTGGCCGCCACTTCGTGCACCGACTGGCTGAATTGCTCGGTCGCCGCTGCGACACCCTCGACGCTGGCCTGCTGTTGTTCGGACTGGGCGGTGACCTGGGCCATTTGTTCATCCAATTGTTGGCTGCGCGCATCGATGGCCTTCGAGGCACCGCCGATTTCGTGGAGCATGGCCTTCAGCGTGCCCTGCATGGTCGCCAGGCTGCACATCAGCAGTCCGGTTTCGTCACGGCCACCGATATCGATGTCGTCGGTCAGGCGGCCCTCGGCGATAGCCTCGAAGCAGGCCATGGCCTTACGTAGCGGACCGACGATGGCGGCGACCAGATAGGCGCCGCCGCCGATGGCGAGCAGCAGCGCGACGACCAGCAGGCCGATGTTCAGATTGAGACCGCGCTGATAATTCGCCGTGGCCTCGGCGTAGCGGACCTTGGCCTGGCTGACCAGATCGTCGATCAGCGCCTGGCCGTCGCGCTGCATTTCGGCGTAGCGCGGGTTGATATTGCGCTGCAGGGATACGTAGGCATCGTTGTACTTGCCTTCCATGACCAGATCGCGGGTACCGTCGATGCCTTCATTGGCGAAGCGGGCGCGGGTATTCCCAAATTTCTCGAACAGGGTTTTCTGGTTGTCGGTGAGCGCCGCTGCCTTGAGCGTTTGGAACAGGCTATCGAGTTCCGTACGGTTTTTCGCAATGTTGTCCATGTGCATCGACACCGGATGCTCGTGCAGCCTGGAGCCGGTATTGGTAGGGTCGTGCTGCAGGCTCAACATGATCTGCGCTCGGTTGTCGGCCAGCAGGAACATGGCCCGGTTGACGGCATTGGCCGGCCCCATGTTGTTGTTGTAGATCGCATTGAGTTCGTCGTTGGCGTTCTTCTGGCCGGCCAGGCCGACGAAACCGACGATGGCCACCAAGGCGGCCAGGACCAGCATCACCGACCACAGGCGGAAGCGCAGCGTCAGGCTGCGCCGGCCGCTGGTCGGTAGCGCCCCGTGCTGGCCGGCCGCCGCGTAGGCGGCTTCGGCGGCGCTGCGCTTGTCGCGCGGGGCTGGCGCGCGCACCGACACATAGCCGGTGATCTGGCCATTTTTCTTCAGCGGCGCGACGAGGGCTTCAACCCAGTAAAAATCGCCGTTCTTGCAGCGGTTTTTGACCAAGCCACGCCACGGCAGGCCAGATTTGATCGTCGTCCACAGATCCTGAAAGGCGGCTTCCGGCATGTCCGGGTGACGGATGATGTTGTGGTTCTTGCCGATCAACTCCTCGCGGGAGAAGCCACTGAGATTGACGAAGGCGTCATTGGCATAGGTGATGATGCCTTTGAGATCGGTCCGCGACACCGGACAAGTGCTGGGCGGGAATGGAATCTCGCGCTGCGTGACGGGTTGATTGTTTTTCATGGGATCACCGATGTCGGAATGTGAGCTGGAGTGGGTTGGCCCCAGCTTGACGAAAATGGAGCGGCTCATTCTAAGCCAAGAGCGAAGTCGGCGAAACAGCGTGAAATCTTTGGCGAGGAACGGATGTGAGCCCAGACAAAATTCTGTTTGTATAACCCGGTGGCGGCCGGAAGCAAGCCGCCGATATTGCCCGGCGACCTGTTTGCGTGGCGCCTTGAGCTGGAGCCGGCAACGAAATTGCAATCCGGCTCTTGAAATCGCCCGGGGTGGCCCCTATTATTAGCACTCGCCGACGGGGAGTGCTAATAACCGTTCCCGTTCCGGTCTCGGCGCCGCTTCTGTCCGGTCCGACCCATTTCAGTTTGTTGTAACTCTCTATTCATTGTTCAGGAGTCCGCTATATGAATATCCGTCCTTTGCACGACCGCGTGATTGTCAAGCGCATTGAAGCCGAGCGCACCACCGCTTCCGGCATCGTCATCCCCGATTCCGCCGGTGAGAAGCCCGATCAGGGCGAAATCCTGGCCGTTGGCCCGGGCAAGCGCGACGACGCTGGCAATCGCATCGCGCTCGACGTCAAGGTCGGCGATCGCGTGCTGTTCGGCAAGTACGCCGGCCAGGCCGTCAAGGTCGATGGCCAGGAAATCCTGGTCATGCGTGAAGAAGACATCATGGGTGTCGTGCAGAAGTAATCGCTTCGCTCGATCTCAACAGAACCATTTTTCAGGAGCTATCAAATGGCAGCAAAAGAAGTCAAATTCGGTGATTCCGCCCGCGCCCGCATGGTCGATGGCGTCAACCTCCTGGCCGACGCGGTCAAGATCACCCTCGGTCCCAAGGGCCGCAACGTCGTGCTCGAGCGTTCCTTCGGCGGTCCGACCGTGACTAAGGACGGCGTTTCCGTCGCCAAGGAAATCGAACTGAAGGACAAGTTCGCCAACATGGGTGCCCAGATGGTCAAGGAAGTTGCTTCCAAGACCTCCGACATCGCCGGTGACGGTACTACCACCGCCACCGTGCTGGCCCAGGCCATCGTCCGCGAAGGCATGAAGTACGTCGCCGCCGGCATGAACCCGATGGATCTGAAGCGCGGCATCGACAAGGCCGTTGCCGCCACCGTCGAGGAACTGAAAGGCATCTCCAAGCCGTGCACGACCTCCAAGGAAATCGCTCAGGTCGGCTCCATCTCGGCCAACTCCGATGCCGACATCGGCGACATCATCGCCAATGCCATGGAAAAGGTCGGCAAGGAAGGCGTCATCACCGTCGAGGACGGCAAGTCCCTGGCCAACGAGCTGGATGTCGTCGAAGGCATGCAGTTCGACCGTGGCTACCTGTCGCCGTACTTCATCAACAACCCGGACAAGCAGATCGCCCTGCTCGACAACCCGTTCGTGCTGCTGTTCGACAAGAAGATTTCCAACATCCGTGACCTGCTGCCGGTGCTGGAGCAAGTCGCCAAGGCTTCGCGTCCGCTGCTGATCGTCGCCGAGGACGTTGACGGCGAAGCGCTGGCCACCCTGGTGGTCAACAACATCCGCGGCATCCTGAAGACCGTCGCCGTCAAGGCGCCGGGCTTCGGTGACCGGCGCAAGGCCATGCTCGAAGACATCGCCATCCTGACCGGCGGCGTCGTCATCTCCGAAGAGACCGGCCTGTCGCTGGAAAAGGCTACCCTGAAGGATCTGGGCCAGGCCAAGCGCGTCGAGATCGCTAAGGAAAACACCACCCTCATCGACGGCGCCGGCGATGCCGCCACCATCGAAGCCCGCGTCAAGCAGATTCGCGTCCAGATCGAGGAAGCTACCTCCGATTACGACCGCGAAAAGCTGCAGGAACGTGTCGCCAAGCTGGCCGGCGGCGTGGCCGTGATCAAGGTTGGCGCGGCCACCGAAGTCGAAATGAAGGAAAAGAAGGCCCGCGTCGAAGACGCGCTGCACGCCACCCGCGCTGCCGTTGAAGAAGGCATCGTGCCGGGCGGCGGCGTCGCGCTGCTGCGCGCCCGCGCCGCGCTCAAGACCCTGAAGGCCGAAAACCACGACCAGGACGCCGGTATCAAGCTGATCCTCAAGGCCATCGAAGCCCCGCTGCGCGAGATCGTCGCCCACGCCGGCGACGAGCCGTCGGTGGTCGTCGACAAGGTTGTCCGTGGCAAGGGCAACTACGGCTACAACGCCGCTACCGGCGAGTACGGCGACATGGTCGAGATGGGCGTACTCGATCCGACCAAGGTCACCCGCACCGCGCTGCAGAACGCCGCTTCGATTGCCGGCCTGATGCTGACCACCGAGTGCATGGTTGCCGAGCAGGCCGAAGACAAGCCGGCCGGCGGCATGCCCGACATGGGTGGCATGGGCGGTATGGGCGGCATGGGCATGGGCATGTAAGCCCGGTTCGAACCGTTGTTTTGCCGAAAAAGCCCCGCCTTGGCGGGGCTTTTTCTTTGTCTGGGTGCTGGTCCTGCCGGTGCTTGGCTGGCGTCGACCTCGTTGGCGCCCGGCTGCGCCGAGCAGCGGTCGACAGCCGGCCACACACGACGAAAAGACGCGGGCTTGCTAAACTGACGAGGTTTTTCGGGAAAAAACGGTAGGAGGTTGCCTGGTACAGGACTGGGCAACCCCCCGAGTCGCAGCTTGCGCCACGTACTCCGAAGACCAAAATAGGAGAACAGCGCGCTCAGACTAGTGCTGCTGGCTTACAAAATGCTTACGCCGTAGGGATGCCGTTGCTATGCGCATTTTGATTGCTGAAGACGATTCCATCATTGCCGATGGCTTGAGTCGTTCGCTGCGCCAAGGCGGCTACGCTGTTGATTGGGCGCCCAACGGTATCGAAGCCGAGGCGGCGTTGCTGACCGTTTCCTACGATTTGCTGATCCTCGACCTCGGCTTGCCCAAGCTGCCCGGCTTGGAGGTGCTGAAGCGCCTGCGCGCGCGCGGCGCGAAGGTGCCGGTGCTGATCCTGACCGCCCTCGATGGCACCGGCGACCGTGTCAAGGGACTCGATCTCGGGGCCGACGATTATATGGTCAAGCCGTTTGAACTGGCCGAGCTGGAAGCCCGGGTGCGCGCGCTGACCCGGCGCTCGGCCGGCACCACGCCGACCATCCAGTGCGGCCAGCTGACCTACGACCAAGTCGGGCGCGTTGCTCAGATCCAGGGTCAGCCGCTCGATCTGTCGGCGCGCGAGATCGGCCTCCTGGAAATCCTGCTGACGCGGATGGGGCGCTTGGTCAGCAAGGACCAGCTGGTGGACCACCTGTGTGGCTGGGGCGAGGAGGTCAGCCACAACGCCATCGAGGTCTATGTGCACCGCCTGCGCAAGAAGCTGGAGGCTGGCGGCGTCAAGATCGCCACGGTGCGTGGCCTCGGCTATTGCCTCGAACGGCCGCAGGGCGACTGAATGGTCGGGACGGTCGGCGATACCGAGCGCTCGCTGTTCGGCGAGATTCTCGACTGGATGCTGGCGCCACTACTGTTCGTCTGGCCGCTGTCGATTGCCTTCACCCACTATTTCGCCAGTAACGTCGCCAACTTTCCCTACGACCAGGCGCTGCGCGAACACGTTGCCGCCATCGCCAGCCAAGTCAAGCTGGTCGGTGGCAAACCGCTGCTGTCGTTGCCGGCATCGGCCCGGGCATTGCTGCGTGCCGATGAGACAGACAGCGTTTATTTCCGCGTCATCACCCGCGGTGGCCGTTTCCTGGCTGGCGACCGCGACTTGCCGATGCCCGAATTCGCCGCCGACGAGTCGCCGGTACCGGGAGAAATCTATCTGCGCGACGGCGAATACAAAGGCCAGGATCTGCGCTTTGCCTACATCTTCCTGGCCGAGACGGCGCTGAATGAGAAGAACTGGGTGCTGGTCGAGGTCGCCGAGACCACCAAAAAGCGCAATCAACTGGCCAACAAGATTGTCGCCAGCGTGGTCCTGCCGCAATTCATCATTATTCCGCTGGCCGTGGTGTTGGTGTGGTTCGGCCTGTCACGCGGCCTGCGACCGCTCAATCGGCTGCGGCGGACGATCGAGACCCGCGATCCGGGCGACCTGTCGCCCATCGCCACGCGCCGCGTGCCGGAAGAGCTTGAACCGCTGGTCGAGGTCTTCAACGAAATGCTCGAGCGCATGAAGCGCAACGTCGAAGCGCAGCAGCGTTTCGTCGCCGATGCCGCGCACCAGATGCGCACGCCGCTGACCGGCCTGAAGACGCAGGCCCAGTTCGCCATGCGCGAAACCGATCCAGAATCGCTGCGCCACGCATTGCGGCAGATCGCCATCGGGGTCGACCGCGCCGGCCGCCTGGTTAACCAATTGCTGACCCTGGCGCGTACCGAAGGCAGCGGCGAACCGGCGCAGCAGCGCCATGAGCCGCTCGACCTCGCCCTGCTGCTGCGCGACGTCGTCGCAGACTGGGTCATGGTCGCCATCGAAAAGAACATCGATCTCGGCTACGAAGCGAACGGGCCGGCGATGATCGTCGGCAACGATTTCCTGTTGCGCGAGCTGGCCAAGAACCTGATCGACAATGCCTTGCGTTACACCCCGGCCGGCGGGCACGTCACCTGCCGGGTCGTTGCCGCCAGCGACGGTGTCAGCATCGAAGTCGAGGATGACGGCATCGGTATCAGCGAAGAGCAATCGGAGATGGTGTTCGAGCGCTTCTACCGGGTCGACGACGCCGGCACCGAAGGCAGCGGCCTCGGCCTTGCCATCGTCCAGGAAATCGCCGCCCAACACGATGCCCGCGCCAGCCTCAAGCCCAACCAGAAAGGCGGCGGCGCCATCGCCCGCGTCGTTTTTCCGCCGTGGCATTTACCGGCGGCGCCATCCATCGTCGCTGGCCGGTGATTGCGCGAAAGCCTTCCGCCCCTTGGCCAGCAAGCCGGCCGGCAATCCCATGTTTGGCGCTTTTCCCATTGCGCCAGCAGCGCGGCCCCGCTATAATGCTTCTTTTGGCCAATTAGCTCAGTTGGTAGAGCAGCGGATTGAAAATCCGCGTGTCCGTGGTTCGATTCCGCGATTGGCCACCAAAATTCAACGCCCAACCCTTCCGGTTGGGCGTTTTCGTTTGCGGGAATGCCTGTGTTACGCGCGGGAGCTGGCCGTGCTGCGTGTGTTACGGGTGATTGGCCCAAGCGCCGCAATCCGGCCCCGCCTTCTCTTGAAACCAGGACCTGGATCCACGCGCCTCTTTACTTCATATATGAAGCTCACTACAATCCGCTTCCTATATGAAAGAGCGCATTCTAACCATTCCTTTGCAGGCACGCCAAAAAGAGCACGCGCAACTGCTTGCGTTGCAGCAGGCGTTCGCTGAGCTGTGCAACGCCCTCGTGCCCGTTGTGCGGCAAAATCGCTGCTGGAGCCGGGTCGGCTTGCACCATCTGGCCTACCATGCCTTGCGCGCGCGCTTTCCGCGCATGGGATCGCAAATGGTCTGTAACGCCATCTATTCCGTTTCCCGCGCCTATCGGATGGTGTACAAACGGCACAAACAAGCCGAGTTGCCTCTGCCACGCCTGCAATTTCTGCCGGGGGCGCCGGTATTTTTCGACCGGCATACCGTCAGTATCCAGGAGGGGCAGCTTTCCATGTACACCCTGGATGGGCGCGTCCGCTTCGGCTTTCATTGCCCGCCGGAAATTCTGGATGTCTTTGCTCACGGAAAGCTGCGCGAGATCGCGCTGCACCGCAATGGCGAAGCATTTTCCATGAGTTTTCAGGTTCAGGAAAAGCAGGGGGCGGAGGCAGCGCAAGAAACGGTCGGCGAACTTCCTGAATATATCGTACTGCTGCCCGACGACGCGCCGGAGGATACCTTTTTGTCCGATGCCGCGCCCAAGCATTTGACCGAGCCCTTGGAGGCATGAATAGATGAGTGATGGGAATATTTCCGAAGTCCAACAAGCCTTGGCTTCGCAAAAAAAACAATATGTGCGTGCGATTTTTTTCAGCGTGATCATCGGCGCGTTCATGCTCGCGCCTGCCTTTTACATGCTGCAAGTCTATGACCGGGTGGTCAACAGTCGCAGCGTGACGACGCTTATCATGCTGACGCTCCTGCTCGCGCTGGTCTTTTTTGTCATGGAATTCCTGCAATGGGCGCGCATGGGCGTCTTGCGGCGCGCGGCCGAAGGCTTCGACCGGCTATTGGGCAATCGCGTCTACGAAGCGGTTTTCTGCGCCAACCTTTCGGGGGCGCGGCCGCTGGCTTTTCGGGGCTTGCGGGATTTCTCCGGGGTGCGGGACTTTATCGGCAGCGCCCAGGCTACCGCCCTGATGGATGTCCCCATGGCGCTGCTCCTGGTCGTCGTCATTTTCTGGATTGACACCACCCTGGGCTGGTTCAGCCTGGCGAGCGCCTGTCTCCAGAGCCTCATCACCTTCCTCAACAAACGAGCTTCCGGGCCGGCGCTGGCCAAGTCCAGCGGCGCGGGAGCGCAAGCGCAGAATTTTGTCCAGACCTCCCTGAAGAATGGCGAGGTCGTCCAGGCGATGGGCATGAGCGAGGGTTTGCGGCAACGCTGGCTCGCCATCCAGACCGATATGCTGCGCCACCAGGCGGAAGCTTCCGATCGCGCCGGGGTATACGTTGCCCTATCCAAATATGTGCAAATCGTTTCCGGCTCACTCATTCTGGGTCTGGGCGCCTGGCTGATCCTGTCCGGGCATTTCCCCGGGGATGTCGGGCTGGTGCTGATGGCGTCCATTATTGCCGGGCGAGCGCTGGCGCCGCTGGTGCAGGTTATCTCCGGCTGGCGCAATGTAGCCAATGCGCGGGAATCGCTGGAGCGGCTGGAAACCTTGCTGGCCACGATTCCGCCGCGTCCGGTGGGGCTGCCGCTGCCGCCGCCCCAGGGCGTATTGATGGTGGAACAAGTTTCCGCAACCGCGCCTGGCATGAGCGAGATGATTCTGAAAAATGTCTCCCTGATTGCGCCGCCGGGCAAGATGCTGGCGATTGTCGGCCCTTCGGCTTCCGGAAAAACCAGCCTCACCCATCTGCTGGTCGGCGTCTGGCCCTGCGCGAGTGGCAAGGTACGCCTGGACGGGGTGGATATTTATGCCTGGAGCAAGCGGGAGCTGGGATCCCATATCGGCTTCCTGCCGCAAAACGTCGCCCTGTTCGAGGGGACGGTCGCGGAAAACATCGCCCGCTTCGGTGAACTCGATCAGGAAAAAATCGAGGCCGCCACCAAGCTGACCGGCTTGCACGATTACATTCTTTCCCTTCCCGATGCCTACGACACCGACATCGGCACGGAAGGAGCCATCCTGTCCGGCGGCATGCGCCAGCGCATCGGTCTGGCGCGCGCCATTTACGGCCAACCCAAGCTAGTCGTGCTCGACGAACCCAACGCCAATCTCGATGATGCCGGAGAAGCCGCCCTGCTGGCCACCTTGCAAGCCTTGCGCGCCCAGGGAACCACCGTGGTGGTGGTGACGCACCGGACCAGCCTGCTCGCCGTGGCCGACCTGATGCTTGTCCTGATGGATGGCGAAGTCAAGCTCTTCGGCCCGCGCGCCGATGTCCTGGCCGCCTTGCAAGGGCAAGGAGCGCCCGCCGCCGGTGCGCCGCAACCTCCGGGGCCGCCCGCCGCGCCAGCCAAACCCACGCGGCCACCCGCCCTTGCTGCCATGCCAGTCTGAGCTATCCGGCTTGATCAGGCTGCTCGACAAGACGGGTCTGTTTGGCGGCCGCCAAGTGTTTGCAAAATAACTATTGAGCAAGCTGATTATCGAATCATGAATGACGATCCCATGAATTTACGCAAGCGTTTTTATGCCCTGACACAAAGAAGTGAGCTGAGCCGCTTTCTGTGGACATTCCGCAGCGAGTTTTCTCATGCTTTCTTCTTCACGGCGCTGATCAATGTACTGATGCTCACGCCGACGCTCTACATGCTGCAAATTTTCGACCGCGTCATGGTCAGCCAGAGTGAATTTACCCTTTTGGCGGTAACCCTGATGCTGGTTTTCTTCATGGGCATCATGAGCTTTTCCGAATGGGTGCGCGGACGGCTTCTGGTGCGTCTGGGGGTGCGTATCGACACCCGTTTGAATCCGCGAGTTTTTGCCACTGCCTTCGAAATGCAAAATCAGGGTAAAGGCAAGGAAGCCAACCAGCTTTTTGGCGACCTTTCCCGTGTCCGCCAGTTTCTGACCGGCGCCGGCCTTTTCGCCATTCTGGATGCGCCCTGGTCGCCGATTTATATTCTCGTGCTGTTTTTCCTGCATCCCGCGCTTGGCATGCTGGCCATCGTTTTTTGCATCATTCTGGCCTGCCTGGCTTATCTTTCCAGTCTGGTCATGAAGGACGCGCTGGAAGAATCCGGGGATGCCGCCCAGAAGGAAGCCAGCTACCTGGACGGGAAGTTGCGCCATGCCGCGGTGGTCGAGTCCATGGGGATGCTGGGGGACATGCAAAAAGCATGGATGCGGCGGCACCTGAACACCCTGACCAAAGGACGGCGGGGAATGGATGCGCAAGTGCGCATGCAGTCGATTACCCGCGGCGTGCGAACTTTCCAGCAATCGCTGTCCTTGGGCGCCGGCGCGCTGCTGGTGATTTTCGGGGAAATCTCTCCCGGCGCGATGATTGCCGCCAATGCCTTGACGGGGCGCGCCACCGCTCCGGTCGATGCCCTGATGAACGCCTGGAAAAGCCTGCTGGAAGCGAAAAAATCCTATCTCAGTCTGGAAACCGCGCTGGAAGCGCATCCGCAACGGGAAGCCATCTCCGTCGTCGGCGAAACCCCGGGCGCCGAGATTGTCTTCGAGAACGTGATAGCCACCGCGGAACACCGCGAAGCGCCGATTCTGGAAGATATCTCCTTTTCCCTGCCGCCCGGCTCGGCGCTGGGCATCATCGGACCCTCCGGTTCCGGCAAATCCACCCTGGTTCGCGCCATGCTGGGCATATGGCCGCATATCGAGGGCAAGGTGCTCTATGACGGCATGTCCATTCGCGATCAGGATCGTGTTGCGCTGGGGGTGGAACTGGGCTATCTGCCGCAGGACGTCGAGCTTTTCAACGGCACGATCGCCGACAATATCGCCCGTTTCGGCGAAGTCGATCCGGCCAAGGTCGTAACGGCCTGCCAGCAGGCCGGCGTGCATGACATGATCCTGCGCTTTCCCAAGGGCTACGACACCCAGATCGGTGATGGCGGACGCTTTCTTTCCGGCGGCCAACGCCAGCGCATCGGCTTGGCGCGCGCACTCTACGGTTCCCCCAGACTGGTCGTCCTCGACGAACCCAACGCCAATCTGGACGACGCCGGTGACCGCGCACTTTTGCAAGCCATCATGAAATTGAAAGAGCAAAACGTGACGGTCGTGCTGATTACCCACCGCCTGCCCGTCATGTCGGCCATGGATTTGGCGCTGGTGCTCGAAAACGGCGAGATCAAGCATTTTGGCAAGCCCCAATTCGGCGGCGAAAAGCCTGCTGCAAACGCCGCGCCAATGCCCATCCCCGCACCCATGCCAGCTTGAGGGCAAGGCATTCTGTTTATCAAATCTGTTTGAAAAAGAAAGTGGAATCATGTCATTTCGTGATTATCTGAATAACGCGATCCGCACGGTCGTCGATTTCCTGAAACCCGCTCCGCAGGAAGAAGGGGAGGAGGGGAGCGAAGGCCTGCCCACCGATACACGGGGCCCGGCGCGTCTGGGATTCTGGGTGCTGGGCGTCGGCTTTGGCGGCTTTCTGCTGTGGGCGGCGTTTGCCCCCTTGAACGAAGGCGTGCCGACTTCCGGCATGGTGACGATCGAAACCAAGCGCAAGGCCGTGCAACACATCGCCGGCGGCATCATCAAGGTCGTGCATGTCAAGGAAGGCCAGTTCGTGCGGGCGGGCGACCCGCTGATCGAACTTGACGCTGCCGCGACCCAGGCCAACTTCGAAAGCGCCCGCCTGCGCTATTACACCTTGCAGGCCATGGAAGACCGCCTGACCGCCGAGCAGACGGGGCAGAAGGAAATCATTTTCCATCCCGACATCGTGGTTGCCCGGCAGAAAGACCTGCTGGTCGACAATATGCTGAAAAACCAGGAAGGGCTTTTCCTGTCGCGGCGCATGTCGCTTGCAGCGGAAATCAGCGCCATGGAGGAAACCATCCGTGGCCAAGCCGCTTCCATTACCGGCTATAGCGGCCTGCTGGAGGCAAGACGGGCGCAACTCGGCTTCCTGAAAGAAGAGTCCGTGGGCTTGCGCGATCTGGTGGCGGAAGGCTATGCGCCCAAGAACGACCTGCTCGCGCTGGAACGCTCGAAAGCGGAGGCCATGGGTTCCATCGCCGACCTGCAAGGCAACATTGAACGAGCGCAACGCGCCACGGCGGAAATGCGCCTCAGGATTACCCAGCGTCAGCAGGATTTCCGCAAAGAGGTCGACACCCAGCTCGCCGATGTTCGCAGCCAGGCGCAGGCCGAACAGGAGCGCTTTGAAGCCCTGAAAGCCGATCTTGGCCGAACCGTCATTCGCGCTCCCGCCGAGGGACAGGTGGTCGGGCTGGCGGCGCAGACCGTCGGCGGCGTCATCGCCCCGGGCCAGAAGATCATGGACATCGTGCCGCAAAACGAAACCCTGCTGCTTGAAACCCACGTGCTGCCGCACCTCATTGACCGGGTTCAACCCGGACGCGAAACGGACGTGCGTTTTTCCGCTTTTGCGCACAGCCCGCAACTCGTGGTGCCGGGCAAGGTGGAATCCATTTCCGCCGACCTTCTCACCGATGAGAAAAGCGGCGTGAGCTATTACCTGGCGCGGGTTTCCGTAACCGAGGAAGGCATGAAAATCCTCGGCAACCGCCAGATGTATCCCGGCATGCCGGCGGAGGTCGTCATCGTCACCGGCGAACGCTCGATGCTGGTGTACCTCCTGCGCCCGCTGCTGAAGCGCATTGCCGTCTCCATGAAGGAAGAATGATGAAATCCTGCCGGGAAAAATACGCGAGATTTTCCGCTCCCCAAGGGAAGCTCGCGGCAATTTGCGTGGCCTTGAGCGCCCTTGCCATGCCGGCGTCGGCCGACGACCTGATCAGCCTGTACCGCGAAGCCATGCTGTCGGACGCCACCTTCCTCTCCATCCGGGCGGACATGGAGGCGCAGCGTGAAGCGCTGCCGCAGGCACGGGCGCAACTTCTGCCCAACCTCTCCTTCTCCGGTTCGAAAAGCAAGAATACGACGGAGAAAACCGGGCCAGGCATGTTCGGGGGGAAGCAAACCGAAGAGTACGATTACGACAGCAACAACTATGCGCTGACCTTGCGCCAACCCCTGATCCGTCCCTACAACATCGCCGCCTATGTCCAAGCCAAGGCACAGGTAAAAGTCGCCGACGCCTCGCTGGAACGAGCCGTCCAGGACGTTGCCGTGCGCGTCGGCGGCGCCTATTTCGACGTGCTCCTCGCGCAATCAGATCTTGAAGTTAACAAGACGCAGCAGGAAGCCTATGCGGCGCAACTGGCCTATGCCGACAAAGCCTTCAGCGCCGGCGCCGGATCGCGCACCGACATCGACGAGGCGCGATCCCGCCTCGATCTGGTGAAAGCGCAAGCCCTGGAACTCCAGCATCGCCTGGAATACGTCCAGGACGCGCTGAAAGCGCTCGTCAACCGCCCCCTGACGCCCCTTGCCTTGCTCGATTCCAAACGCCTCGAACTCGTGCCCCCGACGCCCCTGCTTGTGGGAGAATGGATTGCCGAAGCGGAAGCAGTCAATCCCCAATTGAAAGCGCTGCGGGCCAATGTCGATGCGGCGGAAAGCGAAATCTGGAAAGCCCGCTCCGGGCACCTGCCAACCCTGGATCTGATCGCGCAGAAATCCAGGAGCGAAAGCGAAAACAACACCAGCATCGGCAACAAGTACGACACCAAAATGATTGGCGTTCAGTTCAATATCCCCATTTTTTCCGGGGGTTCCGTCAATTCCCAGACGCGCCAGGCCCATGCCGCCCTGGAAAAGCACCGTCAGCAACTCGAAGCCGCGCGCCGCGAGATCGGGCTGGAAGTCAAGAAGGAATTCGATGCCGCCACCCAGGGCGTCCACTGGGTCAAGGCCTATGAACAGGCCGTCCAATCCGCCGAACAGACCCTGTATTCCACAAGAAAAGGCTTCCAGGCCGGCAAGCGCAACACGCTTGACATCCTGAATGCCGAGCAGAATCTCGCCTCGGCCCGCCGGGACTTGAACCGGGGTCGTTACCAGTACGTGATGGCGCGTTTGACCCTGCTCTCTTTAGTCGGGCGCCTGGATGACGTCGAAATCAATCGCTTCAATAGCTGGCTAGAGTAGCGCCTTACAGCGAGCGTAGGGCGGCGGGTCAAGACCCGCCCTACTTTCTGCCCCAGTTGGCGACGCCATTTGCTTCCCAGCCGTTATTCAGCGTAGCGCGGAAAAGGTAGATGGCGCTGCCGGGCGAATCTGTCCGTTGCCCATCCTTGTACAGAAATCCCCGCACCAGCATGTTGCCAGGGGCGGCCGGTGTGCTGGAGATGATGCCATCCTGTGTCACATTCCCTTGGGCGTGCAGGAGGTGGGTTTCTCCCAGGGCGTTCAGGTCGAATCGGGTGGCGAAGGTTGCGTTGGCGAAGTTGAGGCTCAGGGTGCCGTTGGCGAGGGTGGCTTCGGCGCTGGCTCCGCTGGCCGGGTTGCTGACGTGCGCCAGGTTGACATCCTGGAGGGCGAAGCCGAAGGTGCCACTGGCAGGAAGGTTGAAGGCGGTGGACTGCTCCCGGAACAGAATGTAACTCCCGATAATGATCTGTGCATACTCCTTGTAATCCTCGTGCTTGAGCGTGGACTGGTCCACTGTGGCGGGCAGATCATTGGCCACGGCCTGCCAGCGTCCCCAAATGACGGTTTTTTTGATAGGTTCTATGCTGATGGCGTCCTGTTGGGGTGTCTTGACGTCGTTTGCGTTACGTTCGTTCGCGGCTTTGCCTCGAGGCTCGTCCTGCCGTGGCGGCGCGGTCAGATCAGGCGAGAGTTCCCTGTCGTGATGTATTTGGGGTTTGCTTTGCCCTTTTTTGACCAACAGCACGTTGGCGTTGGCGGTAGCGTTGGCGAACAGTTCGACGCTGTTTGCGCCTTCGCATGGGCCGCTTCCCTGAGGCGAGCAGAGCGCGTCGAATCCGGCCATGACCACCCCGCCGGAGGAAACGATGACGCGGGTCTCCTGCGCGTCGGCGTAGACGCTGAAATCGGTGCCTCTGACGCCGATGGCGGCGACTGGCGTGTTGAAGCGAAAGTTCTTCCGGGCCTTGGCGACGGCCTCGCCGGAAATACTGCGGGCGATGCCCTGGCGCAGGGCGAATTTGAAGCGGCTTTGTTCGGGGTTTTCGTGGTTGACCTCATACATTTCGACGGTGGCTACGCTGCCGGGGCGCAGGATCAGAAAGCCGTTATCGATGGTTTTCAGGTAAAGGTAGCCGTTTGTTCCGGTTGACAGCTCGGCGCCGACTGGCACGCTGTCGTCCACCTTGACGGCCTGGCCGGCCATGCGGGTTTCGCCGATGGCGAGGATGATTTTTCCGGCCTCGGTGGTCGTTTGGGCGGTGGCGGTTAACCAGCATGCGGAGGCGACGAAAAAAGCCAGCAATGTGCGCGTCAAGCTGGCGCGGGGTTGTCTATGGATCATGACGTTGCCTCTCTGCGGTTGCACTGGTGCGTGCTGCTGGTCTCCCATGCGGGAGCTTCCTATTATAGAATCCGAAGCTTGTTTGCAAGCGGTTTTGTTCTTCCTTTTTGGCTTTTCCCCTGCTTTTTCACCACATCACAACACCGAGCAAACCTTGCGTCCCTTCTTCTTCCTGTTGCTTTGTTGCGGCCTTGCCGGTTTGGCGAGCGCCGCAGAGGCGGATGACAGCGACTATCGGAATGCCCTCAAGTTGCTGAGCGAAGGTTCGTATGAAGAAGCGAAAAAAGCCATTGAGGCAGTCATAGCGAGTCAGCCTGAACATGCCGGAGCGTTGCTTGATTTGGCAATCCTGCAATGCGGCATGGGGCTTGTGGACGAAGCCAAGGCCTCGTTTGAGCAGATAGAAGTGCGCTTTGACCCGCCGTTGGCGATTCGGGATCTGATTCGCAAGATACGGGCGGGAGAGTGTCGGCGCGAAGAATCTCGCGCCGGGTCGCGGCTCCAGATTCGTCTGGGGCGAGGGTATGACAGCAATGCCAATCAAGGCGCGCGCGACCCTTATTTTATGCTGGCCGTGGATGGCGGCGTGATTCCGCTCATGCTGGCGCCTGAATTTCGTCCTCGCTCCGATTCCTTTACCCAGTTTGGGCTGGAAGCGGCCTATACCCGGCCAGGCTCCGGGACTTTGCTCCATACCTATTTCAATGCCCGCAAGAACGACCGGATTTCTGATTACGATCAGGCGACTGGCGTGATCGGAGTCGAGGAGCCGTGGCGGATCGGCAACTGGGAGAGTCGCTGGGGGGGGAATCTGGGCGCGACGTGGTTAGGAGGGGCTTTGTACCAGAAGCAGGTCAATGCCTATGTGCAGGTTCTGCCGCCCTGGCCGGGCCTTCCCGCGGGCTGGCGGATCAGCGCTTTGGGGGACTGGAGCCGGCTCTGGCATCCCACGCTTTATCGTTTTGATGCAAATTTGTTGCGGGCGCAGGCCTTGTTGACCTTTCAGGGGCGGGATACCCAGTTTTTGGGGGGGCTTGGCGTCGCCCGTGACGATGGGGAAAGCGGGCGGGCGGGCGGCGACAGGCGGGGTTGGACTGCCAACCTGATAGTGCGTCAACGTCTGGGGGAGCGGCTTCTCGGGGAATTTTCCTGGAGCCGGCAAAGCTGGCGGGGGGAGGCAGCGTACCTGCCGGGGCTGTTCGATGAACGGCGGGAGCAACGCGCCACGCTTTGGCGGGTTGGCGCCTCCTATGCCGTAACGCCCCGGCAGAGCGTGCTATTGGAATACCGTTTTCTTGACAACCAGGAAAACATATCTCTGTTTGCTTACCGGAGTCGTCAGATCATGCTCAACTGGCAGTACGATTTCGATCTCTAGGAGGAAGCGTCATGCCTCATTTATCTGGACGAAGCTTGCAGTATGCGAGCGATTATGTGCACTTGCCTGCGGACGCAGATATTTTTCCGGCGCATCGCTATGCCTTGAAGATTGATCTTGAGCGGGGTCAGCTCACCACCTATTGGCAAGCGGATCCGGTGACGGAGGCTTATGTCGCCTACCTGGGGCGGCCTGGGGATCCCGCCGGGGTGGCCTACTGGAGCCAGTTTGCCGATACGCCGTCCGTCATTTTCGAGAGTTTTTCCCAGTCGGATGAATATCAGAGCCTGGTGGCGGACAAGACCAATTTCCAGATTGTCGAGCGTTTGTATCACTATCTGTTCAATCGCGCGCCGGACGAAGGCGGGCATGCGTACTGGACAGCCCAGCTGGATGCGGGGAATCTTTCCATCAATGATCTGGTGCCCGCCCTGATGTACGGCGCCACCGGAAGTGACAGTGACACGGTGGCGGCCAAAATCTGGGCGGCGCAAGATTTCACCCTGGCGCTGGATACCGAGCTGGAGATACAAGCCTATGAACATGCCACGGTCGAGCAAGGTGAGCAGGTAAAAGCCTGGCTGGCGGGGATTGGTTCGCCGGATGGCTATGATTTGCCGGGACATGACCTGGTGGCCGCGGGCATTCAACCCTTGATCGATCAGGTTTTGCTTTGAATGATTTGCTGGCGGGGCATGGCTACCCCCGCAGGCCGTAGGGCGGGTCAAGACCCGCTATGGCCATCTCACCGGATGGAAGGCATGCGTCGCTCCACGTCTCGCAACGGTATGTCCTTCTCGTGTCATCTGTTGTTTTTCCGGGGCAGAAGAGCAAAAAAATCGCAAAATGTGACAGCCGTCACATTGTGGGCTGAAAGGTTTCGAGCAGAATCCATTCCGCGCCTGATGGCATATGTCGCAATGGCACGAATTGTAGTTTCTTTTCCATAAAAGGAGATTTTTCCATGGCTTTGACCGCTGTAGAAATCCAACAGGCATACATTGCCTTTTTCAATCGCCCTGCGGATACCGGTGGCATGACCTTCTGGTCGAACACTGACCTCGGCATGCAAGACCTTCTGAGCCAATTTGGCGCCTCTCCCGAGTACACCAACACTATCGCGGGCTTGAGCAACACTCAGATCGTGACCAAGATTTACCAGAACGTTCTTGGCCGCGCCCCCGATAGCACGGGGCTGAACTTCTGGGTTAACGCGCTGAATAATGGCTATTCAACCCCCGCCGACGTCGCTTATGACATTCTGCAGGCTGCGCTCCACCCAGTCGACGGCGTGCCGAACTCGGACACGGCCATCGTTGAAAACAAGATCGCCGTTGCCCAGGCCTTTACCGACGCGCTGAATACGCCTGAAGAAGACACGGCTTTCACCAATTCCTTTGCCAATGGCACGATTAATGATGTCAGGGCTTGGCTGGCGTCCGTGAATGACGACCCCGCCAGCGTCGATGCGGCCAAGGCCGGGCTGGACAGCCTTGTGCAAAAGATGGTCGACGCCGACAAGCCCGTCGATCCCGGTGGCGACACGGACACCATCTATATTGGGTCTCCTGACAAGGATCCCACCATTGCCGGCAACGACAAGGACAACCACTTTGTCGCCCAGACCGGCGACCTCCATGACAACGTTATTCTTGACGGCAAGGGCGGTTACGACACCCTGAGCGTCACCATGCGCGGTGACGACGCCATTGCGGCGACCACGAAAAATATCGAGAAAGTTGTCGTGCGCGTTCAAGACGGCTTCACCGTCGTCGGTCCCGACAACAACATCGTTGACGGCGCCACGGTCGATGCTGACCGCATGAGTGGCGTCAAGTGGTGGGAAAGCAACAATTCCCGCTCTGACCTCAAGATCGAGGATGTCCGTATTCAGAACAACGAGATCACCAAGGACATCACCATTGCCTTCCGCAACTCCGATCCGGGTCACGTCGATTACGCGGTCTATTTCGACCAGTCCTCCCTGCGCAACCAGACCTCCTCCAGCGGCTCTCTGAATATCGCGGTGCTTGACGTCGTGGGCCTAGAAGAAGATGGCCTGCTCCTGCGCGACAACCCCTACAACGTCGTCCGCTTCAAGATTGATGGCGATCTGAAGGAAGTGAATTTCGCCCGGGTGGACGGCGCTTCGACCCCGCAGGATCTGGCTAACGCCATCTCCGCCGCGATTGCTGCAACACCGAGTCTGGCCGCCTATAACATCCAGGTGACGCTGACGGAAAACGCCACCTTCTGGCTGCCGAACGACACCATCTCGACCCGCGCGGACGCCGGTTACTTCATCACCCTGTCGGCCAGCAACCACACCATCGAAGGCGGTGGCGCTGGCTCCTGGGATGCCATTGGCGGCTTGCCGCAGGACAACGCCGTGATGGCGCGTCAAGTGGCGGCCAACACGATCGCCACCGATCTGGTCACCAGCACCGTGATCCTCGACTACGTCGGTCGTGGCTCCATGGGCGGCGATCTGGTGATCGGCGGCCTGTCCACCGGCTACACCTCCCAGTCCAAGGGCGTGGAGCAGTTCGACATCACGGTCGAGCGCGACAGCCGGCTGGAAGTGATCTCCTCCACCAACAACACCCTGAAAGTGGTCAATCTGAAGAACGAGGCGGGCTACAAATACCAATACCTCGGCGCTTACGAGCGTCTGTCCAACCAAGGCGAGCGTGTCGGCGACCTGACGGTCAAGGGCACGACCTCTTACTTTGATGGTCTAAACGTCATCAACATGCCCACCCTGTTCGGCAAGGCCATGCCGCAGTTGGCTGATCCCAGCGCTCATGCCAATCAGATGATCGACGGCGCCGGCCCGCAGCAGTTCAACGGCTACGGCTTTACCGACGTGCGCGTCGTCAATGGCGCGGCCTTCCAGGGCAACCTGGATCTGAACGCCTTCCTGTCGCGCAATGTGGTCGCCAAGTACATGAACCTGAAGGATGCGGCCCCGGCCGCGGCAGGGGCCGACAACACCCTGATCCCCTTCAACTACTCGCTGGGCGCCGGTGACGACAAGCTGGATCTGGCCATCTCCTCGGCCAACCTGCAAGCGGCGGGCACCACCACGCGTGAGGATTTCTTCCTCAACATCTCCGGCGGCGCTGGCAATGACACGATCACGGTGGCAATCGCTAACGATGATGGGGTCAATGCGAATAATCCTATCCTTGAAGCTGCTGCGACCGATGCCACGCCCTGGTACTTGAACAGCAAGACCAACGCCAACCTCGCCATCGACGCGGGCGCTGGCGACGACACCGTCAACATCCTGGGTTCCGGCGACTGGACGGTCAAGCTAGGCGCCGGCAACGACACCGTCTACGTCGGCGACACGGCCAACAAGGCGAACAGCTCCGGCTTTACCCTCGCTCCTGCCGCCGGCCAGCTCACTGCCGCTGGCGTGTCGGACAAGGCGGTCTGGGTCTTCAATACCGCCGATCAGGCGGGCGCGCTTGCGGGTGCACGTGATCTGGCCGACCTCACCAGCGGCGCCAACAACAACCGCATCGTGGTTCAGGATGGCACCAACCTGGCGGGTGGCGCCAACGGCATGCAGCCGGGCGAAATGTCCGGTCTCTATGGCCTGAAGCTGCGCGTGGTGTACAACGACGTGTCGCATTCCTCCCATGTCGATCCGGTCAACGATCAAGGCACCTTCATCAGCGGCCCGATCAGCGTCCCGACGACCACGCCGAACAGCTACATCGTCACCGATCTCCAGATCAACCAGGCGATCAAGGCGGCCATCAATGGCGACCCGGTGCTCTCCAAGCTCCTCGTTGCCACCGACGGCCCGTCCAACACCCTGGTCGTGACCTCGCTGACCGATGGCGAGCATGTGAATGTGGCCGATCTGGGCATCGAGTTCGCCATTCCGACGACGACGCTGTCGACCGCCGAGATTTCAGGTTGGAACGCTGCGCTCACCGCCCTCAACACCAGCCAGGCCACGGTCAACTGGAATGCGGCTGATCTGGCAGCCGGCCGTGTCGCCTCGCTCGCCGATCTGTTGGGCGGCGCCCCGGCTGTCAGTGTGTACAACGACTTCGGCAAGCCCGCCGACTTCGGCCTGCCCACGACCGTCACCTATACCGATTGGCAGACCGGCGCCGCAACCGGCGACTATGCCTCGGCCTTCGCCAATGATGGCGCCAACGACTTCGTCGGCACCACCTCCCAGCATACGGCCGATAACATCATCATCGTCGACGGTTCCACCGGCGATCTCGATGTCGTCGTGCTCTCCACCGGTGCGCTCAGCAATGACACCATCAAGTGGAACGGCAGCTTCAACAACGGCACGGTCAAGGTGGTGAACTTCGACACGAACGCGGCCGGCTTGGGTGACGACTGGCTCGACTTCACCGCCTACAACGCCCGTGCTCTGTTCGTGCAAACGCTGACGCAGACGGCTGGCGCCAAGAATGACGGCTGGACGGCGGCGAACTGGGTGACCAGCCAGGACGTGATCGGCCTGCACAGCAATACCGCTGGCATCGTCAGCGCCACGCTGCCTGCCATCGTTGATCCCAACGTCGTTGGCGACCACAACCTCAAGACGGGTGACAAGTACATCACCATGACCCGTGAGCCGGTGCCGGCGACCTCCAACATCGATGCCACGACGTTGTACAAGATCGAGTTGTGGACGGTTGTCGGTAACGACGTTGATGCCTATACGACCACGAGCTTGACGCCTGATACGCGCCAACTGATCGGCTACGTCGATCTGGGCCGCGTCATCGAGGACTCTTTCGACGGCAACAGCATCATCTCGCACATCGACCTGTTCTAAGTCGCTTCTGTCCCAAACGCTACCCCGGCTTGCCCGGGGGCAGCGCCCAAGACCCAAACCCCCGCCCCCGGCGGGGGTTTTTTTATGGGCCTCGAATTTTGTTATTGCACCTGCCCTACGCCCGCCGTCTTGACCGGGACGGGTTGATTTTTGTGTATGGGTGTGTACAATCAACCCCATGGACAGCCGCGATGTCATCAGTCGATTGAAACGAGAGGGATGGGAGCAAGTCCATGTTGCCGGCTCACATCACAAATTCAAGCACCCTCGCATTCATGGCATCGTGACTGTTCCGCACCCCAAAAAAGACCTGCCAATCGGCACCTTGCACAACATCTACCGTCAAGCCGGATGGGCTTGGTAAACGGAGGCTCCCATGCTCTATCCTCTTTACGTGCATCATGACCCTGGCAGTTCCTACGGCGGGACGTTTCCAGATTTTCCCGGATGCTTCACCGGCGCTGACGAAATCGCCGAACTGCCGCGCATGGCGCAGGAAGCCGTTGAAGTCCACTTCGCTGGCGAAAGCACGGATATTCCAGCCGCCAGCGATATCGACAGTTGGCAGGATCATCCCGATTATCAGGGCGGTTTCTGGCTGCTGGTGGAGATCGATCTGGAGCGGGTCAACGCCAGACCAATGCGGCTGAATGTGTCGTTACCCGCCAATCTGGTACAGCAGATCGACCGCTATACCGAAGCCCGCCATATGACCCGCAGCGGCTTTTTGGCCGATGCGGCGCGAGCGGCGATGGCGCGTTGAGCGAGCGGACGGGGTTCAACCCGCCGTTTCAATCCGTTGCGTCAAGACCCGCCCGACAACACCGATCGATACAAGGCCAGGGTGTCGGAGGCCATGCGGTCTTTTTGGTAGTTTTTCAAAGCGCGCTGGCGAGCCTTGATCCCCAATTCGCGACGCCAGGCATCCTTGGTCCGTAGCTCGGCCAGGGCGCCGGCCAAGGCGGCGACATCGCCCGGCGGCACGAGAACGCCGGTCACTCCGTCCTGATTGACTATATTGACCCCATTGCCGAGGCGGGTCCCCAGCACCGGGCGCCCCGCGGCCATGGCTTCCACCTGCACGATGCCAAAAGCTTCGGCCTGATTGACGGAGGGCAGGCAAAAAAGATCACTGGCCTGGTAATAGGCCGGTAAATCCGCATCGGGAATCAGGCCGAGAAAGGCGACTCGATCCGCTACGCCCAGTTCGTTCGCCAGGCGTTCCAGGGTTTCACGCAGCGGCCCGACGCCGCCGAGCAGCAGGCGAACATCCGGCCCCTGCTGCGCCAGGGCCTTGATGAGAATATCGAAACCCTTGTAAACCACATGCCGGCCGAGGGCAAAAATTCGGAATCCGGGGTAAGCGGCACGAATTTCAGCGGCCTTGTCATGCGGGACAACAAAGCGCTCCAGGTCGAAACCGAAAGGGATGACACGGGCCTTGTCGCGGATTTCCGGCGCGGCAAAGGCAGGAGAAGCCAGATGTCCAGAGGTTGCGACAATGATCGCCCGCGCCTGCTGCAAAAGACGGTTTTGCAACGGGTGATAGAGCTTCAGCAACTGCCGGTGGCGAGTGATGTCGGCATGCCAGGTGATGATCCGGGGAATCTTGGCGGGAAGCGCCAAAGAGGCCAGATGGGACATGGGGTCCGGCAGATGCAGATGGACGAGGTCGAAGGCTTGCTCTTGATGCAAGCGCCTGGCTTCAAGGATCAGGGCGGGAGACAGGACGAGGCTGCCATCCGCGTTCCAGCCGGGCGTGCAGATGACCGGCGTTCCATCCGCCAAGGCATAGCGGCGACCCCGACCAGTGCGGGATGGGACGAGATTGACGAATTCCACCTCTTGCCGAAGCGTTTCCAGCAGAGAAAGGATATGAGACTGCATGCCGCCAGGCAGGTCATCGCAGAATCGACCAAAACAGAGTACGCGCATAGCGAATTGTAACTTGCTGCGAAAAGAGATGGCGGATAGCGGTTGTGCCTGCCAGAGACGACGAACAACGGCGGCGGTGGCATCGGATCTGCGCGGGCGGGTCTATGGGAGAAATCGTAGGGCGGGTCAAGACCCGCCCTACGGGCTACCTCTCAGGCATCACCGGATTCTTCCTGTCCAATCGCCATCCTCTGGAGTGCGCCCCGATCCCGCACGATCAAACGGCGCAAATCCTTCTCAACAATCCCCTTTTGCAACAAAACCCGCAATGCCCGGGAAACCGTCTCCCGGCTGGTATTGATCATGGCCGCAATCTCCTGCTGCGTCGGCAAATTTTCAATGACCACCAATCCTCCCGGCCCTGGCTTCGCCATCTGAAAAATCAGGGCATAAAACCGATGAAAGGTATTATTGATGCCCAGGATTACCCGGTGCATGGAAGCCTGACGAATCTTGGCCGCCATCCTTTTCAAAACCCGCTCCGCCACCAATGGCTGGGTATAAATCAGATTCTGAGCATGCGTCTGGGAGAGTAACGCCAAAAAACTGGGTTCGGCCGCCACCACCGAAGCCGAACGCGGCATCCCGTCAATCACCGAAAGCTCGCCGGTATAATCGCCCGGCTCCAGAAAAGAAAGCTCTACCTCCCGGTTATCTTCCGTCAAATCAACCACCTGCAAACGCCCCGAAAGCAGGAACAATAAATGCTCACCCTCCTCGCCCTTGTGTAACACATAAGCGCCCTTGGGATAGGTGCGAAAAACCATGACGCGCCCTACCTGGGCTAACACTTGGGGTTGCAGGCCGTTCAGCAGGGGAATCTGCTGCAAATGAACCGTCAATACCCGCTTGCCTGTCGGCAAGGCGTTTTCCGCCGCCAAAACCTCCGGCAGGACTTCCGCACTGGCTGTTGTCAAAGAAGAATCGCCTTCCTTGCCGTCTTGCATCCACCTGCCTCCAATGATGTCAGTGTCGTGCTACACGCTATGCGCCACTGCACTAATTTTCCGTCATTCTACCGCTATTGCGGTAGCTGCGGCTTTGCGAACACCTGCTGCGCTGAAATTCCACACTCCCGGATCATTCGATTGAAAATCCATAAATTACTTATAAATCACTTGGTTATTTCATTTCGGCGGAGGCAGCGGAGAGCGCTCGGAAGGTGTGGGCAATCACTTGCCCGGACTTGTTCTCTGCACACAGCCAAGGAAACGCTGAATCTTCCGGGGTTATCGAGTAAAATCATGCGCGCGGCGGCGTCAGGCGTTGCGGTTCCCGAAAATCCCCACGTCTTGTCGACTTCGCCTTGCCGTACTGCTTACTGTCTGCGGCTTGACTGCTCGCCCGAGTATTTTCGGAAACTGCCATGAAAAGGCGATTTTCCGACGGCAATGTTTTAATTGAACCACCATCACTCATCCCAAGTAATGAAAACATCCATCATCACCGGCATCACCGGCCAGGACGGAGCTTATCTTGCCCAGCTTTTGCTTGATAAAGGCTACAAAGTCTACGGCGCGTATCGCCGTACCAGTTCAGTCAATTTTTGGCGCATTGAGGAACTGGGTATTGCCAATCACCCCAACCTGCATTTGGTCGAATACGATCTGACTGATTTGTCGGCCAGTATTCGCCTGCTGCAAACCACAAATGCCACCGAGGTCTACAACCTGGCCGCGCAAAGCTTTGTCGGTGTGTCATTCGAGCAGCCAGTGACAACAGCCAAGATAACGGGTATTGGCCCAGTGAATTTGCTGGAAGCCATTCGCATCGTTAATCCCAAAATTCGCTTTTATCAGGCCAGCACCTCCGAAATGTTTGGCAAAGTACAGGCGATTCCGCAAATCGAGACCACGCCGTTTTATCCGCGCAGCCCCTATGGAATTGCCAAGCTGTATGCTCACTGGATGACAATCAATTACCGCGAAAGCTACGATATTTTTGGCTGCAGCGGTATCTTGTTCAATCACGAATCGCCATTGCGCGGGCGCGAATTTGTGACCCGCAAGATCACCGATGCAGTGGCTAAAATCAAGCTGGGCAAGCAGGATATGCTGGAGCTTGGCAATATGGATGCCAAGCGCGATTGGGGCTTCGCCAAGGAATATGCGGAAGGTATGTGGCGCATGTTGCAAGCCGATGAGCCGGATACTTATGTGCTGGCGACCAATCGCACCGAGACCGTGCGCGATTTCGTCCGCATGGCATTCAAGGCGGCGGGTTTTATCCTTGAATTCAAAGGCAAGGACGAAAAGGAGGTTGGCATTGATGTTGCAACCGGCAAAACATTAGTCAAGGTCAATTCCCGATTTTACCGTCCCGCCGAAGTTGATTTGCTTATTGGCAACCCTGAAAAGGCCAAGCAAAAATTGGGCTGGTCGCCGCAAACCACGCTTGAGAATTTATGCGTCATGATGGTTCAGGCCGATTTACGCCGCAATGAATCCGGTTTTTCGTTCTGACGCGCCCCGCGCCCTGGTGACGGGGCTGACCGGCTTTACCGGGCGCTATCTGGCCAAAGAGCTGGAGGCTGCCGGTTATCAGGTCTACGGCACGGCCTATGGCGCTGATCCGGTTGAACCCAATGTCTACCCCGTGGATCTGCGCGACCGCGAGGCGCTGGCGCGCGTGGTCAATGCGGTTCAACCTGATGTGGTGGCGCATTTGGCGGCGATTACGTTTGTCGCGCATGGCGATGTGGATGCCATCTACCGCACCAACGTCGTGGGTACTCACTACCTCCTGGATGCCTTGGCGCGTTTGCCCAGGCCACCGCGCGCGGTGCTCCTGGCGAGCAGCGCCAACATTTATGGTAATGCGGCGGTGGAAGTCATTGATGAGTCGGTTCCAGCCAATCCGGCCAACGACTATGCGGTCAGCAAGTTGTCGATGGAGTATATGGCCAGGTTATGGATGGACAAACTATCCATTGTGGTTGCCCGCCCATTCAATTACACCGGCGTCGGGCAGTCGCCGCAGTTTTTGCTGCCCAAGATCGTCAGCCATTTTCAACGGGGCGCCAGGGTTATTGAATTGGGCAATATCGACGTGGAGCGCGATTTTTCGGATGTACGCTGCGTCGCTTTGGTTTATCGGCGCTTGCTCGATTTGGCGCCAGCGGGTGAGGTATTTAATGTGTGTTCGGGACGGGCAATTTCGCTCAAAGCGATGATTGCCATGCTGGAGAAAATCGCGGGTTACACGATCGACATAGAGGTCAATCCAGCATTTGTGCGCAGTAACGAGGTATATCGTTTGCAAGGCGATAATCGAAAGCTGAAAGCGGCAATCGGCCAATTTGAGCCGATTCCTTTGCAAGACACCTTGCGCTGGATGTTTGAAACTTCACCGGGAGGCACGTCGTGCGCCTGCTGATCGAATGTACCTTCGTCTATGAACACCCGGACATGAATACCGGCATTCAGCGCGTGGTGCGTAATATCGTAAGCGGGCTGGGCGACACCCGCTTGCCGGTGCAATGTATTCCCGTCATGCTGCAACGCGACCAGATCCACCATGTACTTAGTCTGGCGCCACTGCCGGCAGAGGCTAGGCGAAGCACTATTCGAGGCAAGGGCCAATGGCTGCTCGAACAACTCGACTGGTTGCGCAAGCTTTCCTGGCGTTTGCATGGTGCAATTGAGCGGCGCTGGCCGTTTCGCGCCGCCATGCCGTTGCGGCGCGTGCTTCATTTTTCATTTCGAGCGGGCAATTTTTTTGTCGTTTCGCTGCCAACGCGAATCCTGAGGCGGCTTGTCAATCGCAACGGCAAGCCACCACCGCAGCGAGCAGTGCCCTTGCAGATCAAAGCAGGTGATCAACTGCTGTGGCTCGACTCTTCATGGCACGACGATAAGCTGTTTCCTCTGGTCAACCGGCTGAAGGCGCAGGGTGTCGGCATCATTCCGGTCATCTACGATTTTATCCCCCTGACGCACCCGCAGTTTTGTGACGCTGGGCTGACGCTGCTACTCGACCGCTGGCTTGAATGGATAGCAGAAATCGCCGACGGCTTCGTGGCGATCTCGCAAACGGTCAGTCAGCAGGTGGAGGATGAATTAAAGCGCCGAATCGGCGCAGAGGCGGCTGCGCGGCGCTGGTATCGTCATTTTTATCTCGGCTCCGAGCTCGATCTGCGTGACCATCATAGCGATGCCGAGCCAGAGCTGAAGCAACTCTTCGATGCGCCGTGGCCGGTGTACCTGATGGTCGGCACGATTGAACCGCGCAAGAACCACGCCTATCTGCTCGATGCCTTTGAGCGGCTGTGGTCTGACGGTAGCGAGGCACGGCTCTGTATCATCGGCATGATCGGCTGGAAGTGCAGCGATTTGCTTGAGCGCATCCGTTACCATCCGCAGTGGGGCAAGCGTCTGTTCATGTTCAACCAGGCCAGTGATCGCAGCCTGGAATACGCTTACGCGCACGCACGCGCCTTGGTGTTTCCCTCGCATATCGAAGGCTTTGGGCTACCCCTGGTCGAGGCCATGCAGCGCCATCTGCCAGTCATGGCGAGCGACATCCCGGTATTCCGTGAGATCGGTGGCGATTTTGTCGCCTACTTCGATCTCGCCAATCCAGACAGTCTGGCCACGATGATCGAGCGATTCGAGCAAAGCGGCGAGTTCCCCGCCACCCGCACACTCAGCGAATGGCACTGGATCGGCTGGCCGGAGGCGTGCAAGCAACTGGTCGACAGCGTGCTCGATGGGCTTGGCAGCAAGCCCTCTACAAGGGCGGGTTTGAAACCCGCCTCTACGGTTCCGCTGGCAGTCGCAGAATGATTTATTGACCCGGCAATTGAGGGTTGTCATTCTGTGCGGAGCGAAGCGTAGTCGCAGAATCCAAGAGCCGCATGGATGCTGCGACTACGCGCAGCAGCATGACGTAGCGGGAATGTTCAATACTTAGAACGGTTTTTGCTCATGTACTTACGGTTTCAATTCTGTCATTCCCGTGTGTTTCTGGCGGGAATCCTCTACTCATCCTGCGCCCCTTTTTTGCGCTCCGGCGTCGGAGGTTCTACCTCACGTAGGGCGGGTCTTGACCCGCCGGTTCAAATCAAATTTGATGCTGGATCGGTGGGTTGAAACCCGCCCTACGGCCTTGACCGCTTGTGCGGGAAAGTTGTAAGCATATAAATCGAAATTGCTCTAATTGCCTGGTCAATAAATTCAATCGCCTTGGGGCGGGTCTTGCACCTGCCCAAACTGGGCAGCCTCATATGCGATTGCCCTGCGCCCATTCCGGCTATTCATTTGCAATTTGCCGAAATTTATAACTGGTATACGGGTGCCCGAAAAAAACGGTATCGTGTCGCCCAAAGGCTTCCAACCCGGCTTGTCTGGATAGCACATGAATGCTGTTTCCCAGATAAAAATTCACATGAAACCGGGTGTATTCATAAAGGTATTCATAGCAAGGCGTGGCATGAACCATGATGCTGGACTTATCCTTTAAAATATTTTTTTGGAACTTTAGAACATCCAGTGGATTTCTGTAATGCTCAAGGACATTATTCGAGAATATGCCGTCAAATCGCATTGACTTGACGACCTCCTCCGAGGTCAGAATGTGTGGCGCGCTGGCAATCCCGGCATAGGGTTCGTAACCATACACATTCCATCCTTCACTGCGGAGTTCTTCCAGTGATCTTGACCATGTACCGCAACCATAATTCAAATAAACCCCGCCTTTTTCTGGTTGCATCTGGGCGAATGCCTGTTTTTCAAACTCGGTTGTATCGCCTTCTGAAAACAGGGTGTAATGCTGTATATAGTCCAGGTCAAATTCTTCCTGACTCAAGCCATACATTTTCAGCGGGCCGGTGATGACGCCGCAATGATCGCAGGCATAACGGAGCAGCCTGCCGCCCAGAAAAATGCACTCGGTTTCATATTTTTTCGACCTGCTTGTATTCATGGGTTGGTGACAGATCGGGCAAGAAAAATCGAAATTGTCGAATCTGGCCGAATCCAATGCCCCGTATATTTTCCAGCGTTGTTGTATTAGATCTCGAATATGCTGGTCATGATTTCTTTTCTCGCTGGCTGATTGCCATTCTTGTGTAGCCTGAACATGCTGGTACAACGCTGATTTCAATTCTGAAATTTCCCCAAGGGCGGGGTTAAGCAGCATTTTACGAATAGAGCGCAACAGATTTTTCATTCACGTCCCCCAAAGGCAGTTCAGACCAACAAGGTGCTGCGCCATTACCGCTCATCGGCGCGCGTTACAAAATCCCAAAGCTGCTGCGCGCTTTTTTGCCAGGAGAGCCAGGGCATCTGGTTCGAGCGAACATGTTCGCCCTGTCGATAGGCGG
>JAIRKE010000032.1 GCA_031260295.1 Azonexus sp.
AACAGGATCTGCCGGCGGGGATTCGTTGCAAGCTGCGTCTGGGGCAGTGAGTTGGAGCGGTTTCAATTTTCAACGCGCATAACCCGCGTTTGATGATTAATTTTCAGTGAGCAACAACAAATCAGTTAGCACTTCGAATGAGCGCCAGTATTTTGTCGCCGTAGTGCTCAATTTTGGTTGCACCCATGCCTGTTATGCTGGCGAGCATTCCGCGGCTAGTTGGGCGTACCTCAGCTAGTTCGCGCAGGGTTCGGTCGTGTAGGATTACGTAGGCAGGGACACCTTGTTCGCGTGCAGTATCGCCGCGCCATCTGCGTAAGGATTGAAAGAGGGCTTCGTCTACGGGCGAAAGCGAGGGTGTTTTGCTTTGAGCGTACTTGGCAGGCAGCGCCTTGCGCCTAGCCGGCCGACGTAGCTGCACCGTGCGCTGCCCCTTTAGCACTTCGCGGGCGCTTTCGGTCAGTTGCAGAGCGCCATGCTCAGCCATGTCGACATGCACCAGCCCGGCGGCGGCGAGTTGGCGGAAAACACTTTTCCAGGCGTACTCGTCGAGGTCGTCGCCGACACCAAAGGTTGGCAGTTGGTCGTGGTTCCACTGGCGGATTTTTTCGGTCGCCTTGCCGCGTAGGATGTCGGTTAGGTGCGCGACGCCGAAGCGCATACCGGTGCGGAAAATGGCCGATAGTGCCTTCTGCGCCGCCTGAGTGCCGTCCCACAATTCGGGAGGTTCGGTGCAGATGTCGCAATTACCGCAAGGTTGGTGCTCTTCGCCGAAATAATTCAACAGCACTTGGCGCCGGCAACGCGGCGCCTCGCAATAGGCGAGCAGTGCGGTCAGACGCTGCGATTCAAGGATCTTCTGGCCCTCGTTAGCCCCCGATTCGGCGATCCGCGCATGCTGCAGTGCGACGTCCTGCATGCCGTAGGCCATCCAGGCTTCCGATGGCTCTCCATCTCGGCCAGCACGGCCCGTTTCCTGGTAGTAGGCTTCGATAGATTTCGGCAGGTCGAGATGCGCGACGAAGCGCACGTCCGGCTTGTCGATACCCATGCCGAAGGCGATGGTCGCACACATAATCAGGCCGTCCTCGCGTAGGAAACGACGCTGGTTGGCGGCACGCTCGTCGGCCGGTAGGCCGGCATGGTAGGGCAGCGCTGGATAACCTTGGGCAGATAGCCAGGCGGCCGTTTCCTCGACCTTCTTACGCGACAAGCAATAGGCGATGCCGGCCTGGCCCTGGCGGCCGGCCAAGAAACCGAGCAGCTGTTTCTTGGCGTTGTCCTTCTCGACCACGGTATAACGGATGTTCGGGCGGTCGAAGCTGGACAGAAAAATGCGCGCTTCGGACAGCCCCAGTCGCACCAGTATCTCGTTGCGGGTGGCTTGGTCGGCTGTGGCAGTCAGGGCGATTCGTGGAATCCTAGGGTAACGCTCATGCAGAGCAGAGAGCTGTAGGTATTCCGGGCGGAAATCATGACCCCATTGCGACACACAGTGCGCTTCGTCGATGGCGAAAAGGGCCAGCTTGCCGGCCTCATAGAGGGCGTCGAGCATGGCCAGCATGCGATCGAGCAGCAGTCGCTCGGGAGCGATGTAAACAAGGTCGAGATTGCCGCTGAACATGGCTTGTTCGACGGACTGCGCTTCGCGCCTGTCCATCGTCGAATTGAGGCAGGCAGCCTTGACTCCCAACTGGGTCAAGGCGTCGACCTGGTCCTGCATCAGTGCGATGAGCGGTGAGACGACGACGGTACAGCCGGGGCGGAGCAGGGCAGGTATTTGGAAACATAAACTCTTTCCACCGCCAGTTGGCATCAATACCAGTGCATCGCCTCCCCCGGAAACATGGCCTATTACTTCAGCTTGGTCGCCACGGAACGCTGGGTAGCCGAACACGTTGCGCAGTACGTCCAGAGCACCGGTTGCGATTGACATGGAACTAGGATCGATTTTTGTTGAGGATGACATCTAAAATCGAAAATATATTGGGGTGCCTGTCGAGTGGAAATTGAATTGACCAATCCACGTCTATTGCGCCGTGCTCAGTCGGAGCTTGAGTATCAGAGTTGGATGGTCTTCGCAGATGGTTGAGCTTTCTCAAGCTGCTCACGAAGCATTCTATTTTCTGCCGTGAGCTCAACGATACGCTGGTCAGCACTTACAAGTTTAGATTGTGCAACGTCGCGCTGCTGTAAGACCTCTTCCAGCCGTGCCTTATGATCTTGGTTACTCTTGCGGCGTTTCAGTAGTATCTGTCGTTCGGACGGCTGATTTTCGTGATGAAGTTCAACGTACGCTTGAATTTCGCGTATCAATGCTGGAAATCTCGACTTGCGCAGCGCCGATTGGTCACAGCCAGCCTCCTTGGCTACGTTGTTCTGGGTGACGGGGGTTCCTTTGGGCAGAGCATTGGGGATATCTGCTTTTAGCCGATCGAAGGCGTCCCGAAATCGTTGTTCCGCCGAAGTGGAATCAGTTTTCGACGACATTAAGATAGTTCTCCAGTCCTTTTCGTTCTGCCACAAGCGCTCGCTGCCTTGGGCTATTAATGGGTAAGCGCGCAATCTCACTATCAAGTATTTCGAGTTCCTGTATTACTGCCGGCACCTTGGTTTTGTCGTAGAGAACGTCGGCACAAGGGCCTTTGCCATTTCCGCCAGCACAATTCGCAACGGACTCAACTCCGCCGTATTCGCATGCGCCACGTTTCATGCAGGCTCCGAGGCGATTCTCGCGGAAGAAAATCTCGCCTCGTTTGGCTAATTTCGCGAGATCCTGGGCATCCTTTTGGCCGATCAAATTTACGACGATGGCTTGTTTGCGATCCGCATAAGGAGATACAAAACGATCTCCCATCGCTGCGAGGATCGATTGGGCCATTACCTCATACATGCTGGTGGCAACTATGCCTTCGACTTCCTCGTTCAGGTGCAGTCGAGTGTAGCCGCGTCCATAGTACAAGGGCATCAGACGAGAGATATGTTTCATCAAGAACTGCATTGAGGAGTCGGATAGCAGCCCTGACGCAAACATATTGACTGCCGTCGTTCGACGGAGCTGGTGCCACGCCAGGGGCCAAATTGAACCGGTAGAAAAATCAGCTTCTGGCAGATTTGGTGTGAGCAAGCGAGCAATCTTGAAATCGTCTTCGGTGATCCGCATCTGCTCGGGGTCAAATAGCTTTGGGAAGCGTTGCTGCAGTTCCTTGTAAGGTCCCGTATTTTTCCGAACGGTATAATTTGCGGTATGGCTGCCAGTCCAAGGTTCATAGGCACGGTCGATTAGATAGGGGTTAGCGATATCTGCATGCGTCGGAGCAACCCTTGGATCTTCCATCGCACAACGCATTCGAAGGCATGCAACGCTGGTCAAGACATCTACGGCTACCTGGACGCTCGGGCTGGTTGGCCAGCGGGCATCGCTATCAAGATCAATCTTGGTGGTTTCTCCGCAGATAATCGGTATGCGTCCTAGTTTTGGGTCATCTTCATAGATGAGGCAGTCTTGCCGCAATGAGGAAGCTTCCTCAATACGCTGGAGCGTGAAATTGGTGATATAGGCTAACCCAACGTACTGAATGAGAGTTAAGTACGAGGACAGGTTTCTAACCTCTATTTTCTTGTCGCAATTGTCGAGCCAACGTTGCAGAAATTGATGTATGCCAAAGCGTTCAGCAGTTAATTGAAATGGGCCATGAAAAAAACAACCGCTTTGTGATCTGACGGAGGCTCTTGGCGGATTCCGAAAGGGAATTCGACTCCACTGAGATTTGGACGTAAGTGCAGCTTGTAGCGATCCGTAGTTTCTAGCGTAAGCATCTAAGCAGAAGCAAAAGCACGTCTCAATTTGTTCTTGGTGTGCTAAATAATCGTCAAGACATTCTCGGAGCCGATTGACCTGGTAGGTCCAAATACGAGGAGGGATATAGGCCGTCTGAACCGGATCGTGGTTCGGTCGTGCAGCCGCCAGACGCTTTAAACCATCTGGCGTTACCACTACGAAGCCGAGAATTTCGCGTGAATCGAATAGCCGGTGCAGCAACGCAATAGTATTACCATACTGACTAGGTGCGATAACCGACGGCACCTGATCGAACACCTTTGGAAACTGCATTAATTTGCTGACGCTGATGCCTTCGCGGCTGCATAGCGCGACGATGGCTCGTATAGGGGTAAAGAAAAACATCAGTGCTGAGGTTGTCTGGGCAGGCCTGGGCCCAAACATCCTCCAGGTTACGAGCATTCGAAGGTAATTGGCGTTTTCGGGATCAATTGGCTTTGCGTTAATTAGGGGGCCATCACCGAAATTGAGGGTGAAGGAATGTTTTGCCAAGGGTGATAAATCCCAAATCGGGTCTCCCCACCGAGAGAGAACTTTGCCATCCTTATCTTCACTGACCACCCAGTCGCGGGGCGGTGGCCAACTAGGTGGTTGAAAGCTACCAGAAGACGGGGTAATCCACTCGCATGGAATACCTAATCTAAATTGCTCAAGTGCCGTAATCATTCAATCGAACCTTCAATGTCCACAATTGGGCGAATCCAGTCCGGGTGATAGTTGCCTTCCTCCACACGAGCTAACGATTCTTCGACCCAAGCCATTCGAACAATATTCGTTTCTTTAAACCAATGAAGTTTTTCACTAATGCGCGTGATGGACAGTTCTCCTGGGTGGTTCCGTAGAGACTTCTCAGGAGGATGATATTTCCCAACTTCAATAATTTTCAAATGGCGGAAGCAAGTGAGAGCCCAGACATAATCAAAGCTATCGACATCACGATGATGCTCACACCAAAGACAACCTGAAGGATGCACACAATCGGGATGTGTTGCATCCTTAGGGATTGAGAGAACTGGTTCGGGTGTGCCTACACATTCACCCGGTGCTGTGGCGATGGTGCGGGCGATAGTCGGATCAGTTTGACTCCAAAAGCGCATCGTTTCGCCTAAGGCGCGCTGCAAACTGGGGGTTTCATAATCCGTGTGAAGGGTTTGTTTGAGGTGTTGATCCATCTCTGCTATTAAATCCGGATCACCACTACGCCGCAGTAACCAATTCACACGAGTGTTTCGCAGAGAGGAAGGAGATACCCATGAGATGCCAAGTTTTCCGCAGGTAGACTGAATGCGAGTAAAACGTGGGGCTTTGTGGTCAGATCGTCCTCCACGACGAATCAGGGGAAATAGTAGTTCTTCAGCATCTGGAAAAATGGATCGGCGCCAATTTAGATAACGTTCAAAATGGGCTCGATATTCCCTAAATATCTCAAATAAAACTTCCCCGCCCCGGCGATTCTTTCGTTCCTTAATTCGCCAGCCATTAATATCCGACGCGTAAGAGAAATTACGCAGCTTAAGCAGATGGGCTTGCGCCAAATTCATACCCGTTTGGGCCATGAACATTTGCATTTCGGCTTCGATCCGAAGATTAACCAGTGGGTAACGTGTGCGCAGTGTACGGTCAGCCTCCCATGCGGCACGATTTTCATCTGAAAGCTTTGCCAAATAGCGTCGATTTCGACTGTTGCGCAGCGCAACCACTCTACTTTCCGCGGATACGAGGCCAGACCACTCTTCCAATTTTCCGCCCTTGCGCAATGGAAGGATTACCGGAAGCGATCCCCAAAGAGCATCGAGGGTCAGGCCATCGCAGATATCTTGTAGTAGATGTCCAAACTCGAATGAATATTGAAGGTTTTGTTTTTCGGCTTTAACACCCTGAGGCGTCTTACGTCGAGCAGGCTTTTTTAGCCTAGACTGCCCGATAATAGGTGAGTGCCTTTCCAAAAATTCGTCAATCACTCCGCCAACATTTAAGGCCATTGTGTAGGCGGATATTTTCTTCAGTGTCTTCTCGACATGGACGCGCTGATAGAGAGCCTCTGTCCATTGTAAGTAGGCCGCTTCGACCGCTTCTAATGACAATGGGCGACCTAAATTGTCCATGAATGAAAAAAATAAGCGCATTTGCCTGATATTTGTTTCAGCATAAGGCATTGAACCTCCGCCCACAAGCCGTCCGTGAATAACCTCGTGAATTCCTTTAACCAAGTCAACTCTTTCCGGCAAAGGTTGCCCAAGTTTTCCATTACTAATCATCTCGTCGACAGCGCGGCTGTGAGCTTTCGCGCCGCCAACGTACAGCAGCGGCCTGAGTGTCCATGGACTTTCGTATTTTCCGTATTCAAGAGTAGGAAATGATAGATCTGGAACATCTGGGCCGTCATGCATGGTATTCATTCCAGTTGCGATTCCGAATGCCAGTAAAAGCTTCGGTGAAAGCGTTAGCCATCTTTTGCTTGGCTTTACTATTCTCCAAGAAGTGGATGTAGCGCCAGGTCGTTGCGTCATCCTTATGCAACATGGCATTTTTTACGAATTCAATAGCTGCAGCTGGCGTAGTAACCGTCAAGGCCACAGTCATTAACCAGGTTCCGTAGGTGGCGCGTGATTGATGGAATTTGAAGCGCTTCATGAACTTCAGCCTCGCCTTTACCGAATTACGACGCAAATCCGTCATCTTGCGGCTAACCGAAGAAAGGGCATAGCGATTTCCTCGCTTGGTGAGAAAAAGAATCGAGCGATCCACTTTCTTTGCCAAGGCTTCGCGTTTGAGGCGTTGTGGCGAGTATGCATAAGCCTTGAGTTCTCTCAAAAGGAAGTCGGGCATGAGCAGATCGCCATTCACGTCAGACTTGGTTTGAATCCCGGCGTTTGGTCCAACAGGTAAAAGAAAAAATCCCTCCATTGTTGGGTCGGGGATGGCGTTTTCTAAATCCTCAACTCGAAGTGCCGAAATCGTTCCGATACGTGCACCTGTAAAAAACCCCAGGGTCAGCATGAAATGTAGATCTTGAGTCTGAGCTTGGGATGTGAAGTGAAGCAATTCTTCCATGTGCTCGCAGCGAAGTGGAACTAGTCCATCCTCGAGGCGAACACCAGGGCGCGAACGATTACGAATAGCTAAATCAGTGGTAATCTGTAGTATGGCGCGCTTAAAACCAGACGCGTCAAAATATGGAATTACCACTGTCTTTTCTAGCCATATGGCATATTCGGGTTGGACAAACCCATGAGCATCGCAGTGACGATAAAACTGAATTAACGCACGCATTCGAGAACGGGCTGTACTAGATGACAAAACGCCTTTTTCCATCTTTTTGACGACACTCCCACGAAACCGTACTGTAGCCCTGTCAGCCTTTCGAATTGGGAAATGGCGCCAATCTTGCCCATTCTCCTCGAGCCAGCAGGCATAGGCATGAAGATGCTTCATCAGAGAATGCACGGTCTCAATCTTGATTCCGACCTGAGTTGCCTTCTCCAGGGCCCAGTGATTAGCTTCGTTCCAGCCGCCCCCGTTATTCCAGAAAATCTGGGGCAACCGTTCGATTGGACGTGATGTTGGGTCAATTTTCCAAGCTACAGAGCCATCCGAGTAAATGGATTCTCGCCACGGCTTGAAATTAATAAACTCGAGGCGTGCCACTACGACTTTCTGCCGCTAGCAAGTAACTCCTTCATTAAGGAGATGTGGCGCTTAACTTCGTCTTGAGAAGAAGCAAGCTGTAGGTCCGGTGGAGGGTAAAGGCCTAGGACCTTTGCGGGGTTGGAGACGTAAGGCAGGCATTTGCCGGGTAGCTGACCGCAGACCGCTCTCACTGGTTCTTCACCAACTTGAGCAATAAGCCAATCCAGAACCTGCTTGTCTCTGGCACTCAAAATGAGCACGCCTTTGGGCTGCTGCCCTACGGCGTGGGTTGGTCGCCCTGCTGGGCTCCCTTCCAATTGCTTTGTTGATTTTGAGTCCAAAGAAGACCGCCCGCCGTTGTCAACGTCCACAGCCTAGCATTGCAGGGTTGACTGTCAACACTATCGTACTCGTGGGTGTCCTGGTAATAGGCTTCGATGCTCTTGGGCAGGTCGAGATGGGCAACAAAGCGGACGTCCGGTTTGTCGATGCCCATGCCGAAGGCGATGGTGGCGCACATGACCAGCCCGTCTTCGCGCAGGAAGCGGCGCTGGTTGGCGGTGCGCTCTTCGGCCGGCAGGCCGGCGTGATAGGGCAGCGCCGGGTAGCCCTGTTGGCAGAGCCAGGCGGCGGTTTCCTCGACTTTTTTGCGCGACAGACAGTAGACGATGCCGGCTTGGCCTTTACGTCCGGCCAGGAAGCCGAGCAGTTGTTGGCGGGCGTTGTCTTTCTCGACCACGGTGTAGCGGATGTTCGGCCGGTCGAAGCTGGACAGGAAGACGCGTGCTGCACCGAGGCCGAGGCGGGCTAGCATCTCGTTGCGTGTCGCCTGGTCGGCGGTGGCGGTCAGGGCGATGCGCGGTACCTGTGGGTAACGCTCGTGCAGCGTAGACAGTTGCAGGTATTCCGGACGGAAGTCGTGGCCCCATTGAGATACGCAGTGCGCTTCGTCGATGGCGAACAGGGCCAGCTTGCCGGCTTCGTAAAGCGCGTCGAGCAGGGCCAGCGTGCGGTCGAGCAGCAAGCGCTCGGGGGCGATGTAGACGAGGTCCAGGGTGCCGGCGAACATCGCTTGCTCGACCGCCTGGGCGTTGCGCCAGTCGAGCGTCGAGTTCAGGCAGGCGGCCTTGACGCCGAGCTGGGTCAGGGCATCCACTTGATCTTGCATCAGCGCGATCAGCGGCGAGACGACGACGGCGCAGCCAGGGCGCAGCAGCGCCGGAATCTGGTAGCACAGGCTTTTGCCGCCGCCGGTCGGCATCAGTACCAGCGCATCGCCGCCGTCGGCGACGTGGGTGATGATCTCGGCCTGGGCGCCGCGGAAAGCGGGGTAGCCGAAGACTTCGCGTAGTAGGGAGAGGGCGTTGTCGGTGCTGGTCACGACAGCGGATTCAGCTAGTAGGCAGGATGGCTTCGCGCTTTAACGCAACACCGTCCCAGACCAGGCATTCACCACGGTCTTCGTGCCAGTCGGCGAGCACCCAGCGCTCGACGTGGATGCCGTCGACGATGTGATCGTGCATCGCTGGTCGGTGCGTGTGGCCGTGGATGAAGGTGGCGTAGCCGTGGGCGCGCAGAAAATCGTCGATGGCCGCCGGCTGCAGGTCGGTGTAGGGGTCGGCCTGGCCGCGCTGGTTGGCCGCGCTGGCGGCGCGCATCTGCGCGGCGAGGGCACGACGCTCGGCGAGCGGCTTGGCGAGCAGGGCGGCCTGCCAGGCGGGGTCGCGGACCTGGGCACGGAAGGCCATGTAGGTGGCGTCGTCGAGGCACAGCGCGTCGCCGTGGGAAAGTACGAATTGCCATTCGGCCGTCGATAGGACGGTCGGGTCGGCGAGCAGGCGGACGCCGGCGGCGGCGGCGAAATCCGGGCCGAGCAGGAAGTCGCGGTTGCCGTGCAGTAGATTGATGGCGAGGCCGCTGTCGGCGGCGGCGCGTAGCGCGGCGACGATGCCGACGTGGTAGGGATCGCCGATGTCGTCATCGCCGATCCAGGCTTCGAACAGGTCGCCGAGGATGTACAGCGCCTCGGCCTGGCGGGCGCGGCCGGCGAGAAAGGCCAGGAACAAAGCAGTCGCCCCGGGTGACCGGGGCGACAGGTGCAGATCGGCAACGAAGAGAATCAAACGATTTCCGCTTTTTCGATGATCACGTCCTCGGCCGGCACGTCTTGGTGGAAGCCCTTGCTGCCGGTCTTGACGCCGCGAATCTTGTCCACCACGTCCATGCCCTCGACTACCTCGCCGAACACGCAGTAGCCCCAACCTTGGCCGGACGGCGCCGTGAAGTCGAGGAAGTCGTTGTCGACAGTGTTGATGAAGAACTGGGCGGTGGCCGAATGCGGGTCGCCGGTACGCGCCATGGCGATGCTGCCGCGCGTGTTCTTCAGGCCGTTGGCCGCCTCGTTCTTGATCGGTGCTTGAGTGTCCTTCTGCGTCATGCCCGGTTCCATGCCGCCGCCCTGGATCATGAAGTCCTTGATCACACGGTGGAAGATGGTGCCGTCGTAGTGGCCCGAGTCGACGTAGGAAATGAAGTTGGCGACCGTCTGCGGGGCTTTGTCGGCATTGAGTTCGAGGTTAATTACACCGTGGTTGGTGGTGAGTTTGATCATGAGAATCCTTATTTTTCGGAAATAATCTTGACGCTCTGGATGACCACGGGGGTCGTCGGAACGTCCTGGTAGTAGCCGGCGTTGCCGGTCGGCACCTTGGCGATCTTGTCCACCACGTCCATACCCTCGGTGACCTTGCCGAATACGGCGTAGCCCCAGCCGCGCGGGTCGGCGCTGGTGCGGTGATTGAGAAAATCGTTGTCCTTCAGATTGATGAAGAACTGCACGCGGGCCGAATGTGGATCTTGAGTGCGGGCCATGGCGATGGTGCCGCGGTCGTTGTTCAGGCCGTTGGCGGCTTCGTTTTGCAAGGCCGGCGTCAGGGTTTTCTTTTCTTCCATGGCCTTGTTGAAGCCGCCGCCCTGGATCATGAAGCCGTTGATCACGCGGTGGAAGATGGTGCCTTCATAGAAACCGTGCTTGGCGTTGTAGAGGAACATTTCGACCGTCTTCGGCGCCTTCTCCGGATATAGCTCCAGCGTGATTTTGCCGAGGTTGGTGGTCATCTCCACGGTCGGTGCGGCCCACACGGCGGCGGCGGCCAGCAGGCCGGCGGCGAGGGCAGAAATTTGTTTGAACATCAGGCGCTCCCTTCGTAAATGATTTTCCATTTGCCGTTTTCACGTTGCCAATACTGGCGTTTCTTCATTCGGTTGTTCAGGTTGTTGCTGCGGTAGTCTTGATCGAAGGTGACGACCACCACTTCGTCCTTGCCGGGATTGCGAAATACCGACAGGTTGTCGGTACTCACCTTGATCCATTCCTTGCCGGCGTTGACCTGGGTCTTTTGCGCGGCGAAGGCGGCAAAGTCCAGCCTGCCGGCCTTGAAGCGCGGCGAGTAATGCGTCAGGTAGCGCTCGGTATCGCGGCTTTCCCAGTCGCGGCGCCAGGCGTCGATGGTGGCGCTCAGCTCGTCGCGCTCCTTGGTCCAGTCGTCGAGCGACAGCCATTCGACCGATGGGCTGATGATCACCGGTGTCAGGCCGACCTGGAGATTCTTGGCGACGGTATCGAGATCCTGGTTGGCCAGCACGACGCAGCCGTCGGAGGCGCGCGGCGGCCGGGCGAAGGTGTCGGACGGCGTGCCGTGCAGCCAGATGCCGCTGCCGCCCCGTCCCTGCCGGCGATCCCATTCGTTTGGGTAATTGATCGGGAAGGCGCCGTTGCCGTAGAGATCGGCCAGCTTTTGCCGTGGCAGGTTGGCGGTCACGTGGTAGACGCCGATCGGCGTCTTCTTGTCGCCCTCGACGTACTTGTCGGCGCCGAGCTTGCCTTGGGTCACGTAATAGTCGGCGACGAAGCGCGGCCGGCCGCCGTTGTCGCGGTCGTTGGCATAGAGATAGAGGCGCGAGCGCTGGGTGTCGACGACCACGGCGAAACGCTGGTCGGGCTGCATCTGTAGCAGGTAGCGCGGCACGAATTTATCTTCCGGCCGCTCGTGGTAGGCCTTGAGGCGGACGATGGCCTCGGCGCGCAGATCGGCAATCTTGTCGGCCGGGGCGTCGCTGAGCGCGCCGAAAGAGTCGATCGGCCGGGTGCGGGCAAGCAGCAGGTCGCCCTGGATCAGGTGCGCCAGGCGGTAGTTCGGGTGCTGGCGGAGCAGGGCCTCGGTCAGTTGCAGCGCGTCGCCCAGGCGGTTGGCCTCTATCTCGTTGAAGATGCGCAACAACTGCGCTTCCGGACCGGAGTCGGAAACGATCTCGGCCAGACTGGCCGGTGAGCCGCTATGGTCCACGGGCTGAACAACGACTGGCTGCGGAAGGTTGGCGCCGGGCTGCTGGAACTGCCGGTAAATCAGCGGAATGCCGACCAGGCTGGCCATCAGGCCGAAGATGACGAACTTGCGGGCAAGCATCAGCGCGCGTTTTCTTCCTTGATCAGCCAGCGGTTACCGGTACGGGCCAGGGTCATGGTCTTGGTCGCTGAACTGTTCAGGCCCGGTGCCGCGTAGTGCTGGCGGAATTTCACCGTTGCGCTGTCGCCGTTGATGGTGGTCTGCAAGTCCTCGATCTTGACCGATATCTTGCCGCCCTTGCCGGCGATGCGCTTGGTTCGCTCGGCTTCCCAATCCTTGCGGCTGATGCCTTTCGGCGTGCGGAAATCGGTGGCGTAGGCGCCGAGATAGGCCTTCATGTCCTTGCGCTCCCAGGCGCTGGCCCAGGCGTTGATGGCGTGGGCGATATCGTCGCCGGCGGCGCCGGCTATCGGGGCGGGAACCGGTTCCGGCGTGGGCTTGGCTTCAGCGGGCTTAACCTCGGCAGGCTTGGCCGGCGGCGGTGGTTGAACAGCGGCCGGTGCGGCCGGGGTGGCGCTGCCCGGGGTCGTCGAGACAACGCTGGCGGTTGGGGGGGCAGCCGGTTTGGCTTCGGCCACCTTGACCGGGGCAGGCGGCGGAGCGACAGCCACCACCGGCGCGGCGGCGGCCGGCGTCGGCTTGACGTTACTCTTGCCGGAGGTGGTGATCAGATCGCGGATCAAGGCCAGCTTGTTTTGCGTGCCGGCGTTCGAGCCGTCGAGTTGCAGGGCCTTGTCGTAAGCCTGGCTGGCCAGCTTGGCGTAAACATCGCCGAGATTCTCGTAGGCGATGGCGTAGGAGGGATGGGTGCGGATGGCCATTTCCAGCGCCGTGCGCGCTTTGTCGTACTGACGCTGCTGGGCGTAGAGCACGGCCAGGTTGTTGTAGGGCTCCGGCAATTCCGGGTAATCCTCGGAAAGGCGGGTAAAGACGCCGATCGCCTCGGTCGGCTTGTTCATTTCGGTGTAGATCAGGCCCTTGAGGAAGCGGCCCTGGGCATCCTTGGGGCGGGTGCTGAGGTAGGCGTCGACTTTTTCCAACGCTTGCGGATACTGCCCCTGTTTGATCAGGCGCTGGACTTCCGGCAGTTCGTCGGCGAAGGCCGGTGTGGCCAAGCCAATGGCCAGGCCAATCGTCATCGCGCGAAGGAGTTTGAACTGCCGAGAACGGGGCTGGGTCGGGGAATCGATGATCATCGCCATGTTATAATTTGACGGTTTTACAATCTTCCGATTCTATCAAAAACGCCGGTGATTCCATAGGTTCGCACCGCCCGGCGAGGCCACGGATGTTTCCGGCATGCTCAAGATTCACAATTCCCTGAAGCGCGAAAAGCAGCTTTTCGTCCCGATCGAAGCCAAGCAGGTCCGCATGTACGTGTGCGGCATGACAGTCTACGATTACTGCCACCTCGGGCATGCGCGGGTCATGGTCGTCTTCGACATGGTGTACCGCTGGCTGAAGGCTTCCGGCTACGACGTCACTTATGTCCGCAATATCACCGACATCGACGACAAGATTATCCAGCGCGCCGCCGAGAACGGCGAAACGATCCAGCAGCTGACCGACCGCTTTATCGCCTACATGCATGAGGATGCCGCCGCCCTTGGTGTGCTCCGCCCCGACCATGAGCCGCGCGCCACCGAGTATGTACCGCAGATGCTCGACCTGATCGGTAAGCTAGAAGACAGAGGTTTGGCCTACCAGGCCGCCGACGGCGACGTCAATTACGCGGTACGCAAGTTCCCCGGTTACGGCAAGCTGTCCGGTAAATCGCTCGACGATCTGCGCGCCGGCGAGCGGGTCGAGGTCGATTCGGCCAAGCAAGATCCGCTCGATTTCGTGCTGTGGAAGCATGCCAAGCCGGGCGAACCGGCCTGGCCGTCGCCCTGGGGAGATGGCCGGCCGGGTTGGCACATCGAGTGCTCGGCGATGAGTTCGCAATTGCTCGGCCAGCATTTCGACATCCACGGCGGTGGCCAGGATTTGCAATTTCCGCACCACGAGAACGAGATCGCCCAGTCCGAGGGTGCCAACTGCTGCACCTTCGTCAATTACTGGATGCACAACGGTTTCGTCCGTGTCGACAACGAGAAGATGTCGAAATCGCTCGGCAATTTCTTCACCATCCGCACCGTGCTGCAACGCTACGATGCCGAAGTGGTGCGCTTCTTCATCCTGCGCGCCCATTACCGCAGCCCGCTGAATTATTCCGACGCCCACCTCGACGATGCCAAGCGCAGCCTCGATAGCCTCTACTTCGCGTTGCGCGACGTGCCGCCGGCCAGCGTGGCGATTGACTGGCAGAACCCGTTCGCCGCCCGTTTTGCCGCTGCCCTGAACGAGGATTTCGATTCGCACGGGGCGATTGCCGTGTTGTTCGAGCTGGCTGGCGAAGCCAATCGCCAGAAGAGCGCCGAACTGTCCGGCCTGCTCAAGGCGTTGGCTGGCATCATCGGCCTGCTCGAACGCGCGCCGGCAGCCTATCTGCAAGGGGGAGGCGCCAGCGGTGGTGTCGACGAAGCGGCCATCGAGCAACTGATTGCCGACCGGGCCGCGGCCAAAAAGGCCAAGAATTTTGCCGAGGCCGACCGTATTCGCGACCAGTTGAAGGCGGCAGACATCGTCCTCGACGACAGCCCGCAGGGGACGACCTGGCGGCGTGCCTGAACGCCGTCCGCTGGGGTAAAAGCAAACGGCCCGCTGTGCGGGCCGTTTTTCGTGGACAGCGAGTAGCTGCCGAGCAGTTTTTCCCGCGACCGATCCTTGCCGGCGCGGGCCCGTAGGCTTACTCCCCGAAGAATGCCTTGACCTTGTCCATCCACGACTTGGCGCGCGGATTGTGCTTGGCGCCGCTGGCGCGGCTGGATTCTTCGAGTTCGCGCAGCAGCTCCTTTTGCCGTTCGGTCAGGTTGACCGGGGTTTCGACGACGACATGGCACATCAGGTCGCCGTGGGCATGGCTGCGCACGCCTCTGATGCCCTTGCCGCGCAGGCGGAAGATCCGGCCGGACTGGGTTTCCGGCGGAATCTTGATGCCGGCCGCGCCGTCCAGCGTCGGAATCTCGATTTCGCCGCCAAGTGCCGCCGTGGTGAAGGAGATCGGCATTTCGCAATGCAGGTCGTTGTGGTCACGGGTGAACACCGGATGCTGCTTGAGGTGGATCTGCACGTACAGGTCGCCCGGCGGGCCGCCGTTGACGCCGTGTTCGCCTTCGCCGGCGAGACGGATGCGATCGCCCTCGTCGACTCCGGCCGGAATTTTCACTGCCAGCGTCTTGTGCTGCTTGATGCGGCCGGCGCCGCCACAGCTCTTGCACGGATCGGCGATGAAGCGGCCGGTACCATGGCATTTGTGGCAGGTCTGCTGGATCGAGAAGAAACCTTGTTGCAGCCGGACCTGGCCGGTGCCGCCGCAGGTCGGGCAGGTTTTCGGTTGGGTGCCGGGCTTGGCGCCGCTGCCGTGGCAGGGCTCGCAGACTTCCATGGTCGGGATGCGAATCTTGGTCTCGGTGCCGTGCGCCGCCTGTTCGAGGGTGATCTCGAGGTTGTAGCGCAGGTCGGCGCCGCGGTAGATGTTGGAACGTCCGCCGCCGCCACCGCCGCCGCCACCGCGGCCACCGAATATTTCGTCGAAGATGCCACCGAAGGCGTCGGCGAAACCGCCGCCACCGAAGCCGCCGCCGCCCATACCGGCCTGCGGATCGACGCCGGCATGGCCGAACTGGTCGTAGGCGGCACGCTTCTGGCCATCCGACAGGATTTCGTAGGCTTCCTTGGCTTCCTTGAATTTCTCCTCGGCCGTCGGGTTGTCAGGATTGCGGTCGGGGTGGTACTTCATGGCCAGCTTGCGGTAGGCCTTCTTGATTTCGTCCTCGGAAGCGTCGCGGTTGACGCCGAGGATTTCGTAAAAATCGCGTTTAGACATTCATTTATCCGTCATGTTGCAAAGCGCCGAGCGCCGCCGGAGAGTCCGGGGCGGTCGGCGCCGGGGCCTTGCGTCAGGCTTACTTCTTGTCCTTGTTCACCTCGGTGAACTCGGCATCGACGACATCGCCCTCGACGGTTTTCTCGCCGCCCGCCGCCGAATCACCGGCCGCGCCAGCGGTAGGGCCTTCGGCCTGCTGCTGGGCATACATCTTCTCGCCGAGCTTCTGGGCGGCGGTGGCCAGGGCTTCGGTCTTGGCGGTGATGACATCCTTGTCGCCATCGCGCAACACCGACTCGACGTCCTTGATCGCGGCTTCGATGCTCTCCTTGTCGGCGGCGTCGAGCTTGTCGCCGTACTCGGCCAGCGACTTCTTCACCATGTGTACCATGCCATCGGCCTGGTTGCGGGCGTCCGCGAGTTCGTGGACCTTCTTGTCCTCTTCGGCGTGCAGTTCGGCATCCTTGACCATGCGCTGAATTTCATCCTCGGACAGACCCGAGTTGGCCTTGATGGTGATCTTGTTTTCTTTGCCGGTGGCCTTGTCCTTGGCCGTCACGTGCATGATGCCGTTGGCGTCGATGTCGAAGATGACCTCGATCTGCGGCATGCCGCGCGGGGCCGGCGGGATGCCTTCCAGGTTGAACTGGCCGAGGCTCTTGTTGCCGCTGGCGACTTCGCGCTCGCCTTGCAGCACGTGGATGGTTACGGCGGACTGGTTGTCGTCGGCGGTCGAGAAGACCTGGCTGGCCTTGGTCGGGATGGTGGTGTTTTTCTGGATCAGCTTGGTCATGATGCCGCCCAGCGTTTCGATGCCGAGCGACAGCGGGGTCACATCGAGCAGCAGCACGTCCTTGACATCGCCCTGCAAGACACCACCCTGGATGGCGGCGCCGACGGCGACGGCCTCGTCCGGGTTGACATCCTTGCGCGGCTCCTTGCCGAAGAATTCCTTGACCGTGTCCTGGACCTTGGGCATGCGCGACTGGCCGCCGACCAGGATTACGTCGTCGATCTCGGTGACCTTGATGCCAGCGTCCTTGAGCGCCGTCTTGCACGGCTCGATCGAGCGCTCGATCAGCTCCTCGACCAGCGACTCGAACTTGGCGCGGGTGATTTTGATTGCCAGATGCTTGGGGCCGGAAGCGTCGGCGGTGATGTAGGGCAGGTTGATTTCGGTCTGCTGGCTGGAGGACAGCTCGATCTTGGCCTTCTCGGCGGCTTCCTTGAGGCGTTGCAGGGCCAGCACGTCGGCCTTGAGATTGGCGCCGGATTCCTTCTTAAATTCCTCGATGATGTAGTCGATCAGGCGCTGGTCGAAGTCTTCGCCGCCGAGGAAGGTGTCGCCGTTGGTGGCCAGCACTTCGAACTGCTTTTCGCCGTCGACATCGGCGATCTCGATGATGGAGATGTCGAAGGTGCCGCCGCCCAGGTCATAGACAGCGATCTTCTTGTCCTTGCCGGACACCTTGTCCATGCCAAAAGCCAGCGCGGCGGCGGTCGGCTCGTTGATGATGCGCTTGACTTCCAGGCCGGCGATGCGGCCGGCGTCCTTGGTGGCTTGGCGCTGGCTGTCGTTGAAGTAGGCCGGCACGGTGATGACGGCCTCGGTGACTTCCTCGCCCAGGTAGTCCTCGGCGGTCTTTTTCATCTTGCGTAGCACTTCGGCGGAGACCTGCGGCGGCGCGATCTTCTTGTCGCGTGCCTCGACCCAGGCGTCGCCATTGTCGGCCTTGACGATCTTGAAGGGCATCAGGGCGATGTCCTTCTGCACTTCCTTCTCCTCGAAGCGGCGGCCGATCAGGCGCTTGACGGCATACAGCGTGTTCTTCGGGTTGGTCACGGCCTGGCGTCTGGCCGGGGCGCCGGCCAGAACCTCGCCATCCTCGGCGTAGGCGATGACGGACGGCGTGGTGCGCGCGCCTTCGGAGTTCTCGATGACTTTCGGGGTACCGCCTTCCATGATGGCGACGCAGCTATTGGTGGTGCCGAGGTCGATGCCGATGATCTTGCCCATGTTGGTTTCCTTTGTTGAATGCTGGTAGATGCGCGAATGACCGCGATGTTTCGGAGTTGGGGGCGGCGCCCCGAATTTCAAGCTTTATAGCGATTCCCGAAAATCCTCATACTTTGTCGACTTCGCCTTGCCGTACTCTTCGTACTGTCTGCGGCTCGTCTTCGCGTCTGAGTATTTTCGTAAACCGCTATTTCGGTTTGGCCACCATGACCAGCGCCGGGCGCAGCACGCGCTCGGCGATCAGGTAGCCCTTTTGCAACACGGTGACAACGGTGTTGGCTTCCTGTTCGGAATCGACCATGCCGATCGCCTGATGCTTGTGCGGATCGAATTTTTCGCCGGCCGGATCGACCTCGACCAGGGCGTTTTTCTCGAAGGCGGCGATCAGTTGCTTCAAGGTCAGTTCAACGCCGGAACGGAAGCCGTCGACGGTCTGTTCCTGCGCCGCCAGCGCGGCTTCCAGGCTGTCCTTGACGGCCAGCAGCTCGCCGGCGAATTTTTCGACGGCGAATTTGTGCGCCTTGGAAATATCTTCCTGAGCGCGACGGCGGACGTTCTCGCTCTCGGCCTTGGCGCGCAACCAGGTATCGTGATGCTCGGCGGCCTTCAGTTCGAGGGTGCGGAATTGCTCCTCGATGCTGGGCAAGGTATCGGTGTGGCTGCTACCGGCGACGCTGCCGACAGCCGGGGTGTCGCCGGCGGATTCTTGGACCGGCAAGGCTTCCTGCGGATTTTCGGGATGGGACATACGGAGTTCTCCAAAAAAACTGCAAAGCTAGCTGGGGGCGTTGGCGGGCTTTTCAAGAGGGAAAGCGAAAAAAACCTCGCCACGCGGCGACCGACGGCGCCCGCGCCCCATGCTACGATGAATGTTGTATCGATCGACACGGCTTGGCATGGAAACCATAGGCAAATACCGGGTACTGCGCGAATTGGGCAAAGGCGCCACGGCGACGGTATATCTCTGCGAGGATCCCGAGGCCGACCGCCAGGTGGCGGTCAAGGTCATTCGTTTCGGGCAGGATTCCGCGGCTATGTCGCGGCGCATGCGCAAGTTGTTCCAGAACGAGCGCATGGTTTCCAGGCGTCTCGATCATCCCAATATCGTGCGCGTTTTCGACGCCGTGGTCGAGGAGCATCTTGCCTATCTGGTCATGGAATACGTCGACGGCTTCAGTCTCGAGCAGCACTGCCGCATCGACAAGCTGCTGCCGATGCATCGTGTCATCGGCATCATCTTCAAGTGCTGCATGGCGCTCGATGCCGCCTACCGCCAGGGCATCATTCACCGCGACATCAAGCCGGCCAACATCCTGGTCGCCGCCAACGACGAGGCCAAGGTCGCCGACTTTGGCCTGGCCCTCAACATGAACAAGGATCTCGACCGCGATTCAACCTTCATCATGGGCGTCGGTTCGCCGGCCTACATGTCGCCGGAACAGATCAAGGGCTACCCGCTCAACCAGAAAACCGACCTCTATTCCCTTGGCGTCGTGCTGTTCCAGTTGCTGACCGGGCGTTTGCCGTTTCGCGCCGCCAACCAGGCCACGCTGGTCTATCGCATCATCAATACCGATGCGCCGGCGGTGACGGCGCTCAATCCCAGCCTGCCCGAGGGACTCAACGCGGTTCTCAAGCGGGCGCTGGAAAAGGATCTCTACAGCCGTTACCGCAATGGCGCCGAATTCGCCAAGGATCTCGCGGGCGTGCGCTACAAGATTCTGGAAGAGGATGAAACGGAGCAAGACACCCGGCATTTTGAGACCTTGCGCCGGCTCAATTTCTTCACCGAGTTCGAGAACATCGAAATTTGGGAAGTGCTGCGCGTCGCGGTCTGGCGCCAGGTTTCGCCCAATATCGCACTGATCCGCGAGGGCGAGCACAACAAGGTGTTTGGCATCGTCATCACCGGTTGCGTCGAAGTGTCGATCGAAGGTCGTATGCTGTGCCGTCTCGGCCCGGGCGAACCGGTCGGCGAGGTGGGTTTTCTGCATCCGGCCAGCGACCTGCGCCATGCCACGGCGGTGACGCTGGAGCCGACGCTGTTCCTGGAAATCAACGCGGCGGCGCTGGCCTTATCCTCGGAAGAACTGCTCGAACGGATGCGCAACACCCTGCTGGCACGGATGATCGACCGCCTGCGCGAGGTCAACAAGATCGCTGCGGCGCAGGGCCGGCCGGCGGCGCTGACCGGTACCGGCTCACTGAGCAGCATGCCGCGCTTGCGTCCGGGCGGCGGCATCGATCTGGAACTGACGCCGGAATAATCGAAAACGGCCTCCGTGGAGGCCGTTTATTTTGGCGAGAGCGGGTCAGACCTTGAAGCGGTCGACCATCGCCGCCAGGCCGTCGGCCAGGCGCTTCAGGTCGTGGGCGGCATTGGCCGTCTGTTCGACCGTGCCGTTATTGTCGCGGGCCATCGCCGCGATTGCCTCGATGCTGGCCTCGACGTTGCCGGAGCAGCGGCGCTGCTGCTCGGTGGAGCTGGCAATGCTGTCGAGGCCGTGATCGACTTCGGCGACCGAGCCGTTGGCTGCCTGCAGAACGCTGGAAACGGAGGTCACGGCGCTCTGGCTGCTGGAAAGGTGATGCAAGCCTTCCTCGATGCTGCGCCTGACGGCGACCGATTGGGCGCTCAGGTTGGCGGTGATGGCGTCGATCTCGCTGGCCGAGCGCGACGATTTTTCCGCCAGTTTGCGCACCTCGTCGGCGACGACGGCGAAACCGCGACCCTGTTCGCCGGCGCGGGCGGCCTCGATGGCGGCGTTGAGCGCCAGCAGGTTGGTCTGTTCGGCGATGTCCTTGACCTCGCGGGTCATCTGGGTGATCGCCTCGGTGTTGCGGACGAAGTTGTTGACCGAGTCGGCCATTTCCTTGACCGCCCGCTCGACGACATCCATTTCGCTGAGCAGCACTTCCAGGTTGCGGCTGCCCTCGTTGGCGCGCGCCAGGCTTTCCTGCGACCGATGCTGCACGTTTTCGGCGCTACGGGCGATGGAGGCGGTGCTGGCGACCAGTTGCTCGACGGTTTCCCTGGCCTCCAGCGATTTCTCGTTCTGCTGGTGCGAACTTTGCGAAACGCGGTCGGCGCTGTCGGACAGATCGCTGACTCGGGCCGAGACCTGGCTGGCCGAGTCACGCACCTGGCGCACCAGCTGGTTGAAGTTTTCCATCATGTCGTTGAACACCAGCGCCGCCTGGCCGACCTCGTCCTTGCCCTTGATCGGCAGGCGGCGGGTCAGGTCGCCTTCGCCGCTGGCGATATCGCTCAGGCCGTGGCGCATTTCCTCGAGCGGAGCGGTGACGAAATGATGGGTCAGGAAATAGATGATGACCAGCAAAGCGCCCAGCGCACCGAGGGCGACGCCGCCGATCTTCAGGCGGAAGGCGGCGACTTCAGACTCGACCGAGTCGAGCGAGATCTGCATGCTGACGATGCCGAGTACCGTGTCTTCCGGCACCTGGTGGCAGAGGATGCAGTCCTTGCCGAGATAGTTCTTGGCCGCCTTGGTCGGATTGACGACGCGCAGGAAGGAGCCGGCATTCGTCTTTTCGACGGCCATGTACGGCTGGCCGCTCTGCATCACCTGCTGTTCGATGCTGTCGAGCGACCTGTTGCTCTTGGTGTCGGGACCGTACAGCTTGCTGACGGCATCGCCGCGGGCGACATGCAGATCCTTGATGATCGACAGTTGCTTGATCTGGTCGAGGAAAACTTCGCGCTCACCAACGGTGCCGGTGAGCATCATGCCGGTCAGGCCGGCCATGGTCATCTCGTGAATGCTTTGCGAGAAGTCCTGCGCCTGGCGAATGGCCGTATCCCGATTGACTTGCGTGGTCCAGGCGATGACCCCGATCCACATGATGGCCAGGATTCCCCAGATCGCCGCGGTCAGGCGTACCCAAATCTTCAAGTCGGCAAAGCGCGGCATTTCGCCCCCCTATCAAATTGCTCCAATCCTGATCACACGGTCAGGTCGATCTGCTGGATTGTGCCAGCCACGCCGTTTTCGTGCAAAAAAATGCCTGAACTGCGAATCTGTCCAAGCATGTCGTTGGCCGTGGTCTTGATATCGAACGGGGTCGCCACTCGGCTCAGCGAAATCGCACCAACGCCGGCTGCCGCCAAGGATTGCAGTTGATCGTTGCCCTCGGCGTCCCGACTCCAGATTTGCAGTTGGCTGAAGATGGCGTCGTTTTCGTCGATCCAGCCGTTGCCGTCGTCATCGAAAGCGGCGAGTTCGGCGAAACCGTCGCCGCTAGTTGGACCGAACAGTTCGCTGCCGTCGTTGATGCGGCCGTCCTGATTGCGGTCGAAGACTAGGAAACCGCTGCCCGGCGCGACGAAATTGATCTGCTTCATATCACCGTCGGCAAACAGGTCGAAGGCGAAGCGCTGGTCGGTCAATTGGGCGGCGGTACCGGCAAAATTGATCACCAGCGGGTCGACCTTGCGCGCCGCCTCGCCGAAGAACAGGCTCATGCTGCTTTCCTCATAATACGAGCGGCTCATCGACAGTTCGAGCTGGAAATTGATCTCGCGGCCATCGGCGGTCTTGACCGTGCCGTTGGCGGAAAACTGGGTCTGCTCGCTTTCCATGTAGATTTCGCGGCGGCTGTAAAAGCCGGAGATTGCCGCTTGCACCGAGGCGTTCGCGTTGGCGGCCGGCGCGGCCTGGGCGGGAACGCCGCCTTCGGCGGGTGCCACGACGGCGGGCGGCTGGCCTTGCTGCGGCAAATCAGCAGCGCTGAAAATTTTTACCGAACGTCCCAGCCACATTTCGAGCATGGCCCGGATCAGCATCAGCTTGGGATCCTCCCCGCCAAATGCCCGTGCCGCAGTCGCTCGGCTTTCAGAGATGCTCGCGGCTTGCGCCGCCATGCCGGCATCCGAGAGCGACACCTTGTCGGCCGACGGACTGGCCGGCGCCGCAAGCAGGTCGTTGGCCGGCTGCCGGGCATTACTGGCGCTCACGTACAGGGCTTCGCGGATTTCGTGGTGCTGCAAGCTGCTGTGCGACGAGGCGAGTTGTAGATCGGAACTGACGATTTTCATGGGGGCCCTCCGTGCTGCCAGACTTCACGTTTCTTATAACGGCTGCTTTCGGAAAACCATGAGACTGGAGCGGTTCTACACATACACTTTCGCGTCAATGCACTTTGCACCCCTCGCCCGCTTGCGGGAGAGGGGAGAAATGCAAGCGTTTGAACAGAAACCGCTCTAGCGGGGAGGGGGCGTCAGCCAAGAGGGCAGTCGGCCGGATGGCACGCGAACAGAGCAAGGCCTTGGCGTTTCGCTGACATCGCTTGGCGTGTTGTGGCCTTGCGCCCTCCTCGATAGTTGCTATCCTTGCCGCTCCTTGCCATTGCCGCCCGGCGCGGTTTTGGCGCTCACCCTCTCAGGAGCATGCTATGCAAACAGCAAATTTTGTCACTACCTTGTTCGACGGCAAGTCCAATCCCGGCAAGGTGACCGTGGCCTTTACCATGGCCCTCAACGCACTGACGAAGGGGCACAGCGCCATCGTGTTGCTGATGGTCGAGGCGGTCGAGCTGGGCCAGCCCGGTGCAATGGGCGGCATCGACATCGGCCAGCCCTTCGCTCCGGTCCCCGAATTGCTGGAAAAGTTTCTGGCGGGCGGCGGGCGGGTTGCCGTCTGTAAATCCTGCATGATCCACCACGGCTTCAAGGAAGAAGACATGGCGCCGCAATACGAAATCATTACCGGGCCGGATGTGGTCGATCTGCTGATGGCGGCTCAGGGTTCCTTGCAGATCGCCTGAACCACTGAACAAGGCGCACACCATGTCGCTGGTCCAAAGAATCACCAAAAATCTGACTATTGCCATTCCCGTGGCGATGCTGCTGGGACTGACCTATGGTTTGCTGGCCCCCGTCGCCTGGCTGAAGACGCTGATCGTGCCGCTAACCTTCCTCATAGTCTATCCGATGATGGTCGGGCTAAAGCTGTCGCAATTGCGCGAAGGCGGGCACGGCAAGGTGCAGCTTCTGGCGCAGGGGATCAATTTCCTCATTGTCCCCTTCGTCGCCTTCGGGCTGGGGCTGGTGTTTTTTGCCGACCGGCCTTTTCTGGCGGTGGGACTTTTGCTGGCCGGCCTGTTGCCGACCAGCGGCATGACGATTTCCTGGACCGGCATGGCTCAGGGCAACCTGCCCGCTGCCGTCAAGATGACGGTCGTCGGGTTGATCCTCGGCTCCATCCTGACGCCCTTTTACCTGATGACCCTGGCTGGCGCGCGCGTCCCCATCGATCTGGCGGCGGTCTTCATGCAGATTGTGGTGATCGTGGTTTTGCCGCTGGTGGTTGGGCAAATAACCCGTTTCATGCTGATTCGCCGCCACGGCATGCCGGCGTTTCAAAAAGACTTGGCCCCGCGCTTTCCGCCCTTTTCCACGCTGGGCGTGCTGGGCATCGCCTTTGTCGCCATCGCGCTACAGGCGCGGGTGCTGGCGGCCGATCCCGCCGCGATCCTGCAACTGATTCTGCCGCTGTTGGCGCTCTATGCCGCCAATTACGTGCTGGCCGTTGTTCTGGGCCGGGCGCTGCTGCCGCGCGGCGACGCCATTGCCCTGGTCTATGGCACAGTCATGCGCAATCTCTCCATCGCGCTGGCGCTGGCCATCAACCTCTTTGGCGCCGAAGGGGCCGAAGCCGCGCTGCTGATCGCGCTGGCCTACGTGGTACAAGTGCAATCCGCCGCTTGGTCGGTGCGCCTGGTCGACCGGGTCTTCGGGCCAAAGCCGGCAGACAGCCCAAGCCCATAGCAACGAAAATTACGCCCGGCGTTGCTTCAATCTGTTCGCCTGCGGCACGCCGTAGCGGGGCCGGTCGGCCAGCCGGCCAGATGGTTCTCGGCAATGTCGGTCAGCGCCCGCAGCCAGTCATCGTTTTCGTTGAGCGCCGGGATGTAGTGATATTCCTTGCCGCCGGCGGTCAGGAAATCGGCACGTCCTTCCTGGGCGATTTCTTCCAGGGTTTCCAGGCAGTCGGCGACGAAGCCGGGGCACAGCACGTCCACCCGGCGGATGCCTTGTCGGCCCCAGTTACGTAGCGTTGGCGCGGTGTAGGGTTGCAGCCATTCGGCCTTGCCGAAGCGCGACTGGAAGCAGATTTGGATTTGCCCGGGGGGCAGTTGCAGGCGTTCGGCCAGTAGCCACCCGGTCGTCTGGCATTCGGCAAAATACGGATCGCCGAGGTCGACGCTGCGCTTGGGCAGGCCGTGGAAGCTGATGAGCAGGCGATCGTCGGCGCCGAGCGGGCCGTGCTGCCGCCAGTGCAGGCGTACCGAGTGTTCGAGCGCGGCGAGATAGCCGGCGTGACCGTGAAAATCGCGGACGATGCGCAGTTCCGGCTGGTTGCGCGTCTGTAATAACCAGCGGCAGGCTTCGTCGACGACGGTAGCCGTAGTGCTAGCCGCGTATTGGGGATACATCGGTAGTAGCAGAATACGGCGGACGCCATCGGCCTTGAGGTTGTCGAGCACCTCGCCGAGAGCCGGCCGGCCGTAGCGCATGGCCCAGGCCACCGCGACCCGGTGGCCGCGTTCGCTGAGAAAACCCTTGAGCAGCTTGGCCTGGCGCTCGGTATGGAGGCGCAACGGTGAGCCTTCCGGCTGCCAGATGGCGGCGTATTTGGCGGCTGACTTTTTTGGCCGGGAAGGCAGGATGACGCCATGCAATATCGGCCACCACAGCATCCTGGGAATTTCGACGATGCGCGGGTCGGAAAGAAATTGCCTGAGATAGCGGCGCAGCGCCGGCGCCGTGGCCGCCTCCGGCGTGCCCAGATTGATGAGGACCACCGCCGTGGTGGGGGCTGCGCCGGGCTGGATGGAGGGTTCGAGGCGGAAACGCGGCACGCTAAAAATTTTCCTTGCTCGACAGAGTACCAGTAAGCACCAAAAGAGGCTGTTTCGATTTTGTTTTCAGCCTCATATTCATTGTATCGGCCTCATTGAAAAACAAATCGAAACGCCATTTTTTTCCGATGGGACGTCATGCCGCGCCATTTGGAATTATTGGAGTTGTGATGATGAATTTCGCTGCGCTCTACCCATCCTACGCTTGCTGCTTGTGCATTCAACCCACACAACGGTGGTGCAAGCCTCGCCCTACATTTGCTAATAAGAATCAAAATTTCAATTAGCCTCAATTTTCTTTTTCTCTATATAGGCCCGCCATTCCTCACGAGCCTCCTTTGTGAGAAAAAAATAATAGAGCATAAATGTGCCTTCAAGGGTAGATAGCCGTACATTGCCAAAGCTGCTTGGTAAGAAAATGCGTGAAACGATCTTCAGCATTATAAAAAATGGCGTTGCGCCAAATGCAACCGCAAAAACATAGCCTGCAATGTGTCTTTGCTTCAGCTCAAGGCCAAAATTTTCACCCATAAGGAAATATGAAAAAATCCCAAGGATAAAGAAAAATAAAATTAAAAAAGACAATGTTTTTTCCTTCATGCTGATTCCTTTATCGACAGCCCCCGTAGGATGGGTAGAGCGAAGCGAAACCCATCAATCAATTTCCCCATCAATATCTCCGAGCGAAAAACGGCTTGGCTTCGCCCTCAAGTTTCTCCCTCACCATACCAATCAACACCACGCTAAATCTCTTCCCTGCTCGACAGCGCGCTGGCGAGGAGCCGCGCGGTGATGTCGACAATGGGAATCACCCGCTCATAAGCCATCCGGGTCGGACCGATGACGCCGACCGAGCCGACGACCTGGCCGTCGACCGTGTAGGGGGCGGCGACGACGCTGCATTCGTCGAGCGAGGCGATGCCCGACTCGCCGCCGATGAATATCTGCACGCCCTCGGCGCGGTTTGACACGTCGAGCAGGCGCATCAGGCTGGAGCGTTGCTCGAACAGGTCGAACAATTCGCGCAGTCGCTTCATGTTCGACGATAGTTCCTCGACGTCGAGCAGGTTGCGCTCGCCGGAAATGACGTAGGGCATGGCGTTTTCCGCTAGTGCGGCGTCGCCGGCCTCGAGCGCCAGGGCCATCAACGGCTTGATGTCGTCGCGCAACTGCTGGATCTCGCTGGTCAGGCGCTGGCGAATCTGCTCGAAATCGAGGCCGGCGTAGTTCTGCGTCAGATAGTTGGCGGCCTGGGTCAGTTCGCTTGGCGAATAGGGGCGCTCGGTGCTGAGGATGCGGTTTTGCACGTCGCCGTCGACGGTGACGATGATCAGCAGGATGCGCCGTTCGGACAAGCTGAGGAATTCGATCTGGCGGATGCGGCTGCTCTTGCGCCGCGGGGCGATGACGACGCCGGCGAAATGGGTCAAGCTGGACAACAGTTGCGAGGCACTGGCGATCACCTGATTGGCCGGGCGGCCCTGCAGAGCTTCCTCGATCGCGCCCAGCTGGTGCGTTTCCAGTGGTTGCACGGTGAGCAGATTGTCGACGAAGAGGCGGTAGCCGCGCGCCGTCGGCACCCGGCCGGCCGAGGTGTGCGGGCTGGCGACGAAGCCAGCTTCCTCCAGGTCGGCCATGACGTTGCGAATGGTCGCCGGCGACAGGTCGAGGCCGGAAAATTTCGATAGCGCCCGCGAGCCGACCGGCAAGCCGTCGGCGATGTAATGTTCGACCAGGGCTTTGAGTAGAGTGCGCGAGCGTTCGTCCAGCATGGCTTTGGATTGTACAGGGCGCGGCGGCGGTTTTTTGTGCAAGAATTCGCGCTATGAATCGCAGCTTCGCATCCTGGAAAGCCCCCCGGACCATCGCTCTGGTCGGCAAATACCGCAGCGTGGAAATTGCCGAGTCGCTGCGCCGCCTCGCCGAATACCTGCATGAACGCGGCGTCTCGGTGTTCATCGAGCGCACGACCTCGGAACAGATCGGCCGTCAGGTCGATCTGTCGCGCTGGGTGACCTGCGGCTTCAACGACATCGGTGCCCATGCCGACCTCGCCATTGTGCTCGGCGGCGACGGCACCATGCTCAACGCGGCACGCCGGCTGGCCCGCTACTGCGTTCCGCTGGTCGGCGTCAATCAGGGGCGGCTCGGCTTCATGACCGACATTGCCCGCGAGGATCTGCTGAGTTGCATGGATGACCTGCTCGATGGTCGCTTCCAGCCGGAAAACCGCATGCTGCTGGCCGCCGAGGTGGTGCGCGACGGCCGCGAGGTGGCATCGAACATGGCCCTCAACGATGTCGTGCTGGACAAGGGGGCGATCGGCCGGATGATCGAGTTCGAGCTGTTCATCGACGGCGAATTCATCTACAACCTGCGCGGCGATGGCCTGATCGTGTCGACGCCGACCGGCTCTACTGCCTATTCGCTATCGGCCGGCGGCCCGATCCTGCATCCGACGCTGACCGGCATCGCGCTGGTGCCACTCTATCCGCATGCCCTGACCAACCGTCCGGTGATCGTCAATGACCAGGCCGACATTGAATTCCGCATCACCCATGCCGACGATCCGCGCGTGCACTTCGACGGTCAAGTGACGCTCGATCTGGAGCGCGGTGACAGCGTCCGCCTGCGCCGCTCCGAACATACCATCTGCTTCCTGCACCCGCCCGGCTACCGCTATTTCGCCATGCTGCGCCAGAAGTTGCATTGGAGCGAGCGGCCGAAGGGGCAATAGACCCAACCATGTTGCGCCACCTGTCGATCCGCGACTTCGTCATTGTCGACCGCCTGGAACTCGATTTTGCCGATGGTTTCGGCGCTCTGACCGGGGAAACCGGAGCCGGCAAGTCGATTCTCATCGATGCCCTGGCCCTGGCCCTCGGCGAGCGAGCCGATGCCGGCGTCGTTCGGGCTGGCCGCGATAAGGCGGAAATCAGCGCCGGCTTTGAGATCGTCAACTTGCCGGCCGTCCGATCCTGGCTGACGGCCAACGATCTCGACGCCGACGACGAATTGCTGCTGCGCCGCGTGGTTGATGCCGGCGGCCGTTCGCGCGCCTACATCAATGGCTCGCCGGCCACCGTCCAGCAATTGCGCGAGGTCGGCGAATGGCTGGTCGACATCCACGGCCAGCACGCCCACCAATCGCTGCTGCGCGCCGACGCCCAGCGCGCCCTGCTCGACGCCCATGCCGGCCTGTTGCCACTGGCCGCCGAAGTGGCCGCTGACTTCCGCGTCTGGCGCGCCGCCGAGCAGGCGCTGGCCGAGGCTGGCGCCGGGGCCGAGGCCGTGCAGCGCGAACGTGAGCAACTCGAATGGCAGGCGCGCGAACTGGAATCCCTGGCTTTCTCAACCGCCGAATGGGAAGAGCTGGAGCTTGAGCATCGCCGCCTCGGCCATGCCGCCAGCCTGATGGAGGGGGTGCAGTTCGCGCTTGCCGTGCTGGCCGACGACGATGCCGCCTGCGAGCGGCAGGTCGACAGCGTGGCCGGCCGGCTGGCCACGCTGGCCGAATACGACCCAGCCCTGGGCGAGGTGGCGGCCTTGGTGCAGTCGGTACAGGCCGAACTGGCCGACGCCGTGTCCACATTGCGCCGCTATGGCGACCGCGTCGATCTCGACCCGGCCCGGCTGGCTGAAGTCGAGCGGCGCCTTGAGGCCGTGCTGGCCGCTGCCCGCAAGTACCGCGTCCAGCCGCCGGAATTGCCGGGTCTGCTCGACGGTTGGCAACAGCGCCTGGCTACGCTGGCAGCGGTGAGCGATCTGGAGTCGCTGGCTGCTGCTGCCGCTGGGGCGCAGGTTGAGTACCGGGCCAGGGCCGAACGGCTCGGTGCTGGCCGGCGGCAGACGGCGGCCGAGATGAGCGCAGCCGTCAGTGCGGTGATGCGCCAGTTGGCCCTGTCTTCCGGGCGCTTCGAGGTGGCGCTGGTGCCGATCGATGGCGCCGCCTACGGCCTCGAACAGGTCGAATTCCGCATCGCCGGGCTGGCCGGCAACGAGGCCCGGCCGCTGGCCAAGGTTGCTTCGGGCGGCGAACTGTCGCGCATCAGCCTAGCCATCCAGGTGCTGACCTCGCGCTCGGCTAGCGTGCCGACTCTGATTTTCGACGAGGTCGATGTCGGCATCGGCGGCGGTGTCGCCGAGATCGTCGGCCGCCTGCTGCACGAACTGGGCGGCGAGCGCCAAGTGCTGTGCGTGACCCATCTGCCGCAGGTGGCGGCGCAGGCCGACTGGCAGTGGCAGGTCAGCAAGGCGCAACGCGACGGGGTGACGCTGAGCGCCATCCAGCCCCTCGATGCGGCCGGCCGGGTGCAGGAGATCGCGCGCATGCTGGGCGGCGTCGACATCACCGAGATTACCCGCCAGCACGCCAGCGAACTGCTCGGCGCCCGGATTGCCGGCCAGGCCGGCTGAAATGCAGCGCCGCTGGCGCTATACTGAGCAGTGGGTCGTCTGACTGGCGAAAATCCATGATCGGCGCTATCGGTAATTCCTCACTCTCATCCTTGGCCGTCGCCGCTCGCGGCAGCGAGTTGTCGCTGGAACAGCAGCGGCAGCTTGTTGCGTTGCAGCGGGCCGACCGTGAGGTGCGCGCCCACGAGCAGGCGCACATGGCGGCCGGGGCCGGCCTGGTGCGCGGCAGTAGTTACAGCTACGAGGCCGGGCCGGACAACCGCCGCTACGCCGTGGCTGGCGAAGTCTCGATCGATGCCTCGCCCGGCCGCACGCCGGAGGAAACCATTGCCAAGGCCCGGCAGATTCGCGCGGCGGCCCTGGCGCCGGCCGATCCGTCGACGGCAGATCGGCAGGTGGCCGCCGCCGCCGGCCAGATGGAAATGCAGGCGCAGCGGGAACTGGCGCAAGCCGATCGGGCAGAAACAGGCAGCGACCGCGAATCGCCCGCCATTGCCGCTTATCGCCAAGTAGCGGCCAACGAATCTGGCGTCGGTTTTGCGGCGGTCGCCTGACCACGGGTCGGGCGCCAAGGAAGGCTCGGTTGGACCGGCAGGTTGAACCCCGCTCTTGCTTACTATAGTCAATTCTAAAATAAAAAAGGGGCTGTCCTATCTAAGAATTTGGATTATAGTTTTTAGTCCAAGATTTCAATTGGTTAAGCAGGTCACGATGATTTCCGCCGTTGAAGCGCCATTCGCATTCCTTGAGGAAGAGGTAGAAGGATCGTTGCGGGATGCCATTAAAGCGCCGCAGATGTCGCTTGGCTTGGTTCCAGAAGTTCTCGATGCCGTTGATGTGATTACGTTCGTTGGCAAACCGTTCCGAGTGGTTGATACGTACATGGTGGAAAGCAGAAACATCCAGTGCGTCGTAGCTGGCGAAGCTGTCGGTATAAACGATGCTGTCGGGCAGGATCATGCGCTCCATGATGGGCAGCAAAGTAACGCTCTGGGCGTTCGGGATCATCACGGTATAGACCTTGCCACCCCGCTTGAGCAGGCCGAAGACGGGTACTTTGCCCGCCGCCCCTCTGCCACGCCTCCCCTTGCACGCTCCGCCGAAATAGCTTTCATCGACTTCCACCTCTTCACCAAAAATCGCCGCCGTTTTCTCCATCTCGACCGCAATCACTTTTCGCAACCGCGTGTAGAACGTCGCGGCAGTGTTGCGATGCACGCCCACCAGTTCCGCAGCCGCTCTCGCCGTCGTCCCGGCCACGAAATGTTCGAGCAGCTTCGTCCGTTTCGTCTGGCTTAACCGGCTTCGTCTTTCATACATTCCAACATCCTAACTCGCCTTCTTAGCTAGGACAGCCCC
>JAIRKE010000059.1 GCA_031260295.1 Azonexus sp.
ATCTGGCCGCTGGATCACTGCCCGCCGCATGTGACGGCGGTCTGCCGGGCGGATGACTGGACGGCCCGTTTCGAGTTCTCGATGGTGACGCGGGATGTTTCGCTGTGGGACATCAAGCCCCGGCAAAACGCGCCGACGTTCGCCACCATCAAAAGGCTGGCCGGTCAGGTTGACAAGAACCTCTCCGTCTGCCGCGATGCCTGGTGGCGATTGCAGCAAACGGTCTGCCTTGACAACGCGCCGGTGCGACGTCTCGGTAAAGAGGTGGTGGTGTTGCCACCGGGAGATGCCGGCGAGGGCACCGTAGTCAAAGGCAGCGGCGCTTACTTCTCCGGGCAAGGTGTGCAAGCACGGGTGGACTGGGGAAGCTCGGTCACAGTGGAATGGTTGAAGGAGATGCCAGCATGACAGTCAGGATTTCTCAAGGCGACTATGAGCAGGCGCTGGCACGTGGCCGTCAGGCTCTGGAACAGCCCCATGCCGTCGCGGCGCGCTACATCGCCCATGCCCGTGTGCTGGAACTGGTGTACAGCAACGGATTGGCAGTGCGCATCGATCCGAAGGAGGTGCCGGCCCTCAAAGATGTGCCGCGCCAGGCACTGGCTCAGTCCTATGTGACGCCAGGAGGCGATGGCCTGGTATTCGGTGAGGACGATGCCACCGCAGTCAGTATTCCCGGCATGCTGGCAAGCCTGATCCCGATCGATGTCGCCCGCAGAACCGTAGCTGCGGCGCGTGGGCGTGTTCGCTCCACGCGCAAGGCCGATGCTGCGCGCCGCAATGGAGCCAAAGGCGGGCGTCCCGCCAAAGCGAGCCTTGCCGCCATCGGATAAATCGCGGCATCGAAGCAGGATCGCGGTCTGCAACGCCGGCCGGTCTTACTCCTTCGTCTCGAAGATCCACCACTTGGCACGTCGTAGATATCGGCCCGTGATCGGGTGAGTGTCGGTCAGGTCGGCGCGTGCCATCCATCCTGACGGTGGGCGATAGCCACGCACATCGCCCTCACCGTTCCAGCGGCGGAAGCGCACCGTGCCAGGTGTGTAGATGGCCGCCATGCGCGGGCGGCTCGTGGATTGGGTTGTGGGCATCACAAGGCTCCCTGCGGGCCAACGCCCCGGTTTGCACCGAAGCGCCAGCCCGCATCAGGATCAAGCGACCACGGCCAATGCCTCATCTGGTTCAAACACCTCATCGGCATCCGCGTCATCTGGCTGCACATCCTCCGGCGTTTCTGCGGGCGCTGTCTCCTGCGGGCCTTCAGTCCTGAACACGGCAGGCATCCAGCCCGTACCCTCCACCAGCTTTTGCGCTTCGCTGGCAATTTCGGCCTTCTTCAACTTGCCCAATCGCGCAACCTGATCCGGCGCGAACTCGCCCACGGCATTCAAAATCACGGCCTTGGAAACGTGGTTGAAGTAGCCCTCGGCAGTCGGCGACCACCACGCGCTCATGTCCAGCCCCACGACGTGCGCCAGTTGCGCGCCCGGCTGTTGCGGCTTGGCGCGATGTGTCACCACGTCCACGGTCGAAGCCACGCACACCGCCAGCAGCTTCACCAGTTCTCCTTGCCCCATTGCCAGCAATGCGTCGAACAGGTCTTCGCTGTCCTGGGGCAACTTGCCGCTCCATTCCTGCTGAAGCTCACGCAATGCCACGGCAGCGGGCGATTCGGGCCAGTCCGGTGCCATGCGTTCCATCTGGTCCTGCACCTTCAGGTTCACGCCCAGCGGCAGGTCATGGCCGTACCGGCTGTCCTGCAACACGTTTTGCACCATGCCATGCACCAGCGCGGCCAGTGCCCCTTGCGGATGCCGTGCGACCTGGATTTGCAATGCAGCGGTACGGTGAACGCTCATCCGTTCGGCCAGCTTGTCGGACATGAAGCTGCCCGTGTCGTGTGCGGTCTCCCGACCCTTCTCGCCTTGGCCGTCGCCGTCGCTATCGCTGTCGGGTTCCTCTCGCGGAAAACCCTGCCGCATCCGCTCCAGCGCACGCAGTGCCTTGGCCTCGGCTTCGCGCAGCAGCCCGCGATGGATCACGACCTGCCCATCCCGGTCAATGGTCACGATGGCGCCGGCGGCGGCTTTGACGTTCACGCTGTAGTCGCGCAAACTTTCCTCCAGGCTCTCCAACTGCTGGTTCAGGCGCTGGCCTTCTTCCTCCAGGGCGGCAAGCTGGTCCTCGTCCTCGGCGTCGATCGCGGTATTGACCGCTTCTTCAAGTTCTTCCATCCTGGCTTGCAGCTTCTCGATGCGTTGTGCTTCGCGCTTGTTCGGCTCGCGGCGCTGCTTTGGCGCACGCTGGAAAGTTTGCAGATCGGCATGTGTCACGGCCAGCGCGACATCGACCCACGCCCAGCCCTCGGCATGCACTTCAGTGGCTATAGCCGCCAGCTTCTCCTGGGCCAATTTCTCCAGCAACGCCGCATCGCTCAGGTACACACCGGCATCGCCTTCCGCGAACAGGTCACGGCGAATGTGCCCCTCGGCTTGGCTGTAGGCATCCAGGCCAACGAAACGCACCAAGGGATTGCGGTCGGCCTCGATCTCGCGCTCGGTCAGGCGTCGGCGCAACGCAGACGGGTCGCGCTGCCACGTCGGTGCCTCGAAATAGGCAGCGTCCTGCGCCGCATGGTCATCCGTGATTGCCAAGGCCATCAATTGTTCGAGATTCACTTCATCGGCCCGGTAGCCGGCCAGCAATCGTGGTGAGACATTCGCCAACTTCAATCGGCGCCGCACCACCAATGGGGTCACGCTGAAATCCGCTGCGATGTCTTCGATCGGACGGCCTTCGGCCACCAGTGCCGCGAAAGCCTCGAACTGATCCGCCGGGTGCATGGCCTCACGCTGCACGTTCTCGGTCAGGCTGGCTGTACGCGCCGTACCATCAGCTACCAATAAGCACGGGACATTCCAGTCTTTTGGGATGCTCCGTTTTTTCGCCAACAGCTTCAACGCTTGATACCTGCGGCCACCGCCCACCACTTCGTAAGTCACACCATCGCCGGTAGCGAGCACCAGCAGGTTCTGCAACAGCCCTACGCGCTCGATGCTCGCGGCAAGGGTTGGTATCGGGATGCGCGCGGTCATGGTCTTGCGCATGTTGCGGCTGGTGTTCGTGGGCCGCAGTATTAAATTCGACAGCGGCACCAGCCGCATGTTCGTTCCTGGATCGGCTACTTCCAGCGCGGCTCCTTCAAGGGCTTGGGTTTCGGTTTCGGTCATCGCATTCATGGTCAATCACTCCTACAGTGAAGTTGAAACAGCCACGCCCCGGATGGGCGTGGCCCGAGCGATGAACCCGTCTTTCCCGGCTTCATCGCCCGGAGGCGGCCAGGAGCGCGTGAACGGGGGCCGTCAAGGAGGCAAGCGCGGGGTGGGGCGGCCCGCAGCCGCAGGCGAGGACACGGCCCCGCGCGCCTTGATGGCCCACGGGCACGTGCTACGGTCGCGCACAAGGCGATGAAGTCCGGGAAAACCGCTGCACAAGCACCAACGTGCGAGTCGATTGAGCCAGAAGCTGCGTCAGATCACGCGCCGCTTCCTGCAAACCAGGGGCAGACAAAGGTGTGGTCACGCTGCTCAGCCTGCCGATTGGAGTGGTGCCAGCCGTTGCGCCTGTTGCCAAACTGGCACACGCGCTGAAGGCCGAACACTCACCCGCAAATCAAGCCTTGCGTCGCCTGCGCACTGCATCTTGCGGCGCGAGCTGCTTGCGCGCTGCCTGCCTGAATTCGGTGGGAGTACGCCCAGTCTGTTTGCGGAAAAAGCGTCCGAAGTAGGCATCGTCCGTATAGCCGAGCAACCCGGCAATCTGCTTGATGCCGAGGGCTGAATAGACTAGCTCGCGCTCGGCTTCATGCACGATGCGTGCATTGATGATCTCCAGACTCGATCTGCCCAGCAGTTCGCGGCACAGACGGGAGAGGTGACCGGCCGTCAGGCCCAATTCGGACGCATAGCGCTCGACAGGCCAATGTGTGTGGAATTGCTGGTCCACCAACATGCGAAAGCGCTCGACTTGCACGGCCTTGCGCGAGCGCATCATGGCTTCGGGTCCTTGATCTCCGGTGTTGCCACGCAGCATCGTGGCAAGGCGTGCGATTTGCACGAACACAGCCATTAACAGCGCGGTGCCGGCAGTAACCTCGCCACTGGTGTGCAGGCGCGTTTCGCGCTCGATGGCATCGAACAGTGGCATTAATGCCTCGGCATGGCGAGCCGAGTCGGCCACACTCAACACGAGCGGTTGCCGAATGTGCGGCAGAACATCGGGTGCGGCCGCTTTGGCGATGGATTCCAGCGGACGCTGAGCTGCGGTGACCACGGGGCCATCGACGTCCGGCGTGAAGTGCAGTTCGTGCACGTGATGCGAAGGCGCGACGATCAGGGTCTGCGGACGGACAGGCCACGCCACGCCATCAATGACGGCCGTGCCGCCGCCAGTAGTGACATACAGAAGCTGGATCAGTCCCTCGTGAATATGCGGCTTGATGTCGTAGTCATAGAACGACGAGCGAACCTGAATCCGCTCGAAATGGATCATGTCCAGCCAAGCGGGTTGCGCCTGATCGCCGTACAGGGCGTAAGTGGGGATGGTTGTCGGCATGACTGTCTCCCAATGAAGCTCGATTTGTCCTGTATCTTGCCCGATTTTTCAATTGAGCTCTTGCGGTGCGTTATCTACGATATCGCTTCGATAACCACCGGAGACAAGCGCCATGACGATGCTCGCACGAGAAATATTCAACGAGGACCACAGGGCCTTCCGCGATCTCGCGCGTAAGTTCTTTGAGCGCGAAGTCGCCCCTCATCACCGTGAATGGGAGCAGGAAGGCGTGGCGCCGCGCTCGGTGTGGCAAAAGGCCGGTGCGGCCGGGTTGTTGTGCACCACGCTGCCCCCAGAGTACGGCGGCAGTGGCGCCGACAGATTCTTTCCAGCCATCCTGATCGAGGAACAGGCGAGGCTCGGTTTGTCCGGCCCCGGATTTTCCACTCACTCCGACATCGTCGCCCCCTACATCCTCAATTACGGCAGCGAGGAGCAAAAGCGTGAATGGTTGCCCGCCATGGCGCGCGGCGGCATGATCGGCGCCATCGTGCTGACCGAGCCGGGCGCGGGCAGTGACCTGCGCTCGATTCGCACCAATGCCGTTCGCCAAGGCGATCACTGGGCGCTCAACGGCCAAAAGACCTTCATTACCAACGGTCAGTGCGCCGATTTACTGGTGCTGGCCGCCAAGTCCAGCCGCGAGGCGGCGCAGAAAGAAGTCACGCTGTGGGTGGTCGAGGCCAACTCGCCCGGCGTCTCGCGCGGCCAGAACTTCAAGAAGATCGGCATGAAGGCTCAGGACACCTGCGAGCTGTACTTCGACAACGTGCGTCTGACCGAGCGCAACCTGCTCGGCAAGGAAAACCAGGGTTTTCCCATGCTCACGCGCGAGCTGGCGTGGGAACGTTTGCAGATCGCCGTCGGTGCGGTCGCCACTTCGGCAGCGGCGTTGCAGTGGACGTGCGATTACACGCGCGAACGCAAGGCTTTTGGTACGCCGGTGGCGGAGTTCCAGAACACGCGCTTCCGCCTGGCCGAGATCAAGGCCGAAATCGAGATCGCGCAAGTCTTCATCGACCGCTGCCTGGCCGAGGCCAACGCTGACAAGCTCGACAAAACCGTGGCGGCGATGGCCAAGTACTGGTGCACCGAGTTAATGGGGCGCGTCGTTGACCAATGCCTGCAACTGCACGGCGGCTACGGCTACATGTGGGACTACCCGATCGCCCGCGCTTTCGCCGATGCGCGCGTACACCGCATCTACGGCGGCTCCAACGAAATCATGCGCGAGCTGATCGCGCGCACGCTGTGAAGCCCAAGGAGAACGGGATGCGACTGCTGATTACCGGAGCAAGCCGCGGCCTGGGTCGCGCGATGGCGCTGCGATTGGCGCGACCGGGTGCGCAACTGGCGCTGTGCGCCTCAGCGCCGTCGCCGGAGCTTGAATCCATCGCAGCGGAATGTGTCGCTGCCGGCGCGACGGTACTGGCGCTCACCGGCGATCTGTCGCTGCCTGAGGTGCCGCAGCAACTGATCGACGGCGCCGTCGGGCGTTTCGGCGGACTGGATGGCGTTGTCAGCAACGCTGGTATTTCCATATCTTGGACACCGCCGCCAAGCTCTGCCCGCCTTTGACCATGCGCACCGCTTCCAGCTTGTACTCCAGCGTGTAACGCGCTCTTGTGTTCTTGCCCATTTGTGCTCTCCTTGCTCGGATTGGAACTCCTCTACAAGGGATACGGCTTTCGGGGGCAAGGTCA
>JAIRKE010000074.1 GCA_031260295.1 Azonexus sp.
ACAATTATCTGACGTTGTACCGGGAAATCGCCGGCATCAAGCCAAGCGGCGACCCCTTTCCGGGCAAACTGCTGCGCTCGCTGAACAGCGAGCTGCCGAAATCCACACCGGACCAGCTACGCCTGGCGCGCCTTCTTGAAGAAGCCGTCAAAGCGCAGAGCTGGGACGATTACAAGGCACACCTCCTGGAATTCATCGCGGCCCTGACGGAAAGCCAGAAATTGCTGTGGGCGGAACTGATCAGCGACCTGCTAAAGCAATGGGAAGCCCGGCACAGCGGCCTCACCACCGCCCGCAAGCGGGAGGCGCTGGAGCACGTGCTGAGCGGCAGCGGTTCCAATCCGGAAACCCTGTACAACCGACTGACCAGCCTGCTGCGCTCCTGGGGCCAAGGGCGCGAGGTCGAAGCTTCCGCCCCCTTGGCTGAGGAGCAGCAGGGTTCTGGCAATGCGGCCGCGCCCGCTGCCGCCGCGACCGGCGACAATCTGCTGCCGGAACTGCGCCAGTTGTTCGCGTTCACGCTGGAGACGGCGATCGCCACGCAGTTGGTGGAAAACTCGCAACTGACCAGCGATGCCAAGGCACTCGCCAACGATATCCGGACCGCCCGCACCAGCGGGCAATTGCAGGAATTCCTGACGCGTCTGAAGCGTTTTGCCTTCAAGCTCGAACTGCTGGCCGAAGACCAGGCCGAATTGCGCAACAGCCTGCTCGGCCTGCTGCGTCTACTGGTTGAGAACATCGCCGAACTGGTCCTCGACGACCGCTGGCTGCATGGCCAGATCGACGTGGTCCGCGGACTGATCGACAAGCCTCTATCGCAACGGAGCATCGACGACGCCGAACATCGGCTGAAGGAAGTCCTGTTCAAGCAGAGCCAATTGAAGGCCAGCCTGCTCGGCGCCAAGGAAGCCATCAAGCAGATGCTGGCCGGCTTCGTCGACCATCTGGCCGATTTTACCGACGCGACATCGGACTACCACGACAAGATCGAGGCCTGCGCCGTGAAGATCAGCGCTGCGGACGACATCACCGCGCTGGAAAACGTGCTCGACGAGGTCATGCGGGAAACCCGGACCATCCAGCTCAACGCTCTGCGCTCTCGCGACGAATTGCGCGCCACCCAACGCCAGGTCGAGGAATCGCAGGAGCGCATCCGGCAGTTGGAGCACGAGCTGGAAGCGACCAGCGACCTGGTCCGCTACGACCAGCTGTGTGGCATCCTCAACCGGCGCGGCTTGGAAGACATGTTCACCAAGGAAGTAGCGCGCGCCACCCGGCACGACATGCCCCTGTGTGTAGCCCTCCTCGACATCGACAATTTCAAGCAACTCAACGATTCGATGGGCCATGACGTCGGCGACCAGGCCCTGATCCATCTGGCCGGGTTGTGCCGCGACACCCTGCGACCACAGGACACGGTCGCCCGCTACGGTGGCGAGGAGTTCGTCATCCTGCTGCCGGAAACCCAGCTCGGCGACGCCGCGGCGGCCTTGAGCCGCTTGCAGCGCGAATTGACCAAGAAATTCTTCATGCACAACAACGACAAGATACTGATCACTTTCAGCGCCGGCGTCACCGAATTCGCCGACACCGACGACCAGGCCAGTGCCATGAAGCGTGCCGACGGCGCTATGTATCAAGCCAAGCAGGCCGGCAAGAACCGGGTGATCAGCGTATGAAGGCCGTCATTCTGGCCGGCGGCCTGGGTACCCGGATCAGCGAGGAGTCGCACCTGAAGCCCAAGCCGATGATCGAGGTCGGCGGCAAGCCCATCATCTGGCACATCCTGAAAATCTACTCGGCCCATGGCATCAACGACTTCATCATCTGTCTGGGTTACAAGGGGTATGTGGTCAAGGAGTATTTCGCCAACTACTTCCTGCATACCTCGGACGTCACCTTCGATATGGTCAGCAACTGTATGGAAGTGCATGAGCGACATGCCGAGCCGTGGCGGGTAACCCTGGTTGACACCGGCGAACAGACGGCGACCGGCGGTCGCTTGAAGCGGGTCCGCCAGTTCCTCGATGCCGACCAGCCGTTCTGCTTCACCTACGGCGACGGCCTGGCCGATGTGGATATTGCCCGCCAGGTCGCCTTTCACCGCGCCAACGGCCTGGCCGCGACGGTTTGCGCGGTGTCACCGCCGGGCCGTTTCGGCGCGCTGGACATCCACGACGACCGCGTCTCGCGCTTCCAGGAAAAGCCGCACGGCGAGGGCGGCATGATCAACGGCGGCTTCTTCGTGCTACAGCCGGATGTGCTCGATCTCATCGAGCACGATCAGCAGGCCTGGGAAAGCCGGCCGTTGCACGAGCTGGCCAGCCGCGGTCAGCTCGCCGCCTGGAAGCACAAGGGATTCTGGCAACCGATGGATACGCTGCGCGACAAAATGCTGCTCGAAGAATTATGGCAAACCGGCCAGGCCCCGTGGAAGATTTGGTAAGCGCGACCTTCTGGCGCGGCCGCCGGGTTTTCCTGACCGGCCATAGCGGCTTCAAGGGCAGCTGGCTGGCCCTGTGGCTGCATCAACTGGGCGCCGAGGTCACCGGCTACGCTCTGCCGCCGCCAACCGATCCCAGCCTGTTCGAGATCGCCCGGGTGAGCGAACTGCTGACCTCGATCGAAGGCGATATCCGCGACGGCCAACGCTTGGCCGCTGCAGTCGTCGCCGCCCGACCGCAAACCCTATTTCACCTGGCCGCCCAGCCGCTGGTCAGCGAAGGTTACGCCGACCCGGTCGGCACTTACGCCACCAACGTGATGGGCACAATCAATCTGCTTGAAGCCGCCCACCGCTGCCCCGGCCTCGATAGCATCGTCGTCATCACCAGCGACAAATGCTACCGCAACCGGGAAACCGGCCAGGACTATGAAGAAACGGACCCACTCGGCGGCCACGACCCTTACAGCAGCAGCAAAGCCTGCACCGAACTGGTAGCGGCCAGCTACCGGGATGCCTTCCTGCGGCCGGAAAACGGCCCCCGGCTGGCCACCGCCCGCACCGGCAACGTCATCGGCGGCGGTGACTGGGCCGCTCACCGCCTGGTTCCCGATCTGCTAGGCGCCCTGACAGCCGGCCGCGCCGTCGAACTCCGCCATCCCGACGCCGTGCGCCCGTGGCAGCACGTCCTCGAACCGCTGGCCGGCTACCTGCGGCTAGCCGAACGGCTGGCGCAGTCGGCGGAATATGCCCGCGCCTGGAATTTCGGTCCGGCGCTGGCCGATTGCGTCACCGCGGCAAACCTCGCCGAGCGCTTCATCGCAAACTGGCCTACTGGCGGACACTGGCACAGCATCGCCAGCCCCCTGCCGCACGAGGCCAAGCTGTTGCACCTGAACACGGACGCCGCCCGACAAATGCTAGAGTGGTTGCCCCGCTGGCCATTAACCGAGGCCATCCGCCACACCGTTGCCTGGCATCGCCACTGGTTGGCCGGGCATGACATGCAAGCTTTTTCCCGCCAACAGATCGAACACTACCTGCGCACGCCACTGCCCACCGCATGACTCACGACCCGCAACGCCAGGACATCCTCGACCGGGTTCGCCAGTACGCCAGCCAACGCCTCGCCCCGCGAGATTTCATTCCCGGCCAAGATTCCGTCCCACCCTCCGGCAAGGTGCTGGGGGCCGAGGAATTCGTCCACCTTGTCGACGCCTCGCTCGATGGCTGGCTGACTACCGGCCGCTTCAACGCCGCTTTCGAGACCCGCCTAGGCGATTACCTGGGCGTGCCATACGTTCTGACCTGCAATTCCGGATCGAGCGCCAATCTGCTCGCCCTTTCCGCGCTGACTTCGCCGGCCCTAGGTGAACGCGCGCTGCGTCCGGGCGACGAGGTCATCACCGCTGCTGCCGGCTTTCCGACCACGGTCAACCCCATCCTGCAGAACGGTCTGCTCCCGGTTTTCGTCGATTCCGCCATCCCGACCTACAACCCGACCGCCGCCACCGTCGCCGCCGCCATCGGGCCGCGCACGCGCGCCATCATGCTCGCCCACACCCTGGGCAACCCGCTGGAAATCGCCGCCCTGTGCCAGCTTGCCGACCAGCATGGACTGTGGCTCGTCGAAGATTGCTGCGACGCGCTCGGCTCGATGCACCAGGGACGCCGAGTCGGCACCTGGGGCGACATCGGCACCCTGTCTTTCTACCCCGCACACCACATCACGATGGGCGAAGGCGGCGCCGTGTTCACCGCCCGGCCGGAGCTCAAGCGCATTCTCGAATCCTTCCGCGACTGGGGCCGCGACTGCTGGTGTGCTCCCGGTTGCGACAATACCTGCGGCCGGCGCTTCGACTGGCAACTGGGCGACCTGCCGGCGGGCTACGACCACAAATACGTCTACTCCCACCTCGGCTACAACCTCAAGATCACCGACATGCAGGCCGCCATCGGCCTCGCCCAGCTCGACCGCATCGACGCCTTCGTCGCCGCCCGGCGGGACAATTTTGCCTACCTGCACAGCCGGCTCGCCGCTCTGAAGGAGTTTTTCATTCTGCCCACGGCAACCGCCGACAGCGCCCCGGCATGGTTCGGATTCCCGCTCACGCTACGTGACGAGGCCGGCTTCCAGCGTGTCGACCTGCTGCGCTTCCTCGATCAGCGCAAGATCGGCTCGCGCCTGCTGTTCGCCGGTAACCTGACGCGGCAACCCTATTTCCGCGACCGCCCCTACCGGCTCGGCGGCACACTGGAAAACGCTGACGCCATCATGAACCGGACCTTCTGGCTGGGCGTCTGGCCCGGCCTGGGACGCCCCCAACTCGACTACGTCGCAGAATCCCTGGGTACATTTTGCGGCGCCAACTTCTGAAGGGTTCCCTGCCATGAGCAAACCGCTGTTCATTTTCGAGATGGCCAACAACCACATGGGCGACACCGCCCACGGGGTAGCCATGATCCAGGCCCTACGCGACGCCTGTGCCGGGTTTCCCTTCGCTTTCGCCTTCAAATTGCAGTTTCGCGATCTCGATACTTTCATCCACCCGGCCTGCCACGGCCGCGACGACATCCCCTACGTCAAGCGCTTCGAGGAAACCCGACTGAGCAGGGAGCAGTTCCAGGTACTGGTCGACGCAATGCGGGCCTACGGCTTCCAGACGGTGTGTACGCCCTTCGACGAACCCTCGGTCAACCTGATCGAGGCTATGGGCATCGAGATCATCAAGATCGCCAGTTGCTCGCTGACCGACTGGCCGCTCCTCGAACGCATCGCCCGTACCGACAAGCCGGTCATCGCCTCGACCGCTGGCGCCATGCCGGAGGAGGTCGACAATGTGGTCAGCTTCTTCCAGCACCGCACCAGGGATTTGACGCTGATGCACTGCGTCGCCGAGTACCCGACGCCCGACGAGCACCTGCACATCGCGCGTATCGATGCCTTGCGTCAGCGCTATCCCGGCGTGCGCATCGGCTTTTCGACGCACGAGCATCCGGAACGGACCGAGCCGGTGATGATTGCTCTGGCCAAGGGCGCGCGCGTGTTCGAAAAGCACGTCGGCCTACCGACCGAACGCTACCCGCTAAACGCCTACTCCGCCTCGCCGGAGCAGGTGCGCCGCTGGCTGGCGGCGGCGGCGCTGGCCCAGACCATGACCGGCAGTGAAGCCTGGCCCGCGGCCAGCGCGCAGGAACAAGCGAGCCTGCACAGCCTGCGCCGGGGCGTTTTCCTCAAACATACCGTGGCCCCAGGCCAGCCGCTGACCACGGACGACGTTTACTTCGCCTTTCCCCCTCAGCCCGGCCAGATTACCGCCAACCAGTGGTCCAAGTACCAGCGCTTCACGGCCCGCCAGCCGTTGGCGGCCGACGCCCCGCTGCTGGCCGACGCGGTCGACGCACGCGATGAGCGCGAACAAGTGCTGGCCGCGGTAACCGCCGTCAAGCAACTACTGCACGAAGGCAACATCGTCGTCCCCGGACGCTCCGACCTGGAAATTTCCCACCACTACGGCATGGAGCGTTTCGCCGAATTCGGCCTGACCATGATTACCGTGGTCAATCGCGAGTACTGCAAGAAACTGATTGTCATGCTGCCGGGCCAGAGCCATCCGGAGCAATATCACCGGCAGAAGGAAGAAACCTTCGTCGTCCTGCACGGCAAGCTCAGCGTCTGGCTCGATGGCCAACGGGTCGAGGCTGGGCGCGGCGATGTCATCACCGTGCAGCGCGGCATCCGCCACCGCTTCCACAGCGCCGACGGCGCAGTGTTCGAGGAAATATCCTCGACCCACCATGCCAACGACTCGTTCTATACCGACCCGGCCATCAACGCCAATCCGCACCGGAAAACCCTGCTCACCCACTGGCTGTAATCAGCCCAAAGACTTTAGGATCATGCGACTCGCCGATTACCTGATGGCCCGGCTCGCCGACGCCGGCGCCGAACACGTCTTTCTGCTGCCCGGTGGCGGCGCCATGCACCTTAACGACGCGCTGGTCTGCGAAAAGCGCCTGCATCCCGTTCCCTGCCACCACGAGCAAGCCTGCGGCATCGCCGCCGAAGCCTGGGGCCGGGTCCGCGAGCTTTTCGGGGTTTGCCTCGTCACCACCGGTCCCGGTGCAACCAACGCCGTGACCCCGGTCGCCGGTGCCTGGATCGAATCGCTGCCGCTGCTCGTCATCTCCGGCCAGGTCAAGCGCGCTGACCGGCTCAACGGCCGACCACTGCGCCAGGGCGGCGTGCAGGAAGTCGACATCGTGCCGATGGTCCGCTCCGTGACCAAGTACGCGGTGACCGTCGACGACCCGCAACAAATCCGCTTTCATCTGGAAAAAGCCCTGTATTTGATGCGCGATGGCCGCCCCGGCCCGGTCTGGCTGGACATTCCGCTCGACGTGCAGGCGGCGCAGATTGACCCCGCTCATCTGCCAGCCTACATTCCGCCCGCCGCGACCGAAACGGCCGATCTGGCCGCCGCCGCAGCCGAGGTCGTCGCCCGTCTCGAACAGGCACGACGACCGTTGATTCTGGCTGGGCACGGTGTCCGAATCGCCGGCGCGGCCCAGGATTTTGCCGCCCTGGCCGAGCGCCTGGGTGTGCCCGTCGTCACCACCTGGAACGCGCTCGACCTGCTGCCTTTCGACCATCCGCTCAATATCGGCCGGCCCGGCGTCGTCGCCGCCCGCGCCCCCAATTTCGCCGTCCAGAATTGCGACCTGCTGATCGCCATCGGCTCGCGCCTGGACAACATCATCACCGCCTACAACCCCAAGGGTTTCGCCCGCGCCGCCCACAAGATCGCCGTCGACGTCGATGCCGACGAACTGGAACGCCTCGCCGCCGACGTAGACCAGCGGATCGTCGCCGATGCCGGCGCCTTCATCCGCGAACTCGCCGGCCGCGCCCGGCCAGCTACCTGCCGCCCCTGGCTCGACCGCTGCCAGGACTGGAAGCGCCGTTATCCGGCCGACGAAGGCCGCGTCTTTCCGTCCAGCGGACCGCTCTCGCACTATCACTTCATTTCCGCCCTGTCCGCCTGTCTGCCGCCGGACATCATCGTTTCCACCGGTAGTTCCGGGCTGGCCGTCGAAGTGTTCTACACCGCCTTTCGCAACAAGCCTGGGCAACGGGTGTTCCTGACCTCCGGCCTGGGCGCCATGGGCTACGGCCTGCCGGCGGCCATCGGCGCCTGCCTCGCGGGCGGCGGCCAGCCGATGGTGGCTATCGAGAGCGATGGCAGCCTGCAACTCAACCTGCAGGAACTCGGCACATTGCAGGCCCAGCGCCTGCCAATCACCCTGATCATCCTCAACAACGGCGGCTACGCCTCGATCCGCAACACTCAACGCAACTACTTCGCCGGCCGCTTCGTCGGCACCGGGCCGGAAGCCGGCCTGTTGCTGCCCGACCTGGCGGCCATCGCCGCCGCCTACGCTCTGCCGTACACCCGCATCGACGACGCCGTCAACCTGCCGGTACTGCGCAATGCGCTGGCCGGCGGCGGCCCACAGATCATTGACGTCCACCTGCTGCCCGACGAGACGTTGACACCAAAATGCGCGGCGCTGCCGCAGGCCGACGGCTCCATGTTGTCGATGCCGCTGGAGGATATGAGCCCGCTGCTGCCGCTGGAGCAATTGCGGGCCGAAATGTCCATTCCCTTGCATCCGGCCTCGCTGTCGGCGCCACGATGACTACGGCTTGCCCTTGCTGCGGTGGCATTGAAACCGAAGCCGCCGGCGCCTGGTCACGCTGCCGGGGTTGCGGCCATCGCTGGCGCTTGCCGGGCGAGGCGGCGACGGTGAGCTACCAGCGCTTGATCGCACGCAATGACACGACCTCACCCGACTTTCGCCGCAAGCTGCGCGATCGCCTCGATACCCTTGAGCCGCTGCTCCCGGCTGTTAGCACGACTTGTCGCGTGCTCGAAGTCGGGTGCGCCGAGGGGCATCTGGGCGAGGCGCTGAAGGCGCTATGTCCCATGGTCTACGACGGCATCGAAATCTCGCGCGATGCCGAGGCCGCGGCAACGCACCTCGACACGGTCTACCGCCAACCGGCGGCCGAGGTGCAGGCGCCGGCTTACGATTGGCTGCTGGCCTTTCATGTGCTGGAGCACATCGCCGATCCAGCCGCCGAATTGAGTGAATGGCAACGCCTGCTGGCGTCCGGCGGACGCATGGTGCTGGAAGTTCCGCACGAGAGCGGACACCCACTGCTGGCTTCTGACGAACACCCCGAGCATCTGCATCAATTCACGCTGCCCTCGCTGTTATGCCTGCTCCAGCGCGCCGGCTTCGCGGCCGAGGCCATCAGCGGCGGACATTACGAGTCCGCCGTGTATCCCGACAACATCAGAGTGACAGCGCACCGGCGCGAATCGGCGGAGAGCCGCCAGGACCGACTGGTGGCACGCTTCAATGAAAAGATGGGGAACCGTCCCTTTCTCGTCTACGGCGTCGGCGGTGATTTCCGCAACTACGTGCTGCCGGTACTCGACCGTTTGCCGGTGCTGGAATTGTTGGATTCATCGGCCGAGAAATGGGGAACGCACTGTGCCGGACGCGTAATCGGCCAATACAACCCGACGCGGCATCGGAACGCGCCCATTCTCGCCTGCTCGATCCGCTTCCAGGCCAGCATTCTGGAAAGCCTGCGCAAGCAAGGCGTCCCCGACGATCGGATCGTTACGCTGGAGGAAATTTATGGCTATTGAACCGGTAACAAAGTGTTGACGTTCAAGCGACGCCCCCCCTCCGAACCGTCATTCCCGCGTGTTTCTGGCGGGAATCCAGCGTCTTTGCTCTGTCCACCGTGGTCATGCCCCGCTACGCGGGGCGGTGAGTCACTGGATTCCCGCCAAAGGCATTGCGGGAATGACGAGGGAGGGAGCTTCAGCCTCGTTTGGCCGCTTTCGCGGGAGAACCATAAGCATTTGAAGCAAAACCGCTCTAATTGCCGGTTCAATAAGCACAATCCGGTCGTCGAGCGCGATGTCGCGGCGATGGTGCGCCGCACCCTGCTTTGATCTCGACGATGACCGCGCCCACCTCATTCCCTTGGCATCGACCCTGCCCCGTTTGCCTGGCCGACAGCCCCGAGGAGTTGTATCTGAACGACATGGCGACTGTAGACGATCTCGATCTAAGCTACCGCGTCGCTCGTTGCCAACATTGCGGCTTCCACTATGCAGCGGATTTGGCCCAACCGGCAACCTATGACGCCTATTACCGCGATCTGTCGAAATACGATCTGCCGCCCACGGGGAATTTCCCTTCACCCTTGGAGCATCACCGGGCAAGCGCCGCATTGGAAATTTGCCGGCCACACATTCCTGCCGATGCCACTGTTGCCGACATCGGTTGCGGTCGCGGCGCCTTGCTCCATACCTTTCATGGGGCGGGCCACCGGCGTCTGTTCGGTCTGGACCCGGCGCCGGCCGGCGCTGCCAGCCTCGGCATCGGTACCGTCCGGCGGGGCGGCATCGGCGATGCGGCTCACCAGCTACCTCTCGAAGAGCTGGATCTGGTCTGCCTGACGGGCGTGCTCGAACATTTGCCCGAATTGCATGGCGATATGTTTCGCCTGACGGCATTCCTGGCACCGCGGACCCGGGTGCTGATCGAGGTGCCGGCACTGGAACGCTTTGTCCGTCCGCAGATGGAACCCTTCGGCGAGTTTTCCCTTGAGCACCTTCAGTATTTCAGCCGTCAATCTCTAACTCGACTGATGGCCGGCCTCGGCTATGCCCCCTTGGCCATTGACATCCTGCCGTTGCGGGGGGCCAGCGATAGTTTGTTCGGCTTGTTCGAGCGCGCCGAACCGCCACCGGCAGCCTACGACAAAGAGCCGGCGGCCGACATGGCGACCTATATCAAAACCAGTCGCCGCCGCCTGGACGAGGTCCTGAAGCGCCTGGTCGCGGCGCCGCCGCAATTTGCCCTGTACGGGGCCGGCAGCTACAGCGCCAGGCTGCTGCCAAAGCTTGCCGAACTTGGCTTGCTGGCACGTATCAAGTGTATCGTGGACGGCAACCCCAACCTGCAAGGCAAGAAGCTCGGCGAATTTTCCGTGCACTCGCCGGCGGTTCTCGACAAGGATTCCACGCTGCCGGTGCTGGTCTCCTCCTTCCATGCTCAGGCGGCAATTGTTCGCACATTGCTGGCCAGGAATCCGCAGCGCCCGCTGTGCTTGCTTTATCCCGCTGATGACGAGCGCTAACCCCCCCCCCGACTTCCCTCTGGTCGAGCGCCTATCGGAAGAGTTGTCGGCCCGGCTCATGGCCTATCCGCTGCCCGAGCTGAATGGAAAGAGGCTTTTTTTCACCGGAGCGACGGGCTTTATGGGCTACTGGCTGCTGCTGGCCATTCGCTGCCTCAACCGGCAGGGCGCCGACATTCGCGTGCATGCGCTGTCGCGCAATCCGGATGATTTCCTGGCGCGGCACCCGGAATGCCAGGATATGAACTGGCTGAGCTGGACCCGCGGGGATGCACGGAACTACGCCATACCGGACCTGCATTTCGACGCCGTGCTGCACGGCGCCGCCGACACTTCGCCCCAAGCAGCGGCCGCTATCGAGGATCTGCGGGATAGCATCGTCGGCGGCACGCGCCGGGTGCTGGATCATGCCGCCGCCAGCGGCGCCAAGCGGATACTCCTGTTGAGTTCTGGCGCCGTGTACGGAGAACAGCCCGCCGATCTGGCGCGTATCGATGAATCCTTTTCTTTCCGCGACACACCCGTCCATGCAAGGCCGGATGCTTATCTCGAAGGCAAGCGCGCAATGGAAACGCTGGCCTTCGCCGCAGGCGGCAAAATCGAGCCGGTGATCGCCCGCTGCTTCGCCTTCGTCGGTTATGGTTTGCCCGAGCATCTGGCGGTCGGGCAATTCATCCGGGACGCCGAGGAAAACGCGGCCATTACCGTTCATGGCGATGGTCGGCCGGTACGCAGTTTTCTCTATGCCGCGGACTTGGCCGTGTGGCTCTTGGCCTTGTTGGCCAGAGGCGCGGCGCGGCAGGCTTACAACGTCGGTTCGGCCGAGGCCATGTCGCTTGCCGAAACGGCAGCAACCGTGCGCAACGTCTTGGCGCCCGGGAAGCAAGTACTCATCCAGGGAGCGAGGGCGAACTCGGTCAGGCAGCGCTATGTGCCCGACGTCGGCAAAGCGGAACGAGAGCTGGGGCTGCGCGTGTGGACCCCATTCCCGGAAGCGGTGCGGCTGACGGCTCGCAGTCGTTCTTCGTGCAGAGCACAAACATGAGCAAACAAAAAGCAGAGACTGATTTCCGGCAAACGCATGGTGCTGGAAGTTCTGTAGGAAGGCTGGCATGACGGATTCTCAAGGCAAGCCCCAGGTTGTCTGGCAAAACGACTACGTCAGCAAACGCGAGCGGGCCGCTGCCCTTGGGCAGTCGCCACGTTGCCTATGGCTGACCGGTTTGCCCGGGGCTGGCAAGACCACCGTTGCCAGAGCATTGGAGCGTCGCCTCCATGAGGCTGGGCGGCATGTTTACGTGCTCGATGGCGATAATGTCCGACATGGCCTGAACCGTGACCTAGGTTTCAGCAATGCAGACAGGGCCGAGAATATTCGGCGCGTGGCCGAGGTTGCCCGTTTGCTGGTGGATGCCGGATTGATTGTCATCGTTGCTCTCATCTCGCCGTTCCGCAAGGATCGTGAACTTGCCCGCAGCCTGTTTGCAAGTGGCGAGTTCGTCGAAGTTTTTATTGACGCGCCGGTTGATGTTTGTAAGCAGCGCGACCCCAAGGGACTGTATGCCTTGGCTCGTCAAGGACGGATCAAGGATTTCACGGGCGTGGACAGCCCTTATGAAAAACCTGCGACGTCCGATGTTCGCATCGACACTTCGCATCACGACGTTGATGGCTGCATCATGCAGATCATTGAAACCATCGGCAGCGCATGATGCAAAAGAAAGCGCTCATCCATGTCGGCACGCGTAAAACCGGATCGACTTCGATCCAGATAGCGCTGTCAAACGCGGCAGGGCGCTCGGCGCTGGGAAATATCGCCTACCCCGAGCTTGATCCCATATTTGATAACTGCCAGCATTATCTGGACCTGTTTTATCGGGATGAGACTGACCGCCTCCCACATTTCGCCTATCTTGCTCAGAAGAATGGCATCAATTTGCCCGATCTGTATCGGGACTTTCAGGGCATCCTCGCTGCGTCCCAGAACATCATTCTGTCGACCGAAGGCCTGCCGGATTTCGACAGGAGCAGCTTGCTACGCCTGAAGAATGATCTCGATACCCATGGATATACCGACACCATGGTGGTTCTTTATGTCCGCGAGCCAAGCGCGCACTATCGCTCGATTTTGCAGGAAGTCCTCAAGGTTAGCCGCTACTGCTACCAACCTTCCTGGCATAACTATCTTTCCTACGTGCGCCAAGCGATCCATTTGTTCACGGAGATATTCGGCAGATGCCCATTTGTCATGGAGTTCAGCCGGGCAAAGTTGGCCGGTAATGACATAGTCACGGATTTCGCAGAGATTGCTTCAGCATTCTTCAATACGGATATTGTCTTGGACCCCGTTACCGAGAATGAGGCCCTGTCAGCGGAAGCGGCCTTCATACTGCATCGCTATCGAAACAGCTCGCATTTTTACAATGCGGACGAGCACATACTTTTCCCCGAAATCAGGAGCTTGATCGATCAGCTTCTCGAGCCTGCTTGTGGCTCTACCAAGCTCTTGCTACGCCAGGAAATTGCGGACTTCATCGCCAACCAGAATGCGGGGGATGCCTTATGGTTCAAGGAAAAATATGGCATCGACTTTTGCCGCGCGGATGAAATCCGGGGAGCGCCGGTATTGAACGAACCGCTGCGGCTTGATGAAATTATCGTCAAGCCGGATGAAGCGAATATCGAGCGAATCGAGTCGCTCATTGCGTGGCCCTCCGAAGCTGCCCCGGTATGCGCCCCCGCGACCCGCCAGGACGAAGTGACCCGACTGAGTCATTTCATGTCAAATGATCGGGATAGGCGCAAAGTCATTTACGGAGGAGGCGCCTTCTTCCGCATGGCAATCTACAAAGCATGGCTGGATAACCTGCCGCCTGTCTCCAGCAATATCCGTTTCGTCGATGGCAAGCCGGGTGTGCGACGCTGCCGTGACTGGGAGTTCAATTTCGTATCCCCCGCAGACTTGGACTGGAGCACGGTAGAAGAGGTGCTCATTTGCGCCCCCGGATATGACGCAGAAATTCGGGCACTGTTACTGGAGAAGAACAAGCAGCTCAAGATCAGCAGCATTCGCGGTCAATCGGCAGGGCTCCGATCATGATGAATAAAGCAGAGCATTCATGACTTTCCCTATGAAACCCGTCAGGCTGACCGTTGCCTTGCCGACTTATAACCGGGCAAGCACCTATTTGCCGGAAGCGATCAGCGCCATCCTGGCGCAGACGTATCGGGATTTTGAACTGCTGGTTCTCGACAACGGCAGTGTGGATGGCACTGCGCAATTCGTGTTGGGACTGAACGACCCCCGGATCAGGTACGTCAGAAATCCGCCTGGAACGTCTATTCAGTTCAATCATATGGCGGCCTATCAGATCGCCTTGGGCCAGCGGATCATCGTCACACACGATGATGATGTGATGGCGCCGGAGATGCTGGAAAAGCAGATGCGCTTCATGGACGAGCATCCGGAGGTCAAGCTGGTGTGGACCAACGTCAGTCACATGAATGAGCACGGGGAAATGCTCGATACGCCGCCCGCCCGCGGTTCGCGCCTGTTCGGGCCAGGAGAATACATTCTCGATTTTCCCAGGAAACGGCTGTGGCCTATGCCCAGTACCGTGATGATGGAGAAGGGTTTGGTACAGCGCGGGGTAATCGATCAGTATTACTATGGAACGAAGGTCGCCCGCTGCAAGGCAAGCGATGCGGATATTGCCGGGCTGGCCGATGTGACCTTCCCCGCGTATGTCAATATTCGGGCGGCAATCGGCTTCATCAATGAGCCGCTATTGAAATACCGCATTCATACCGGCCAAGGGTCGAACAGAACAAATATTTCCGTTCCGAGTATCTATCTGTACCGGAGGCTGAAGAAATTTGCCTGTAGAAGCCTGAAAAACCAATCCGCTGCGCCTTTGTTTGACAGCCATGTGCTCCGCTTCGTCATTCAGGACAAGGTTTGTTCCTCGGAAAAAATGCTACCCCCCAGGGCGCTGCGTTCCATTCAGGACAAAGTGTCGAAGTTTTGCCAAAACACGCTGACGCCGGATGCGGTTTATCCGCTTCTTCCCGTGCATATCCTGCTCAAGAACCTGGGCATGGTGTCGGCGCTGGATGCCGTAGCTCCCTCGCTCCCCATGCCGACGCAGCATGCGCCGGCCATGAAGTATCTCCATAGGTGGCTGCAATCGGTCATGGCGGGGCGCAGCATTTTTGCCGGTATCGCCAAGAAAAAGAGAATCGTGATTACCGGCAGCGTCTTTATTGCCGCGCTGCTGATCCTGGAAGCGCGGGCGCATGGTTATCACATTGTTGCCTGCATCGATTCCAATTTGAACCGGCAAGGCCGCAAATTGCTCGACGTGCCGATCCATGCGCCCGGCTGGTTGGCAACCCACGCCAACGAGGTGGATTGGGTGATTTTCAGTTCGGAGAAAGACCAGGAGCCTGCTTTGCGGGCCATGGTGCAGCAGCATGCCGGAGCGCCTATCCCAACCGTGTCGTGGAAAGACCTGGCATTGGAGCAAGCCGATCGGCTTGAACAGAGCCAGGGTTTCCAACCGAGGATGGTTTTACGATGAAGAGCAACCCACCCGCCGTGCCCCCCCCGGATACCCCCGAAACATCGACCGGAACGATGCTGTCCATGTCCCCTTCCCGCCCCCGGAGCGACGCCGGATTTTTCGCCACCACCACCCACCCCTACTACATCTGCGTCACGGACTACCGCCAGAATTTCGCTGGTATTCGCTGGCTGCACTATCTCTGCCACATGCTCAACGAGGCCGGGTACGAAGCCTATATCGCCCCCGGCAGGCTGACCAGTCCCTGGCTGCGGGCCCCGGCGCTGACGCGGGAAATCACCGCTGGCCATTTCGCGACCGGGCGCACACCGATCGCCGTCTATTCCGAAGTGTTTTCCGGCAATCCGCTGCGCGCTCCGGTCGTCGCCCGCTGGCTGCTCAACCGGCCCGGACTGCTCGGCGGCGATAGCGAATACGATGCCGCCGAACTGCTTTTCACCCACAGCCAGTGGATGCTGCCGACCGGCTGGGAGGCGGCGGAATTGCGTCTCCCCCCGGTGGATACGCGCATCTTCCACAACCGCGACAATCCGCAGGACAAAGAACGCCAGGGGTTTTGCTACTACGCCCACAAATACCTGGCCAGCGGCGGACGGATTGACCCTTTCCTGATCGAGCACGGCACCAGCCTGTGCCAGGATATCGTGCGCAGCCACGAAGAAATCGCCGCCCTGCTGCGCCAGTCGGAATATCTCTATTGCTACGAGGAATCCGCCCTGATCCAGGAAGCGGTGGCCTGCGGCTGCCCGGTCATCATCAAGACCTCGGAACGCTGGCAACGCACCCGCTGGCCGGGTCGCTTCCCCGGCACGGCCGAGGAAGACGATAGCGAAGCACTGGCGCTGATCAAATCCGAAGTCACGCAATATCCGGACTATCTGGCCAAGCAGCAGAGCGAATGCTGGGCGCTTTTCGATCATTTCGTCGAACGCACCCAGCAGGAGGCGGAACGCGTCCGCGCCGCGCCGCCGCCCATTGATGCCGTGGGTCTGGAGCAACACCCAGCCCTGGCCTGGATGTCGCCGCTGGAACAGCGAGCGTCACTGTCCGATGTCTTTGACCGGATACTGGCGCCTTATTATCCGGCGGCACCTCAGCTGGCCGCGGAATCGGCGACGATCCCCGATTTTTCCCCATGCGAAAACGCCTGGCGCGCCAACCGCCGGCTGCTCGACAGCGACGGCTATCTGCTGGCCGAGTCGACCGCCACCTGGACGGCCGCGCCGAGCTTCCATCTTTTCGTACGGCTCGACGGCGACCAACTGCCGCGCCTGGCCGATACCCTCGAAGCGCTGAACCATCAGTTGTATACGCACTGGCACATCGACGTGCTCAGTCCCCAAGCGCCCCCTCAGGGATTGGAGCAGGTGCCCCGCCTCGGCTGGCAACGCCTCGATCACTGGGACAACGCCAAGGCGACAATCGATTTTCTGGCCGTCGCCGGCCGCCGCAACTGGCTGCTGGAAATCCCGGCTGGCGCCGTGCTCGACCCGATGTGCTTGTGGCGGATCGCGGCCGAGTCGCAGCGACAGCCCAACGCACCGGCGTTCTATGTAGACGACGACCGGCTCGGCACACTCGGCTTGCGCAAACATCTCCGGCTCAAGCCGGGAGCAAATACCGAATGGTTGCGCTCGCTCGACCTTGCCGGCCCGCTGTTCATGTCCCGCCAGGCCTGGCGGATGACCGGCGGCGCCGCCATCTACCGGGGCAGCCCGTGGTTCGACCAGTTGCTGCGTCTGCAGGAACAAGCGGAACTGGGGCCGCCGGTACACATCGCCGACGCCCTGCTCAGCTTCGCCGATGACTGGACGAGTTCGGACAGTGACTGCCTTGCCGCTCTGGAAGCCCAGCAACAACGCCTCGGCCGGCCGGAGGACATCATTCCGCTGGATAACCAGGCTTGGCGCACCCTGCCCCGACTGGACGACTATCCGCCGGTCAGCATCGTCGTGGTTTCGGATGGTCAATTGGAATTCTTGACCAATCTGCTGGAAAGCCTGTTCGCCAAGACGACCTATCCGGCGGTGGAACTCATCCTGATGGTGCCGCCCGGCGCCGACCCCGAGCTCGACGCCTGGGCCGACGCGCTGTCCCGCGAGGCGGAGGCCGGTGGGCAATTACAGCCGCTGTCCCGATTGCTCGGCGAGACTTACCTGCAGTCCTGCCACCGCGGCATCGAGGCCGCCAGCCACGAACTGGTGCTGGTGCTGCGCGAAGACTGCCACCTGCTGCAGGAAAGCTGGCTGACCGATCTGGTACGGACAATCTACAAGCCAGCTGTCGCCGCCGTCGCGCCCCGTCTCGTGCAGCCCGCCAGCGGTCTAATCGAGAGCATCGGCCAGGTAGCCGGCCTCAGCGGAGAATGCCCCAGCCCTTACCGGCATACGGCGCAATATACGGAGCACGGCTATCTCGGCCAGATCCAGGTGGCCCGTGACATTGGCAGCGCCAGCAGCGCCTGCCTCCTGATCGACCGGGAGGCATACCGGGCCTGCGGCGGTTTTCCGCTGGCGGCAAGACACGCGGTCGAGGCCGAAATGGATTTCGCCCAGGCCCTGCGCGACAACGGCAAACGCTTGCTCTACCAGCCGCAGGTCAGCATGGTCCATTACGGCGCTCATCTGCGCGCCGCCGACCCCGCAGCCCCGCCTTCACCCGCCCGCCTCGATGCCCGCATCGACCCCTGGTGGAATCCGAATCTGTCGCTGGTCAGCGTGACGCCGGTACCAGAACAGGAATACCACCCGGCCTGGCAGTACCTTCCCGTCGACCTGCCGCGGATCGTCGCCCGCCCGGTGCCGAACGCCCAAGGCGATTACCGGGTCATCTCGCCGCTCAAAGCCCTGCGGCAAGCCGGCAAGGCCCTCGACTGCCTGTGGCCACAACGCGACGAACGCGAATTTTCGCCGGGCGAACTGGCCCGGCTGCGGCCGGACAGCCTCATCGTCCAGAACTACCTCCTCGATCCACGGCTCCGTGGATTGGCCGAATGGCGGGCGGCTGGCCTCGACACTTTCATCGTTTACGCCCTCGACGATCTGTTCACCGAAATGCCGCACAGTAGCTCGATGCGCCACGGCGTACCGGCCAATGCCCGTTCGCGCTTCCGCACGGCGCTCAAATACTGCGATCGCTTGGTGGTCAGCACCGAGTTCCTGGCTGAAGCCTATCGACCGCTGTTCCCCGACATCCGCGTCATCCCCAATCGCCTTGAAGGCGAGCACTGGCTGAACCTGCAAACGCGCAAGCGTACCGGCCGCAAGCCGCGCATCGGCTGGGCCGGCGGCACGACGCACGGCGGCGACCTGGAATTGCTCACCGCCATCATCGAGGCGACCCGCGACGAAGCCGACTGGGTTTTCATGGGCATGAACACCAATGAAATCCGGCCGCTACTGGCCGAATTCCATCCTGGCGTCGGTTTCGAGGAATATCCGCGCGCCCTGGCGGCCCTCGACCTCGACATCGCCGTCGCGCCGCTGGAGCAGAACCGCTTCAACCAGGGCAAGAGCAACCTGCGCCTGCTCGAATACGGAGCGCTCGGCCTGCCCGTGGTATGTACCGATATCGATCCCTACCGGGGCAGCCCCGCCTACGCGCTGCCCAACGATCCGGCCCGCTGGATCGCGGCCCTGCGTGAACGCATCCACGATGCCGATGCGCGGGAGGCCGAAGGCGAGGCCATGCGGCGCTGGGTCCGGCGCTATTTCATCCTCGAGGAACACCTCGATCAATGGCTCGCCGCCCACCTTCCATCATGATCAATAAAAGTCCTAAAGTTTTTTCGGGGCCCGTCGTAATTGACTCAACGGCAGACGAAGTTGGTAGGTAAATCGCCGGGCCGCTAGATTCTTCGATCCATTAACTTTCTCTCTTAGGAGGCCAAAATGGCACAAGTTATCTTCACCAACACTTATTCTCTGAACGCTCAGAAGAATTTGAACAAGAACTCGACCGGTCTGGCGAGCGCCATCGAGCGTCTGTCCTCTGGTCTGCGGGTCAACTCCTCCCGTGACGACGCTGCCGGCCTGGCCGTCGCCTCGCGCATGGAAGCAGATGCTCGCGGCCTGACCGTTGCCCTGCGCAACGCGGCGGACGGTATCTCCTTCGGCCAAACCGCAGACGGCGCCCTCGGCACGGTTTCGGAAATCCTGCAGCGGATGCGCGAACTGGCCGTCCAGTCCCTGAACGGCACCATCAGCGATACCGAGCGCGGTTACATCGATTCGGAATATCAGCAACTCAACACGCAGATCGGTGACCTCCAGGGCGCCGCCACGCTGAACAACCAGAGCGTTTTCGGCACCTTTACCTTCCAGGTTGGTACGACAGCTACTCAAACCTTGTCCGCCACCTTCACCAGCGTCGCCGGCCCCGCCGGCGCGGTCGCCACCTCGGCCGGCGCCTCGACGGCTCTGACCAGCATCGATACCGCCCTGAACTCGGTTGCCGCCAACCGCGCCACGGCCGGTGCCGTGATGGGTGCCCTGCAGTTCCGCGTCCAGCAGATCGAGACCGCCCGCGAAAACCAGTACGCCGCCCGTAGCCGCATCATGGACGCCGACTTCGCGGCCGAAACCGCCAACATGACCCGCGCCCAGATCCTGCAACAATCGGGTACGGCAATGGTGGCCCAGGCGAACACGATCCCGCAGAACGTGCTGACGCTCCTCCGCGGCTAAGTCGAACAGTTCGCCCAGTAGGTAGGGCAGCAGAATGTGCGGAGGCCAAACGGCCCCCGCACATTTGCCCGTAAGGAGGAACATCATGGACATTCAATCCGTTACGGCAAACCCTCTGCCCGCCGCGGTAGTACAGCCCGGCGGCAAAGCTCCCGCGCAACCGGAAGTCAAGGCGGGAAACCTGCCTGCTGCCGAGACCCGAAGTCCGGAAAACGCGCCGCAAGCACGCCGAGACAACCGGGAGAATGAAGAGGAAGTCCGCACAGCAGTGGACAACATCGAGCGCTTCGTTGCCCAGAGCACCCGCGATATCACGTTCTCCATCGACAAAGATGCCGGCTTCATGGTCAAGGTGATCGACCGCACATCGCACGACGTCATTCGCCAGATTCCGTCGGAAGAAGTTGTCGCCATCGCCCGCGCGCTCGACAAACTGCAAGGCCTTTTCGTGCGGGATAAAATCTAGCGCACACACGAAATCCAAATTACCGGAGGCATATCATGGCCGGAACCATCTCTTCCCTGGGCGTTGGCAGCGGTATCGACTCGAACAGCATCGTCGCTAAACTGATGGCGCTCGAGCAGATTCCCCTGAAGATGCTGCAAGCCAGGGAGTCAGCATTCAACGCCAAGCTCTCGATCTTTGGCCAACTGAAATCGTCCCTGTCGGCCCTGCAAACCGCGGCCAAGGCGCTGTCCGACCCGAGCAAACTCGGCGGCTTGGCAGCCACCGTGGGCAACAAGGACATACTCAGCGCCAAAGCCGATTTCTTTGCCAGCGCCGGAACCTATTCGGTCAACGTCATCAGTCTGGCCACAGCCCAGAGGCGCTATTCCGAAACCGCTTACACCGGCGGCACCCAATTCGGCAGCGGAACCCTGACATTCACCGTGGGCGGCGAGGAAAGACAAGTCGCAATCGGCGACGGCGCCAGCCTGAATGACATTCGCGCCGCGATCAATGGCGCCAACATCGGCGTCACCGCCTCCATCATTTCCGGCGACGGCGGCGACCGCCTGGTGCTGACCGGCGCCAACACGGGATCGGGTAATGGTTTCGAGCTGACGGTCGACTCGACGGACGCCAACCTGCAATCGCTGGCGAATTTCAACCTTGCTCACCCCTTCAACAGCAATGCCGGGGATGCCCAGGTCGAAATCGACGGCGAGTTGGTCACCTCCAGCAGCAATACGCTGACGGCGGCGCTGACCGGCGTGACCCTGACCCTGAGCCAGGTCGGCACGACCCAGGTAACCGTGGCGCGGGATTCGAGCAAGGCGACCGAGGCCGTCAATGCCTTCGTCAAGGCCTTCAACGACGTCATCACCCTGATCAAGAACAATTCGACCTTCGACAGCGCCACCCAGACCGGCAAGCCGCTCAATGCCGAATCGGCGGTACGCTCGGTGATGCAAATGCTTACCGACGCCCGCACCCAGACCCCGTCCTCCATCGCCGGCTCGCCGTTCGAGTCGCTCGCCTCGCTGGGCATTTCGATCACCAAGGATGGTCTGCTGGAGGTCGACAGCGGCAAGCTCGACAGCGCCATCACGTCCTCGTTCGGCGATGTCCAGAAAACCCTCGGCGCTTTCGGCCAGTCTTTCTCCGACCGGGTCGAACAACTGATCGGCACCAACGGCTTGGTCACCAACCGGGTCGACGGCATCAACCGCTCGATACGGATGCTCCAGGATGACCAGGAGCGCATGCAGCTTCGCCTGGATGCCATCGAAAAGCGCTACCGGGCACAGTTCACCGCGCTGGACACGCTGATGGCGAGCCTGCAAACTACAAGCCTGTTCCTCACCCAGCAACTTGCGTCGCTGAACAACAACAGGTAAGCGGACGCTGTCAGGAAAATGTTCATGGGTTTTTCTCCCAATCCGATCCAGTCCTACCAGAATGTCGGCTTCGAAGCCGACATTCGCGGTTCCGACCCGCACCGCTTGATCATCCTGCTGTTCGACGGTGCCCTGTCGGCGCTGGATCGCGCCGAGGCCGAACTGGCCGCCAAGCACATTCAGGACAAAACCAATGCCCTGACCCGGGCCATCGAAATCATTGTCGACGGCCTCTCCGCCAGCCTGAACATCGAGGACGGCGGTAACGTGGCGGCCAATCTCAAAGCCTTGTACGACTACATGGCATCGCGGCTGACCCATGCCAATTTTCACAATGACGTGGGCGCCATTCACGAAGTGCGGGAACTTCTAACCGAAATCAGCGAGGCGTGGAAAGAAATTGCCCCCAAGCATCCCCGCTAAACGCGCCACCTGGAGCGCCAAGCTCGCCCTGCTGCGCGACAGCCTCGACGAACTGGATTCGGCGATGCAAGCCGGTCGGTGGGAACAACTCGCCTCGCTCGCAGCACATGCCGATCGGGCCATGCACGATCTCCTAGCCCACCCGGGACATCCGTCCCCCGACGATGCCGAAGCCCTGCGCCAGACGCTGAATCTGGCAGATGCCCTGCAAGCCCACGCCGCCACCCGACAACAACAAATCCTGCCCCTGCTCCAGGCCTGGAAAACGACGAAGCAGGCTGACGAGCCGACGCCATGATCCCCGCCGACCTGGCCGGCCAGTTGCGGGTCGCGTTGCCATTACCGCAACAGGCTGGGCCGGAGCCCTTGCTCCCGGTGCAAAAGGTGGTCGACGTTCTGTCCAACCTGACAGCGGGGCAACGCATCTTCGCCGAAATCCAGGCCATGCTGCCGAACGGCACCTACCGCGCCATGGTCGCCCAGCGCGAGGTAACACTGGCCCTGCCGTTCTCGGCCAAGGCCGGCGACAGCCTGGAACTCGAGGTTCTGGAAAGCGACGGCAAGCTGACCCTGGCCTTCGTCGCCAACCGCACGACGGGTCAACAGGCCGCCGGAGCGGCCGGCCAATCGGTCGCCACCACGCTGAGTCCGACCGGGCGGCTGATCGGGAGCCTGCTAGGCCGCGTCGACGAGGGTAGCGCCCGCGCCGCGCCAGCGCCGCTCAACGGTAATCTGCCGCTGATGAAGGGCTTTCCCGATGCCGCCCAACTGGCCCCCATCCTCAAGGAAGCGTTAAGCCAGAGCGGCGTATTCTACGAGGCCCACCAAGCCCGCTGGGTCGCCGGCCAATTAGCGACCGAGAACTTGCGTCAGGAACCTCAAGGGAAGCTGCCGCCCTCCCCGCCGCCCATGCCCAACCCGGAAACGGCAGCGCCCGCTCGCGGCGAACAGGCACAGGCACAGGCGCAAACGCAAGTACAAGCTCAAGCGCAGACACAGACGCAAGCCACGCAGCAAGGCAACCTGATTCCGCGCGAACTGACGCCCATCGTCCAGCAGCAACTCGATGCCTTGGCAACACACAACTACGCCTGGCAAGGTCAGGTCTGGCAAGGCCAGAAACTGTGGTGGGAAATTTCCGAAGATGCCGAGAACGCCGGTAAAGAAGGCGACGAGGCCGGTCAACGCTGGCAGACCCGACTCAAACTCGACCTGCCGGCCCTCGGCGGCATCGAGGCCAAGCTGCGCCTGCACCCCGGCGGCCGTCTCGACATCCAGATGACCGCCGACAGCAGCGACAGCGAAACCCGCTTGCGGGACCATCTGGACATCCTGCGCGAACGCTTTGCCGCCGCCGGCCTCGACCTGACCCAATTGCTGGTCCAGCATGGCGAAATCCCAGCCTGATTCCACCCGCGAAGCCGTCGCCCTGACCTACCGGCAAACCGACGCCGCGCCCCGGGTCGTCGCGCGCGGCAAGGGACTGATCGCCGAGGCGATCATCGCCCGCGCCCACGAGCACGGCGTGTATGTCCACGAGTCGCCGGAACTGGTCGCCCTGCTGACCCAGGTCGACATCGACGAGCACATTCCGCCGCAGCTCTACATGGCGGTGGCCGAGCTGCTGGCCTGGCTGTACCGCATCGAACACGGCGTCGACGCCCCCCCGCCACCGATCTGAACGGGCGAAAAGCCCAGCCAATCCAGTATGATGATTGGAGTTTCCCGTCCACTCCCAATCACTCATGGCCGAAGAAGACAGCACGCCCGATTTCGAGATCGACCAGCCGGAAGCCTTCGCCCAGTTTCTGCTCGTCAATCCGCCGGAAATCCTCTTTTACCTGAACCTGCTGGCCAGACGCCGCTGCCTGTTCACCGCCTATATCGACGATGGTCGCCGCTTCTTCCTGACCTCCATCGTCGCTGTCGACGAAGCCGCCGGACAATTTTTCCTCGATCCTTCCAACCTCGGGGAGAGCCAGGTCGACCCGGCTGCCGCCCGGCAAATCACGCTGCTGACCAATCTGGACCGGGTCAAGATCCAGCTTCGCCTGAGCGCGCTACGTCCCGCCTCGTACCACGGCCAGCCGGTGCTGGCGGCGGCGCTGCCGACCCGGTTGTTGCGTCTGCAACGGCGGGAGTTCTTCCGCCTGGAATCGGCGGCGGAAACGCCCATCATCTGCCAAGTCGCGGCAACGGCCGGAGACGGGCAATTGCATACACTGGATCTGAACCTGTCCGACATCAGCGGCGGCGGCGCCTGTCTGATCACCGCCCCGGAAAACGCCGGGCTGTTTCCGCGCGGCGCGCTGTTTCAGCACTGCCGCCTGGAAATCCCCGACGAGGGGGTAATCCAGGTGAATCTGCGGGTATGCAAGGCTTTCGATTTCTCGACGCAGGACGGCCAGCGTCATCTGCGCATCGGCTGCGAGTTCATCAATCTGTCGGGGGCCCGGCAGACATTCATCGAACGTTACATCGTCCGCATCGAGCGCGAACGCAAGGTCAAGGCCTCGACCTCGGACCTGTAGCCCCTTTCAGATTTGCATGTTCATGATGTCTTGATAGGCCGTCGCCAGTTTGTTGCGGACTTGCACCATCTCCTGGAAGGAGATGCTGGCCGTCTGTAGCGCGACCATCACTTCGTGCAAGTTTTGCGAGGTATCGCCGGCGGCAAGTTTTTCCGCCATCTGGGTAGCCTGCTCCTGCGCCGCGCTGACCTTGTCGATGGAATTCTTCAACACCGCGGCAAAATCGGTGCCGCCAGCCGCCGCCGGACTTTCCGCCGTCTTGCCGGAAGCCTGCGCCGCCGTGCTGCGCAGCACGCTCAACATGTTCTCGATGCCTTGGGTATCCATATTCCGCTCCTGAACCTCAGGCTAACAATAAGCAATTCTCGGGCCAGAATCAGCCATTGAAATGGCCTTCGTCACGATACTGCTGGAGTTTGTAACGCAAAGTGCGCTCCGAAATACCTAGGCGTTCGATCGCCGCCTTGCGTGAGCCGCCGACTTCGGCCAGGGTGCGCAGGATGTGTTCGCGCTCCAAGTCTTTCATATTATCCGCCCTTTTTTCGTTTTCCGGCGGCTCAAGCGCCGGAGCATCCGCCTTCTCGGCGGCCGGGCGTGGCGCCAGATGCAGATGCTCGGGGCCGATCTGGCTGCCGGTCGACAGGATCAAGGCTCTCTGGATCACGTTTTCCAGCTCACGCACGTTGCCTGGCCAATCGTGGGCGCTCAGCGCCGCCTCGGCGGCCGGGGTCAGCACGACGCCAGGGCGGCCCAGGCGGCCGCCGTGGTCGACGACGAAATGGCGGGCGATGGCGATAATGTCCCCCGGTCGCTCGCGCAAAGCCGGAATGGCAACCGGGAAAACGTTGAGCCGGTAGTACAAATCCTCGCGGAAGATACCCTTGGCCACCGCCTCGGCCATGTCGCGGTTGGAGGTGGCGATGATGCGGATGTTGAGCGGCACCGGCTTCTTGCCGCCAACCCGCTCCACCTCGCGTTCCTGCAACACGCGCAACAGCTTGGCTTGCAAACTCAGCGGCATTTCAGTGACTTCGTCGAGCAGCAGTGTGCCATCCTGGGCCTGCTCGAACTTGCCGGCCTGCGCCTGCTGGGCGCCGGTGAAAGCGCCTTTCTCGTAACCGAACAGGGTAGCTTCGAGCAGGCTCTCGGGAATTGCCGCGCAGTTGATGGCGACGAACGGCCCTTCTCGACGCCCGGAGTGGCGGTGGATGTAGCGAGCAACCACTTCCTTGCCGACGCCGGATTCGCCGGTCAGCAGCACCGTGGCATCGGTCTGGGCGACGCGCCCGGCGATGGCAAACAAATCCCGGCTGGCCGGATCGAGAGCGATTATGCCGTCGTCCCCGGCCCCACCTGCGGGCAACTCGTACTTGTTGATATGGGCGAGGAGCGCCGCCGGCGCGAAGGGCTTGAGCAGAAAATCACAAGCGCCCGAGCGCATGGCGTCGACGGCCTTGTCGACCTCGGCATAAGCCGTCATCAGCACCACCGGCAAATGCGGCAGGCGGCGGCGGATTTCCTTGAGCAGCGCGATGCCGTCCATCGGCATCATGCGCACGTCGCTGACGACAATGGAAAACGCCTGTTCGTCGAGCGCCTTGAGCGCCGCCGCGCCGCCATCGACGGCGACATAGGGCCGCCCGGCCAGTTCCAGCGTATCGGCGATCGCTTCGCGCAGACTGGCGTCGTCCTCGACGACCAGAATCGGCAGGTGATATTCAGCCATGAGACTCCATTCCATGATCCACCGCGATCGGCAGAGTGATGACGAATTCGGCGCCGGCGCCGGGTTGCGAAAACAACTCGATGCCGCCGCCGTGGGCGCGGGCGACACCGAGGGCAATCGCCAAGCCGAGGCCGGTTCCCTGCCCTCTGGTAGTGACAAAGGGTTCAAAAATGCGCGCCTGCATCGTCCGCTCGATGCCCGGCCCGCTATCGTGCACGGCAATAGCCAACTGGTCGTCCCGGCAATTGCCGGAGAGGCAAATTTTGCCGCCTGCCGGCGTCGCCTGCATGGCATTTTCCAAAAGGCTGATCAGCGCGCCGAACAGGGCCTTGCGGCTACCGACGACAATCGCCCCGGCGCAGGCGTCGGCCACCGTGAAGGCGAGGCCGTGCTCGCGCATCAAGGGTTCCACGGTCTGCGCCACCTCGGCCAGCAATTCGCCGGCATCGATCGCGTCGCGGCCGATGCTCTCGCCACGGGCGAACAGCAGCACGTCCTGAATCAAGCGTTCGAGCCGGCGCAACTGGCTGCCGGCCTTGGCCGAGAACCGGGCGCGCAGCTCGTCGCTGAGTCCGGGTTGCGCCAGATTGGCGGTATGCAGCAAGGCGGCGGCCAGTGGCGTGCGCAACTGGTGGGCCAGCGTCGCCGCCATTTCGCCCATCGCCGCCAGGCGTTGGCTGCGCTCCAGCTCGGTCTGCATGCGGTGCGCCTCGGTCACGTCGTGCACCAGGATGATCTTGCCGCCGCCGGAGGCGATCAGGCTTTCGGCCATCGACACGCGATTGTTGCCGAGCAGCCATTCGCCGACCGTCAGCGTCGGTTCGAGATGGTCGCGCACGACGTCGCCCCAATGCCGGCCGACGATGTCGGGGCCGAACATGACCAGCGCCGCCGGGTTGCCGGCGACGACCACGGCATTGACATCGAGCAGCACGACACCGGCCGGCAAGGCATCGAGCAGCGACGACAGGCGCTCGGACAAGGCTTCTTTTTCCTCAAATTGCCGGCGCAGCTTGCCGTTGGCGATGGCCAGTTCCTCGGTCAGCGAGGCAACGCGCGCCTGTAGCGCATCGTAGGCCTGGGTCAACTCGGCCGAAACCTGGTTGAACATGGCGAACGCCCGCTGCAAATCCGCCGCGCGCTGCGAATCTGTCGCCTTACTGTCGGTAGAGGCCTCAGGAAGGCCGGACTGGGCAGGATGCATCAAAAAGATAGGGGGAATTCAGCCTTGGTAATAGTAGAATATTTCTCGGAAAATTTGGCTTCTCGATTGATTCTTCTTCCTTTTTACGACATTTCCACCGGGCATTGATGGCAGCGACGACTGAACCCACGGCAGGCACGGCACCGGGCGGCAATCCGGCGGAGCGTCTGCGCGCGGCCTTCAACCGCCTGACCGAACAGCAGAAAATCATCTTTCTGGTCGGGCTCGCCGCCATTATTGCCATCATCGCCGGCGCCATCCTGTGGAGCCGGCAGCCGGATTGGAAGGTTCTGTTTTCCAACCTGTCCGAGAAGGACGGCGGCACCATCGCCGGTATGCTCGAAGCCCAGAACATTCCCCATCGCTACAGCGACAATGGCGCCCTGCTGGTGCCGGCCGATCGCGTTCATGAAGTGCGCTTGCGGCTGGCTTCGCAAGGCCTGCCGCGCGGCGGTCTGGTCGGCTTCGAACTGATGGAGAACCAGAAGTTCGGCACCAGCCAGTTCGCCGAGCAAGTCAATTACCAGCGCGGCCTCGAAGGCGAACTGTCGCGCACCATCCAGTCGATCGGCGCGGTGCAGTCGGCGCGCGTGCACCTGGCCATTCCCAAGCCCTCGGTATTCGTCCGCGACGACCAGAAGCCGAGCGCCTCGGTATTGCTCGACCTTTATCCCGGACGCTCGCTCGACGGCGGCCAGATCGCCGGCATTTCCCACCTGATTTCGTCGAGCGTGGCCAACCTGCCGCTCACCAACGTCACGGTCATCGACCAGAACGGCAACCTGCTGACGCAGTTGAAGAGCGCCACCGCCACCGGCCTCGACGCGGTGCAGTTGAAGTATGTGCGGGAAATCGAGGACGGCATCATTCAACGCATCGAGACCATCCTGAAGCCGGTGCTCGGCGCCGACAACGTCAAGGTGCAAGTTGCCGCCGATCTTGATTTTTCGCACCACGAGCAAACAGCCGAGACCTTCCGCCCCAATCCGACGCCGGAAAGCAGCGTCATTCGCAGCCAGCAGAGCAACGAGACGGCCAGCGTGAACCAGCCGGTCGGCGGCGTCCCCGGCGCCTTGACCAACCAGCCGCCGGTGCCGGCCACGGCGCCGCTGACCCAGCCCAACGTCGGCGCCCTGCCTGGCCAGCCGGGCAGGCCAGGCCAGCAACCGGGCGAGGACAAGGGACGCCTTGAGGTTGGCGGCATCATCGCGCCGCTGGCCAATGTCGCGCCGCCCTTGAGCACCAACAAGAACACGACAATCAATTACGAGGTCGACAAGACGGTCCGCTACACCAGGCAGGCGACGGGCGAGATTCGCCGCCTGTCGGCCGCAGTCGTGGTCAATCACCGCAAGGAAATCGGCAAGGACGGCAAGCCGGTCAGTCGTCCGCTGCCGGAACCCGAGATGAAGCAGATCAACGAGTTGATCCGCGAGGCCATGGGCTTCAGCGGTGAACGCGGCGATACGCTGTCGGTGGCCAACGCACCATTCACCGAGACAGTCAAGGCCGAGGACAGCCTGCCGCTGTGGAAGGATCCGGAAAACATTTCCTACGCCAAGGACATCGTCAAGATTCTGCTCATCGCGGCGATCATCGCCCTGCTCTATTTCAAGATCGTCCAGCCGTCGCTGCGTACCATGTTCCCGCCGCCGCCGAAGGAGGAAGAGGCCACGGACGGCCTGCCCGGCGAGGAGGACGAGGAGGGCGTCGAGGTACACCTCGACAATTACACGGTCAAGCTGCAAAAGGCCCGCGATATCGCCCGGAGCGATCCGCAGGCGGTAGCCAATATCATCAGGGACTGGATGGGAAGCAATGGCTAGCCCCGACGCAAGTCTGGAAAAAAGTGCCACGCTGCTGATCGCCCTCGGCGAGGAGCAGGCGGCCGAGGTATTGCGCCTGCTCGGCCCACGCGAGGTACAGCGGCTCGGCCATGCCATGGCCTCGCTGAAATCGGTGCCGCGCGTCAAGGTCGAAGCGGTGCTCGACGAATTCCACCAGATCATCGCCGAGCACGGCGCCGTTCATGTCGACACCGACAGTTACATCCGCTCGGTGCTGACCAAGGCGCTCGGCGACGACAAGGCCGCCAACCTGATCTCGCGCATCCTGCAAGACGGCGAAACTTCCGGCATCGAAGGCCTGAAATGGATGGACGCGTCGACCGCCGCCGATCTGATCAAGAACGAGCACCCGCAGATCATCGCCACCATCCTGGTCCATCTCGAACACGTTCAGGCCAGCGAAATCCTCAACCATTTCACCGAGCGCCTGCGCAACGACGTGGTGTTGCGCATCGCCACCCTGGAAGGCGTCCAGCCGGCGGCGCTGCGCGAACTGAACGAAGTGATGATGCGCCTCCTCTCCGGCTCGGCCGCCGTCAAGCACACGGCCAAGGGCGGCGTGCGCACGGTGGCCGAAATCCTCAACTATATCGGCGCCACCAACGAGACTTCCGTCGTCGACGCCATCCGCGAATACGACCCCGACCTGGCCCAGCATATCCTCGACGAGATGTTTGTCTTCGAGAACCTGCTCGACATCGACGACCGCTCGATCCAGTTGATCCTGCGCGAAATCCAGTCCGACTCGCTGATCCTGGCGCTCAAGGGCGCCTCGCCCGACCTGCGCGACAAAATCTTCAAGAACATGTCGCAGCGAGCCGCCGAAATGCTGCGCGAGGATCTCGAATCGAAAGGGCCGGTCCGCCTCTCGGAAGTCGAGGCCGAGCAGAAGGACATCCTCAAGGTTGTCCGTCGCCTCGCCGACGAAGGCCAAATCGTGCTCGGCGGCGCCGGCGGCGAGCAGATGATCTGACGCGGAAAACAGGGCCATGACCATTTCCCGGAAAGAACCCGCTAGCTTTCGGCGCTGGGAGGCTGACTCTTTCGATCGCAAGAAACCGGAACCGCCCACCACCGCTCCGCCACCGCCTTCGACGGAGCCGCCGCCGGCAGCGGCTCAGGTTCCGCCACCGGAACCCGAACCGTCCATCCGCCTGCCCAGCACCGAGGAAATCGAGCGCCTGCGCGCGGAAGCCCGCGCCGCTGGCTATGCAGCCGGCCTGGCCGAAGGGCGAGCAGCAGCGGCGGAAGAAAGCCGCCAGAACGCCGTCGAGGCGACCCAGCAATTCGGCGAGTTGACCGGCAACCTCAAGCGCTCGCTCGAACAGCTCGACCAGACGGTCGCCGAACAGCTCCTGGCCCTGGCCGTCGAAATCGCCGCCCAAGTCACGCGCGGCCAGATCGCCGTGCGCGAGGATGTACTGCTGCCGGTGGTGCGCGAGGCCATCGCCGCCCTGCCGCTGAGCCACGGCGAGATGACGCTGCGCCTCAACCCGGCCGACGCCACCAACCTGTACCAGGAACTGACCGACGCCTTGTCCCAGAGCAGCGTACAAATCGTCGAGGACGAGAGCATCAGCATCGGCGGCTGCCTGCTGCAAGCCGGCACCAGCGAGATCGACGCCCGTATCGAGACGCGCTGGAAACGGGTACTCGAAACCATCGGCGCCGCGCCCAGGGCATGGCAGAATCCGTGACCACGCCAAGCTTGGCGCACACCGCCCGCTGGCGGGAATTCCTCGACAATTGCCGCGTCGCCGTCGGCAATGCCCAGCCGCTGTGGCCAATCGGCCGCCTGACCCGGATCAACGGGCTGGTCATGGAAGCTTCCGGCCTCAAGCTACCGCTCGGCAGCACCTGCCAGGTCATTCCGCCCAGCGGCTCCCCGGTCGAAGCCGAAGTCGTCGGCTTTGCCGGCGAAAAGCTCTATCTGATGCCGTCCGACGATCTCTACGGCCTGGCGCCGGACGCCCGCGTCGCCGCCTTCGAGCCGCCCCACCAGCCGCTGCGCGTCGGTGACCCGGCGCCGCGCCGCCGCCGCGCCATCGACCGCGTTAAACAAGCGCCGGTTGGCGAAGAACTGCTCGGCCGTGTACTCGACGGCGTCGGCCGACCGTTGGACGGCAGGGGACCGCTCTACGTCACGCGCACCCGACCGCTACAGAGCCGCCCGATCAATCCCATGGCCCGGGCGGTCATCGAAAAACCGCTCGATGTCGGCATCCGCGCCATCAACGCCCTGCTCACCGTGGGCCGTGGTCAGCGCATGGGCCTGTTCGCCGGCTCCGGCGTCGGCAAATCGGTGCTGCTCGGCATGATGGCTCGCTACACCGGAGCCGAAATCATCGTCGTCGGCCTCATCGGCGAGCGCGGCCGCGAGGTCAAGGAATTCATCGAGCAGATTCTCGGCGAAGAAGGTCGGCGGCGCTCCGTCGTCGTCGCCGCCCCGGCTGACACCGGGCCGCTGATGCGCCTCCAGGGCGCCGCCTACGCGACCACCATCGCCGAATATTTCCGCGACCAAGGCAAGCACGTGCTGTTGATCATGGATTCGCTGACCCGCTACGCCATGGCCCAGCGCGAAATCGCCCTGTCCATCGGCGAGCCGCCGGCAACGCGCGGCTACCCGCCATCGGTCTTCGCCCGCCTGCCGGCCTTGGTCGAACGCGCCGGCAACGGCCCGGAAGGCGGCGGCTCGATCACCGCCTTCTACACCGTACTGGCCGAAGGCGACGACCAGCAGGATCCGATTGCCGACTCGGCGCGCGCCATCCTCGATGGCCATATCGTCCTCTCGCGCATGCTGGCCGATGCCGGCCATTACCCGGCCATCGACATCGAGCAATCGATCAGCCGGGCCATGGTCAACCTGATCGACGAGCAGCATCTCAACCAGATCCGCAAGTTCAAGGTATTGTTCGCCCGCTACCAACGCTCGCGCGACCTGATTGCGGTCGGCGCCTACGTGGCGGGGTCCGACCCGGTCCTCGACCAGGCCGTTGCCAGCTATCCGAAAATGGAGCACTTTCTACAACAACCGCTGTCCGAACGGGCAGATTTCGCCTCCAGTCGCGACGCCCTTCTCTCCCTGATCTGACTCCCCAATGGCCCAGCCCTTTACGCTGCAACCGCTGCTCGACCTCATGCAAACCCGCACCGACGAAGCCACCCGCCAGCTCGGCCGGTTGATCGCCGCCGAGCAAAACCAGCGCAACCGCCTGCTGATGCTTGAGCAATACCGCGACGAATACGCCCAGCGCCTGCGCGACGCCAGCGCCGACGGCGTCACCCGGCGGATTTTGGACAATTACCAGGACTTCCTCGCCCGCATCGACGAAGCCATCAGCCAGCAAAGCATCGTCGTCAACGACTCCGAACGCAGCACCAAGGCCGGTCAGGAACACTGGCGGGAACAAAACACCCGCCTGAAAGCCATCGACACCCTGTCGCAACGCCACGATGCCCGCGAACGCTACCGCGAAGGACGCCAGGAACAAAAACTCCTCGACGAATTCAGCACCCGCAAATTCAGCGCCCACCGGACGAAAGACAAGTAAGCGCCCACCGTGAAAGGGCCAAGGGCGCAACAAACGCAGCGCATTGCGCCGGTTGGTTGAGCGGTCGGTTGCGGCGGGGTGGCGCAATGCGCTTTGCTTATTGTGCCCTACAGGCTCTTCCTCCATCCCCAGGCACGCTCATTGCTTATTTTGAGGCAAACCTATGCCAATCAAGGAGTCAATATGGGCATCACCGTCTTTCCCGCGCTGTCCGGCAACGTGCTGCCTGGAGTCGCTCCGGCCAGCGGCGTGGCGGAGGTGGAGGCCAGCGGCGGATTCGCGGCTTTGTTGAGCAGCGAATTGCTCAGCCAGGTGGACATCCTCGCGGAACTCGGCGGCGGTATCGTCGTCGAGAAAGCCAAGGACAGGCTCGCCGCCGAGGACCAGCCCGCCGCCGAGGATAAGCCCGATCTTTCGCTGTTTGCCTCGCTGTTCGGCCCCCCGGCCGGCGCCGAGCTAGCGCCAAGAAGCATCGCCAGCACGGCCGGCGGCGAGTTCGCGCCGAGAAGCATCGCCGCCACGGTCGGCACGGTTGCCGGCCACAGCCCGCGAATCGACAGCAGCAGCGGCCGGGTGATGCCGGAAGCGCTTGCCGTCAAGACCGGTTCGCAGGAAGCTGGCGTCTTCGAAAAGCTGGCGGGTAGCGGCAAGGAGGCCGCTGCCGCCGCTCCGGGCATCCAGGCGGCAAATATTGCCGTGGAAACGGATGCCGGTGAAAAACCGAGCGTATTTGCCAGCCACCTTGCCGCCAGCAGCGCCGCCGGCGCCCCTGCCAGCCATGCGGCGAACACGGCGCAGCCGAGCGTCGCCGCGCCTCTGCACTCGCCCGTCTGGCCGCAGCAATTCAGCGACAGGATCGTCTGGCTGGCCCGCAACGAGCAACAGACGGCGCAACTGAATATCAACCCGCCGCAACTGGGGCCGGTGCAGGTCACGCTCAAGCTGAACGGCGATCAGGCCAATATCGTTTTCGCCTCGCCGCATGCCGACGTGCGCCAGGCCATCGAAAATGCCATGCCGCAATTGAAGGAGATGCTGTCCTCGGCCGGCATCAACCTCGGCCAGGCCAATGTTGGCCCCAACTTGCAGCAGCAGCGCGGCGATACGCCGTTTGGCGAAGCAAACGGAACCCGTTTCGCGGATGAAAACGCTATACTTCCGGCCAGTGAGAAAGGGGCGAGCGCAGCCGGCGCAACGGTTGTGCAGCGTGGGCGCGGCTTGGTCGACCTGTTCGCCTGAACCTGCCGGAACGGATTAACGAGGAGTCACGATGGCCAAGGAAGCCAAGGCGGCTGATGGGGGCAGCGCAGCATCGCCAAACAAGGGTAAAAAGCTTCTGATTGTCATTCTGCTACTGCTGCTGATGCTGGTTGGTGGCGGTATCGTCGCCCTCAAACTGTTGGCGGACAACCCGGCGGCGGACGAGGATGACGAGTACGCCGAAGAAGTGGTCAAGCCGAAGAAGCCCAAGAAAAGGGACAACTCGATACCGCCGGTGTTCATCAATCTCGATCCGTTCACCGTCAACCTGGTCCCGGAGACTGGCGATCAGTATTTGCAGGTCGCGCTGTCGCTCGAACTCGACAATCCCGCCTCCGAAGTCACCCTGAAAGCCCTGATGCCGCGCATCCGCAACGACATCACGCTGCTGTTGTCGTCAAAAAAAGCTTCCGAGTTGATGACCAAGGAGGGCAAGGAAGAACTGGCGCTAGCGCTCAAGGACGAAGTCAACCTCGCCGTCCAGCAGCAACCGCGAGGCAAAAAGGGCGCCCCCATCCAGGGTCCGATCGAGGCGGTCTTGTTCACCTCCTTCATCATCCAGTAGGGCGCATGGCCGGCGACTTTCTCTCCCAGGACGAGGTTGATGCCCTGCTCAAGGGCGTCACCGGGGAGACGGACGAGCCCGACGAGCACGACGGCCCAGGCGGCGAGGTCCGCGCCTACAACATCGGCACGCAGGAACGCATCGTCCGCGGCCGGATGCCGACCCTGGAGCTGGTCAATGAGCGCTTTGCCCGCTATCTGCGAATTGGCCTCTTCAACTACATGCATCGCAATGCCGAGATCTCGGTCGGGCCGATCCGCGTGCAGAAATACAGCGAATTCATCCGCAACCTGGTGGTGCCGACCAACCTCAACCTGGTCGTGGCCAAGCCGCTGCGCGGCACCTCCCTGTTCGTCTTCGACCCCAACCTGGTGTTTCTGGTCGTCGACAACATGTTCGGCGGCGACGGCCGCTTCCATACCCGGGTCGAAGGCCGCGATTTCACCGCCACCGAGCAACGCATCATCCAGGGCCTGCTCGGCGTCGTGTTCACCGAGTACAGCAAATCGTGGAAGCCGGTGTACGACATCCACTTCGAGTACGTGCGCTCGGAAATGAACTCGCAGTTCGCCAATATCGCCACGCCGTCGGAAATCGTCGTGTCGACGACTTTCACGCTGGAATTCGGCGGCGCCACGGCGGACATGCACATCTGCTTCCCCTACTCGATGCTCGAACCGATCCGCGATCTGCTCTACAGCTCCATGCAGAGTGACCAGTTGTCGTCGGACAAGCGCTGGATCGTGACGCTGCGCAAGCAGTTGCAGGGGGCCGAAGTGGAAATCGTCGCCCATCTCGGCCACGGCCGCATCACGCTCGGGCAAATCCTCGAACTCAAGACTGGCGACGTCATACCGATCCACATTCCGCAGTACATCGAGGCATTGGTCGACAACGTGCCGCTGATGGAATGTTCCTACGGCCAGCAGAATGGCCAGTACGCATTGAAGGTCGAACGATTCATCGCCGCATCGTCCGACACGCCGGCCCCGGAGCCGGCGATGGGAGAAAAACATGGCTGACGAAATGGAAAACCTCGCCAACCCGGCTGCCGACGACCAGATCAGCGACGACGACTGGGCGGCCGCCATGGCCGAGCAGGCCGTCGCCGACTCGGCGGTGACGACAGGCCCGGCCCAGCCGGCCGACATTTTCCCGTCATTCACCCCGCCCGACGGCGCTGGCGGGATGATGCACGAACTCGACATGATTCTCGACATCCCGGTCCAGATTACCGTCGAGCTCGGGCGCACCAAGATCACCATCAAGAATCTGCTGCAATTGGCGCACGGCTCGGTAGTCGAACTCGACGCCATGGCCGGCGAACCGATGGACGTGCTGGTCAACGGCACGCTCATCGCCCAGGGCGAAGTGGTCGTCGTCAACGACAAATTCGGCATTCGCCTGACGGACATCATCACGCCCTCGGAGCGGATGCGCAAACTCAACCGCTGATAGTCCCGGTTTCAGGTGGCGCTCCCGAAGATAAGCAGCAGTCAACTGCCGTCTCCGGGTTTAAGATAGCGCCCTGACCACATCGTGTGACGGGCCTTTCTCCTTGCTGCGCGCCATCCTCCTACTTCTTCCCCTGTTTCTTCCCTGCTGGGCGGCGGCCGCCGACACCGCCGTTCCCGGTATTTCCGCCGGCACCTATGCGCAGGCTGGCTTGGCGCTGGCGCTGATCGTTTCCCTGCTGGTCGGGGCCGCCTGGCTGGCGCGCAAGGTCAGCGGCGGCAAGGGCTTCGGCCAAGGCGGCATGCGCGTCATCGGCGGCGTCGCGTTGGGGCCGCGCGAGCGCATCGTGCTGCTCGAAGTCGGCGAGGAATGGCTGGTGATCGGCATTGTCCCCGGGCAGATTCGCACCCTGCACCGCTTGGCCAAGGGCGAGTTGCCGACGGCCGAGGCGGCCGGCCAGCGCTCATTCGCCCAGTGGCTGCACAGTATCCGCGAGCGGGGCAATGCCGCCCATGAATAAACGCCTGCTCGTTCTCTTTGCCCTGTTGCTGCCGGCCGGGCTGGCTCTGGCCCAGGCCGGCGGCGGCTTCCCGGCCGTCACCAGCACGCCGGCCGCCGGCGGTGGCACGACCTACTCGCTGACCATCGAGACGCTGCTGCTGCTGACGGCGCTGACTTTCATCCCGGCCATGGTGCTAATGATGTCCGGCTTCACTCGCATCGTGATCGTGCTGGCGCTCTTGCGCACCGCGCTCGGCACCCAGACTTCGCCGCCCGGCCAGGTGGTGATCGGCCTGTCGCTGTTCCTCACGTTCTTCGTCATGAGTCCGGTGCTCGACCGTATCTATGCCGAGGCCTACCTGCCGCTGTCGGAAAACCGCATCAACGTGATGCAGGCTGCCGAGCGGGCAGTGGTGCCGCTACGCGGCTTCATGCTCAAGCAGACGCGCGAATCGGACCTGGCGCTATTCGCCGGTATCGCCAAGGCTGAGCGTTTTGAAAAACCGGACGACATCCCGCTGCGCGTACTGGTCCCAGCCTTCGTCATCAGTGAATTGAAAACCGCCTTCCAGATCGGCTTCATTCTGTTCATTCCCTTCCTGGTCATCGACATGGTCGTGGCCAGCATGCTAATGTCGATGGGTATGATGATGATGTCGCCGATCATGGTCGCCTTGCCGTTCAAACTGATGCTGTTCGTGCTGGTCGACGGCTGGCATCTGGTGATCGGCTCGCTGATCCAGAGTTTCACGCCATGACGCCGGGTGTCGTCATGGAAATTGGCCGCCAGGCGATCCAGGTCGCCATGGTCCTCGCTGCCCCGATTCTCCTCACGGCTCTGACCGTCGGTCTGATCGTCAGTGTTTTCCAGGCCGCTACGCAGATCAACGAGTCGACGCTGCAATTCGTACCCAAGCTGATCTCCATGTTCGTCGTCATCCTGGTGTTCGGGCCGTGGATGCTGCAATATATGGTCGATTTTATCCAGCGCCTGTTCGGCAGCATTCCGCAACTGATCGGCTAGGTCGTGATCAGCATCGATTCGGCGCAGATCGACGCCTGGATCGCCGCCTTCATCTTTCCGCTGGCCCGTATTTTCGGCTTCATCGCCACCGCCCCGCTGTGGAGCATGGCGGTCGTCCCGCAGCGTGCCCGGCTGATGCTCGGATTGGCGATCACGCTGGCCATCGCCCCCGTCCTGCCGCCCATGCCCGCGGTGGCGCCAGCGACCTTGCCCGGTCTATGGATCTTGCTGCAACAGATGCTGGTCGGCATCGGCATGGGTTTCGCCGCCCGCATCGTTTTCTCCGCCTTCGACGTAGCCGGCGAATTCATGGGTTTCCAAATGGGCCTCGGCTTCGCCACCTTCTACGATCCGTTGCGCGGCTCGCAGACGCCGGTGGTTGCCGAATTCGTCGACCTCATCGCCTACCTGCTGCTGCTGTCGATGAACGGCCATCTGTTGTACTTCGCCACGCTGGCGCAGAGTTTCGTCGCCATACCGGTCAGCGCGACGCCGCTGGCGGCGGATTCGTGGGGAAACCTGGTGCGCTTGGGCAGCCACATTTTCTCGGCCGGCCTGCTGTTGGCGCTGCCGGTGGCGGTGGCGCTGATGATCACCAATCTGGCTCTGGCCGTGCTGACGCGGGCGGCGCCGCAGTTGAACATCTTTGCCCTCGGTTTTCCGCTGACCCTGCTCGGCGGTTTCTTCGCCCTCTCGGTCAGCCTGCACTACATGGCCGCACCGATCCAGGCGGTATTCGAAATCGCTCTCGGCGCAATGCTCGGCTTCGCCGTGGTTCGCTAGTTCTGCAGGAAGGAGTCGGCTTGTTCCTGCTGCACCAGGCGGATCAGGCCTTCGGCGACGCGCCGGGCACCGAGAGTTTGCGAATCGATGCCCTCGGTATATTCGACGATCTGGTAGCCGTGATAGCCGTGCTGCTCTTGCAGGGCGCTGGCCCGCCGCTTGAGCACCTGGATCGACTCGCCGGCGCCGCCGGTGTGGAAGCGCTTCATTTTCATCGACAGGCGATAGCTGTCGTCGCTCAGGCGCTGCTCCTCGACCTCCCAGTTCGGCGCCAGCGGATCGTATATCACGTAGATGGCAGCGGCAACCACCGCGGCGTTGACCAGCGAGGACAGCTTGACGCTGGTTTCCCCCGTCAACTGGAGCTTTTTGTCGGGAAACAGCGGCGATGGATTGGAACCGGGCGATCCGCAGGCGCCCAGCGCCAGCGTGCCGCCGATCAGGAAAGCGATCGCCACGGCTTTCATAGGATGTTGAACAGGCTCAACTGGCTGGTCTGCTTGAACGCCAGTTGCGTCGCCTCCAGTTGCAGTTGCAGCTGCGCCAATTGGGAAGCGGCATCGTAATAGTCGAGATCCTGCAATTCGGACAGGCGGACCCGGTACAGGTAGTCGCTTTCGTTGGCCGTGGTCGCCATGCTGTCGAGCGACTGCAAGCGGGCGCCAACCGAGGCGCGGACGGTCGATAGATGGGCGACCGACGCGTTCGTGTCGCCAAGCGCCTGCTCGTAGGCAGCGGTGGTGAAGGGGATGCCGCTGGCCGGATCGAGTATGTCGATCATGTTTTGCAGGCTGTCGAACATGCTGCGCCCGGTCGGATTGCCTTGGGCGTCGCGCACCTGCATGAACACGTCGAGGCCGTTTTCCGAGGTGGCTATGGTCCGCGAGCCGCTGACCTGCAAGGTCTCGACGCCGCCATCGCCGCTGTAGCCGACATGCGTGCCGGAAGCCAGCGAATAGGGCGGCGTGGCGCCGGGATCGACCTGGAAAGGCTGGGTCGCCGATTTGAAACCGGCGAAGATGTAAAGCCCGGTGCCATCCTTGGTATTGCCGAGGCTGATCAGGCTGGACATGCGCTGCCTCAGTTCCTCGGCGATCATGCCGCGCTGCTCGTCGCTTAAGCTGGCATTGCCGGCCTGCACGGCGCGTTCGAGGATCACCTGCAACTCTTGCTCGACGCCGCTCAGCGTCGAATCGAGCAGATTGAGCTTGCTCGTCGCTTCGCCGATATTTTTCAGGAACTGCTCATTGACCCCTTTCGACTGGGTCACCTGGAGCGCCTGGGTGGCGCCGATCGGATCGTCCGCGGGCGACAGGATGCGGCGTCCGCTCGACATCTGCTGCTGTATCTTGTACAGGCCGTACTGCAGATTCTGCATGCCGATGGTGCCGGAATTGAATATTTGCGAAGTACTGACACGCATGATGGTGACTCCTTTTTAGCGGAGCGACAGGATGGTCTGGAACAAGCTGTTGCCGATCTCGATAACCTTTGCGGCGGCCTGATAGGCTTGCTGGTACTTCAAGAGGTTGGCCGCCTCTTCATCCAGATTGACGCCGGACAAAGCTTCCCGCGTCGCCTGGGCCTGCTGCAGGACCACCGTCTGGGCGTCGAGCTGGACCTTCACTTCGCGCGTGCGGATGCCATTGTCGGCGACGAGCCTGCCGTAGGCCGCCTGGTAATTCGCGGTACCGCCATCCATGGTGCTCTGCGTTTGCAGGTTGGCGAGCAAGAGGGCATTGCGGCCGTCCTGGATGCCGCCCGTATTGCGGTCGATGACGAAAGTATCGGTACCGGCGGCCGGCGGCGTGCCGGCGACGGTGAAATACGTGTTGTCGAAGCCAAAGCCGATCAGGTTGGCCGCGCCGTTGCTCAGCGCGATGTTGCCGGGGCCGGTGGTTTGCGTGCCGTCGGAATAAACCGCGGTCCAGGTTCCCGGCACGCCTTGCAGGTCGGTGGCCGATAGCAACAGGCTCGCCGGTACGTTGGCCGTGCTGTAGCCGATGCCGACCACGCCCTGGGAAATGGTGAAGGCGCCCGTATTGGCAATATCGGGCGTCACGCCTACCGGCCCCGCCGCGGCGACCAGCCGCGGATCGGTGGCGATGCTCGCATTGACCGACAGCGACTGGGCGGCATCGGCATAGGGTTTGAGCACGAAGTTGTCGCCATTGTTGCCGAGCGCCGTGATATTCAGGTCGATGCCGTCGAAGCTGACGGTCCCGACGCCGTTGCCGGCAGCCACTTGAGCATTGTCGCTGAGGCGGGTGACCGTGTAATCGCCGGCGGCCGGACCAAAGGCGATCCGGTAATCGCTGGGCATCTGTTCGGTGTAGAAATTACCGGCGAAATCGGGAGGATTCGGCGCCACCGGCGGCGAGAAGGTGGCCGACATGGCGCCGCCGCCGGTATTCATGTAATTGGGCAGGATCGACAACGGAGTCGCCGTGGTGATCGAGAACAGTTCCCCGACGAAACCGGCATCCCCGGCGATGCGCCCGGTCAGATCCTGGCCGAGGCCGAGTTGGGCGTTGAAGGTGAGACTGAGCGAAGCCGCCAGGCGCCCCAGGTTATTCTGGGCCGTATCGAGCGAGCTGGCGCGGAAGGAGATCAGGCCGCCCAGTTGGCCGCCGGTGATCAAGGATTCCGGCAATTCCAGCGCGCTGTTCGGCAGCTTCAGGCCGACCACGATTTTCGTCGGGTCGCCCGCCGACGGCATGGCCACCAACTGTTGCGCCACCGTGCCAAGCACCAGCGGCTGGCCGGTACCGATGAAGACGTTGAAGCTGCCATCCGTATTGGTCGTGGTCGTCACCTGGATCAACTGATTCAATTCGTTGACCAACAGGTCGCGCCGGTCGAGCAAATCGTTGGCCGGCTGCCCGGAGCTGGCCTGGGAAATGGTGATGCGCTGATTCAGGTCGGCAATCAGCGTGGCATAGCTGTTGATGTCCGAAACCGCGGTGGTGACGCGGCTATTGACCTCGCCCCGGATTTCGGACAGCCGAGTGCTCATGGCATGGAAGCGCTCGGCCAATGTCTGCGCCGAGGAAATCATGGCCTGGCGCGCCGGCAGGAGCGACGGATTGGAGGCGACCTGCTGGACGCCGGAGAAAAAATCCTGCAAGGCCGGCGACAGACCGGCGCTGGCATCGGCCAACAGGTTGTCGATCTGCCGGATCTGGCTATAGAAGGCATCGAGCTGGCTGACCTTGCTCTGCGCCGTATTGACCTGTTGCGTGACGTAGCTGTTGTACAGGCGCTCGATCGTCTGGACATGGACGCCCTGGCCTATCGCGCCGGCGCCGGTCATCAACGCGACATTAGTCGCCTGCACCGTGCGCTGCCGGGTATAGCCGGGCGTACTGGCATTGACGACGTTATGGTTGGTCGCCAGCAAGCCCAGTTGGGCGGCATTGAGACCGCTGACACCGATACTGAAAATTCCTGAACTCATCATTCACCTCTTAAGAGGTTAACGACCGATCGGCCGCAAAGTTTAGCAACGCTTCAACCAATCAGCGCCTGGCGCAGGGTCGGGCCGTTGATGATGCGCGCCAGCTTGTCGGCGTACATCGGATCGGTCGCATACCCTGCCTGCTGCAAACGACGAGCAAATTCCGTGCCATTCTGCGCGCCGATGACGCTGCTATAGCGCGCGCTGTCGCGCAGCAACCCAGCGTAATCGCGGAAGCTTTCGGCGTAGGAGGCATAAGCGCGGAAGCGCTCGACCACCTGTTGCGGCTGACCGTTCACGTACTCGGTGGTGGTCGCCTCGACGGTCGGCCCCGTCCAGCTTTTGCCAGCCTTGATGCCGAACAGGTTGTGGCTGGACGAACCGTCGGGATGGCGGATTTCGCTACGCCCCCAGCCGCTTTCGAGTGCCGAATGGGCAACCAGGAACTGCGGCGGGATGCCGGTCGAGCGCGAGGCTTCGACCGCATGCGGCCAGACCCGGTTGGCAAAATCGCGAGCCGTCGCCGGAACATCGCCATCGCTGTCCGGCACGGCCATCTTCTGCTGCGCGGCGTAGGTAGCCGAGGTCGGCAAATGGCCAAGCACCGGCGAGTGGCGCAAATGCCGGCCGTCGGAAGCCGCGAGCGGCAGCGCATTGCCGGCAGCCTTTGCCGCCTCCTCGCCTAGCACCGCCAAATCCTTGCCGGCGGCGACGGTACGTCCGAGTTGCTGTTCGATCAACCGCGCAAAACCGACGCCGTCGCCACGGGTCGCCAGATCGTGCGCCATCTGCTGGTCGAGCAGGGCGGTATAAAAGCGCGTCTGGTCGCTATTGAGCGGACCGTCCTGGGGCACGGTGTCGCGCATGCTCTTCATCACCATCTGGAGAAACATCTGTTCGAATTGCTGCGCGGCGGCCTTCAGACCTTCCTGCGGGTTGCGCGCGAACTGGCCGCGCAAATCCTGCGCCGACTGAACGTCGAAGGCTGCCCGGTTTGGCGTGTCCTGAATTTTGATCGCCATGTCGGTTTTAAATCACCTCAAGCTCGGCGCGTAGCGCCCCGGCCGACTTCATGGCCTGGAGGATGGCCAGCAGGTCGAGCGGATTGGCGCCCAGCGCATTCAGCGCCTTGACCACGTCGGCGAGGTTGGCGCCGGCCTTGACGGCGATCAGGCTGTTGCCCTCCTGCATAACCTCTATGCCGGCAGGCTGGGCAATTAGCGGCTGCGCGCCCTCGACCACCACCGACAGGTTGCCGTGCGCCACGGAGCAGGGTTCGATGGTGACGCGCTGGTTCATCACCACCGAGCCGGTGCGCGGATTGATAACCACCTTGGCGATGCCGGCGATGCGGGGAATTTCCAGATTGTCGATGCGGCCCAGGAAAGCCACCCGCGCCCCTGGGTCTTCCGGCGCCCGGACGGCCACGCGGCGGCCGTCGAGCGCCTGCGCCGTGCCCTGGCCCATGGTCTTATTGATCATCTCGACCACAGCCTGTGCATTACCGAAATCGGTTTCGCCCAATTCGTAATAAACAAAGCCTCCCTGCCCGACCGGCGTCGCCACCGCCCGCTCGACGGTGGCGCCGCCGGGAATGCGGCCGGCCGCCAGATGATTGACGGTGACCCGGGAGTTGCCGGAAGTGGCGCCGACGCCGCCAACCAGCACGTTGCCCTGGGCCACCGCGTACACCTGGCCGTCGGCGCCCTTCAATTGCGTCATCAGCAAAGTGCCGCCGCGCAGGCTCTTGGCGTTGCCCATCGACGAGACGGTGACGTCGATTTCCTGGCCGGGACGGGCGAAGGGCGGCAGCGAGGCGGTCAGCATCACCGCCGCGACGTTGCGCAACTGCAAGCGCTGTGCCTGGTCGGCGCTCAGATTGACGCCCATCTGCGACAGCATGTTGCCGATCGCCTGGGTGGTAAAGGGCGTTTGCGTCGTCTGGTCGCCGGTATTGTCCAGACCGACCACCAGGCCGTAGCCGATCAACTGGTTCTGGCGCACGCCCTGCACCGAGGCCAGATCCTTGATCCGCTCGGCCAGGACCGGCTGGCCGCACAGCGGCAGCAGCAGGGCGGCGACGATTGCCGCCTGCCGGTACCATTTGCCGCTGCATTTGCCACCACTCTCGATCATGATCCGCCTCCGCTGGGAAATTTCCTAGAATGGCAAGACGCTAAGGAAGAAACGTGCCAACCAGCCCATGACCTGGCTTTCGCTGATCTGGCCGGAAGACTTGTACTCGATCCGGGCATCGGCCACCGCCGAGGACTGAACGGTATTCATGGTGTCGATGAAGCCGGGATTGACGATGCCGGAAATGCGCACATATTCCTGCTCCTGGCCGATCGCCACCTGCTTCTCGCCGGAGACCAGCAAATTGCCATTGGGCAGCACCTCGATCACCGTGGCCGTCATGTTGCCGGTGAACACGTTGTTGTTGGCGGCTTGGCCGCTGCCGCTGAAGGTGTTGTTGCTGCTGGCGTCGAGGCTCATGCCTTGCAACCCCTTGCCGGGCAGGCCGGCGATGGCATTGACTGAAGCCGTGACGCCACCGGCCTTGGCCACCTTGTTGTTCGAGCTGGTGGTGGCGTTGGTGCTCTCGACAATGCGGATGGTGATCGTATCGCCGACATAGCGCGCCCGGCGATCCTCGAATAGCGGCCGGCTCTGGCCGGCCTGCCAGATCGCACCATTGGCCGCCGGCACCTCGTTGCGCAACGGCGGCCGGGCCGTCATCGGCTGATGGATGTTGGTCGGCGGCACCGTCGTGCACCCGGCGGCCACCACCAGCGCGAGCAGGGCGAGACGCTTCATGACATCACCTCACAGTTGCGTCAGGCGGCCGAGCATCGAGTCGGAAGTCGACACCACCTTGGAATTGAGTTCGTAGGCCCGTTGGGTCTGGATCATCGTCACCAGCTCCTCGGCGACGTTGACGTTGGAGGTTTCGACATAGAACTGGTTGACCCCGCCGGCGCCGTTGGTGCCCGGCGTATTGGGCGTCGGCACGCCGCTTGAGCCAGTCTCCAGGAACAGATTCTGGCCCATGCCAAGCAGCCCCGCCGGATTGATGAAAGTGGCCAGTTGGATGGCGCCGATCTCGACGCTGCCGACAACGCCGGCCTGGGTGATCGACACCGTGCCGTCAAGGCCGATCGAGATGCTCTGGGCGTCGACCGGAATGGTGATAGCGGGCTGCAGCGGATAACCGTCGGCGGTAACGATCTGACCCTGGTTGTCTTTCTGGAAGGAGCCGTCGCGGGTATAGGCGGTGGTGCCGTCGGGCAGCAGCACCTGGAAGAAGCCATGCCCCTGGATGGCGACATCGAGCGGATTTTCGGTCTTCTGGATGTTGCCCTGGGTAAACAAACGGGCGGTCGCCACTGGCCTGACGCCGGTACCCAATTGCAGGCCGGTTGGCACCTGGTTTTGCTGCGAGGTCTGCGAGCCGGGCTGGCGCATGGTCTGGTACAACAAATCCTCGAACACCGCGCGCGAACGCTTGAAACCGTTGGTACTGACGTTGGCCAGGTTATTGGCGATGACGTCGAGTTGAGTCTGCTGGGCATCGAGGCCGGTTCGGGCAATCCACAGGGAACGGATCATGATTCAGGTCTTTCCAGAGATTCAGGCATTGAGCGACAACAACTGGTCGGCGCGTTGGGCGTTGGCATCGGCGGTCTGCAACAACTTGATCTGCATCTCGAACTGGCGCGACAGGCTGATGAGATTGACCATCGCGTCGGTGACATTGACGTTGCTGCCTTCGAGCGTGCCGGGGGCCACGGTCACGTTCTCGTCGACCGGCGCCGGCTGGCCGCTGCGCAGCCGGAACAGGCCGTCGCCACTGCGCACCAGATCCTCTTCCGGTGGATTGACGAGCTTGATGCGGCCTAGGATATTGGTGTTGTTCTGGGCGCCGAAGCTTGAAATCACCGACACCGTGCCATCGAAGCCGATCGCAATGTTGTTGTCCGGCGGAATGTTGATGGCGCCGCCGTCGCCCATCACGGTGATACCGCTCTTGGTTTGCAACAGACCATTGACGTCGACTTGCAGGCCGCCGGCGCGGGTGTAAGCCTCGCTGCCGTCGGGCATCTGCAAGGCGATCCAGCCTTTACCCCGGACCGCGACATCGAGGTCGTTGCCGGTAAACATCAGCGGTCCCTGGTCGAATACGTCGGCCACCGAGGCATCGACCGTGAAGGCGCGCGTCGGCATGCCCTCGCCGAGCACCGGCACGGCGCGGAAGCGGTGCTCCTGCGCCTTGTAGCCGACGGTGCTGGCATTGGCCAGATTGTTCGCGGTGCCGGCTTGTTGCATGAACACATGCTTGGCGCCGGTCATCGCGGTGTAGATCAGGCGATCCATATCTGTCGCTCAGCAAGCTGGTTTAGCGCAGATTGACCAGGGTCTGCATGATCTGGTCCTGGGTCTTGATCGACTGGGCATTGGCCTGGTAGTTGCGCTGATTGGTAATCAGATTCACCAGCTCGGCGGTCAGATCAACGTTCGATTCCTCGACCGAGTACGAGGCCAGCACGCCACGCCCGGAGGTATTCGGAGCACCGACCATCGGCGCACCGGAATCCGAGGTTTCGATCCACTGGTTGTTGCCGATCGAGCGCAAGCCGTTCGGATTAGTGAAATCGACCAGCACGACCTGGCCCATGGCGTAAGTCTGACCGTTGCTGTAGCGCGCCTGGATGATGCCATCCTCGGCGACCGAGACGCCGACCAGGCTGCCGGCGGCATAGCCGTCCTGCTCGATGCGGTTGGGGGAGAAATTGCTGCCGAACTGGGTGGTCCCCGTGAAATCGATCGGGAAAGTCTGCGTCGGGAGCGCGCCGTTGCCGCCCGGCTGCCCCTGGCTGATCATGGTGTTGAGAATGTCGAGCGTGACGTTCATCGGATTGCCGCCGCTGATCTGGCCGAGCGGATCGAAGGCCAGGGTGCCGATCGGGCCGCCGCCCGGCGTGATGTTCTGGTTGGTGGTGCCGTCGAGCGTGGCATAGACATCCCACTCGTTGCCAGCGGCCGTCTTGCGGAAATAGAACATCATGCTGTGTGGATTGCCCAGCGAATCGTAGATCGTCGTCCCCGTCGCAAAGTTGTAGGTCGTCGGATCGGGCGTGAAGTTATTGGTGTCGCCGGGCGCGCCGCCATCGACCCAGGCCGAGGTCGGCTCGGTGACCCGCGAGTCGAGGTTGAGGTTGACCCTGATGCCGTTGAAGGGCGAATTCACGTTCGAGCCGGTCGCCTGCGGGGTCAGGTAGGAGGCGGAAATCTGCAAGGGAACGATGGTCTGGGTCAGGGTGCCGTTCTGCATCGCATAGCCGGTCAAAACCAGGCCCTGGTCGTTGATGACGTAGCCACTCTTGTCGAGGTGGAACTGGCCATTGCGGGTGTAGCTGACAGCGCCGTTGTGGTCCATGCGGAAGAAGCCGCCGCCATTGATCGCGATGTCCAGCGGGTTATTGGTGGTCGTGATGTTGCCCTGGGTGAATTGCTGCTGGATCGCCACCAGATTCGCGCCGATACCTATCTGGCTGGCGCCGTTGCCGGTCAGCGACGCGGCATAGACATCGGCGAAATGGGCAACCCCGGCCTTGAAGCCGACCGTGCTTGAGTTGGCGATGTTATGGCTGGTCGCATCAATCGCCTTGGACGAAGTATTGAGTCCGCTTAGTGCTTGCTGGAATGCCATTTTTTCACCTCACTCAAAAAATTTGCAGAACATCGTTGAAAGCCACCCTGCCGAATGAACCCAGATCAAGCAGGAACCCGTCCGTCCCCCGTATCACAGCAGAAACCATGCCAATCTGCATCGGTGCCGCGTCGACCGGTTGTCCGCCGATGCTCGCCTCGACGCTGAAGGTGTAGTTGCCGTCGGGCAGGACATTGCCGTCGGCGTCGGTGCCGTCCCAGGCGAAGTAGAAATTGCCGGCCTCGCGGGCGCCGAGATTCTCGACCTGTACGACCTTGCCAGTCGCATCCTTGATCGTAATCTGCACTTGATCAGCCGGGCCGGCCAACCCGATGCCAGCGATCGACTGGCCCTCGACCATCGGCAAATTATTGCCGGCAATCATCACACTCCTGCCGACCATACTTGCCGCCTGCATCGCCTGGGCCTCGTCATAACCAGCCAGCAACCGGGTCATCGTCTGGTTGAGCTTTTCGATACCGGTAACCGTGCTGAGCTGGGCCAACTGGGTGGTGACCTGGGCATTGTCGAGCGGGTTGAGCGGATCCTGGTTTCTCATCTGCGCCATCAGCAGCGTCAGGAAACGGGTTTCCATATCCTGGACCGCGCCGCTGGCGCTGGCAGTGCTCGATGCGCCGCCAACCTTGGCGTACAGGTCGGCGCTGTAGTCGGTGTTATTGATGATGGCCATTTTTATCTCCTGTCGGGTTAACCCTGGGCAATTTGCAGCGTACGCAGCAACATCGCCTTGGCGGTGTTCATGACTTCGACATTGGTCTGATAGGACCGCGAGGCGGAAATCATGTTGGTCATTTCCTCGACCACATCGACGTTGGCGAAAGCGACATAACCCTTGTCGTCGGCGGCGGGGTTCTTCGGGTCGTAGACCATGCGCGCTGGCGCGGCGCTTTCGACCACCTGGCGCACGCGCACGCCTCTGGACAGCTCGCTGTTGCCCATCGGCGTCGCCTCGAACACCACCTGCTTGGCGCGGTAAGGCTTGCCGTCGGAAGAAACAATGCTGTCGGCGTTGGCCAGGTTGGAAGCCACGGCGTTGAGGCGCATCGACTGCGCCGTCATCGCGCTCGACGACACCTGGAATACATTGAACAGACTCATGCCGATTCTCCTCAGCCATTGGTCGGGGTCAGCGCGTTACGCAGCCCCTTGAGTTTGTCGCCGATCAGTTGCGTCAGAATCTGGTACTGCATCGCGTTGTCGGCGATCTGCGCCCGTTCGACATCCATATCCACGGTGTTGCCGTCGACCGCCGACTGGGTTTCCTGGCGATACATCAGTTGCGCCGCGCCGCTGGCATTGCCGCTGCCGGCAAGATGCGCCGGCGCCGTCCGGGCCATGTCGATGCCGCCGACCAGGCGCCCGCCCAGGGCATTCTGCATGGCTTGGGCAAAATCGAAATCGCGGGCCTGGTAGCGCGGCGTATCGGCATTGGCGATGTTCGAGGCCAGAATCTGATGGCGTTGAGTGCGCAGATTCAAGGCCTGGCTGTAAACCGATACGTGTTGGGCAATGGTTTTCATGGGATTACCTTCCTTCTGATCTACCCAAGCGAAAGCATTCTCCGTGCCAACCGTCTGGCGACCAGCGCTTTCCCCTGCCGGGCGCGATCAGGCACAATGGCGGCATGCTGCTGCGCTGCCTCATCCTCCTCTGCGCCCTCCTGCTCGATTCGACCGCCGCCGCTGCCGCCGAAGTCGACGTGGTAATCGACACCGCCGAACGCTACGTCAAGCTGCAAACCCAGGGCATGCCGGGCGAAGTCAAAATCACCATGGGCCGGCTCGATGTCGAGCGCCTGCCGCCGTGCTCGGCGCACGAAGCCTACGCGCCGCCCGGCACGCGCCTCTCCGGGCGGACCCATATCGGTGTCCGTTGTCTCGGACCGAACATCTGGAGCGTGCTGGTGCCGGTACAAATTGCCGTGACCGGCAATTATGTCGTCACCGCCCGCCCGCTCGGCGCCGGCCAGACCATTCAGGAAGGCGACATCACCGTGGTTGCCGGCGACTTGTCGACATTGCCCAACGGCATCGTCGGCTCGACCGTCGATGCGGTCGGCAAAACCCTGCGCAATTCGGTCGCGGCCGGCCAGCCCTTGCGCGGCGACCAACTGATCGCCCCGCTGGTCATCCGGCAAGGCCAGACGGTCCGCGTTATCTCCCGTGGAACGGGTTTTGCCGTCAGCAGCGAGGGACGGGCGCTGAACAATGCCAGCGTAGGCCAGGTCGCGCAGGTACGCATGAACTCCAGCGGCCAGACGGTCAGTGGCATCGCCCAGGCCGACGGCACCGTCGAAATCGGTTTTTAGGCTAAAGCTTCGTCCAACTACGCCGTTAAACAGATCAAGACATAAAGCACCGGGAAGTTCATCATGAAAATCGACAGCTCATACACGCCCACAACGGCCGGCCTCGCCCCCAAGGGGCCGGTTGCTCAGCAAACGTCGCCAGCCGGCGCAACGACCGAGGCAGTCAGCCTCAGCCCGCTGGCCGGCAGCCTGCGCGGCGGCGAAGCGCCGCCGGTCAACGCCACGCGCATCCAGGAAATCAAGCAGGCCATCGCCGAAGGTCGGTTCAAGATCAACCCGGAAGCCATTGCCGACCGCCTGATTGAATCCGCCCGCGACTTGGTCAGCGCCAGCCACCGCGAAGCCTGATGGACGACCTCGGCGCAATCACTACCCGCGAAGTCGTCCTGATCGGTCGCTTCATCGAGCTGCTCAAGGAAGAGCAGGAAACCTTGTGCGGCGCCAATCCGGAACCTTTGCCGGAAATCGGCGTGGCCAAGGTGGCGCTGGTCGGGCAACTCAACGAACTGGAGAACGAGCGCCGCGCCGTGCTCGGCATCGGCAGCGAGGAGAAGACCCGCAGCGCCATGGAAAGCTGGCTGCTCGCCAATCCGACAGAGCAGCAAGTCGCCCACGACTGGCAGATGCTGCTGGCGCTGGCCGGCGAAGCCAAGCAGCTACATGAACTCAATGCCGGCCTGGTCGCCCTGCACCTGCAGCACACGGGCGACGCGCTGCATGTTCTCGACAGCCGGCGTGCCGCCGACTCCCTCTACGGCAGCGACGGCCAAGCCGCCGCGCCAAGCGGCAGCCGCATCGTCGATTCGGCCTGAAGGGGCAAAACCCCGGAGTCCGGCCCCGCACCGCTTTCCTTCGACGAACATTACCCGCCCTTGGCGAGGAGTCTGCACCCTCCCAATTTGTAGAGTGAGAACCGGGATGGAACTCGACATTGAACGTATCCGCGCCTTTTTCATGAAGGATCGCTTCGCCACGAACGCGGGCGTCGTCATTGATTCAGTGACGAAAGAAGAAGTGCAATGCAGCATGCCGATCACGAGCGAGCATCTGAACGCGGCAGGCACAGTTCAAGGGGGAGCGATTTTTACGCTGGCCGATCTGACTTTTGGCGTGCACTCCAACTTGCGGCTGTTTCTTGGCGAGAATGCGGGCATCACGGTAGGGCAATCAATTAGTATCTCTTACCTTGCCACGCCCAAGGGAAAACGGCTGATTGCGCGTTCGGTTTGCCTGTCCAGCGGGCGGAATGTCTCAGTATACCGCGTCGAGGTGCGGGACGACCTGGGTAATTTCATCGCGGATATGCGCGGGAACGGGTTTACGAAGGCGGTGTAATCGTGGTCAAACCTTACGTCCAAGGCCGCGCATATCCTCGCTTTCTGCTTTTACGGACACCTCGAGTCCGTGGGTAGTCCATTCCGGTCGACTGTGCGTCCCATCAACATGGAAAAATAAGGATCACAGGCAGGCGGCAGCCCTGAAGTTTGCGCTGTGAGGGAACTGGCCGAAGTTTCCTTGCCCGCTTCATCCAGCGCCGTCACCCTATATTGGTAAAGCGTTTTTTCTTTCAGACCGTCATCCACATAAGCGGTCCCGGTGAAATATTCCGGCGTGACCATCAAAAAGGTGGGTTCGCCTTTATCTCCCGAATCAAGACCTGGCATCAAGCGATATACCCGGTAGGTTGCTGCATTCGGTACAGCTTCCCAGACCAGGAGCACTTGACTGCTACTGACATCCAGAACCTGCGCGACGGGCGCAGTCAAAAGGATTTCATGCGCGGGGTTCTTTACCGCCTGCTCGTCTGCGGACTGTTTCCCCTCCTCCCGTTCGTCTGGATTAGCAAGCGCCTGCACCATACGCCAGACAGCGGCTATCTGAAAACCATTCTTGGTTGCGTAGTGACCCGCGTGCCGATCACCCGTATCGTTATAACCCCACCAATCCCAACAGGCATTCGGGTTCATGGGGAGCATCGCGGAGGAAGTAGCCTGCGGGAACAAAACGACCAGGCGGTTCTGTTCCGCCCATTCGTTGTAGCCCGCGCTTTTCACGAAATCCATATTGATTTTACCGGCACTTTGCTGGCAACCATGAAACGCGATGTGCAGCCGGCAGGCTTTTCCTTCCAGACAGCTCCGAGGCACATAGAGATACCCCTCGCCAGCCATTGAGATTCTGTCCGGTTTAATTTTTCTGTCATCTATCCGCGTATAGAGAGCCTGATTGAAGGAGAGCAGTTTTCCTTTCAATTGATCACTGGCGGTGCGCTGCATCGGGCCGTAGAAAAATTGCAGCGCCATGCCTGCCGCATCATAAGGGGTCTTGCCAACGGAACAGACATTGATGAAATTGCCGCCGGTCACGTCGCAAACATTACAAGAGGCGCCCGTTTCATTCTCGCTATTTGCGCAGGCGGCGGAGATTTGTGCGTGTGCCGCAGGCAATTCATGTTTATGGAAAATCTGGTGCGCTGGTACAAATGCGCGGTAATAGGTTTCCAGTGCGCTGCTGACGGGCGTTTTCACGATGCCGTCGTTATAGCCATGAAAAATCCAGACTTTTTGCCGTACCAACCTGTCCAGTGGATCGATCTTTCCTTCCTTTGCCCAACGCTGTGTCGTTTCCCGCATCAAACGCTGATCGTCTTCCGTAATTGCACTGACCGGAAACATCGGATCACCTTGCATGCAACGAGCGATGGCTTTCGATAGCCCTGCGCCGCTCCAGGATTCTTTCCCTGCACAGAAATAGGGACCCCCTGCCGTTATGGCAACGCCCTTGATAGAGTCGGAATGCGCAACGGCCATCTGTGTCGCCATGAAAGCGCCGGAAGAGATGCCGGAGGCCGTCGTCTCCCGCAAATCCAGGTTCAGTTTGGGCAATGTCCCTTGTACTTGTTCTGCTTCAGGCAGAGCAAACCAGGATACCGCCAGCACCGCCGTAAACAGTGTGGAGCCTATGAGTAACGGCATACCCATTTTTCGTGGCGAGGCTTCCGGGGGAGATGTAGCCATTGTGTTATTAGAGAGGGGCTATTAGGGTCAGCATCGACTTTATTTTATGAAAATGATTGAAAACAATTCGAAGCTGCCCCCTATTTACACAAGCGTCTATTTTGCAGACGAACATAACCTTGGGAAGTTTCAGATAAACCGTGGGTAGCGTTGCACCAAGGACATTTTGGAAAGCCATATGCAGATTTTCCGCATTGCGGACAGAAGCGGCTATTCATTGGCGTCCAACTACCGTTTTCAGAGTCAATGGGTTTCACCCGCCAGTTCGGTCGGCTCTTCCGGCCGGTTGGATTCGATCAGGATACTGACCCGACGATTGCGCGCCCGGCCTTCCGCCGTCGTATTGGTCTCGACCGGCCGCGTTTCACCATAGCCGATCGCCGTCAGGCGCTCGGCGCCGACGCCGCCGTCGTTGAACAGGCGCAACACGGTCGTCGCCCGCATCGCCGACAATTCCCAGTTGGACGGAAACTGGAGCGTCGCAATCGGCATGTTGTCGGTATGCCCCTCGACGATGATCGGGAAATCGGAGTTGGCCAGCACGGCCGCGATGGCACGCATGGCGCTGATCGATTCCGGTTCCAGGCGCGCCTGGCCGGGCTGGAACAGGACGCTGTCGTTGATCTCGATGGTCACGCCGCGGCTGGTTTCCAGCAGGCGGACCTTACCCTGGGCAACCAGCGGTTGCAGGGCGGCCATGATCTCGTCGGCGATGTTTTTCATGCGCTGGCGCTGCTCCGCCTTGCGCGTATCCGGTACTTTGTCGACCTTGGCCACCGGCCGCGCCGCCACCGGCGGCGCCCCCTGGATGACCGCAATCGGCTGCCCACCGGACTGCGCCGTCTGGTTACTGAATGCGTTGACCAGGGCATTCGACAGCACCTTGTACTTGCCTTCATTGACCGACGAGATGGCATACATCACGACGAAAAAGGCGAACAACAGGGTGATGAAATCGGCGTAGGAGACAAGCCAGCGCTCGAGGTTTTCGTGGTCCTCCTCGCGGCGGCGACGGCGGGCCATTACAACAGATAGCCCCGCAAACGGCCTTCGATGATGCGCGGATTGTCGCCCTGGGCGATGCCGACCAGACCGTCGATCACCATTTCGCGCACCACGACCATGCGGCCGATGTAGTACTTCAGCTTGCCGGCGATCGGTAGGTAGATCAGGTTCGCCAGGCCGACACCGTAGATGGTGGCAACGAAGGCGACGGCGATACCAGCACCCAGTTTGCTCGGATCGGAGAGATTTTCCATCACATGAATCAGTCCCATCACCGCGCCAAGAATGCCGATGGTCGGCGAATAGCCGCCCGCCGCCTCCCAGATCTTGGCCGATTGCCGCCATTCATCCTCGAAGGTATTGATCTCGACTTCCAGCAACTCGCGAAGACGCTCGGGATCGGCACCATCGACCAGCAGTTGCAGGCCCTTGCGGGTAAACTCATCTTTCACCGCCGGAATGTAGTTTTCCAGCACCAGCAGACCTTCCTTGCGGGACACTTGGCTCCATCTCAGGATCTGGTCGATCATGCCCTTCTGCTCGATCACCGGCGGCACCCAAACCCATTTGGTCATTTTCAGGCCGCGCCGGAAGACATGAAAAGGGCTTTGCAGCAACACCGCGCCCAGGGTTCCACCAAGAACGATCAGCAAGGCCGTCGGCTGGGCCAGGGAAGCGACATGCCCTCCCTCCAGCATCTGACCGCCAAGAATCGCCACCATGCCGAGCAGCAGGCCGGCAACACTGATTTTATCCAAGCGCCTTCCCCTTACGCTTGCCAGCCACCTTGGGCAACTCGCCGGCAATCCGTGCCCGCACGCGGGCAATGGCTTGGCTGTGCAACTGGGAGACACGCGACTCGGTTACACCCATGATCTCGCCAATTTCACGCAAATTCAGATCCTGCTCGTAGTACAGGCCCATCATCAGCTTCTCCCGTTCCGGCAGGCGGGCGATCGCATCGACCAGCCCCTGGCGGAGATCGCGATCCTCAAGAATGGAGGCCGGATCGGCATCGTTATCGGTCAGGTGACGGTCGAGAAAACTCTCGTCGCCATCACTGGAAAAATCGTCGAAATAGACGATCTGGTGGCCACGCGCCTCCTGCAGCGTGTGCTGGTAATCGGCCAGCGACATGCCCAGCACCTCGGCCAATTCGCCTTCCGAGGGCACCCGGCCATGCTCGTGCTCAAGCTGGTTGATCGCTGCTTCGATGCGCCGCAGCTCCCGGCGCAGATTGCGCGGCAACCAGTCGTTCTCGCGCAGGCCGTCGAGCATTGCGCCGCGCACGCGCTGCGTGGCATAGGTTTCAAACTGGGCGCCGAAGCCTTCCTGATAGCGATCCATCGCATCGAGCAGCCCGATCATGCCGTTCTGCACCAGATCCTCGAACTGCACACTGGCCGGCAGGCGGGCCATCAGATGATAGGCGATACGCTTCACCAGCGGCACGAAGCGCTGCACCAACTGTTCCCTGTCTGGCTGCCCGGCAGCGGTATACATCAAGCTCGCAGTACGTTAGGGGTTATGCGTTGGCTCAAGTGTAACAGTTGCTGTATGAAATACTCGACACCGCCACCACCGTCGCTGCTCTGCCAATGCAGCAGTTCGCCGGCGATGTCGCGGAAAGCCGCCGCGACCGACGAATCCGGCGCCTGCACCAGGACCGGCCGGGCCAACTGGAAGGATTGCCGCAGCGCCTCGTCGAGCGGGATGGCGCCGGCGTATTCCAGTTGCGCGATACCGCGCTGGGCCGCGACTTGGGCAATGTTGTCGAAAATCGAACGGGCGTCGGCGTGACTACGTACCTTGTTGACCAGAATACGAAAATGGCGGCGGGAAAAAGCCTGGCTGACCTTCTTGATCAGCGAATAGGCCTCGGTAATCGAGGCGCTGCTGCCCGACAGCACCACCACCGCCTCCTGCGAGGCCAGACCGAAGGGGGAAAAACCACCGGGATGGGCCATGCTGGCATCGACCAGGATCACGTCAACCGGCCGTTCCAGCCCCGACATGGCGTCGAGCAAGGTCTGCTGCTGCGCCAGCGACAACTTACCGAGCTTCTTGACGGCGCGCGCAGCAGGTAGGATGCGCAGGCTGTGCATCGGCTGCAGCAACACTTGCGCCAGGCCGATTTCGCGCTGCACGACGTTGAGCAGGTCGTAGCGTGCCATCAGGCCGAAGGAGGCGGCAATGTCGTCGCGCGCGGCATGCTCGTCGATGATCAGCACTTCCTTGCCGAGGCGGGCCAGGGCCACGCCGAGATTGGCCACGGCGACGCTGCGCCCGACGCCTTCGCAACCGGCGACGAACGTCACCACCTGTAGTTGCTGGCCGCCGCCGAGCAGCCGGCGCAGTCCGGCCGCCTGGTCGGCGCGAAAATCAGCCATGATGCGCCCCGACCGCCATCATGCCGGCATTGGCCATCATCAGCACCGGCTCGATGCCGGCATGCTTGTGCGGCGAGGCTTCCGGCAGATCCTTGAAGGCGCGATGCAGCAGGTAGCTACGATTGGGCAGATGCAGATCCTCCGGCACCCGTTGTCCGTTGGAGACATAGTGCAGGCGCAGGCCGTGGCGCATGATCACGTCCAGGGCGGTGGCCAGGCTGGCGGCCTCGTCGATCTTGGTCAGGATGCAGCCGGCCAGACGGTCACCCTGGTAGGCACGGACCACGTCGTCAAGCGTGTCGCCGCGCGAGGTCGACGACAGCAGCAGCAGGCGCTGCACGGCGCAGCCGGCCAGCATGTCGGTCAGTTCCGGCACCAGCTTGTCCTTCTGGCTCATGCCCATGGTGTCGATCAGGACCATGTGCTTGTGCTGTAGTTCTTTCAGGGTCTGCCGCAGTTCGCCGGCATCTTTCACCAGATACACCGAGACGCCGAGGATGCGGCCATAAATGCGCAATTGCTCGTGGGCGCCGATCCGGTAGCCATCGGTGGTGACCAGGGCGACTTTGTTCGGCCCGTGGCGGAGCACGCAGCGCGCCGCCCGCTTGGCGGTAGTGGTGGTCTTGCCGACCCCGGTCGGCCCGACCAGGGCATAGACGCCGCCACGGTCGACAATGTCGGTATCGCTGCCGACGGTCAGCAACGAGCGGTCGGCGGCTCCCTTGACCCAGGCCATGGCCTGAACGCCGTTCATCTCGGACGGCAGGTCGCTCAGCAAGTCGCGGACGAAGCGGGGCGAGAAGCCGGCATCAAGCATCTGGCGCAGAACTTCCGTCTTCACCGGGGCCGAACGGGCCGTTTCACCCCAGGCGAAGCCGGCCAAATGTTGTTCGACGATCTTGCGCAGCGAGCGGATCTCGTCCATGACCTCCATCGGCACCACTTCGGCGGCGCGGCGCGGCGCTTCGGCCTGCGGCGCCGGCGCGCTCTGCAGCGGCGCCTGTGGCCGCGCGGCCTCGAAGTTGCGCAACGCGCCGGTCCGGGGAATGCCGGCATTGACGGTGCCGGTCGGACGGGAAGTGGATGCCGGAGCAGCAGTCATCACCGCCGGACGTTGCGCAGCGGCCGGCGGCAGGCCGGGAATGGCGTGCCGGACCGCAGCCGCCTGGGCGCGCGCGGCGCTGAGCGAAACGCGATAATCGTCGTCACCGTCGGCAACCAACGGGCGACGCTCGGGCGGCGGGGCCGCTACGTCGGCCACCATCGTCGGCGCGATCATTACCATGTCGCGGGCGGCAACCGCCATGATCTCGACGCCGCCGGGAACTCCCCGGTTGGATAGGATGATCGCGTCGTTGCCGAGCGTCTCCTTGACTTTGCGCAAGGCATCCCGCGGATTAGCGGCGATGAATTTTCTGACGTTCATGTTGTAGTACCCCCAATCACCGAGGTCACCTTGATGATTCGATTTTCTGGAACTTCGCTATGCGCCAGCACCTTCAACTGGGTGACGGAGCGGCGCAGGAAACGGGATAGGAGCAGGCGCAGGCTGCTCGGCACCAGCAATACCGCCGGCATGCCGAGGCTTTCCTGACGCTGGGCGGCGGCGGCCGCTTCACGCACCAGCGTGTCGGCCAGCCCCGGCTCGAAGCTGGTGTTTTCGCTACCGCCGGCGACGGCCTGCATGAGCAAGCGCTCAAGCGACGGATCGAGCGACATGACCTGCATTTCGCCATTGCCGGGGAAGAGTTGCTGGACGATGGCGCGGCCCAGGGCGTTGCGTACCTGGCCGAGCAGTTCGTCGGCGTTCTGGGTGCGGCTGGCGTGGTCGGCGACGGTTTCGATGATGGTGCGCATGTCGCGGATATGCACGCCTTCGTCGAGCAGGCTCTGTAGCACTTTCTGCAAGGTGCCCAGCGGCAGGACCTTGGGCACCAGGTCTTCGACCAGCTTGGGCATTTCCTTGGCCAGATGGTCGAGCAGTTGCTGCACCTCCTGACGGCCCAGCAATTCGCCGGCGTGGGTCAAAATCAGGTGGTTCAGGTGGGTGGCGACAACGGTCGAGGCGTCGACGACGGTATAGCCATAGGCTTGCGCATTATCACGCAGGCCGACATCGATCCAGACCGCCGGCAGACCGAAGGCCGGATCGATGGTGGGCGTGCCGTTCAGGGTGCCGGCCACGCGGCCGGGGTTGATCGCCAGAAGCTGGCCGGCATAAGCTTCGCCGGCGCCGAGTTCGACGCCCTTGAGCAGGATGCGGTAAGCGTTCGGCTTCAATTCGAGGTTGTCGCGGATATGCACCGGCGACACCAGGAAACCGACTTCCTGGGCGAATTTCTTGCGGATGCCGCGGATGCGGCGCAGCAGTTCGCCGTCCTGCGATTTGTCCACCAGCGGGATCAGGCGATAACCGACTTCCAGGCCGAGCACGTCGAGCGGCGCGACATCGCTCCAACTGGCCTCGACCGCTTCCGGCACCGAGGTCGGCGCGACCGTGACCGGCGGCGCCGCGGCGATGCGCTGCTCGCGCTGCCCCATGCGCCAGGCCAGATAGCCAGTGGTGCTGGCCAGCAGCAGGAAAACCAGATTCGGCATGCCCGGAATCAGACCGAGGGTACCGATGATGCCGGCGGTGATGGCCAGCGACTTCGGATTGCGGAACATCTGTCCGAGCACCTGCTGGCCGACATCGCGGTCGTCGGAAACGCGAGTCACCACCAGACCGGCGGCAATTGAGATGATCAGGCCGGGAATCTGGGCCACCAGACCGTCGCCGATGGTCAACAGAGTGTAGGTCTTGCCGGCGACGGCAAAATCCATGTTGTGCTGGAAGATGCCAATAAACAGGCCACCGACGATATTGATCAACATGATGATGATGCCGGCGATGGCATCGCCACGGACGAATTTCGAAGCACCGTCCATCGACCCGTAGAACTCGGACTCGCGGGCGACATCCTGGCGGCGCTGCCGTGCCTCGTCCTCGCCGATCAGGCCGGCGTTGAGGTCGGCGTCGATGGCCATCTGCTTGCCGGGCATCGCATCGAGCGCGAAGCGGGCGGACACTTCGGCCACCCGGCCGGCACCCTTGGTGATCACCATGAAGTTGATGATCACCAGAATCATGAAGACGACGATACCGACCGCGAAATTGCCGCCGACCAGGAAGTGGCCGAAGGCCTCGATCACCTTACCGGCGGCAGCCGGGCCGGTATGCCCCTCGATCAGCACGACCCGGGTCGAGGCAACGTTGAGCGACAGGCGCAGCAGCGTGGTTACCAGCAGCACGGTCGGAAAGACGGAAAAATCCAGGGTTTTCTGGGTATTGATGGCGACCAGCAGCACTAGCACCGAGATGGCGATATTGAAGGTGAACAGCAGATCGAGAACGAAGGCCGGCAGCGGCAGCACCATCATCGCCAGGATCATCATGATCAGCATCGGCGCCGCCAATTGGGTGACGTTCAGCCGCCCAAGGAAGTTCTGCATGCCGAGCGAGGAGGAAGTCGCCATTTACGCCGCCTCCGGCACCAGTTCGGGCGGCACCGGCAAATTGCGCGGCGGCACCGGATAGGCGCCGCCGTTCTGCCGCCAGCCGGCCAACTGGTACACATAAGCGAGAACCTCCGCCACGGCGTTATACAAGGCGGAGGGGATTTCGGCATCGAGGTCGGCGTGCTTGTTCAAGGCCCGCGCCAAGGACGCTGCTTCGAGTATCGGCACGCCATGCTGGCTGGCGATTTCGCGAATCTTCAAGGCAATCGTGCCGGCGCCCTTGGCCACCACCTTCGGCGCATTCATCCCGGTCTTGTAGGACAGGGCGACGGCAAAATGCGTCGGGTTGGTGACCACGACATTGGCCTCCGGCACCGCCGCCATCATGCGGCGGCGGGCAGCCTCCATTTGCAGGCTGCGGATGCGCCCCTTGACGTGCGGGTCGCCCATCATTTCCTTCATTTCGCGCCGCACCTCATCCTTGGTCATCTTCAACTTGTGGAAGTATTGCCAGATCTGGAACGGCACATCGGCGACCACCACCAGCGCCAGCGTCGACACGAGAATCAGGAAGCAGAAGGAAATCAGGCGGCCAGCATGCGACAAGGCCAAATCTACCGGCTCGGCCAGCAGACCGAAGATTTCCGCGCGCGAATTCCAGATCAGCAGTACGGCGACGCCACCGACCAGACCCGCCTTGAGCACGGCCTTGCCGAGTTCCATCAAGCTGTTCCACGAGAACATCCGGCCGATGCCGGACAGCGGATTGATGCGCTTGGGATCAGGTGCCAGGGCCTGCGGCGAAAACACCCAGGCATTGAGGAAGAAAGGCGGCAGCAGGGCGGCCAACACAAGCACAGCCATCAACGGCGCTATCAGAAATAGTGCATCGCTGAACACCGCGCCGAGATGCGGCACTAGCAGACCGGGATTGCGAGCCAGCTCGTTATCGATGGTAAAGGCCTCGCGCGCGATCATCGTCGCCCGCCGGACAAACCAACCACCGATCATCCAAATGGTGGCGGCGGAGGTCATCAGCACCAGAAATGTACCGAGTTCGCGCGAATGGGGAACCTGGCCTTTTTCACGCGCCTGCTCGATTCGCCTAGCTGTAGGCTCCTCAGTTTTCTCGAGATCGCTCTCTTCCGCCATAGCCGTCTTCAGGGATTGTTGGGGCTATTATAGGAAAAAACCAAGAAAATTAAATAGGTACGAGTGTTTTTTTAGCTGGTTTATGAAGTGTTGCCCACAAGCTCATGACAACATGGTTAACCCGCAAAAAGAAGAGAGGGGGCAAGCCCCCTCTCAACTCATTCGTTAGCGAAAAATGCGAATCAGGCGGCTGCCAGCGCCCGCAAGCTGGCGGCCATGTCGGGATGTTGGCCGAGATCTGCCAGTAGCTCCTTCATGTCCAGGATCAGCACGATCTGCCCGTTGGACAATGTCGTGACGCCAGCCACGCCCTTCGGGCGGAAATCCTCAAGCGACTTGATGACCGCGTCGTCGCGGCCGGCGAAGCTGTCGACCGCCAGGATGAAACTGCGCTCGGCGGTCTGCATGAACACGCCGTACTCCGGGTAACGCGCGAGCGGCCAGCCGAGCAGACGGGCCAACGAAATCACCGGCAACACCTCGCCGCGGACGACCAACGTCTCCTTGCCACCGACTTCCTGGACGCGCTCCCGTTCAATCGGCAGGATTTCGCGCACCAGCGACAGCGGCAGCGCGAACGGCTGATCCCCGAGCAACACCAGCAATACCGGCAGGATGGCCAAGGTCAGCGGCAGGGAAATCATGATCACCGAGCCCTTGCCCGGTTCCGAACGGATCTCGATCGAGCCGTTGAGTTTCTGGATATTAGTCTGCACCACATCCATGCCGACGCCGCGGCCGGACACGTCGGAAATCTCGGATTTGGTCGAGAAGCCCGGCAGGAGAATCAGGTTCAGACTTTGCCGCTCGTCGAGGGTATTCGCCTCCTCCTCGGAAATCAGCCCCTTCTCGACCGCCTTGGCGCGGATGCGCTCGGCGCTGATGCCTTTACCGTCGTCGGCGATGATCAGGACGATGTGATCGCCTTCTTGACGCGCCTCGAGGCGGACCAGGCTTTTCGCCGGCTTGCCGGCGGCTTGGCGCTCGAGCGGCATCTCGACGCCGTGATCGACGGCATTGCGGATCAGGTGAATCAGCGGATCGGCCAGATCCTCGATCATCGTCTTGTCGACTTCGGTTTCCTCGCCGGCCAGCACCAGTTCGACATCCTTGCCGAGCTGCCGGGCGAGATCGCGGGCGATGCGCGGATATTTCTGGAACAGCCGGCCGATCGGCTGCATCCGCGTCTTCATCACCGAATTCTGCAGGTCGGATACCAACAGGTCGAGTTGGCTGACTGCCTGATCGAGCGCATGCAGGGTTTCCGAATCGTTCTTGCCGGCCAGGATGTCGGCGCGCAGGCTGGTCAGGCGGTTCTTGGTCAGGCCGATTTCGCCGGACAGGTTCAGCACCTGGTCGAGGCGCGAGGTATCGACACGGATGGTGCTTTCCCGCCCGCCCCGCTCTTCGGCTCGCCGTGCCGAGGTCGGCTGACCACCCGGCCGATCGGTGGCCCGTCGACCGAACGGCGACGGCGTTCCCGGCGGATCGCCCGCCACCGGCGCAACCGCGCCGGCAGGCGCCGGAGCTGGAGCCGGCGCCGCCTCAGCCTTGGTAATCAATTCCCCTTGCGTGACAGCCGCCCCGGCCGGCTGGCCGGTCAAAGTCGCATGCAGCGCTTGCCAGTCCGGCTCGCCGCCGGAACCCGGCGGCGCCGATGCTGCCGCCTTGGCCGGCACCGGTTCGGCCGGCGGCGCCGACGCAGAGGCGGGCGGCGGCGCGGCACCCGGCATTTGGCCGCTCAAGGCCCCCTGCAAGGCGGCGATGACCGTCGGATCGGCCGGTTGCGGCATCACCATTTGGCCCAATTCGCCGAACATGTCGCGCACCCCTTTGGTGGCGGCCATGATGACATCCATCAGTTCCGGCGTCAGTTCCAGCTCGCCATTGCGCAAGCGGTCGAACAGGTTCTCGGTCAAATGGCACAGCGTCACCAGTTCGCTGGCGTTGAGGAAACCGGCGCCGCCCTTGACGGTGTGAAAACCGCGAAAAATGTCGTTCAACAGACCACGGTCGTCAGGCATCCGCTCCAGATCGACCAGCTTGTTGTCCACATCGGAAAGCAGATCGTAGGCTTCTTGCAGAAAATCCTGCAGAAGGTCCTCCATCCCGGCGAAATCACTCATCGTCGCTCTCCCTCAAAAGCCGAGGCTGTCGAGCAGGTCGTCTACCTGCGCTTGATTGACCACCACGTCGGTTCGCCCTGCGGCATTGACCACCGGCCCATTCATCAGGTTGTTCAGTTCATCGGTCCGCTTGGTGTCGGGAACCGTTTCGAGCAGCGCGCCCATCAGGCCCGACTCCAGTTCCTGGGCCAGGGCGACGATCTTCTTGATCACCTGTCCGGTCAGATCCTGGAAATCCTGCGCCATCATGATTTCCGTCAGCTGGGCATGGGTCGCCCGGGTCTTTTCCGGCAACTGCTGATTCAGGAAAGCCCGGGTTTCGCTGGCCAGCGCCTTGAACTCGTCGGTTCCCAGTTGATTGGCGAAAACCTTATCCCAGCGGGAGCCGAGCGCGCGCGAGCTATTTTCGATATCTTCCACCAACGGATTGGCGACATCGGTGGCATTGAGCACGCGGCAGGCTGCCTGTTCGGTCAGGTTGGCAACGTAGGCCAAGCGATCCTTGGCATCCGGCAGGGCCGAGACTGTCTTTTCGAGCAGCTTGTCGTAGCCGAGCTGGCCCAGAGTGTCGTGCAGAGCGCGCGCCATCTGACCGATACGATTGAACACTGCCTCCTGCTTCGGCCAGGTTTCGCCTGCCGCAGCACCAACCGCAGGCGTCTCCACCGGTTCCGCAGCAGCAGCCCCGGCAGTTTCTGCCGAGACGCTGTCGAACAGGGCCTGCAAGTCATCGCTGTCGCCGGCCGCTGCCGCTGCGGCAGTCGGCGCGGGTTGCGGCGCAGGCGCGGGCGCCGGTGGGGTGGAGGCGATCGAGTCGAACAGGGCTTCGAGTTCGTTGGAATCATTGCTTGCCGTCATGATACCTCCTTAGGCCTGTCCCATTTTCTCGAAAATTTTGTTCAGCTTTTCGGACAAGGTTCCGGCTGTGAACGGCTTGACGATGTAGCCGCTCGCTCCGGCCTGGGCAGCGGCGATGATGTTCTCCTTCTTGGCTTCGGCAGTAATCATCAGCACCGGCAGGTGCTTGAGCGTCGGTGTCGCGCGGATAGTCTGCAGCAACGTCAGGCCATCCATGTTGGGCATGTTCCAGTCCGTGACGACGAACTCGAAGCCGCCACCTTGCAGTTTCTGCAGCGCGATGGCTCCGTCCTCGGCCTCGTCCACGTTGGTAAAACCGAGTTCCTTCAGCAAATTGCGAACGATCCGACGCATCGTCGAGAAGTCGTCCACCACCAGGAATCTCATTTTTGGATCTGCAGCCATGGAGTGCTCCGAAGTTTTTCCTATTGTCTTTCAATGAGCGGGCGCAAGGTATCGGCCAGCGCCTCGGCGTCGAACTTGGCAACATAGGCATCGACGCCCACCGCCTTGCCCATCGCCCGGTTGGCCTCCGAAGACAGCGACGAATGCATGACGACCGGCACGCCATCGAAACGCGGGTCGGACTTGATGTTCTTGGTCAGCACGTAGCCGTCCATTTCCGGCATTTCGGCATCGACCAGGATCAGGCGAATCTCGTCACGGATGTTGCGGCCACTTTGCTGCACATGGGCGACAATGCCCTGCAGCCGGGTCCAGGCTTCCAGGCCGTTGGTCGCATGCTTGTGGCGCACGCCGAGTTTGTCCAGCACTTCGGCGATCTTGCGCCGCGCCACGATCGAATCATCGACGAAGAACACGCTGGTATCGGGGGCCACGCGGGCCGGCGGGATATCGACGATCATCACTTCGCCGAAGGCATTGGCGAGAATCTGCTCGACATCGAGAATGGAAACCAGCCCACCGTCCTCCATGTCAATGACCGCGGTAATCAGGCCCTGATTGCTGGAGAGTACGCTTTCTGGCGCCTTGACCCGCTCCCAGTCGACGCGAATGATGCGATCGACTTCATGGACGAGAAAACCCAAGGTGCGCTTCGAGTACTCGGCAACCATCATGGTCTTGCCCAAGCCGACCGGCACCCCGTCGAGCTGCATGAAGGAGGCCAGCGACAGCACCGGAATGACGTTGCCGCGCAGCGAGATCAGGCCCTCGACGCCACGCGGCATATTCGGCGTCTTAGTGATATGCGGCGTGCGCCCGACCTCGCGCACCTTGAAGACATTGATGCCGAAAATTTCGCGGGTGCCCAGCGAGAACAGCAGAATCTCCATCTTGTTGGAGCCTGCGAGGCGGGTACGCGCATCGACGCTATCGAGTAGATTCTTGCTTTCGACGAGATCCATGGACAACTCCCTTGAGAACTCAGGCCGCCGGAGCCGCTTCGCCGGTCACGCCGAGGCGGCGCGCCAAGGTTTCGGACAGGCGCTGCGGCTCGAACTTGGGAACGTATTCGTCAACGCCGACCGACTGCCCGAGCTTCTGGTTGGACATCCCGGACAGGGAGGAATGCATGATGATCGGAATGTTGCTGAAGCGCGGATCCGACTTGATTCGCTTGGTCAGCATATAGCCATCCATTTCCGGCATTTCGATATCGGTCAGAACCAGGTTGATGAAATTGGACACCGGCTGGTTGACCGACTTGGCGTAAGCCGCCGTTTTTTCCATTTCTTCCCACATGTGCATGCCGTTGACCGCGCTGACGCCCTTGATGCCCATCACCGCCAGCGTCTTTTCGATCTGCTTGCGCGCCACGCTGGAATCGTCGCAGTAATAAACCGTGGCATCCGGCCGTTCCAGCGGCACGACGCCGCGGAACATTGCCTCGTTGTCGATCGAGGTGGTTTCCGAGAGCACTTTCTCGACGTCCATCATCATCACCAGACGTCCATCCTCAAGCTCGGTCACCGCCGTGACCAGACCGCCGGTCTGGGCCGTCAACATCTCCGGCGGCACCCGCATCTTGCTCCAATCGAGGCGGAGAATGGTATCGACTCCTTCGACCAGGAAGCCTTGGGTATGGCCGTTATACTCGGTGACGATCATGATTTCGCGCGGCGTCCCGGTATTGACGCCAGCATATTTGGCCAGATCGATGACCGGCACCAGCGCGCCGCGCAGACTGACCATGCCCTCGACCGACTCCGGCATTTCCGGCGCCGCCGTGATCATCGGCGTGCGCATCACCTCGCGGACCTTGAATACATTGATGCCATAAGTCTCGCGACGCCCGGTCCGCTGATCCACGCCGAGAAAGAACAACAAAATCTCAAGCTTGTTGGTTCCGGCAAGCTTGGTCCGCGCATCGATATTCTTCAGCAACTCTGACATCGTCATTCCCTCGCACTGCTGGCAATCGGCCGATTACTCTCACTATCGGCCGAGAAGGGCCAAGAATACACGTTTTTCAACCCCCGACAAACGCGACAGCCAAGAACTGCCGGGAAACCGGACATCCCGGGATTCTCCGGGGGCAGTAGAAGGTTCAGGAAATCGGGAACAATTTACCAAAATTTGCTATATCGAGTACCTGCTTGACATTACCCCGCACCCCGGTCAGCGCAACTTCCTTGCCGACCCCGCCGAGCTTGTCGCGCAGCATCAACAGCATACCGAGCGCCGAACTGTCGAGATAGTCGACGCCCGAAAAATCGACCACCACCGCCTGCACGTCAGCATCCGCAACCAACGGCTCGTAGGCGCTACGGAATTCACGGTGGGTATTGAAATCGAAACGGCCGGCCAGTTTGACCACAGCCTTGCCGGCATCCTTGCTAATGCTTGCTTGCATTGGGAGTCCCGTTGTTCAGTTGGTTGTCATTGCACATAGTTTAAACCTTTGGCCATAGGCAACAAGCCCGTCCCGGTGCTTGGCTCGTAGTCCCCAATCGATGGCGAAAGCATCGGTCAGCGGGTCACGGCCAGCACGCGCCGGGCAATATCGCCGAGCGGCCACTGCTCTTCGACGGCGCCGACCAGGAAAGCCTCGCGCGGCATGCCGTAGACAACGCAACTGGCTTCGTCCTGGCCAAAGGTCTGAGCACCGGCCCGGCGCATGCGCAGCAGACCCTGGGCGCCGTCCTTGCCCATGCCGGTGAGGATGACGCCAACGGCCAGGCGCCCGACCAGGGCCGCGGCCGAATCGAACAGGACATCGACCGACGGGCGATGGCGATTGACCGGCGGCGTGCTCAGCAGTTCGGTGAGATAGCCGGCGGGGCCGCGGCGGATTTGCAGGTGGGAGTGGCCCGGCGCGATGTAAACGGTCCCCGGCTCGACCTTCTCGTTGCCCTGTGCTTCAAGGATGCGTGGCGCGCACAGGCCGTCGAGGCGACGGGCGAAGGAAGCGGTGAAAGCTTCCGGCATGTGCTGGACGATCAGGGTTGGCGGGCAATCGGCGGGAAAGCCGAGGAGCAGTTCCTTGAGCGCCTCAGTTCCGCCGGTCGAAGCGCCGACGAAAACGATCCGCCCGTTGCCGCCGCCTCGCCCACCGCCATTCCCGACCGGCGGCGCCGGCATCTGCGCCGCCGGCGGGGCGAACACGGCCGCCCCCTGGCGGCGCAGACGCGCTCCCTTGGCGGCACGAATTTTGTCGGCCAGTTCTTCGGCGTAATCGTCGAGGCGCCGTCCGTCGGCGCGCGGTTTGCCGATGAAGTCGACGGCGCCCAGCTCCAGCGCCTTCAGGGTCGTTTCCGAACCGGCCTCGGTAAAGGACGAGACCATCACCACCGGTATCGGCCGCAAGCGCATCAGGCGATCGAGAAACTCGATACCGTCCATCCCCGGCATATGGAAGTCCAGCGTCACGACGTCGGGATTGAGAAGCTTGATCATTTCCCGCGCCGCCGTAGCGTCTGGCGCGCAGCCGGCGACTTCGAGATCGGGGGTGGCGTTGATCATTTCGCTGAGCACTCTCCGCATCAGCGCAGAGTCATCGACGATCAGGACGCGAATCTTATTCGGCATAGCTCTCCATCAGCATGGGTGGAAAATCGGTCGTGACCGATCATATGAACAACTCGACATCGCCTTCGACCTTGGCACCGGCCAGCCGATCCTTGTAGGCCCGTTCGCGGCTGAACAAGGTGTCGTTGTGCACGCGGTGCAGCTTCTTGACCAAGGCCCGGCCGGAATCGGAAAAGTAATAGACTTTGCGCGGATACGAATCCAGCAGGTCCTTGGCCACCACGGGAATCTTCTCGGTTTTCAGGTAGTCGAGCACGAACTCGGCGTTGCGCATCCCGACATTGCTGCTGACCAGGCCGGTGAGCACGGCGCCGCCGCCGAACACCTTGGCTTCAAGCCGGTTGCGCCGGGCGCCCGATTTCAGCAGTTGGTTGATCAGCACCTCCATCGCGTAGGTGCCGTAGCGTGCGGAAGAGCCGAAATGCTCGCGGCCGCCGTCATCGGGCAGCATGAAATGGTTCATCCCGCCGACGCCGGTCTCGCTGTCGCGGATGCAGGCGGCGACGCAGGAGCCGAGTACGGTGACGAGCAGCATGCCGCGGGTGGACACGAAATATTCGCCGGGCAGAATCTTCGCCGCATCGACCTGGAAATACCGGTCGTAATAGCAGTTCTCGGCAAGGTTTTCGTTGTAGGCGTAGCGCACTGGCTGCCTTCTCAGCGCGACTTGGTCAGCGCATAGACCGTCTTGCCCAGCGAGCGGAAAAGATCGGCGGCATGCATGAAGCTTTCCGAATGGCCGGCAAACATCAGGCCGTCCGGCTGCATCATGGGAGCGAAACGGGCAAGAATCTTGTACTGCGTCGGCTTGTCGAAATAGATCATCACATTACGGCAAAAAATCACGTCGAGCGGCCCTTTCAGGGCATAGCTCGAATCGAGCAGATTGATGCGCTGGAACGTGATCAGCGCCTTCAGCTCCGGACGCACTGAAACATAGCCAGCCTGCGCGCCGGTGCCGCGCAAGAAGAAGCGGTGCAGGCGCTCGGGCGACAGCTTGTCGACCCGCTCCATCGGATAAACGCCCTTGCGCGCCGTCTCCAGCACGTTGGTATCGAGGTCGGAAGCGATGATCGAGACATGCGAGAGATTGCTGCCGAAGGTCTCAGCCACGGTTATCGCGATCGAGTATGGCTCCTCGCCGGTCGAAGCGGCCGAGCACCAGATGCGGATCTGGCGCTGCGTCCCGAGCTTCTGCAAATGCTCGGCGAAGATCGGGAAATGATGCGGCTCGCGGAAAAACGAGGTGAGATTGGTGGTCAGCGAATTGACGAAACGCTCCCATTCGTCACCGCCGTTCTTCTCCAGCGCGTCCAGGTATTCGGCAAAGCTGTGGCAGCCGGTGGCGCGCAGGCGGCGGGCCAAGCGCGAATAGACCATGTCCTGCTTGACCGGCGACAGGGAGATGCCGGCATGCTGATAGATCAGCTTGCGGACCCGCTCGAAATCGGCCGGCAGGAAGCTGAATTCCCGTGCTCCGCCATCGCGGCCGGGAATGGCCGCGGTAGCAGCGGGGAAGGTAAAACGAGGGGTATCGGCCATGATCAAAACTCCTCCCATTCATCATCTTGGCCAGCCGGCAGGTGCACACCGCTCTTGGCCATCAGCGGGCTGTTGAGCCGCACCGGCTCGCGCTGCGGCAGCGGTGCCGCCCGCCGCGCCTCGGCCAACGGACGTTCGCTGTCGATCGACAGCGAAAATACCGCTACCTCACGCTTCAGCGCATTGGCCTGCTCCTCCAAGCTTTCGGCAGCGGCCGCCGCCTGCTCGACGAGAGAGGCATTTTGCTGCGTTACCTCGTCCATCTGGCTGATGACCCTGCTAACTTGCTCGATGCCGGCGCTCTGCTCGCGGCTGGCCTCGGAAATTTCCTGCATCAGGTTGGCCACCCGGCGGATGCTGGTAACTACCTCGTCCATGGTCCGCCCTGCCTGATCGGCCAGACGGTTACCAGTCTCGACCTTCTCCACCGAATCGGAAATCAGAATCTTGATCTCCTTGGCCGCCGTGGCGCTGCGCTGCGCCAGGTTGCGCACCTCGGTCGCCACCACGGCGAAGCCGCGGCCCTGCTCGCCGGCCCGCGCCGCCTCAACGGCAGCATTGAGTGCCAGGATATTGGTCTGGAAAGCGATGCCGTCAATAACGCCGATAATGTCGCCGATCTTACTGCTCGAGCGGTGAATGGCACTCATCGTGTCGATCACTTGATCAACCACTTCGCCGCCACGCACCGCCACCTGCTGCGCAGCACCGGCCAATTCGCTGGCCTGGCGGGCATTTTGCGCATTTTGTTTGACGGTACCGGTGAGCTCTTCCATGCTCGACGCGGTTTCCTCCAGGCTGCTCGCCTGCTCCTCGGTGCGTCCCGATAGATCCTGGTTGCCGGCGGCAATCTCCTGGGCGGCGGCGTTGATCGCGTCGGTAGCGCTCTTGATCGCCAGAACGATCTGCTGCAGCTTATCCACCGTGATATTGGCATCGTCCTTGAGGCGGCCAAGCATGCCCTGGTAGTCGGCACCGATCTTCTGCCGCAGGTCGCCGCGCGACATGCGGGCGAGCATTGCGCCGACATCCTCGAGCGCCGCACTGCTCGCCTCGAGCAACTGGTTGATACCGGTGGACAGGTCGTGGAAGAAGCCTTGCATGCGTGACCGGTCGATGCGCTTGCTGAAGTCGCCGGCCACCGCCGCAGCAATGATCGCCGCCACTTCGCGCTCGACCTCGACTTCGGCGGTGCGGTCGCGCCATTCGACGACGGTGCCGAGACGGGCACCGGCTTCGTTGATGATCGGGCTCGCCGCCAGCACGAAATACCGGCTGCCGATGCTAATTTCGCCGCGATAGACGCTTGGCATGTGGCGCTGCTGCGCCAGCTGTGGGTGATACTGGTCGATGCTGGAACCGAGCAGGGCATCGGCACGGAAATTTGGCAGTTCGCTACGGATGTCGCTCTCGGCCTGGCGCATCATGGCGAGCAATGAGGCGTTGCAGTAAATAATGCAGCCGCCCGGATCGGCGACCATGACGTTGTTCGAGGTCACGTCGAGCGCCACCTTGATGCGCATCGTCGCATCCGCCGCCTGGCGCTCGGCCTCGGTCCGCTCCTTCAGGTCAGCCTGCATCTTGGCCAGAGCGCGCTGCAGGTCGGCGACTTCGTCGGCGCCGCGCACGTCAATTCGGTTGTCGAGGTGACCGGCGGCGACGGCGTTGGCGATACCGATGGTTTCAGCCAGCGGACGGGTGATGCTACGCCCGAAGACGTAGGAAAAAGCTGCCACCAGCGCCGTCACCAGCAACGCCAGGGCGACCAACAGCTTGATCAAGAACTCGCTGGTCCGCTGCGCGCCGTCGAATAGTTCACGGCCGCTATCGACGTAGTAGTGGCTGAGCGCCTCGGCCGCCAGGCTGGCCTTGGCAAAAGCCGGCTGGACGACGCCGATGTAGATTTCGGCGGCTCGCCCATGGTCGCCGGCGCGCAAGGCTTCGGCAGCCAGCAACAGGCCCTCCTGGATATAGATGGCGCGGGCATGGCGGTAGGCCTCGGCCAGTTCCCCCTCCTGCTCGCCCAGCGGGCGCGCCGAAAACTGCTGCCACAGGCTGTCGATCATTTTGCGGTTGGCCTCCAGGCGCTGCATCTGCTGCTCCCTCTCGGACTCGACCACCGTCTGGCCGGCATGGGCGCCTAGCAAGCTGGCGGCGAGCTGCAGGTTGTTCTCGGCCAGCAGCGCCTGCATGCGCAGCACCATCGCCCCCGGCTCCAGTTTGTCCATATAGACGGCCTCGCTGGTCCGGCTCAGGTCGTGCAGATAGGTGACGGCGACAACCACCAATACGGTAAACCAGAAGGCCATGCCGATCGCCTGCCAAATCAGGCGGGTACGGATACGCAATTTGTTTAGCATCGTGAACTCCCCTGCTCTTGGTTCGACGCCGTGGCGTCGTCGATCAATTCCATGTCGGCGCCGCTCATCAGGCGCTCAATGTCGGTAACAATCATCATCCGTCCGTCCTGGGAGGCCAGGCCGATGATGTACTGGGTATCGAAGGAACCGGAAAAATCCGGCGCCGGCCGGATCTGTGCCCGGTTCAAGAAAATCACATCGGACACACTGTCGACCACGGCACCGACGACCCGTCCCGCGACGTTGAGGATGATCACCACGGTAAACGGCGTGTACTCGGCCTGGCCGAGGTCAAACTTGATACGCAGGTCGACCACCGGCACGATGATACCGCGCAGGTTGATAACCCCCTTGATGAACGGCGGCGCCTGGGCAATCCGTGTCGGCGGCTCGTAGCCGCGGATCTCCTGGACCTTGAGGATGTCGATCGCGTACTCCTCGCTGCCCAGCGTAAAAGTCAAGTATTCGCTGGCCACCGAATCCTCGTCCGCAACAGCCGCCTTTCCTTGCGTCCTTACTTCCATGTCTTGTTCCTCATTGCAGCAGGCCCGCCGTGGTCTGCGTTTTCGCCCGGACCATAGTAGCGATCGCCGGCGCGTCGAGAATCAGCGCTACACGACCGTCGCCCATGATGGTCGCACCGGAAATGCCGGGCACCCGGCGATAGTTGGCCTCCAAGCTCTTAATCACGACCTGGTGCTGGCCGACCAGGGCATCGACGAACAGCGCCGCCTTGGCGCCGCCGGCGGCGACAACGACCATGATGCCCTGGGTCAGGTCATCCCTGGCCGAACATAAGCCGAACAACTCGTGCAATACGACTACCGGCAGGAACTCGCCGCGCGCTTCGATGACCCGGCCCTGGTTGGCCAAGGTCCGGACATCGCCGGGCTGCGGCTGCAGCGATTCGACGACATGGGACAGCGGCAGAATGTAGGTCTGGTCGCCAACCGCCACCGACATGCCGTCGAGAATGGCCAAGGTCAGCGGTAGACGCACCGTTATCCGGGTACCGACGCCGAGCAGGGAATCGATCTCGACGCGGCCGCCGAGTTCCTGGATATTGCGCCGGACCACGTCCATGCCGACGCCGCGCCCGGATACATCGGTCACCTGTGCGGCCGTCGACAAGCCGGCTTCGAAAATCAGGCTGAACACCTCCTGATCGCTCATCGACTCGGCCACTACTAAGCCGCGTTCACGGGCCTTGGCCGTGATCTTGTCGCGCGGCAGACCGGCGCCATCGTCGCCCACCTCAATGACAACATTGCCCCCCTGATGCGAGGCTTTCAGCGTGATCGTACCAATCGGGTTCTTGCCGGCAGCAAGGCGCGCTTCCGGCATCTCGATGCCGTGGTCGAGGCTGTTGCGGATCAGGTGGGTGAGCGGATCGGCAATGCGTTCGACCAGGCTCTTGTCCAGCTCGGTCGTCTCGCCCGAAATCTTCAGCTCGACCTGCTTGCCAAGCTTGGCCGACAAATCGCGGACAACGCGCGGGAAGCGCGAGAAAACGAAGGAAATCGGCAGCATGCGGATCGACATCACCACTTCCTGCAAGGCGTGGGTATTGCGTTCCAATTGCCCGAGGCCGCCGAGCAAGCACTCCGGCACTGCCTCGCCCATCTGCACCGCGGTCTGCTGCAACATCGACTGGGTGATCACCAGCTCGCCGAGCAGGTTGATCAGTTGATCGACCTTGTCGACGCTGACCCGGATCGACGAATCGGCCGCCGCTGTCGCCCGGTGCTCGGGCGTCTTGACCGGCGGCGACGGCAGAGACACGGAAAAGCCGCAACCCTCGCCCGCCTCGGCGCCAGCCGGAACCTCTCCAAGCGGCGGCACAAGCGGTGGCAAAGGCGCGAAAAAGCCATAGCCGACTTCATCCTCCTCGGTCGCCGGCGCAACGTCCGGACCATCGTCGGCATCGGTATCGGCCGATCCGCTCTCGGCACTATTGCTCGGCGGCGGTTCGAGCGCGACGAAGAAGCCATAGCCTCGGTTTTCCCCGGGCACGCCCGGTACATCGCCGAAGAAATCGAAATCCCCCCCGTCGCCCGTGGACTCGACGACAGCTTCCTCGGCCACCCGCCAAGCACCGTTCTCGGCGATGAAATCGATGGCCTCGGAAAAGGTTTCCGGTGCCGCCGTAGTCGTCAGACGCAGCCTCCAGAAACCGACCCCCCGATCCTCGGCATCGGGATGGTTGAGTACTTCCAGTTCACCCTGGCGGCGCAGTTCAACGAGTAGCCGTTCGATGCCGTCACTATGAGCGGACACTTCGGTCGGCACGAATTCGATGCCAAAAGCGCGCCGTCCCGAGGACGACGCAACCGCGGGCGCCACCTCGTTGGCCGCTGCGGCAGCGGCAACCGGCACCGGCCGGCGCGCCGGGGCAGTCATACCGCCGCCCGCCGGCCGAGCGTCGGACAACTGGCGCAAACGGGCACAGGCCGCCTGAACGGCTTCGCTATCGACGCTACCGCGCCCCTGATGCGCCTCCAGCATGCTGTGCAGCAGGTCGCCGGATTCGAGAAAGGCATCGACCATCTCCGGCTGCAAGCCCAATTCGTGCTTGCGGATACGATCGAGCAAATTCTCCAAAATGTGCGTGGTCTCGGCCAGGTCGGTGAAACCGAAAGTACCGGCGCTCCCTTTGATCGAATGGACGGCCCGGAAGATGGCATTGAGTTGCTCGGCTTCCGGATTAGCGACATCCAGCTCAAGGAGCAAGGTCTCCATGGTTGCCAAGTGCTCCGCCGATTCGTCGAAGAACACCTGATAGAACTGGCTCATGTCGATCGGCATATCATCCTCTCAACATGGACAGAAGACTGGGGATCGGCGGGTGACAACCGGCAAACGCGCCCGACGCCGGCAGGCTGCCCGGCACTCAGCCGATGACCTTGCGCACCACTTCGATCAACTTCTGCGGATCGAAGGGCTTGACCAGCCAGCCGGTGGCGCCGGCCGCGCGCCCCTGCGACTTCATCGCCTCGGACGACTCGGTGGTCAGCATCAGGATCGGCGTCGAGGCATATTGCGGCATCTCGCGCAACGACCGGATCAGGGTCAGTCCATCCATGCGCGGCATGTTCTGATCCGTCAGCACCAGATGGACATCGTGCGCCCTGGCTTTTTCCAGGCCATCCAAGCCGTCGACCGCTTCCACGACATCGTAGCCGGCACTCTTGAGGGTAAAAGTCAGCATCTGGCGGATGGATGCGGAATCATCCACCGCGAGTACGTTTTTCGCCATATTTTCCCCTGTCATCAAATCGCTATTCTGCCCCGAAGCAACAGTGGCGCACCACACACTAGCGGCCCGCGCCCGCCCCCCGGGTGCCCAAAGCGCCGTCGACCTCGTCGGCGCCGGCGATACCGGCCTCCGGTCCGTCTTCCTGGAGGAGAGCCAACTCCGTCTTCTGATTCAAGACAACGATGCTGATCCGTCGATTGACCGGGTTGAGCGGGTCGTTTCTGTCGAACGGCACCGTCGACGCCAAGCCGACGACGCGCAATACCTTGTTGTCCGCCAAGCCGCCAGCGATCAGCTCGCGGCGCGAGGCATTGGCCCGGTTGGTCGATAATTCCCAGTTCGAGAACCCGGCTTGGCCGCCCGCGTAAGGCGCGGCATCGGTATGGCCGGCCAGGCTGATGCGATTGCTGACGCCGTTCAGGGCCTTGCCGATCAGGCGCAGGATGTCGCGGGTGTAGGGCTTGAGTTCGGCGCCGCCGGAATCGAACATCGGCCGGTTGTTTTCGTCGACGATCTGGATACGCAAGCCTTCCGAGGTAATGTCGAGCAGCAACTGTTTCTTGAACTGTGCCAGCTCCGGGCTCTGTTCAATCAGCTTTTCGATCTCGGCCTTGAGCGCCTCCAGACGCGCCGCCTCCTGGCGTCGGAACTCGAGTTGCGCCTCCTTGGAAAACGAGGTGCTTTTCTTGACGTCGACATCGCCCTGCTTGACCTGCCCCGCCTGGCGCGTCAAGTCCTTGCCGCCCCCCTGCAGGATGCTGGTCGCGTCGCCAGCCGAGGAACCACCAGACTGGGCAATCTTGAGCGGATTCTGAAAATAATCGGCAATGCCCTGCAAATCGCCCCGGGCCGTCGAGCCGAGCAGCCACATCAGCAGGAAGAAGGCCATCATCGCCGTCACGAAGTCGGCATAAGCAAGCTTCCAGGCGCCGCCGTGGGCACCTTCGGCCGCCGCCTTCTTGCGCTTGATGACGATGGGGCGGGTGGAGTCGTCGCTCATCCGAAAGCCTTATCGCGTAGCGACAAGATCACCTGCCTCTGCGCGCCTTGAGTTCATCCTCCAGCGCGCGGAAGGACGGACGGGTAGTCGAATCGAGGACCTTGCGACCGAATTCGACGGCCACCTGCGGCGCATAGCCGGACATCGACGCCAGCAGAACCTGCTTGATGCACTTGAAGACCGTGCCTCCCTCGTGCGCCTTCTGCGCCAACAGGCCAGCCAGCGGCGAGACGAAACCATAAGAAATCAGGATACCGAGAAAGGTGCCGACCAGCGCCCCGCCAATCATCCTACCCAGAATCGCCGGCGGCTCTCCGACCGAGCCCATGACGTTAACCACGCCCATCACCGCGACGATGATACCGAAAGCGGGCAAGGCATCGGCTGACTTGCTCATCACATGACCCGGCTCCGCGGTTTCGTGATGGTGCGTTTCCAGTTCGACATCCATCAGGCTCTCGATCTCGACTGTGTTGAGATTGCCACCGACCATCATGCGCAGGTAGTCGGTCATGAACTCGATCACATGGTGATCGGCAACGATATTCGGGTATTTGGTAAAAATCGGACTGGCCTCGGGATTCTCGACATCCCCTTCGATTGACATCAAGCCTTCCTTGCGCACCTTGGACAGAATTTCGTATAGCAGAGCCAGCACGTCGACATAGAAGGCAGTGGTGAATTTGGACCCCTTGAGCGCCCCCGGAATGGCGGCAAGGGTCGCCTTGATGATGCGGATGTCGTTACCGCCGACGAAAGCGCCGATGGCCAGACCAACGATGGCGAGATATTCGGCGGGTACCCAGAGCGCCAGCAGGTTGCCGTGCATGGCGTAGGTTCCCAGCGACGCAGCCAGGATAATGACGTAACCGACAAGAAGAAACATGCAAAGCCCCCTGGGACGCCGACCGGCAGCCGGCGCATGCGCTTTTTTTAGCGTCCGCTATTGTAGCCACAGCCCTCGCCGCTATGCAAAGGAAGAAAGCCGCCGCGCCCGCAGCGGCGGACGGTAGCGGCTTCGGTGCTAAACTGGACGCGAGCCATTCCATACTCGACATCGTGATCAGCTACTGCGTCCGCTGCGGAGCCGGCGTTTCATTCCTCGTCCCAGCGGGCGACAACCTGCCACGCCATGTATGCAATGCCTGCGGCCATGTCCATTACGAAAATCCGCGCCTCGTCGTCGGCTGCGTAGCCGAGTACGAAGGGCAGATTCTGCTGTGTCGGCGTGCCATCGAGCCGCGCCGCGGCTTCTGGACCCTGCCTGCCGGCTTCATGGAAAACGGCGAGAGCACCACCGCCGCCGCCAGCCGTGAAGCCAGGGAGGAAGCTGGGGCTCACATCATCATCGACGCCCCGTTTGCGCTGATCAGCATCGCGCATATCAACCAGGTACACCTCTTCTACCGTGGCCGGCTGGCCACGCTGGAGTATTCCGTCGGCGAGGAAAGCCTGGAGGTCAAATTGTTCGCGCCGCCGGAAATTCCCTGGGCTGAACTATCCTTCCGCAGCGTCACCCTGTGCCTGGAACGCTACTTGGCCGACCGGCGGCAAGGTCGTTACACATTCCACGAAGCGGAGTTGGCGCCGGCCCAACCGCCTAATCATCCGGGCTGAAATGCACCGGGACACCGGCCCTCAGTGCCCGGAAAAACACAGCCCCCGGACGCCGGAAGCGAACGGGGGCTGACGCCTTGCGCCATGAGCGTCACTTTCCGAGCTTGCGAGACTCCTCATTGATCTTGCTCGCAACAATCTTGGCCAGCACGGCGCCGATTACCACACAGCCAACGATGACAACCAAGCTCATCAGGCCGAAATCACTCGTCAACAGCAGTTCCCAAGCCATGTATCACCTCCCTGTAACAAAAAACTACTTCTCCGCTGCCGCCTGCAAGCGCAGCGGCTCCTCCGAATCAGCCTGCCATTTGCCATGAAGCCGCCACTGTCCGGCTGGATCTTCAATCGTGACAAGCCACTTGCCCACAATGTCGGCGCTCAGCTTTCCATCGTAGAACCCCGCCCCCTCGGCAATCATTTCCACCCTCTGATCCAGATTGGCAAGCGTCGGGTGGTCCAGGCGCAGCACGATCGCCGCCGGCAGTTCCACTTGGCTGGTGGCCGACAGCATCAGGCGCAGGTTCCGGTCGGAGCGCATCACGTCGGCGTGCAGGCCAAGCGAACGGACTTGGTGATCCCGCTGCAAACGCTGATTGATGGCCATCCCCTCTTTGTAATAGTCGTCAGTGACCAGATCGTTAGGGCTGTTTATCGCATACCACAGCGTCACAAAGCCAGCGACGACAACGATCGCCGGCCCAGCCATCAGGAACCAGGGCCAGCGCTGCTTGTACCAGGGAGCGTCGTCGCGTTGCAGTGCCATTGAATTATTCATACGGTTCAGAGAGGAAGTAAGAAAGTCGCTTTTTCGCGTACGGCGATTGCCGCATCGTCTTCGGCCTTGACTTCGAAGTGGATGATATTGGCGCCGCGCTGCCCGGACTCGGGCGGAACCCGGACGACGACGGTGACTTCATGGTTTTCGGCGCTATCGACATCGACCAAGTGGTCACCGGCAAGTTCGATGCCAGGCAGTCCGTCGACCGACAAGACATAGCGCTTCGGCGTCTCGGTGGTATTCATGATCTTGAGGTTGTAGACGTTCTCGATCTGGCCATCGTCCGCCTCACGGGCGAGCGTGGATCGATCGCGAATGACGTCCACCTTGAGCGGCACGCGGGTCGCCAGCGACCAAGCCGCCGCCGCGATGATGACCAGCAGGATCGAGGTATAGACAGCGATGCGCGGGCGCAGGACGTGACGGACGATCTCCTTGGCGGAGAAATGCCTGGCCAGCGCGTTCTCCGTGGTATAGCGAATCAGTCCCCGGGGCAGGCCGACCTTGTCCATGACCGGATCGCAGATATCGATGCAGGCGCCGCAGCCGATACACTCGTACTGGTTTCCCTTGCGGATATCGATCCCGGTCGGACAGGCCACGACGCATAGTCCGCAATCAATACAATCGCCGAGCCCCGCCGCCTTGGCATCGACATTCTTGCGCCGGATTCCACGCGGTTCGCCACGCTCTGGATCATAGGTGATGACCAAGGTATCAGGATCGCACATCACCCCCTGGAAGCGGGCATAGGGGCACATGTACTTGCACACCTGCTCGCGCAGGAAACCGGCCTGCATATAACAAAAGCCGGAATAGAAAAAAATCCAGAAGATTTCCCAGCCGCCTAGGGCGCCGTGGCGTACCGACATCATCAATTCGCTGACCGGCGTGAAATAAGCAACCAAGGTAAAGCCGGTCCACAGCGAGAGCAGCAGCCAAATGGCATGCTTGCTGGCCTTCAGCCGGAACTTGCGCGCGGTAAGCGGCCCCTTGTCCAGCTTCATGCGCGCCAAGCGATCGCCTTCGATGCGATTCTCGATCCACATGAAAATCTCGGTGTATACGGTCTGCGGGCAAGCATAGCCACAGAACAGCCGGCCGGCGACGGCGGTGAACAAGAACAAGCCGTAGGCGGAAATGATCAACAACAGGGCCAGATAGAACACGTCCTGCGGCCACAGTATCAAGCCGAAGAAATAGAATTTGCGCTCGACCAAGTGGAACAGCACGGCTTGCCGCCCATTCCACTCCACCCACGGCAGGCCGTAGAAAAGGATCTGGGTGAACCACACCAGCGCCCAGCGCCAAGTGTTCCACCAACCCTTGACATCGCGGATGTAGACTTTCTTGTGCTTCTCGTAGAAAGAGACCGCCGTTTCGACGGCTGCGCCCGGAGTGCTTTTTTCCTTGCTTTCCATGATGTCCTTATCGGTATCAAAATAACGCTTGGCCGCCCTCGGTTAAGACCGGCAAAACACTATTTTGATACGGATAGGAGAAAAAACAACGGGGCGGCTAACGCCGCCCCGTTGGATGCATTTACTTGTTGGCGCCTTGGCCCAGGCTGAGCACGTAGGCGGCCAGCATGTGGACCTTGGCATCACCGAGGAATTCCTTCCACGCCGGCATCTTGTTCTGCCGGCCGTTGGTGATGGTCTCGATGATGGTCGCTTCCGAGGAGCCGTACAACCAAGTCTTGTCGGTCAGGTTCGGCGAACCGATCGCCTGCATGCCCGTGCCATCCTCGCCGTGGCAGCCGACACAACCGGCGCTGGCAAAGGCCTCCTTGCCGCGTGCGGCACGCACGCCATCATTGGGCAGACCGGACAGGGAACGGACGTAGTTGGCCAGATCCTTGATGGTGTCGGCACCAAGCTGCGCATGCGGCGGCATGACGCCCATGCGGCCCTGGGCGATGCTCTCCTCAATCTGCTCCGGAGCGCCGCCATACAGCCAATCGCCGTCGGTCAGATTCGGGAAGCCCTTGGCCCCGCGGGCATCGGCGCCGTGGCACTGCATGCAGTAGGTCAGGAACATACGCTTGCCCATGTCCATGGCCTGCTTGTCGGCGGTCATGGCCTGGAGATCCATCGCCCGGTACTTGTCGAACAGCGGCTGCACGACGCGGTCCATCCTGTCGCGTTCCGCCTTGTATTGACCGGACGAGGTCCACTTCAGCATACCCGGGAAATTACCCAGGCCCGGGTACAGCACCAGGTAAACCAGCGAGAAGACCACGGTGATGACGAACATCCAGCTCCACCACTTGGGCATCGGGTTGTTGTACTCCTCAAGGGTTTCATCCCAGACGTGACCCATGGTCTTGCCCGGCGTGAACTTCGCCTTGCCCTGTACGATCAGCAGAACCGCGCAAGCCAGGATACCGGCCAGGACGATCACAATCACGTACATGTTCCAGAAATTATTAACGAAATCGCTCATTTGCTTTCCTTTTATCAGCGCGGCTGCGATGGGCATGCCACCGCAGCCTGATCATCGTGCTCCGCGAACGGCAGGTTGGCAGCTTCCTCGAACCCCTTCTTGCTGCCCTTGCCGTAGGCCCAGCCCACAATCGCCAGGAAACACAGCAACCCGGCAACGGTGAGGAGGGAACGCAGATCGTTGATGTCCATGGCCTGTTACTTCATCGTGCCGAGAGCCGTACCCATGCCCTGCAGATAGGCAATCAGGACATCGAGTTCGGTCTGGTCGCCAATGGCGGCCTTGGCCCCCTTGATCTCTTCGTCCGAGTAGGTCGGGAGGCCGCGAAGGTTGGCGTAGGTGCGCATGAGCCTCATCTTCGCCTCGATATCGGCAGCCACCGAATCCTTGGCCTTGGTGTTCGCCAGGAAAGCGAAGGCAGGCATGTTGGACTCCGGCACCACGTCGCGCGGGTTCATCAGGTGGGCGCGCTGCCACTCGTCGGAATAGCGACCGCCGACGCGATGCAGGTCGGGACCCATACGCCGGGAACCCCACTGGAACGGATGATCGTAAACAAACTCACCGGCAACCGAATAGTGGCCATAACGCTCGGTTTCCGCGCGGAACGGACGAATCATCTGCGAGTGACAGAGGTAGCAGCCTTCGCGTATATAGACTTCACGGCCAGCCAGGCGCTCGGCGCTATAGGGCGCCACGCCCTCGACCGGATTCGTCGTCGACTTCTGGAAGAAGAGCGGAACGATTTCCAGCAAGCCCCCCCAGATGACTACAAACAACGTGAAGACGAACAGCAGGCCTACGTTCCTCTCGACTTGATCGTGCTTGATCATTATTGTGTTCTCCCAAATCAGGCGTGGTAAGCAACCGGAGCGATCACCGGCGCATCCTTGGTGTTGCCGCCAGCCATCGTCTTGAACATGTTATAGGCCATGATCAGCATGCCCAGCAGGAACAGGACGCCGCCCAGCCAGCGAATGGCCCAGAACGGGTAGGAACCCTTGACCGACTCGACGAAGCTGTAGGCCAGGGTACCGTCGGCATTGACCGCACGCCACATCAGACCCTGCATCACGCCGGCAATCCACATCGAGGCGATGTACAGAACGGTGCCGATGGTGGCGATCCAGAAGTGGGTCGTGACCAGGCCGGTGCTATACATTTCCTTCTTGCCGAACAGGCGCGGCAGCAGGTAGTAAATCGAACCGATCGAAACCATCGCCACCCAACCCAGGGCGCCGGAGTGCACGTGACCGATCGTCCAGTCGGTGTAGTGCGACAGCGCATTGACGGTCTTGATGGACATCATCGGACCTTCGAAGGTCGACATGCCGTAGAAGGACAGCGAGGTGATCAGGAATTTCAGGATCGGATCGTCGCGCAGCCTGTGCCAGGCGCCCGACAGGGTCATGATGCCGTTGATCATGCCGCCCCACGAAGGTGCCAGCAGGATCAGCGAGAACAACATGCCGATCGACTGGGTCCAGTCCGGCAGGGCGGTGTAGTGCAGATGGTGCGGACCGGCCCACATGTAGGTAAAGATCAGCGCCCAGAAGTGCACCACGGACAGACGGTAGGAATAGACCGGGCGTCCCGCCTGCTTGGGCACGAAGTAATACATCATGCCGAGGAAGCCGGCGGTCAGGAAGAAGCCGACAGCGTTGTGGCCATACCACCACTGAACCATCGCATCCTGCACGCCCGAGTAGACCGAGAAGGAACGGGTCAGGGAGACCGGCACCTCGGCGCTGTTAACCACGTGCAACAGGGCAACGGCGACGATCATCGCGCCGAAGAACCAGTTGGCGACGTAGATATGGGACACGGTGCGCTTGGCGATGGTGCCGAAGAACACGATGCCATAGGAAATCCAGACCAGAGCGATCATGATGTCGATCGGCCACTCCAGCTCGGCATATTCCTTGCCTGTGGTGATGCCCAGCGGCAGCGAGATCGCGGCGAGCAGAATGATCAGCTGCCAACCCCAGAAGGTGAAGGGAATCAGCGGTCCGCCCCAGAGGCGGGTATGGCAGGTACGCTGAACGCACCAATAAGATGTTGCGAACAGGGCGCAACCACCAAACGCGAAAATGACTGCGTTGGTATGCAGCGGCCGCAGTCGGCCGAATTGCAGCCAAGCGATATTAAGCTCCGGCCAGACCAACTGGGCAGCAATGATGACACCGACCAGCATGCCAACAATGCCCCAGATGACGGTCATGACGGTGAATTGCCGTACGACCTTATCGTTATATGTGGTTTGCGTTCCAGACATGAACCCACCTCTCGTTAATGAAAAGACTGAATGACCACCCCCCTTGAACCCAAGGTGGCGCATAGCGTGCGATGGTATTCTAGATTACCCGGTTTGTTTTGACCTAGATCAACCTACAGATTATCTAGTTGCAACTAGCCCGAAAGTTGTAAGAAGCCGGATTCGCCGCTGGGACAAGGCATGGCGCGTGGACAAAAAAAGGGTGCGTCGCAACGCACCCCAACCCCAACAGAGAATTGTCGTGAAGGACTCCCCTCACACAGCTGACATCATGTCAGTCGAGGCCGACGGATACGTTGACACAGGTCAACTATTGACAGATTTGTCGTCGGACTCGCTGTCGTTTTGCGGGGGCGCGGTATCGTCATCCATCAGCACGCGAAAGGCCGGCCCTTCGAGATCGTCGAACTGACCGCTACGCACCGACCACCAGAAAGCTCCGGCGATACCGAAAACCAGCAACACCGAGATCGGGATCAACAGATACACACTTTCCATCAGGCATCCTCCAAGCGCTGAATGCGCAGGGAATTGAGAACGACCAGCAGTGAACTGGCAGACATACCGATGCCCGCCATCCACGGCGTCACATAGCCGGCAATGGCCAGCGGCAACGCCACGAAATTGTAGGCGAACGACCACCCTAGATTCTGACGGATCACGACCAGGGTCTTCAACGCCCGCCGCAAACCGCGGCGCAGGTGCTCCAGGTTCTCTGACAGCAGCACCAGATCGGATTGCGTCCGGGCCAGTTGCGCACCGCCTCCCATGGCCACCGAGACCTGAGCCTGCGCCAATACCGGCGCATCATTGACGCCATCGCCGACCATCGCCACCACGGCACCGGCAGCCTGCAAAGCCGTCACGGCGTCATGCTTACCCTGTGGCGTGGCACCGGCACGGACATCGTCGATGCCGAGCCGCCCGGCAACCCGCTTGGCCACAGCAACGGCATCTCCAGTCAACAGGACAACCTGGCGTCCGGCTTGGCGCAGATCGGCAACCAGAGCCGCAGCCTCGGAACGGATTTCATCGCCGATGCGGAACAGCGCCAGGCAGCCTGTCTCGTCGCCCAAGACGACAATCGTGTCGCCACTATCCAACCACTCGGCCAGCAAGGGCGGCCGCTCGCCACCTGCTGCCAAAGCATAATCCGGGCGGCCGATGCGATAACGCCTGCCGTTGACATCGGCCTCTATCCCTTGCCCCGGTTCGGCCCGTGCGTCGACGGCGTCGAACGCCGCTTCGCCGGCGGCACGGCGCAAGGCGGTGGCGACCGGATGCTCGGAATTGCGCTCCAGCGCCGCAGCAACGGCCAGCGCCTCGGCGCGCGACAGATTGCCAAACACTTCGGCGGCAATAAGATGCATGTGCCCGGTCGTCAGCGTGCCGGTTTTGTCGAAGACGAAATGCGTGGCCCGCGCCAGGGTTTCGATGGCATGGCCGCGAGTGACCAGCAAGCCGTCGCGCGCCAGCGCGCCGGCCGACACGGTCAGGGCCACCGGCGTCGCCAGCGACAGAGCACAGGGGCAGGTCACCACCAGCACCGACACGGTGATCCACAAAGCTCTGCTCGGGTCGACCCAGTACCAGCCGACGGCGACCAGCACGGCGACCGCCAGCAAGACGGCGACGAAATAGGAGGCGATGCGGTCGGCCATCTCGACGATGCGCGGCTTTTCCAGCGCCGCCCGTTCCATCAGGCTGACGATGGCCGACAGGCGCGTCCCCTCGCCGACCTGCTCGACCTGTACGACCAACGGACTCTCGGCATTGATCGAACCGCCGGTCACAGCATCGCCCGGCGCTTTCGCCACCGGCTTGCTCTCGCCGGTCAGCAAGGATTCGTCGGCGCAACTCACGCCTTCGACGACCCGGCCGTCGGCCGGCACGATGTCGCCCGGGCGTACCAGCACGTAGTCGCCAGGCCGCAGATCGGCGGCCACCCGCTGCTCGGCGCTTCGGTCCGCCGGAAAATTCGGCAATTTCTGTGCAAACGCCGGCAGCAGCTTGGCCAGCGCCTCGGTAACGCCGAGCGCCTTCTGACGCGCCGTCATTTCCAGGAAGCGACCGCCGAGCAGGAAGAAGACGAACATCGTCACCGAATCAAAGTAAACCTCGCCCGCCTGGACCAGCGTCGCCCAGACACTGGCGATAAAGGCGGTACCTACACCCAACGCCACCGGCACGTCCATACCGACCCGGCGCAACTTGAGATCGCGCCAGGCATTACGGAAAAATGGCGCCGAGGAATAGAAGACGACCGGCAGGGTCAGCACCAGACTGGCCCAGCGCATCAGGCTTTCGATGTCGGCCGTCATGTCGCCGTCGGCGATATACATCGGAAACGCGTACATCATCACCTGCATCATGCCGAAGCCGGCGACCCACAGACGCCACAAGGCGTCGCGCCGCTCCTTGCGGGATAGCTCCTCGTTCTTGGCGGCATCGTAGGGATAGGCACGGTAGCCAATGGCGGCGATGGCGACCAGGATGTCGGACAGCTTGATTTTCGACTCGTCCCAGCGCACCCGGGCACGCCGGGTGGCGTAGTTGATGTCCACCGCCGTGACCCCGGCCAGCTTGCCGAGATGCCGCTCATTCAACCAGATGCAGGCGGAACAGGTAATGCCTTCGAGGAGCAGCGAGGCTTCGCGCTCGCCAGTGCCGAGCTCCTTGACAAAACTCTTCTGGAAATCGGCATGATCGAACAGGGTCAGTTGATCGAGGATCGCCGGCATCGCCTCGCGCGGCGACTCGGGCAGGGCGTCACGGCTGCGGTAGTAATCCTCCAGACCATTGTCCACGATCGACTGGGCCACCGCCTGACAACCGTAGCAGCACATGGCGCGGCGCTGCCCGCCGATGTCCACCGCCAGATCGACATCGTCCGGCACCGGCAGGCCGCAGTGATAACAGGAGCAATCAGACATGCAATAAAAAAGGCACCGAAGTGCCTTTTTGGTCAAGGGCGGAGCCGCAGTATAGTTTATTTGGCCCCCATCCGGATGGCCCCGTCGAGGCGGATGACCTCTCCGTTGAGATAGGCATTTTCGGCAATATGCTTGACCAGAGCGGCGAATTCCGCCGGTTTGCCCATGCGCGTCGGGAACGGCACCATCTTGTTCAACGCATCCTGCACATCGGCCGGCATGCCGAGCAGCATCGGCGTTTCCATGATGCCCGGGGCGATGGTCATACAACGGATGCCGCTGCGCGCCAGTTCGCGCGCCACCGGCAAGGTCAGGGCGACGATGCCGCCCTTCGAAGCGGCATAGGCAGCCTGGCCCAGTTGCCCCTCGAAAGCGGCAACGGAAGCAGTATTGACGATGACGCCACGCTCGCCGCCGGCATCCGGCGCACCTTTGAGCATCGCGTCGACCGCCAGGCGGATCATATTGAAGGTGCCCACCAGATTGATGTTGATCACCTTGGTGAAACTGTCCAGCCGATGCGGCCCTTCGCGGCCGGCCACCTTCTCGGCCGGAGCGATGCCGGCGCAGTTGACCAGCCCGTGCAGGCCACCAAAATGAGAGACGGCCGTCTGCACCGCCTGGCTGGCGGAAACCTCGCTGGCCACATCGGTTTCGACGAACAGCGCCGCAGCGCCCAGCTCGCCAGCCAACGCCTCACCGGCCTGACGATTGAGGTCGGCCAGCACCACCTTGGCCCCGGCGCCGATCAGCATACGGGCGGTCGCCGCCCCCAGGCCGGAACCGGCACCGGTCACGAGAAATACCTTATTGTCGATCTGCATGTCTGCTCTCCATGAAATACGCCGGCCCATAGCGCACCGGCCATTTTTCCCAAACGGTAGCGTATGGAAGAAGGCATGATAGTACCCGCTGGCGGAGAAAAGAAGAACGGGAAAAAACCACCGTCACCCCGGTGCAAAGACACACTGCCAACATGGTTTTTAGTGTGTCGATGGGCTAGACTGAATAGGCAGCATCCACCTATGCACCATTCACCACGGGAGGTCGCCATATGTCCATTTTCGATTCCCCCATCGCCCGTTGCGAGGCCGTGCACGAAATCGTTCTGACCGACGAAACGCAGGCCGAATGCGCTCGCGAGCACGACTGCCCGCCCAGTCGCATCTGTCCGCTGGACGGCTATTTCGTCGAGCCGTGGGAACGCACCGCCATGCCTGCTGTGGGGTCCACTCTGTCGTAACCCCCCCCCGGGGCGGCCTCATTCAAACGGCGTCCAAAGCAGGTTACTGATCATCTGCGTGTGCTATACACTTTCAACACGATGCCGTCCGGCCACACGGTCGAGTACACTCTCCCTCTTCGCATGTAGTTTTTAGGGGGGAGTTATGGCGCGTAGCGATTTTAGAGCGGTAGCCGACGTTGCTGTAGAAGATCTCATGCTCGATGTACATAACGCCCGAATCCGAGCTGGAACGGATCAGAACGACTGTATTCGGCGTATCCTCCGAAAAAGAGATCAGTTTTTGGCAATCTGTGAAAGCATTGCTAAGGATGGGCTTACCACAATGCCTATCCTCGCTTCTCCCAACGGTGATGGAACCTATACAGTCAAAGATGGGAATCGCCGAACTACAGCCCTCAAGCTGCTGAACAAACCGGAAACATGCCCGGAACCCAATCTGACGCCAAGGATCGCCAAGATCGCGGCAACATACAAGAATTTCCCTGCCCGAGTTGACCTTACTGTCACCGAAAACGAACAAGCAATGATCCGCGAAGTCCTCTCACGGCATCAAGGCGAGATGGGCGGCGTCGGGCAAATGGATTGGTCGGCCTATTTGCGAACGCTGTACTTGCTCAATCATGGCCATACGGCTGAATACAAGCGGCCTGGCCAATACGCTCTTTGGGCTGAAGGTCAGGGTATCTTCGTGGAAGACGAATTTCCGATTTCCACTTTGCAACGATTCTTCACTATGGACAACCTTCGGCTGCTCGGGTTCGATATTGACCGGAATGACGAACTGAAGCCCAATTTGCCAACGGCAAGTGTGCAACAGATGACAACAAAGGTCGTTGGTGACTTCGGACGCGGGAAAAGCGTCAACGAGGTTTTTACTCCTGAACAAGCAAGGCAGTACATCAATGAGGTCAGAGCATCAGCGGGACTTCCACATGAGCTGCTCACTCTCCTAGCATCAACACCAACTGGCGTTGTCCCTCCAGCAACTCCATCGGTACCGGCAGCACCTGCGCCATTCGCCAGTAGTGCTAGTAAACCTTCCCCGCCGCCGCCTGGGTCAGCTACTGCTAGCCCCCTGCCGCGAGCCGTATCTACGCCTGCAACCCCCGCCGCTGATCGGAAGAAGGTTTTTGGAACGCGATCCCCTGGTATTGCGATTCCTACTACGGGCTATCCGAAGGAACAAACGCTTGTAGCGGAGCTTCGAGCACTTGATCTCAGCAAATTTCCGCTTGCTGCAACAATGCTTATGCGAGCTCTGATTGAGGTTAGCGATCTTCACTACCGATCAACAAACACGCTTGTGGATCAAGGGGGATTGGCCAAGAACATTAAGAAATCAGCACAGCACATGCAGGAGAATGGGAAACTTAATCCATCCGAAGTGGATATCGTGCAGCGCCTGTGCCATTCAGATGGCTCCATGATCGCAATCGAGACCCTGCAAAAAATGGTGCACCGTAACACTCACAACCTAGACCGCCAGTTCGTGAATACCTTGTGGGACAACATTGGCTGTTTTGTGAGGGCATGTTGGCCTTAAGGTTTGCCTACGAGTCAACTCAGGAGCAGATTGCAAACTGAGATTTCTATAGATAAGCAATTCTGTAGCCTGTGGTCGTGCTCGGTGCGTAGAGTATTGCAGGGAGAATTCGACCTGATCGAACGAACGGTATAGCTCGCTTATTTCCTTGGCTTTATCATAAGTAACTATTACTGGCACCTTGAGATTGGCCACGCGCTGAGCAATCACTGCATGATCGTCAGGGCCATAGAAGTTGCGATAAAGCTGAGATCCCTTCTGAAAATATGGGGGGTCAAGGTAGATTAGGCTTTTCTTTGGCAATTTCGGCACAACAATATCTAGTAAATCAAGGGCATCAAGTCCATAGACACTGATTCGCTTGGCAAGCTTCCCGATAGCTCGAATTCGTTCAATCAAGTCTTCCTTGTTGTACCTTGCACCGAGCTTCCACGCTCCACTTTGGCTTTTCCCTCCTATGACCCCTCCGGCAAGGATGCCTGATCGATTTGTCCGGTTGAGGAAGAATGCGGCAAAAGCCACATCAAGTTGAGAGTGATTCGCTGACGTTGCTAGGATTTCACGCTGAGTTTGCCAAGCCACCATTGAAACCTGTGTGGCCTTAATTTTTGCAATTAGCTCATCCACTTGCTCCGTAACAGCTTTCCAAAATGAGAAGATTACGGGGTCGGCATCATTGATAACAATGCGGTCAACATAGCCGTGAGCTAGAAGAAAAAGCGCAGCTCCACACCCTCCAGCATACGGTTCGACATACCAACCACCGCTAATCTGGTTGTGCCGCAACAGTTCCGCAATCCATGGCCCCATTCGTCCCTTCCCACCAGGATACCGAAGCGGTGTTAAAAATGCCATTCGCTATTCCTATTTGCCGGGTGCCGTACCTGTAAAAATGCGCAGTAGGTCATTCAAATGTTTTTGAGCAGCCTGCCAGATGCAGCAGTAAGGTAGGTAGGTAGTGGCACTGTTTGTCGCCATGTTTGCTGGAAATTTGTCACTCTGCCTAGTGTGCAAAGACCTAATTTAAAGCTAAACAGGGCACTACGTCGCTAGACATAGTGCCCTGTTTTAACATCATTCTGGTGCCGGAGATAGGAGTCGAACCTACGACCTTCGCATTACGAATGCGCTGCTCTACCAACTGAGCTACACCGGCACTGGCCGGCACTTCCCGGATTCCGCCAAAGCGGTCTTTCCGGCCAGTGGCTGCGGCACAGCGTAGAATTATAGCTTTTTCGCCGCCGCCAAGGCAACGCCCAACCACGATGAACCTGCTGCGCGCGCTCGCCACGGTCAGCGCCATGACCCTGCTCTCGCGAATTCTCGGCTTCGTCCGCGATTTCGTCATCGCCCGTGCCTTCGGCGCCGGCATCGCCAGCGACGCCTTCTTCGTCGCCTTCAAGCTGCCCAACCTGCTGCGCCGGATGTTCGCCGAGGGGGCATTCTCCCAGGCCTTCGTGCCAATCCTCGGCGAATACCGCAACCAATGCACGCCGGAGGACACGCGCAGCCTGGTCGACCATGTCGCCACCCTGCTGTCCCTGACGCTGTTCGTCATCACCGCCATCGGCATCGCCGCGGCACCGGTCCTGGTCTGGATCTCGGCGCCCGGTTTCAGCGCCGATGCCAGCAAGTTCGAACTGACCGTCGCACTGACCCGCATCACCTTCCCCTACATCCTGTTCATGTCGCTGGTCGCGCTGGCCGGCGGCATCCTCAACACCTGGAGTCGTTTCGCGCTGCCGGCCTTCACACCGGTGCTGCTCAACCTAGCCTTCATCGGCATGGCCCTGTTCGCCACGCCCTACTTCGACCCACCAGTGCTGGCCCTGGGCTGGGCGGTATTCCTCGGCGGCCTGCTGCAACTGGCGATCCAGTTGCCGGCTTTGCGCAAGATCGCCATGCTGCCCCGGCCAACGCTGAACTGGCGGGCAGCCTGGGCCGACCCTGGGGTACGCCGCATCGCTACGCTGATGGGGCCGGCGCTGATTGGCGTTTCGGTGTCGCAGATCAGCCTGCTGATCAACACCGTCTTCGCCTCCTTCCTCGCCGACGGCAGCGTCTCCTGGCTGTACTACGCCGATCGCTTGATGGAGTTTCCCTCCGGCCTGCTCGGCGCGGCGCTCGGCACCATCCTGCTGCCCTCGCTGTCGCGCTGCCACGCCAGCGGCAACCGCGCCGAATACGCCAAGCTGCTCGACTGGGGCCTGCGCCTGACGCTGCTGCTGGCCGCCCCAGCCGCCGTCGCTCTGGCCCTGCTGGCCGTACCGCTGATCGCCACGCTGTTCCATCACGGCGCCTTCTCGGCCGGCGACGTGCTGGCCACCCGCAACGCCCTGGTCGCCTACGCCGTCGGGCTGACCGGCCTGATCCTGGTCAAGGTCCTGGCGCCCGGCTTCTACGCCCGGCAGAACGTGCGCACGCCGGTGCGCATCGCGCTGGTCTCGCTGTTTGCCACGCAAGTAATGAACGCCGTCTTCATCTTCGGCTTCAATCTCGGCCATGCCGGCCTGGCCCTGTCGATCGGGCTGGCCGCCTGCCTCAATGCCGCGCTGCTCTATCGCGGCCTGCGCCGCCACGGCATCTATGCGCCACAGCCGGGCTGGCTGCCCTTCACCCTCAAATTGTGCGCGGCCATCGCGGTCATGGCCACCGGGCTGTGGTTCGGCATGGGCAGCGAAAGTGCCTGGTTGCAAAAGAACACGCTCGGCCGGACAATCCATCTCTCATGGCTGGTTCCGCTCGGCGTAACAGCCTATTTCGCGACACTCTGGCTGCTCGGCTTCCGCCTGCGCGATTTCAAGCGTCGAGCCACCGAATAAAAGGAGACCCCAATGCGCTTAACCAGTACCAGCTTTGCCGACGGCGAACCGATTCCCGGCGACTATGCCCTCTGCAATCCCGACCCGGCCCACCACGTCTGCCTCGGCAAGAATCTCAATCCGCAGCTCGCTTGGCACGACGCGCCGGCTGGCACGCGCTCCTTCGCCATCCTCTGCCACGATCCCGACGTGCCCAGCCAGGGCGACGACGTCAACCAGGAAGGGCGAAGCGTACCGGCAACGCTGCCGCGCGTCGATTTCTTCCACTGGGTGCTGATCGACCTGCCGGCCACGCTGACAACGATCCAAGCCGGCGAATTTAGCCACGGCGTCACCGCACGCGGCAAGCCCGGCCCGCAGGCCGCGCACGGCAGCCGCCAAGGCATCAACAGCTACACCGATTGGTTCGCCGGCGACAACGACATGCGCGGCGACTACTACGGCTACGACGGCCCCTGCCCGCCGTGGAACGACGAACTCGTGCACCGCTACATATTCACCGTATACGCGCTGGATATCGAGCAATTACCGCTGACCGGCCGTTTCGGCGGCCCCGAGATGCGCGCCACACTGCAAGGCCACGTGCTGGCCGAAGCCAGCTTGAGCGGCACCTATACGCTGAATCCAGCGGCGCAACTCGGCTGAACCAGGCCGCTACCATCCAGGCTATGCGCAACCCGCATGGCCTTTTTTAACGCTCCGGTTGCTGCTGAACGGCGCTATTTGGCCAGGCTACGCATCGCCTGTTCCAGGCTCTCGGGCGACAGCGCAAACATTCGCTCGCCGAGCAGTTCGCGGATCATCCGAATCGACGGCGTGAAGCCCCAGTGCGCCTCGGGCAGCGGATTCAGCCATGCCGTCCGCGGCCAGGCTACCAGCAGGCGCTACAACCAGACGGCACCGGCCCCCTCGTTCCAATGCTCGACGCTGCCACCGAAGTGGGCGATCTCGTAACCACCCCATCAAAGCAGTAATCAAAGGGCATGGCTACTCTTCGTCAGCAGGCTCGCGCTCGATGGTGAAGAACCTTGCAATAGCATGGGCCTTGAAGCAAAGAACAGCAGCCCCCGCGAATTCAATTGCCACACTGCCCAACTGAGCGATCGTGAATTGACTGGAGGCGGTAAGGCTCTCGTTATTGACGCGCATCGCGATAGCCAATGACAAATAGTAGGCAAATCCCGGCAAAACACGCACCGTGAATAGCCACAGGCCGAGAATGACACAGGCAATCATAGCGGCCTGACTCGCCGGAACACGAAGGGTATCGTCAAATCTGGTGCGAGGAACAAGCTTGTGCGCGACAACCATGGGGCAGAACCACGAGAATGCGGCCAGCAAAAACATGACTCCGGCCGACACGATGAATGCAAAGGTGGGTTCCAGTCCCGGCTGGCTATTGACATTGACTCCTTTCCCGATCAACTCCAGGGCGCCAAGCACAAGCCAAATGGCAAAAAACCGCACGCCAAGGCCAACAATCTGTTGAGGTGTCATCGTGTCGTGCTCTCCAACGTTCGAGGTTACCGGCCGCCGGAACACGCGGCACGGAAGGAAGCTTACAGGCGGTCCGCTGTCATGATGGCGCTCATGAGCGCGGTACCCAGCAATGTGGCATCGGCACCTTCGAATTTCATGCTGTTGCGCTCGCAGGACAAATCATGACCGGATGGCAAAAGCACCGCCGCGACGATAGAGTAGGATTGGTGGCTATCTCCAACTCAACACTCCCGCGCCATGAACCAGCCGCTCTTTAGCCGTAGCCCATTGCTTGCCGGGACCGATCCGGAGGCGGTGCGCACCCACATCCGTGACTATTTCCATCAGACCTTCGAGCGCTACGAATCGCTGTTCGAGTTGCTGACCTGCGACGCGGCTTATTACGACAAGCCAATCGCGCTGCGCCACCCGCTGATTTTCTACTACGGGCATACCGCCACTTTCTTCATCAATAAGCTGCTGCTGGTCGGCTTGGTCAGTGAGCGGCTGAATCCGCGCTTCGAGTCGATGTTCGCCATCGGCGTCGATGAAATGAGTTGGGACGATCTCAATGACGCCCATTACGACTGGCCGAGCGTGGCCGAGGTCAAGACCTATCGCGATCGGCTACGTGCCACCGTAGACGCGGTGATCCGCAGCGCGCCGTTGAGTCTACCGATCGGCTGGGACAACCCGTGGTGGGCGACCCTGATGGGTATCGAGCACGAGCGCATCCACCTCGAAACCTCGTCGGTACTGATTCGCCAGCACCGTCTCGATTACGTCCGCCCGCACCTGGCCTGGCCGCCGTGCCCGAACGGTGGGGCGGCACCGGACAACGGGTTGGTTACCATCTCGGCCGGCGCGGTTAGCATCGGCAAGGATTTCGCCGATCCCTATTACGGCTGGGACAACGAATACGGCCGGCACGAAGCCGCCGTGCCGGCCTTCGCCGCCAGCCGCTTTCTGGTTTCCAACGGTGAGTTCCTGCCCTTCGTCGAGGCCGGCGGTTACGCCGACGACAGCCTGTGGACGGAGGAAGGCCGGGCCTGGAAGGAATTCGCCCAGGCCCAGCAGCCGACCTTCTGGCAGCGTGACGGCGATACTTGGCGACTGCGCCTGCTGGCCGAGGTCGTCGCCATGCCCTGGAACTGGCCGGTCGAGACCAACTGCCACGAGGCGCGCGCCTTCTGCGCCTGGCTGGCCCGGCGGAGCGGCCAGGCCGTGCGCCTGCCGAGCGAGGATGAGTGGTACCGCCTGCTGGCCGTCGCCGGCCTGACGGAAGTGCCCGATGCAGCGCCGGTTCCGGCCAACCTGCACCTCGACCACTGGGCCTCATCTTGCCCGGTGGATCGCTTCGCCCACGGGCCGTTGTACGACGTCGCCGGCAACGTCTGGCAATGGACCGAGACGCCGATCTATCCCTTCGCCGGCTTTGCGGTGCATCCGATCTACGACGATTTCACGACGCCGACTTACGATGAGCGCCATAACCTGATCAAGGGCGGCTCCTGGATTTCCTGCGGCAACGAGGCCCGGCACGCCTCGCGCTACGCCTTCCGCCGCCATTTCTTCCAGCACGCGGGCTTCCGCTACGTCGTCGGCGAAGCGCTGACGCCGCTGCCGGCCTCGCATTACGAGAGCGACCGCCAACTTTCGGAATACACTGAGTTCCATTACGGCGACAGCTACTTCGGCGTGCCCAATTTCCCGCGCACCATGGCCGAATTGGCCATCGCCGCCTTGGCCGGGCGCCCGGCCCGCACTGCCCTCGACCTCGGCTGCGCTACCGGCCGCGCCAGCTTCGAATTGGCCCGGCATTTCGCGCAGGTCACTGGCATCGATTTCTCGGCCCGCTTCATCAACGTCGGCGTCCGGTTGGTCGAGCAGGGCGCAATGCGCTATACGCTGGTCGACGAGGGTGAATTGGTCAGTTACCACGAACGCCACCTGACCGACCTTGGCCTCGACGCCGTGTGCGGCAAGGTCGAGTTCCTCCAGGGCGACGCCTGCAACTTGAAGCCACATTTCGCCGGTTACGACCTGATCCTGGCCGCCAACCTGATCGACCGCCTATACCGCCCGCGGCAACTGCTCGAACATATCCACGAGCGGATCAATCCGGGCGGCCTGCTGGTCCTCGCCTCGCCCTACACCTGGCTGGAAGAACACACGCCGCGTAGCGAATGGCTCGGCGGTTTCAAGCAGGATGGTGAGAATCTGAGCACGCTCGACGCCCTGAAGGCCATTCTCGGCCACCATTTCCGCCTGCTCGGCGAGCCGCGGGCCGTGCCTTTCGTGATCAGAGAAACCAAGCGCAAATTCCAGCACAGCCTGTCGGAAGTGACGATCTGGGAGCGCCTGCCGTAAGCGATCTCAGCCAGCGCGGCCGACCTGCAGCTTGCGGTACAGGGTGCGCTGGCTGATGCCCAGACGTCCGGCCAAGCTGGCCAGATCGCCGTCCGGGCGGGCCTTGGCCCAGGCGAGGTAGCGTCGTTCGAGACTGGCCAGGTCGACCACCTCGTTCAAGCGAAAGGCATGGTCGGTGGCCGCCGGTACGACATCCACCGGATCGTCGAGGTCGGCGACATCGATCAACTCGCCGTTGGCCAGCAGCGTCGCCCGCTCGATCAGGTTACGCAGTTCGCGGATGTTGCCGGTGAAACGGCGGCCGGAAAGCCAGGTCAGCGCCGCCGGCGAGAAGCGGCGGCGGCGCTGGCGGCCGACCCGTTCGAGCAATGAATTGGCCAGCAGCGGAATGTCCTCCGGCCGCTCGTGCAGCGCCGGGGTATGGATCGGGAAGGTGTTGATGCGAAAATACAGGTCGCGACGGAAGGTCTCGTCCTGCACCATGGCGCGCAAGTCGCGGTGGGTGGCGGTGATCAGGCGAAAATCGGCTGGCAGCCATTCCAGCCCACCAACCCGGCGATAGGTGCCGGTCTCCAGCAAGCGCAGCAACTTGACCTGCAGCGCCAGCGGCAATTCGCCAATCTCGTCGAGAAACAGCGTGCCGCCACTGGCGGCTTCGACCAGCCCCTGCTTGCGGTGCGTGGCGCCGGTGAAGGCGCCCTTCTCGTAGCCGAACAGCTCGCTTTCGAACAGTGTCTCGGTCATACCAGCGCAGTCGACGGCGACGAAGGGGCCGGCTTCGCGGGCGCTGGCCTCGTGGATGGCGTGGGCCACCAGTTCCTTGCCGGTGCCGGTCTCGCCGAGCAGCAATACGGCAGCGTCGGATGGGGCAACGCGCAGCACTTTGTCGAGCATGGTGACGAAGGCCGGCGAGCGGCCGACCAGACCCTGCGCCGCTGGCCGACTGCTGGCCTGACGGACAACGCGCATGGTTTCGACGAAATAGGCGATCCGCCCCTTGTCGTCGCGGATCGGCATGGTTTCGACGGCGACATGCTCGTCGCCGCGCGGCGTATGGTGCAGATGCAGCACCCGCTGCGACGCCCCGGCTTCCAGGCTGAGCTTCAGCGGGCAGGATTCGCCGGCCTGGTCGCAGGGCACGTCGAAGCGGTGCGAAACCTCGTAGCAGAAATGCCCGGCGACCGCCGTACCACCCGAAAATTCGCGCAGATAGGCGGCATTGGCGGCGACGATACGGTAATCGGCATCCATCACGATGCGCGGCTCGGGCAAGCTGTCGAGAAAGGACAGCAATTCACTGAGGGCGGGAAGGCTCATGCTGGAATTGTCACTTTCGTCAATCAATACTGCCAATAATGGCACAAAAATCCCTGTACCTCCTATGAGCAATGTGGCACAGGAAACATAAGCCATTGATTCGTTATCGATTTACTGAAACGGAGCTAACCAGGCACGCATCTTGATTCAGGATAATCCGGAAACCGGCGGCAACCACGGACTCGCGCCCCCCACGCACGTAGCGCCGCGGCGATCGACCGGCAAACAATTCGGTGGCATTCCCCTTCCAACTTGCCCCGCAGGCCAGCTTGGTGCCGCCGGATCGCCCAGACGATCAGCTCAACCGGTTTCCACCCGATTAATCGCCTGAGTCCCACCCGTTCAATGAGCCAGCCAACCCGCCCCCGTCAGGAATCCGATCCCGCCCCCGTCTCCTTCTACGAGAAGCACAAAGTCATCTACGCCAAGCGCGCTCGCGGTTATTTCGACAACTGGCGGATCGCGCTGGTGTTGCTCACCCAGGCCATCTTCTACGTGACCCCGTGGCTACAGTGGAACGGCCGCCAGGCGGTACTGCTGCACTTGGTCGAGCGCAAGTTCTACATCTTCGGCGTCGTCTTCTGGCCGCAGGACGTGATCTACCTCACCGCCCTGCTGATCGTCTCGGCCTATGCGCTGTTCCTGGTCACCGCCGTGGCTGGCCGGCTATTCTGCGGCTACGCCTGCCCGCAGACGGTCTATACGCAGATTTTCATGTGGATCGAGAACTGGGTCGAAGGCGACCGTAACGCCCGCATCAAGCGCGACAAGGGACCGCTCGACGCCACCAAGCTGCGCATCAAGGCAACCAAACATCTGCTGTGGGGAACGCTGGCGCTGTGGACCGGCTTCACGCTGGTCAGCTACTTCACCCCGGTCAGCGAATTGATGGTGTCGGTACGCCACGGGACCCTGGGCGGCTGGGAAATCTTCTGGATCTTCTTCTACGGCGGCTTCACCTACCTGATGGCTGGCTTCCTGCGCGAGCAGGTGTGCAAGTACATGTGCCCGTACGCCCGCTTCCAGAGCGTGATGTTCGACCCCGACACACTGATCATCTCCTACGACCCCGAGCGCGGCGAACCGCGCGGCGTGCGCCGCAAGGATGCCGCCACAACCACGGCCAAGCGCGGCGACTGCATCGATTGCGACTTGTGCGTGCAGGTCTGCCCGACCGGCATCGACATCCGCAACGGCCTGCAGTACGAATGCATCGGCTGCGCCGCCTGCGTCGACATCTGCGATCAGGTCATGGACAAGGTCAAGCAGCCGCGCGGCCTGATCCGCTACTCGACCGAAACGGCGATGGCCCAGCACCTGTCGCGCCAGGACATCCTGCGCCACATCGTGCGCCCGCGCATCGTGTTGTACACCGCCATCCTGCTGCTGATTACCGGCCTCGCCGGCTGGTTCCTGGCCCACCGCATGCCGCTCAAGGTGGACATCATCCGCGACCGCTCCGTGCTCGCCCGCGAAGCCGACGACGGCCGCATTGAGAACGTCTACATGCTGCAAATCATGAATACCGAGGAGCGGGCGCAACGCTACCGAGTAACCGTCGATGGCCTGCCCGGCGCCGAGATCGCGGACGGCGACGAAGTCGACGTCCCAGCCGCCACGCTGCATGGCTTCAACGCCGTCGTCAGCGTGCCGCCCGAGGCCGGCCGGCAAGGTGCCAACCCGATCCACTTTGAGATCACGGCGATCGACAACCCGGACATCAAGGTGCGCGAGAAAGCCTCCTTCCTACTTCCCTGAAACCACCCGTAGCGGGCCAGCGCCCGCTTGGGCGGGAGTTTTTCTCCCACCCCTCTTTTGTCCATCGCCGATGGGGAAACCGTTTCGGCGCCACCACGCCGCGTTCTAATCGCCCGGCGAACGATGCCGGGCACCTCCTTACTCGGCCGACAGCTCGACGCTGTCGCCGTCGATTTCGACACGCTGGCCGACGCGCAGCTTGGCCCGCTTGCGCGTCTCGATGCTGCCGTCGACCTTGACCCGGCCCTCGCCGACAGCAGCATGCGCGGCACCGCCGGAAGCGCACAGGCCAGTGGCCTTGAGCAATTGATCGAGCGGAATGTAATCGCCGCGAACGGCAAAGCGGATGGTCATGGAGATTCCTTTATCCCAAATTTCCCGTTTGATCTGTCTGAAGCGAGATGGGGGTTACTCCTTCCCCCACCCCAACCCGCCCAGTGCTCGCCTTGCATGGCTCGCCCGCTCAGGCGGCGCAAAGCCATGCTTTGCGAAACCCCGCCTTCGCCCCCCGCAAGCAGTGGAGGGAGCAAGGCTGGCGTGCCTCATGTGTTCAGGATGGTGCGTGCGTGGGCGCGGCGTCACGCCGTCTGCTGCACGCAGGCCGTGCCGGCGGTGGCGGCGATGGCGCCGACTTGCTCGCCGAGCGTAGCGTTGCCGCGATAGACCAAGCGGTCAATGCCGGCCGCGCACAGACCGGCGATGGCTGCGGTGTCGCCCTGCACCAAGTTGAGCACGCCGGCCGGCCAGCCGACGCGGGCGGATAGTTCGCACAGCGCGAACACCGCCGCCGGCGCCCGTGGGCTTGGCTTGACCACCGCCGCAGCGCCGGCCAGCAGCGCCGGGGTCAGGGCGGTGGCGACGGCCGGCAGCGGCCGCTGCGCATCGACAACGATGGCGATGACGCCGGTTTCGCCGACTTCTGTGGCGCGCAGCGCGGCTGCCGTGGCAGCGACTTCGGCGGCGGCCGCCGCCTCGTCGAAGGCGATCTCCTGCGCCAGCAGCTTGGCGAAGTGCTCGGCGTAGCGTTCCAATCCGTCGGCCAGCGCGGCCAGGCGGACATAACGGGCATTCAGCCCCATCTCCGCCCATCCGGGCTGGGCGGCGCGGGCGGCAGCCACCGCTTCGGCCGCCTCGCTGGCACCGCACAACGGCACCCGGCGCACAACTTCGCCGCTCTGCGCATGCGCCACGTCATAGAACGACTCGCCGACGGACAGGTAGGCGTGGCCGTTGATCCACAGGGGCATGGCCAGCGGGCCGTTGGCGGCGAATTTCATAGTCAGGCTCTCTTTCTGGCAGCGAACGGCAAGGCGACGGAGCAGGATAGGTGGAGGGCTACGCGCATGCTAATATTGCACCGCACAAGAAGGCAAAGTAGCCAATGTTACTCAAACCACAACAATAAAGGAATCCAGTTGTCCGACGAAGCCCGTGTTCCCGCCAGGGCGCCCGGTTCCATCCAGGTCATCGAGCGCATGATGTCGCTGCTTGACGCCCTCGCCGCGTCGCCGGACGCTTCCAGCTTGAAGCATCTGGCGGCCGCCACCGACCTCCATCCGTCCACTGCCCACCGCATCCTGGCTGCCATGACCCAGGCCCGTTTCGTCGAGCGCCAGGATGCCGGCACCTACCGCCTCGGTATCCGCCTGCTCGAACTGGGCAACATCGTCAAATCGCGCATCAATCTGCGCGAAGTCGCCCTGCCCTTCATGCAGGTGTTGCACGAGCAGATCGGCGAAGCGATCAATCTCGGCGTCCGCCACGACGACGAGATCGTCTATCTCGAACGCACCTCCTCTGGGCGCGCGCTGGTCCGCGTCGTGTACCTGGTCGGCGGCCGCGCGCCGCTGCACCTGACCTCGCTCGGCAAGCTGTTCCTCGCCGCCGACAATCCGCAAAAAGTGCGCGACTACGCCAAGCGCACCGGCCTACCAGGCAAGACACCGCGTTCGCTGACCACGCTGACAACGCTGGAGAAGGAATTGGACAAGGTGCGCCGGCACGGCATCGCCTTCGACGACGAGGAAGCCGAGATCGGACTCAAATGCGTCGCCGCCCCGATCCACGACGACGAGGGCAACGTCGTCGCCGCCCTGTCGGTATCCGCCCCGGCCGACCGCCACGACCCGAACTGGGTCAGTGAACTGCGCCGGACCGCCGACGCCGTCTCACACGCCATCGGCTATAGCGGCAAGAAATGATCGAGGCCGCTCTCGCGGCGGCCTCGGCAATTCGAAACGCTATCGCTAAAACCAAGCGGCGACGAAGCCGTCCATCTTAAACGACTATAGGCTGCCTGTTCACGATCATGAAAGGGCCCCGAGTGCAGCCACGGCGCCGATGACCGCAAATACCGAGAACATCAGCACGAAGAGAAACTTCAGTCGTCTCCGATAAGCAGCGTATGTCTCGACACTGCAAAGATGCTTCGGCGTCCCACCAACGGTTATCTCTTTGTTGTACCTTTCGCGCGCAAGCTCAAACCGAAATCTTTCGTATTCGGGACCGCTAATTTGAGATTTCAGTGACTTGAGCTTCCGGAAGCCCGAGATGGCGAAAAAGCCTCCGATAACAACCAACACCAAACAGAGGGCGGCAGTTCCAACAAAGCCAAGACCTGAATGCGGGTCTTGAGAGTAGAGTGAATAGATTCTTACCGGACTGATAGTGGCCAAGAATATTCCAGCCGCGATACTGCTCGCAGCGGCAGCGATTTTGCCTTTTTGGTCGGGCGACTCCCGGGACATTTGCTGCGGCCTAACTTGCAATCAGGCCGAACGCCTGGCGTTGACAAGGCTGGCGCTTTCCATCCAGCGCTTGATCCGGTTAGCGTCGCCGACCCGGGACATCTTGCCGTTCGAGTCGAGCAGCACGATCACCACCGGCTTGCCGGCAACGTTGGCCTGCATGACCAAGCAGCGGCCGGCCTCGGAAATATAGCCGGTCTTGGACAGGCCGATCTCCCAGTTGTCGCTGCGCACCAGGGTGTTGGTATTGACGAAATCGCGGATATGCCCCCGCAACTCAACTCGCGCCTCGGCGGTCGTCGAGAAGTGGCGGATTTCCGGGTAATGGGCGGCGGCAGCCACCATCCGCGCCAGATCGTGGGCGGTCGACACGTTGTTGCTGGACAGGCCGGTCGGTTCCTCGAAACGGCTGTTGTACATGCCGAGCGCGGCGGCCTTGCTGTTCATCGCCCGGACGAAGGCCGGCAGGCCGCCGGGATAATGGCGGCCGAGCGCATTGGCGGCACGGTTTTCGGACGACATCAGGGCCAGCAACATGGCCGTCTCGCGCGTCATCGTGGTGCCGACCGGTAGGCGGGAAGTCGAGCTTTTCAGCGAATCGACATCCTCCTCGCCGATGCTGATCACTTCGTACAGATCGAGGCCGGCGTCGAGCACGACCATGGCGGTCATCAACTTGGTGATCGAGGCAATCGGCTGCACGCTGCCCGACTGCTTCTCGACGATTGCCTGCCCGGTCGTCTGGTCGAGCACCAGGACCGAGGAGGAATGCAGGGCCAAGTGAGCGGGATCGTTGTCGACCATGGTCGCGTGCCGCACCGGCTTTCCGGCAGCGGCTTTGGTTGTATTGGCTTTAGCCTTGGGCTTGGGCTTGACGGCCGTTTTGCCGCCGGCCTTGGGCGCGGTCTTCTTGACTGCCGGCGGCTCGGCCTTGGTTGCGGCGTGCAGCGGCGCAGCCAATCCCAGTAAGGCGGCGGCAAGGACCAGCCCTCCCCAAATTCCCTTCATCGATGATCTCCTGCCAACAGCATGCGAATGTTTCGCAGTTTAGCAGGCGACCCGACTTTTTCAATGGAAATAAATAGATAGGACAAGGACTTAAAGCCAGTATTCATGCTGCTTCAACGACCGTCAGCGCCGTCATGTTGACGATGCGGCGAACCGTCGCCGTCGGCGTCAGAATGTTGACCGGCTTGGTCGCGCCGAGCAGGATCGGCCCGATGGTCAGGTTATCGCCGGCCGCCACCTTGAGCAGATTGAACGAGATATTGGCGGCATCCAGCGTCGGCATCACCAGCAGATTGGCCTGCCCCTTGAGGCAGGAGTTGGGGAAGGCGCCGAGGCGGATCTGCTCATCGAGGGCGGCGTCGCCGTGCATTTCCCCTTCCACTTCCAGTTCCGGCGCGCGCTGTCGCAGCAGGTCGAGCACTTCGCGCATCTTCAGCGCCGTCGGCGTGTTCTGGGTACCGAAGGTGGAATGGGAGAGCAGCGCGACTTTCGGCACCATGCCGAAATTGCGGATTTCCTCGGCGGCGAGCAGGGCCATGTCGGCCAGCTGGCTGGCGCTCGGATCGTAGTTCACGTAGGTGTCGCCGATGAAAACCGTGCGCCCCGGCAGCATCAGCAGGTTCATCGCATAGTAGCGGTCGAGGCCTGGCCGCGTGCCGAGCACGTTCTGCACGTATTCACGATGCGTCTCGTGACGGCCGAAGGTGCCGCAGATCAGGCCATCGGCATAGCCCAGACGGACCATCAGCGCGCCGTACAGCGTGGCCCGTCGACGCACTTCGCGGCGGGCGTAATCGGGCGAAACGCCTTTGCGCTCCATCAGGCCGTGATAGGCCTGCCAAAATTCGTCGAAGTGCTGGCTGAAGAAACTGCACTGGTCGCCGTAGACCACTTCGTAGTCGTCGCCTTCGCGCAGGCGCAGGCCCGCCGCCTCGATACGCTGGCGGATTTCGGCTGGCCGACCGATCAGCACCGGCTGGACGATACCTTCGTCGCGGGCCACCTGGACGGCGTGCAGCACGCGCTCGTCCTCGCCCTCGGCGAAGACGATGCGCTTGGGCGCCAGCTTGGCTTGGGCGAACACCGGCCTCATGATCAGGCCGGAGTGGTAAACGAATTCGTTGAGCCCCTGCAGGTAAGCCGCCCAGTCCTTGATCGGCCGCGTGGCGACGCCGGAATCCATGCCGGCCTTGGCCACCGCCGGAGCGATTTTGACGATCAGGCGCGGATCGAAGGGCTTGGGAATCAAGTATTCCGGACCGAAGCCGGATACCTTCTCGCCGTAGGCCGTAGCGACGATATCCGACTGTTCGGCGCGGGCCAGCTCGGCGATGGCCTTGACCGCCGCCATTTTCATTTCCTCGGTGATCGTCGTCGCCCCGACATCGAGCGCGCCACGGAAGATGAAGGGGAAGCACAGCACGTTGTTGACCTGGTTCGGGTAATCCGAACGGCCGGTGCAGATGATGGCGTCGTCGCGTACCGCCTTGACCTGCTCGGGCAGGATTTCCGGCGTCGGATTGGCCAGGGCCATGATCACGGGCCGGGCAGCCATCTTCGCCACCATCTCCGGCTTCAGCACGCCACCGGCCGACAGGCCGAGGAATACGTCGGCACCGCCGATCACCTCGCCGAGCGTACGGGCCTCGGTCTTCTTGGCGTAGCGCGCCTTGATCTCATCCATTTCCTCGACGCGGCCTTCATAGACCACGCCCTTGATGTCGGTGACCCAGATGTTGGCAACCGGCGCCCCGAGCATCACCAACAGGTCGAGGCAAGCCAGCGCCGCGGCGCCGGCGCCGGAAGCGACGATCTTGACCGAGCCGATGTCCTTGCCGGTCAGGTGCAGGGCGTTGATGATGGCGGCGCCGACGACGATCGCCGTACCATGCTGGTCGTCGTGAAAGACGGGAATCTTCATCCGCTCGCGCAGTTTTTTCTCGATGTAGAAGCATTCCGGCGCCTTGATGTCTTCCAGGTTGATGCCGCCGAAGGTCGGTTCCAGCGAGGCGATGGTGTCGATCAGCTTGTCCGGGTCGCGCTCGTCGATTTCCAGGTCAAAGACATCGATGTTGGCGAATTTCTTGAACAACACCCCCTTGCCTTCCATCACCGGTTTGGCGGCAAGCGGCCCGATCGCCCCGAGGCCGAGCACAGCGGTACCGTTGGTGATGACGCCAACCAGATTGGCGCGCGAGGTCAGACTGCTGGCGCTACCCGGCTCGGCGACGATCTCCTCGCAGGCGAAGGCGACGCCGGGCGAATAGGCCATCGACAGGTCGTACTGGTTGGTCAGTTGCTTGATCGGAGTAACCGCGATCTTGCCCGGTTTGGGCTGGCGATGGTAATGCAGCGCAGCGTCGCGCAGTTGCCTGGAATCCACGTCCTGCCTCCGTTTTACATAATGAAACGCGATTTTGGATTGCGGCAAATGGTATCACGCAATAGGTAATCGCCCAGCCGCGGAAATCACTTGGTCTTAATAAATATGAGCCGCCCAAAATTTGCTATGCCTGCGCCGCCGATAAGGCTTGCTTCGCTGACCTTATCATGAATGGCGGGGCTTGCTCGACCCGTGGTCAAGTGGATGTTTGCCCTGGTTTGTTGCATAATTATGCGCTTCCCAGCCGACGGCCCCGCGCTGCTTTCAGTCTTGGTGGCAGCTCCCGGCGACTGGCGTGAAACCTGGCTATTTCAGTAACTTAGAGAGAGACATCGCCATGACCGCACCGCTGAATGCTCCTGCTTACGTCAAACACGAAGGCCTGAAGAAATGGGTCGCCGAAATCGCCGAACTGACCCAGCCGGATCGTATCCACTGGGCCGACGGCACGCAGGAGGAGTATGACCGCCTCTGTGCGGAAATGGTAAAAGCCGGCACGCTGATCAAGCTGAACCCGGAAAAGCGCCCCAATTCCTACCTCGCTTTCTCCGATCCCTCCGACGTTGCCCGCGTCGAAGACCGCACCTACATTTGCTCCGAGAAGAAGGAAGACGCCGGCCCGACCAACAACTGGGAAGAACCGGCCAAAATGCGCGTCACCCTGAACGGCCTGTTCAAGGGCTGCATGAAGGGCCGCACGATGTATGTGATCCCCTTCTCGATGGGTCCGCTCGGCTCGCCGATCGCCCATATCGGTGTCGAGATTTCCGATTCCGCCTATGTCGTCGTCAACATGCGCACCATGACCCGCATGGGCAAGGCCGTGTTCGACGTGCTCGGGAGCGATGGCGAATTCGTTCCCTGCGTGCATACCGTCGGTGCCCCGCTCGAACCAGGCCAGCAGGATGTCAAGTGGCCGTGCAACCCGACCGTCAAGTACATCGTCCATTACCCGGAAACCCGCGAAATCTGGTCCTACGGCTCCGGCTACGGCGGTAACGCGCTGCTTGGCAAGAAGTGCTTCGCGCTGCGCATCGCCTCCAACATGGCCCGCGACCAGGGCTGGCTGGCCGAGCACATGCTGATCCTCGGCGTCGAATCGCCCCAAGGCGAAAAAACCTATGTCGCCGCCGCCTTCCCGTCGGCCTGCGGCAAGACCAACTTCGCCATGCTGATCCCGCCGGAGCCCTTGAACGGCTGGAAGATCACCACCATCGGCGATGACATCGCCTGGATCAAGCCGCGCCAGGACAAGGATGGCCTCACCCGCTTCTACGCCATCAATCCGGAGGCCGGCTTCTTCGGCGTCGCGCCGGGCACCTCCGAGAAGACCAACTACAACGCACTGGCCACGCTGAAGAAAAACATCATTTTTACCAACGTCGCGCTGACCGATGACGGCGATGTCTGGTGGGAAGGCATGACCAAGGAAGCCCCGGCCCACCTGATCGACTGGCAGGGCAAGGACTGGACGCCGGAAGACGGCAAGGCCAGCCGCAAGGCGGCGCACGCCAACTCGCGCTTCACCGCCCCGGCCAATCAATGCCCGTCGGTCGACCCGGCCTGGGAAGACCCGGCTGGCGTGCCGATCTCGGCCTTCATCTTCGGCGGCCGCCGGGCCACCACGGTGCCGCTGGTCTATCAAGCTTTCAACTGGAATTACGGCGTCTACATGGCCGCTACCCTCGGCTCCGAGACCACCGCTGCCGCCTTCGGCGAGCAGGGCGTGGTGCGCCGCGACCCCTTCGCCATGCTGCCGTTCTGCGGCTACCACATGGGCGATTACTTCAACCACTGGCTGAAAATGGGCAAGACCGTCGATGCGACACCCAAGATTTTCTGCGTCAACTGGTTCCGCATGAACGAGAAGGGCGAATTCATGTGGCCGGGCTTTGGCGACAACATGCGCGTTCTGAAATGGATCGTCCAGCGCTGCAAGGGCACCGTTGGCGCCAAGGAAACCACGCTCGGCTGGATGCCGAAATTCGAGGACGTGGATTGGACGGGCCTTGCCATCAGCAAGGCCGATTTCGAGGCCCTGACTCGCATCGACGCCGATGCCTGGAAGTCCGAACTGGCCGGCCACAAGGAGTGGTTCGACAAAATGGGCGAGAAAATGCCGCGTGAACTAACCCTCAAACGCGAACTGTTTGAAATGGGCATCTTCAAGGACGTCGCCTGATCGAATCGGCGCTATGCGCGAACGGCCACCTTCTCTTCTGGGTGGCCGTTTTCATTTGGCGAAGCCCATATGTACCGCCCCGCTGCCTCTGGTCGAAGCAGCGCCTACGCCGCGACTTCGGGCGGTAAGTCGAGCTCGGGGTAGCGGGCGCGCACCACCGCCCAGTTGAAATTCGGCCCCGGATCGCTCTTGCGGCCTGGTGCGATGTCGCTGTGGCCGGCCAGCGCGGCGATCGGGTAACGCGCGCGTAGCGCATCGATCAGCCGGAGCAGCGCGGCGTACTGGACTGCGGCGAAGGGCTGCTCGTCGCTGCCTTCCAGTTCAATGCCGACCGAGAAATCGTTGCAGTTGTCGCGCCCGCGCCAGGCCGAGCAGCCGGCATGCCAGGCGCGCTGGTCGCAGCCGACGAACTGGATAACGCGCCCGTCGCGCCGCAGGTAAAAATGGGCCGAAACCTCCAGCCCGGCGATTTCGGCAAAGTAGGAATGCGCGGCCGCGTCGAGCCGATTAAGGAAAAAGTCCTCGACCCAATCGCCGCCGAACTCGCCGGGTGGCAGGCTGATGTTATGGATGACAATCAGCGACACCTCGGCCCCGGCCGGCCGCTCGCCGAAATTCGGCGATGGCCGCCGCGTGGCCTCGCTCAGCCAGCCGTCAGGCTGCCAGATTGCCGTCATTCAATCCCCAGGCGTTCTAGGCGATAGCGCAGCGAGCGGAAAGTGACGCCGAGCAGGCGAGCAGCCGCCGTGCGGTTGCCGTCGGTCTTCTGGATGGCTTCGAGAATGGCCTGGCGTTCCAGCCGATTGAGGTAGTCGTCGAGGCTTTCGCTGCCGCGCCCCAGCTCCTCGCCGCCCCCCTCCCCGGGTTCGAGGTAGAGATCCTCGGCTTCGATCAAGTCGCCCGAGCGCAGGGCGGTGGCCCGTTCGAGGACGTTTTCCAGTTCGCGCACATTGCCGGGGAAGGCGTACAACTGCATGGCCTTGAGCGCCGCCGCCGACAGCCGGGGCGGCGGCTCGCCGCCGAGGCGGGCGAGAATGCAGTCGACCAGCGGCGCGATGTCCTCGACCCGCTCGCGCAGCGACGGCATGCGTAACTCGATGACGTTGAGCCGGTAATACAAATCCTGGCGAAAGGCGCCCTTGTCCACGCAATCGCGCAAATTGCGGTGGGTGGCGCAAATGATGCGCACATCGACCGGCTCTTCGCTCACCGCCCCGACCTTGCGCACACGCTTTTCCTGAATCGCGCGCAGCAGCTTCACCTGCATGGCCAGCGGCAGATCGGCCACCTCGTCGAGGAATAGCGTGCCGCCGCTGGCAGCCTGGAAGAAGCCCTCGCGTTCGCTGTCAGCCCCCGTGAAAGCGCCCTTGCGATAACCGAAAAACTCGCTTTCCATCAGGTTTTCAGGAATTGCCCCGCAATTGACCGGGACGAAAGCGGCGCCGCCCCGGTTGCTGCGGGCATGGATCAGGCGCGCCGCCAACTCCTTGCCGCTGCCGGATTCGCCGGAGATATAAATCGGCGCCTGGCTGCGCGCCAGTTTTCCGATCATCGTCCGCACCTGCTCCATCGCTGGCGAATCGCCGATCAGCGCGGCCATGCCATCGCCCTCTTCCTTGTCGGCACCCGGCAGGCGCAAGGCCGATTTGACCAGGGCGCGCAACTGCTCCAGGCCGACCGGCTTGGCCAGGTAGTCGAAAGCGCCGGCCTTGAGCGCGGCGACAGCGTTCTCGGCGCTGCCGAAGGCGGTAATCACCGCCACCGGCGTCTGTGCATGGTGCTCGCTGATGTGGCGGACAATGTCCAGCCCGACGCCATCGGGCAAACGCATGTCGGTCAGACATAATTGAAAGCTCTGCGCATCAAGCGCCACCCGCGCCTCGGCAACGCTGCCGACGCATTCAGCCAACAGCCCCATGCGCGCCAAGGTCAGGTCGATCAGTTCGCGGATGTCGGCCTCGTCGTCGACGACGAGCACCCGATTCAATTCTGCGCCCGGTCGGCGCTCGCTTCTGGTGGCAGACACGTATCGTTTCTCCCGGCAATAATGAAATGTCCGCCCGGCGCATTGGCGCCGATGGTCAGACTGCCACCATTGGCGGCGCATAGTTCGCGCGCGATGTACAAACCCAGTCCGGACCCTGTGTGGTGCGTGGTGAAGAAGGGCTCGAAAATCTGTTCGCGCACCTCGTCCGGCACGCCGGAACCGTCGTCAATGACATGCAATTCTACCCATCCGGCGTCGGCGACCACGACTGCTTCGAGGCGAACCGCGCCAAAGCCGCGCGATGAATGGCGCAGCGCATTGCTGACCAGATTCCACAAAATCTGGTGCAGGTGGGTACGGTCGAAACACAGGACCATATCCCTTCCCGGCTGCCAGCTGACAACCCCCGGCGCCAGGCTCTCGGTAGCGACGAAATCTTCGACAAAGGCCGGACAGAAGCTATCGAGCACAACCATCTCAGGTTGGGCCTGGTTCTGGCGGCCGAGCAGCAGCACGTCCTGGACGATACGGTCGAGACGGAGCACGTTGTCATTGAGGATACGCAGCAGGCGATCATGCATCTCGCCCCGCCGTTCCTCGCGCAACAACTCGCCGGCATGGCTGATGGCCGACAGCGGATTACGGATCTCGTGCGCGATGCTCGCCGTCAGACGGCCGAGCGAGGCCAGCTTCATCTGCAGCGCGCGCTCCTGGATGCGGCCGAGATCCTCCAGAAAAATCAACTGTTCACGGTCGGAACTGGCGGTATGCTCGAAACGGGCGAGCAGGCTGCGATCCGCAAAACCGGCCAATTGCAGGCTCTCCGGCCCGCCATTCGCCCATTGGCCAAGACCGGCGGCCAGCGGCACAGGCAAGGCCTGGATGCCGTCATCGGACAAACCGAGCATGGTACGGGCCACCGGGTTATGGCGGATGATCCGGCCGTCGGCTCCAACGACCAGCACGCCATCCTGCATCCGCTCGACAATGCGCTGGCTGATACGGATCTGGTTGTCGAGCGCGATGCCGCGCCGGCGCGCCAGATTCTCCTGGGTCATCGCCCGCTGCCCGAGCAGCCGGGCCAGAATGGCAGTGGCAAAGAACCCCGCGGAAATGAAACCCGCCTGCACGATCGAGGTTTCTTCGAAAGACAGGGCCAGGATGCCGTAGATCTGCGCCGCCAGCACTGCCAGCGTCGCCAGCGCTGCATAGAGCAGGACCAGCCGGCCACGCCCGACCAGGCTGGCCGCCGCCAGCGAAACCAGCAACAACACCGTCAGGCCACTGCCAGCGCCGCCGGTGCCGAGCATGATCAGATTGACGACGAGGATGTCGACCAGCACCTGCAACGACAGTTGCAGATTGAAGCGTTTTTGCCAGTGGATCGACAGCAGCAGGCCGGCAATCACAAAGACCATGTAACCGCCGGTCAGCAGCAGGTTGACCGGGGTCGGGAAGAGGCTCAGACGTGCGGTCAGCGTCTGCGGAAACAGGAAAGCCAGCAGGAACAGACCGGCGACGACCAGACGATAGAGGTTGAAATACTGCAAGGAGCGCCAGTTCGGCTCCCAGGTCGTCGACAGCCAGTTGTCCATCGGCATCAGGCTTCTCCCTCCCGATGGTGCGCCTCGCTGCAGTAGTGGCGCTCGCCATCGCCGATACTGTCGCTTTCCGGCAGCAGCAGGCCGCAATGGGCGCAGGCCACCATCCTTTCCACCGGTGGATCCGGCCGCACCGGCGGCGGCATCGCCGCGCGCTTCGGCCATACCCACCAGAGCACGCCGAACAATGCCAGCAACAGCAGGAACTTCATTTTCGCCTCATTGAATTTGAGATAAATTACCCGGAGCAGCCACTCCTAGCCTGCGGCGATATTAACGCAAGCCGCCAGCAATGCCGCCCGGCCTCAAGCCGGATTATCGCCGGGCGGGTGGAAAGCGACCAGTTCAGCCAGGCTGCGCGCAATCAGTTCCGGACGCAGGATTCCCAAATTCATTCAGTCTTTCAAATACAGCCCTTGGGCATCAGCGGCGGACTCGTGGAGCAGGGCTACGCCCCTCGATTTGCCTGAAAGTGATGCGCCCTTTGGAAAGGTCATAGGGTGAAAGCTCCAAGGTCACCTTGTCACCCGCAATAATGCGGATATGGTGCTTGCGCATCTTGCCAGCCGTATAAGCAATCAGCGAATGTCCATTTTCCAGCGACACGAGGAAACGGGAGTCGGGAAGTACTTCCGCGACAACACCTTGCATTTCCAGCAATTCTTCTTTGGCCATGGTCGGCTCCGATAAGGGGATAAATAAAGAGGGGAATTCCTCCGAAGCCTGCCCCAAGCATTTGGCATCGGAGGTACACTTTCAAGCTAGCTGGATGTTGCTCACTGGCTTGAGAATCCAGGCAGAGATGTTTGTGGCGTATCCGCGCCTAGCCCAGAAATGAAAAAAGCCTTGATTTATCAAGGCCTTTTCAAACAATCCTTGGTCGGAGTGACATGATTCGAACATGCGACCCCTGCGTCCCGAACGCAGTGCTCTACCAGGCTGAGCTACACTCCGAAAGTTGCGAGAATCTAGTGATTTCTCTCAACAGCAAAGAAGGTCAATTGTAGCAGAGCTTCTTTGTAATTTGAATCCCCTAGCCTGGCAATCGCAGCTCTGGCGAGCGCTGCCTCCTCGACCGCACGCTCCCGAGCATAGTCCAAGGCGTTGCTGGCCCGGATGGCTGCCAGCACGGCGGGAAAATCATCACGCCCGCCGTCCTCGATGGCTTTGCGCACACAGGCCGCCTGTTCCGAAGTGCCGCACTGCATGACATGGATCAGCGGTAGCGTCGGCTTGCCTTCCGCCAAATCATCGCCGAGATGCTTGCCGGTCGTGGCTTCTTCGCCGGAGTAATCGAGCACGTCGTCGACCAGTTGGAAAGCGGTACCCAGATGCATACCGTAATGGGCCATGGCCTGTTCCAATTCCGGCGCTGCGCCGCCGAGAATGCCGCCCAACTGCGCGGCTGCTTCGAACAGCTTGGCCGTCTTGTAGTGGATGACCTGCATGTAGCGCACTTCGTCGACATCCGCATCGTGGCAGTTCATCAATTGCAGAACCTCGCCCTCGGCAATGATGTTGGTAGCATCGGACAGGACGCGCATCACGCGCATGTCGTCGACTGCCACCATCATCTGGAAAGCGCGCGAATGTAAGAAGTCGCCGACGAGAACGCTGGCTGCGTTGCCGAACATGGCATTCGCCGTATCGCGACCGCGCCGCAGCGCCGATTCGTCGACCACGTCGTCGTGCAGCAGTGTCGCGGTATGAATGAACTCGACCACCGCCGCCATTTCGTGATGGCGGGTTCCGTGGTAGCCCAAGGCGCCGGCGGTCAGCAGCAGCAGGGCCGGACGCATGCGCTTGCCCCCGCCGTTGATGATGTACTCGGCGACCTGCCCGACCAGTACCACATCGGAATGCAGTCGGTCCCGAATGACCATGTCGACGGCCTTCATGTCCGGGCCGATCAGGGTGTAGATCTGTTCCAGTGTCACGGTGGGAAATTCTCGGTTGAAGCGCGGAATCTTAGGGGCCGGACAAGGGCCAGTCAAGGCCGAAGAAGACCATGGCCTGCGAATTGACAAGGCTTTCGGCTAAACTCCCTCGGTTGGATATTTATTTGTGGAGACCGGCATGGATACTCAAGCATTCGTTGCTCCCGTGATTCAGGATCGTGAAGCTCTCGAGGAATTTGCCGATGCCCTGACCGACCGCGCGCCGGAGGTCGAACGCGACGTTGCCCGGCTGTTGAAAACCCCGGCAGACCAGAAAATTACCGGCGATTTGTTCCGCTCCATCCATAACATCAAGGGCGACGCTTCGCTGTGCAAGTTCGCCTTGGGGGTAACCATCGCTCACCTAATTGAAAGCGTGATGGAGCGCTTTCGCGGCGGTGAAATCGCCTTCACCGAACTGCTCGCCGAACTGATCCTGCTCACCGTAGACCGGCTGGAACTGGCCACCGAGGACTTGCTGCACGGCAAACCGCTGGACAAGTTGCGCTTGCCGGAACTACTCACCGGATTGGAGCAAATGGCGCAGGCATCGCCTGAACAGGTCGATACGCTCTGTGCCGAACTGATCGAGGTCGTCACCGGCTTCCCCTCTGTCCTGGCCGACATCCCGATGCGTGTGCCGCAAGGTAATCGTCACAGCCACAGCGGCGAAACGAAAAGCAGCGCGGCCGACCTGCAATTCTTCCGCTCGCTGGCCCTGCAATTGGAAAGCCGCTCGCCGCTGTTCAAGGGACGGACCATGCGTATCCTGCGCCTAGCCCTGGAAACCAACAAGGCGGCCGGCAGTCCGGTCAATCCGCAGCAACTGGAAGCAGCGGTTTATCTGCACGATGTCGGCATGATGTTCCTGCCGGAATCGGTATGGCTCAAGGTCGGCAAGATGACCGACCACGACAAGCAACTGCTGCACAGCCATCCCGGCCTGGCCGCCGGCCTGCTGCTGCGCATTCCTGGCTGGGAAGGCGCGGCCGAGATGGTCGCCCAGCATCACGAGATGCCGGACGGTGCCGGCTACCCGCAGGAGCTGGCGAGCGATGCCATTTGCGCCGGAGCCAAGATCCTGTCGATCGTCGATGCCTTCGAATCGGTGATGCTCAAGCACATTCATCGCGGCAAGAATCGCTCGGTGCTGCGCGCCATCGCCGAAATCAATGCCTGCGACAAGCAGTTTGCGCCGGAATGGATCGCGCCGTTCAACGTGGTTATTCGCAAGACCATCGAAACCTGATGGGTCTCGATCACCAACGGCGATTCGGTGGCGTCGCCCGCCTCTACGGCGAGGACGGCGCAGCCAGACTGCGGGCGGCGCACGCGGTGGTGGTCGGCATCGGCGGCGTCGGTTCCTGGTGCGCCGAGGCGCTGGCGCGCACTGGTGTCGGCCACATCACGCTAATCGATCTCGACATGGTCGCCGAGTCCAACGCCAACCGGCAGATTCACGCTCTCGACGATGTCTGGGGCAAGGCCAAGGTCGATGCCATGCGCGAGCGCATCGTGGCCATCAATCCGGCCTGCCAGGTGAACTGTGTCGAGGATTTCGTCACACCGGACAATGTCGCCGAACGGCTGGCCGGCGATTATTCGGTCGTCGTCGACGCCATCGACCAGGTACGGGCCAAAGTAGCGATGATCGCCCACTGCCGCCAGCGGGGCCTGCCGATCGTGGTGGCCGGAGCTGCCGGCGGTCAGCTCGATCCGACCCGCATCACGCTGGCCGACCTCAGCGAGACGATCCAGGATCCGCTCCTGGCCAAGGTCCGCGCCCAATTGCGACGAGACCATGGCTTTCCGCGCAGCGGCAAGAAATTCAGCGTGTCGGCGGTGTTTTCCACCGAGCCGCTGCGTTATCCGGCTGGCGACCCGAACTGCGCCATTCCAGCCGGACCGGCCGGTCTCAACTGCGCGGGCTTTGGTTCATCAGTGTGCGTAACCTCAGTCTTCGGCATGGTGGCCGCCGCCCGCGCCATCGAACTGATCACCTCCGGCAAAGCAGCGCGCTAAAGCCAACGGCTCCGGTTAGTTGCCGTTGCGCGTATCCAGCCAGACACATAGACCCTGTGTATTCAACTCGATATCCGTACCCAGGCAATCAAGCACGGACGCCTCATCCAACGTACAGCCGTGCTCGTGCACCTGCGCCAGCAGATAGTCAGTCATCACCTGTTTGAGGCGGGCATGCCGTTGCTCGCCGACACCCACCTCGGCTTCGGCCAGGGCAATCAATGCATCGAGGCGGCGCAGAAGCTCGGCCCCGCGTTGCGGCACATCAGTCAAACGGCTGTAATGCGTTAGGTACACCGCTTCCGGCTGCAGATCCAGCAGGCGCCGGATCGACGCCCGCATTTCGCCCGGCTCGAATTGCGTCGGCGTAGTGGTCGGGAAAATGAACGGACGGCCATCGACATCCAGTTCGCGATAAGACAATCCGAACATATCGCCGGTGAAAATGCCACCGCTGGCCTGATCGACGATGCAAATGTGGTGTCGGGCATGCCCGGGTGTATCAAGGCAACGCAGGCTGCGCCCAGCCAGATCGATAACATGGCCGTCCGGCGCCTCGACGATACGCTCGGCCGGAATTGGCAGAATCTCGCCATATACCTTGGCCACGTAATCGGCCCCATAGACGGCGGTCACTCCAGAAACCAGCTTGGACGGCTCAGCCATGTGGCGAGCACCCCGAGGATGCACGATCAGACGGGCATTGGGAAAGGCAGCCATCATGCTGCCAGCGCCACCGGCATGATCGAGATGAATGTGGGTCAGGATCACGTAATCGACCGCCGTGGTTGGCAAACCCAAGCGCAGCAGGGCCGCCAGCGCATTGGGCAAGGCATCCCGGCTGCCGGTATCGATGAAGGCCACGCGGCCCTGCTCGACAACCATATGGATCGCCGCCAACAGCGGCCGCACATAACCGGCATCGAAAGCGATGATGCCGTTCCCGTAATCGCGCCAGTCACTCATCCCCATACTCCACCGTATTTAAGCGGCGGATTATACTTCCAAGCCTTTTCCAGCCCTGATCGCCATGAGCCTATTTCTATAAAAATGCAAAACCCCCTCCGCTGTACAGCGGAGGGGGTTTTGATGGAGATGGAGCCTGGCGGTGACCTACTTTCGCGAGCGAGGTGCTCACTATCATTGGCGCTCATCTGTTTCACG
>JAIRKE010000019.1 GCA_031260295.1 Azonexus sp.
CAGTACACCGCGGCGCTGAAGAAAACGCCGGCCGACTACGCCGCCAACCTCTTGATGGCGCAGTGCCTGCAAGCGCAGGACAAGAACACGCAGGCGCTGAAATACGCCGAGAAAGCCAAACAGGTTTATCCGCAGGAGCCGCAAGCGCACAAGTTGAGTGGCGTGCTGGCGCTTGGTCTGCGCGACCCAGCCAAGGCTTACGCCAGTCTCGATGCCTACGACAAAATGCTGCCGGGCGATGCCGGCATCACCTTTCTCAAAGGTGTCTCGCTCGAAGGCATGGGCAAGCGCCAGGAGGCCGCCGCCCAATACACGGCCTTCCTGCGCCGCACGCGCCAGGGTGAGGCCGCTGGCTATGCGCAGGGCCGCTTGCAGTCCTGGGGGTATTTGAAGTAGGGCGGTTGGGGTGCTGCGGCATAGGTCGTGGTGAGCGTAGCGACAAGGCAGAAGGCCGCAGGCTGGTGTGGGGTGGTGATCGTATTGGCACTGGGCGGCGGTGGGGGTGGGGAGGGTGCTAGGAGTAGGAGCCATGCGGCTTTGAGAAGGATTTGCATCACGAAAACGGGGGGCGTTAAGGGGTGCGAAAAATGGGCGGGTTTGGAAAAATTCGCGCTGGTTTTGGCACGGATTGAACACAGAATGATGATGATTGCCATCAGGCGCGCCGCGAAGCTATCGTCGTTTGCCGCTTTCTGTGGCGGGTTACGGAGCAGGCCAACAATGGCGTCGATACGCTTAAACTGGAAACCGCCGTCAGACGGGCCAATACCACCCGACCTGTTGTTCAGCAGCCAAGCAATTACGGTCCAATACAACCAACTATCCGCCCCCATGGCACGGATATTAACACGTTAGTAGATTTCGTCGATTTTGACGATTTATGCCGATTGCTTCGGCCGATGAATGCCTTGAGGCGTCACGATGCCTTCGGCAACAAGCCTTGAGTACATGCTGGCGATCAGCGCCGCCTGCTCCGACTGGCTGGCATTCGGCTTGACTGTATTGACCGCCGCAACAACGGCCTTGAGAGCATCCTCGTTGATCTCCATACCGGGCGGCGGCTCCGGCTTCAGCGCCTCTGGCGGCGCCGCGAGCAGCATCTGACCCTCGCCGGTCAGTAGCCAGTTGGCGTTGATGCCAAGGCGCACGAAGCTGGATATTGCCTCGCCCCCCGGAACACTACGGCCATCCTCATAGCCCTGATAGCCGCGTGCTGATACGCCAGATTGCGCTGCAAATTCCTTTTGAGATAGCCCAAGCGTAGCCCGCGCGGTCTTTAGGCGTTCGCTGATTGTCATGTCGCACTTTCGGCGCGAAAGTGCGACAGAAAGTGCGACACAGAAATTATCGTGTCGCACTTTTCTAGCGCGTTGTTTTTAAAATAAAAATCAGCTCGCAAACCAAGCATTAGCAAATCCTAAAGTGCGACACGTAAAATTATTCTGTCAACCCGGTTGACTTGCAGAACAATCTTGCTGTGTAACGTCATTCATCCAATTTTCCACGAGAGGATATGAAAATGGCAAAGCGCACCAGAACCACCAGTCAAGGGGACTGGCACCCCGCCGACATCAAGGCCGAGCTGGACAAGGCCGGATGGACGATACGATCGCTCGCTGTACATCACGGCATCTCGGCCACTTCTGTATCGCACGCCTTTGTGCGCAGCTATCCGCTCAATGAGCAGCGGATCGCCGATGCCATCGGCGTTACTCCGCAGGTCATATGGCCGTCACGTTACAACACGGACGGCAGCAAGAAGCCGCGTGGAATGCGTGCGTTACGTCTCAAGTCTACTCAAGTTCGTTGCCAACACAATGGCAATTTGCAACAGGCGGTGTAGACATCATGCGCCGCCATCAAGATTCGCTGACACTTGATCTGTTCGAGATGCCGGTGGCGCGTGCGCCGTTGCCGGGTGCGCTCAATGTCGGGCTGGCGGTCAGGCACTTGCTTTCCGACCTGTTGAAAGACTCGCCACGCAACCGGTTCGAGATTACCGCCCGCATGAGCGAGTTGACCGGGCATGAGATCACCAAGCATCAATTGGATGCCTGGACGGCGGAAAGCCGCGAGCAGTGGCGCTTTCCGCTGGAATATCTGCCGGCCCTCGAGGTCGCCTGCGAGACGCACAAAATTACCTCCTGGCTCGCCGACCTGCGCGGCTGCAAGGTGCTGGTCGGTAAGGAGGCGTTCGATGCCGAGATCGGCAAGCTGGAGCGATTGAAGGAAGATGCCGGACGCAAGATCAAGCGGCTCAAACAGGCGATGGGGGAAATGGAATGAACGCCCCTTTGCCCACCGCCGCCGTCAGCGTAACGCTGGTCGAGATCGCGGCGGTGCTTGATATTGCGAAGCGTACCGCCGAGCGCCGCGCCGACAAAGAATCCTGGCCTTTCGACGAAGTCGCCGTCCGTGGTGGCCGTCTGCGCCGCTACGCACCGCCTGCATCGGCGGTCTGCCGCTGGAGGCCGCCGCCGACAAGGCCGGCGTCCCCTATGCCACGGCCCGCAACTGGTTTCGCGCCGCGCGCGAGGCGGGCGACGATTGGGACAAATTCCGCGCCGCCTCGCTGATCGTCGCCGGTGGCGGCATCGAGCAGGCCATGGGGCGCATCATCGCCGCCGGCTTGATGCGCTGCGAGGCGCTGCTCGAAAGCATCGCCGGCAGCGGCGACGTGGCGACCGGACTGCAAGCCATGGCGACGCTCGGCGACACCATCACCAAGCTGAAATCCGCCGGCAAGGGCATGATGCCCGAGGCCGACCAACTGGCCATTGAGAACGGCGCCATCAAGGCGTTTGCCGATTTGCTGATCCGCCAGCATCCCAAAACCGCCGATGCCGTGCTGGCAACGGTCGAGGCATGGGCCAGTGGGCAACGCGCCTAAATTAACGGCCAAAGCCGCCGCCTCCGACCTGGCCGCCTTTGCCGCGCAACTGCGCCAGCGCATCGAGGCCGAGGTTTCCGGCTTCTCGCCTGACCCGGCCGAGCGCGCCCGGCGGCAGAAACGCGCGCAGGATGACTTTGGCTTCTTCGTTACCACCTATTTCCCGCACTACATCCGCAGCCCGCACCGATCCGAGCTGCACCGCTACCTGTTCGAGCGCCTGCCCGAGATCGTCGCCAGCGCCAAAAGCGAAACCGATGCCATTGCCGCGCCGCGCGGCGAAGCCAAGTCGACCCTGGTTTCGCAACTGTTTGTCCTGTGGTGCCTCATCACTGGCAGGAAGCGATACCCGGTCATCGTCATGGATTCCATCGACCAGGCCTACCCCATGCTCGAAGCCATCAAGGCCGAGCTGGAATTCAACCCGCGCCTCGCGATGGACTTCCCCGACGCCTGCGGTCAGGGGCGGGTGTGGCAGGCAGCGACGATCATCACGAAGAATGACGCCAAGGTGCAGGTCGCCGGTTCCGGCAAAAAGCTGCGCGGTCTGCGCCACGGCCCCTGGCGGCCCGACCTGTGCGTCCTCGACGACATCGAGAACGACGAACAGGTGAGGAACCCCGAGCAGCGGGACAAATTGCAAGCCTGGCTGAACAAGACCGTGCTGCCGCTCGGCGGCGCCGGGGCCAAGTTCGACGTGGTCTACATCGGCACCATCCTGCATTACGACTCGGTCTTGAACCGCACGCTGGAGAATCCCCTGTGGCGCGCCGCCCGGTTCAAGGCGCTGCTCGCCTGGCCGAATGACATGGCGCTGTGGGAGCAATGGGAAGAAATCCTGCGCAACGAAGGCGAGGCGGTCGCCGATGCCTTCTACGCCCGCCGCCAAGCCGAGATGGATGCCGGTAGCCTCTGCTCCTGGGCGGCCCGTCCGCTCCTTGCCTTGATGAAAATCCGCGCCCGCGATGGTCACGACACCTTCGATTCGGAATACCAGAATGATCCCGTGGCCGGCGACAACGCCCCCTTCGCCAGGGTCATCCAGTTTTGGGTCAATCGCCTCGCCGACTGGCTGTTCTACGGCGCGCTTGACCCCTCGCTCGGCAAGGCCGGGGCCGGGCGTGACCCCTCGGCCATTCTGGTCGGCGGTTTCAACCGCGAGACCGGCATTCTCGACGTGGTCGAAGCGGCCATCAAAAAACGCCTGCCGGATCGCATCATCGAGGATGCCATTGCCATGCAGCGGCAATACCGCTGCCTGCTCTGGTCGGTCGAGACCGTGCAGTTTCAGGCGTTTTTATACAGCGAACTGGTCAAGCGCGCGGCCCAGGCCGGCGTGCCTTTCCCGGCCCGCGCCGTCACACCCATTGCCGACAAGGTTCTGCGCATCGAGAGCCTGCAACCGCACATGGTCAATGGCCTGATCCGCCTGCACCCCGGCCAGACCACCCTGATCGACCAGTTGCGCCACTTCCCCAAAGCCGACCATGACGATGGCCCCGATGCCCTGCACATGTTGTGGGCGCTTGCCACCAGCGGCGCCGGGCGGATCGGCGGCTTTCAGGCCATGCCCCGCCGGGTGGCAGGTGGCGACGATTTTAACGGCGGCGACAGCCGCCGCATGTTCTGATCAGAGGACAGAAGACAGAGGACGGAGGACAGATGAGCAATCAGAAAACAGTCATCAGTGGCAGCGCGCCAACTGGCAACAGAGAACAGAATACCCATCTGTCCTCTGTCATCCGTCATCAGTCCTCTGTACTCGATCAATACGGCAACCCTTTCGACCTCAAAACCATCGCCGAGCCGCAGACCGCCCGCGTCGCGGCCTTACAAAACACCTATATCGAAAGCCAGCTCGCCGGTTTGACGCCGGCCAGGGCGGCGGCGATTCTGGCCGCCGCCGACCTCGGCGACATCACCGCCCAGCATCGGCTCTTTGAGGACATGCACGACCGCGACGCCCACCTGCAATGCGAATTCTCCAAACGCGCCGGCGCGGTGGTCACGCTCGACTGGAGCGTCGAGCCGCCGCCCAACGCCAGCCGCGCCGAGGAGCAGGCCGCCGCCTGGGCCGAGGACATGCTGCGCACCGTGGTCGATGATTTCGACGCCGTGCTGCTGGCCATGATGGATGGCGTCGGCCACGGCTTTGCCGCCATTGAACTCGAATGGAAACGCTGGGGCGGTGAATACATCCCCGCCTTTCATCCCCGGCCGCAGGATTGGTTCCGCCTCGACATGACCCGCCGGGCGCTGCACCTCAACGACAACAGCCCGGACGGCCAGGCGCTGACCAGCATGGGCTGGATACTGCACACGCCCGGCAAGGCCAAGACCGGCTATCTCGCGCGGCTGCCGCTCTACCGTGTGCTGGTCTGGCCCTTTCTCTACAAGAGCTACGGCATCGGCGACCTGGCGGAGTTTCTCGAAACCTATGGCCTGCCGATCATCATCGGCAAGTATTACAACGGCGCCCAGCCGGAAGAAAAAGCCAGCCTCATGCGCGCCGTCACGGCGCTCGGCCACGATGCGCGGGCCATCATGCCGCAGGAAATGGCCATCGAGATTCAGAAGATCACCAGCAGCGGCGACAGCGCCACCCACCTGGCCATGGTTGATTGGGCCGAGCGGGCGCAATCGAAAGCCATTCTCGGCCAGGTGCTGTCCGCCGAGGCGAAAGCCACCGGCCTGGGCAGCGGCGTCGCCGATCTGCAAGGCGAGGTGCGGCGCGACATTCTGAAGGCCGATGCCCGCCAGATCGGCAATACGCTGACCCGCGACCTGATCTATCCGCTCGCTACGCTCACCACGACCTATGAGGATGGTTTTTTTCATCTTCCGGGGCGAGACCAGAGAATCGTGACCGTTAGTGTGAAGGAACACCAATCAAAGCACGGCATAGGTCGTGGTGAGGCGAAGCCGAACCACGACAAGCGGTGCTCGATTAGAGCGTGTTATGTACTTTTTGCTGCCCGCGAAAACCAGAGAAGGGCCTGAGCACAAGGCGCAGGGCGCGCCACAGTATGGATACTGC